>CAWKES010000013.1:0-233638 GCA_963848755.1 Candidatus Bathyarchaeota archaeon | reverse complement strand
GGGATTTCGATCAGTCGAACACCTCAAACGCTACACCACCCTCGGAATGGCGACAGATCAAGGCCGCACCGCGAACGTGGCCGGTTTGGCAATGATGGCCGCGCTGACCGGACGTTCAATTCCGGAAACTCGCACGACTTACTCACCGGCCGCCGTATACGCCGATGGCAATCGGTGCTTTGGCCGTTTACCATCGCGGCAAAGCATTTAGACCGGTCCGGCGTACGCCCTCGCATGATTGGGCGCGGGAGCAGGGGTGCGGTATTCACCGAGGTCGGTCCCTGGCTTCGGGCGCAATATTTTCCGGCAGCCGGAGGGGCGATTGGCTGGTGACGGTCAATCGCGAGGTCCGTTCGGTGCGTGAACGCGTCGGTTTCTGCGATGTTTCCACGCTCGGCAAGATCGAGCTGATGGGGGCAGACGGCGGCGCGTTTCTCGACCGCCTCTACATCAACACTTTCTTCTTACATTGCCGGCAGGGCGCGCGCGCTACGGCGTGATGCTGCGCGAGGATGGCTTTGTGTCGGTCGGTGGAAATTTGTTCTTTCATCTTGACGCAGCTCCTACAACTCGCGTTGGCGTTGAATTCTTTACGGGATGCGAAACATCCCGGGCAGTAGACGGCTCGCGTAGTTTCTGGTTCGAATGAAATGAAGAACTGTTTGCCGCATTCCGAGCATCTAACCGGGATTTGATGGGCCTGGAAACTAACTAAGCCTCCTGGACCGTTTACGTTTCGGAGACGATATTTTCCAGCCGAGCCGCCTTGCGAATTCGTCTAAGATTCCGTCAATTAATGAGAAGGATTCAGCCAAAATCTTATCACTCATGACTTTTCGGAAGAAAGCGCGGGATTATTCGTCAAACGGCTCGGCTTTGCCGCCTAACTCCAAGAGAAGTTTGTGAGTGTCTTTTCCTCAATCCGAATCCATTTTTTGTTGGACATCACGCATTGGAAGGTTAATGGGTACGACGTTGTATAATATCACATTGTGTGATAATTGCCAAGAAATATACCAAAAAACGATACAAAAGACGCCGTAGGCATCGTACGATACCTACTTTTGGATGAGAACCAACGAAAGAAAGAGGCTAAACTCACACCTCCATTGAACATTTCAGAGATGAACAAACGTGCCCGCAAACATGCGGAGTCGGTTCTTAGATACCTAGTCCTGTTCTTGCAGAGACAACCGGAAGATGAACTCGCCAAAGTGCTGCCTTGGCACGTCGCTCGCTCTCACGATGTCAATGTTAGGGGGATGGATGTCCAAAGCACGAACTTCCAGACATCATAAGATCGCCCCAACAGATGATCTCTGTGGCCGACGCAAACCATGTTTGAAATGCTTGGAGAGACACACTATGACATTGTCAGTAAGAGAGTGTTAGGGCTCCGCTCAGATGCTTTTGCAGTGAGCCCACCAGTAAATGACACAACACCCAACCCAGGCTACAAGCAAAACCGACAACAGATAGAGAATGACCTGAACCAAGGCAAAGTGGAAAGCCACAGCATCAAAATTGAAGTTGTAACGGTGAACAGTCCGCCGGACAGGATTATTGAGAATTTCATCAACTGCGGCTACTTTCTAAACCTAACCGACGATCAACAGAAGAAAGCTCTGCCACGACCCTGTTGAATAGCTACCATGGCCATCCATATCTACTTCAGCTCAGTATCCTCAATTCTTTATTGGACGCTTCTCACGATGACATTGAAAAATAAGCAGACCTACCGTTTAGCAGCAAGGTACTGCTCAACCATTCGCCCAATGTCTTTCTCGCTGAGCGGACCCAACTGGCCTTGCTTCAGTTCGTCGATCTGCTGTTGAAGTTTCTGAATTGTCTCGTCTCGTTCCTGCAAATCATTCTCAGTGAGGGCTGCGCCTTCGACTTTCCGTAGGTTCTCCCACATCCATTTTTCTCGCGTAAACACTTTCTTGTAACCCAAGGGGTCAATCACGTGACCCATCGCAACATCTGCAGCATCATCAGCGCAACCAACGAAGGCGGCTTTGGTTCGCCATGTGTCCCTGAGTTCGTGAAGGCTTGGCTGTCCTTTCATTGTGATCGGGGCGCATCTTCGAGCAGTTATCCACGCCTTCTCGAGATATACGGAGCAGAGTGGTAATCTTCGAGGTTTAGAAGGATGCCTTCGATTTGTGGGTACGTCGTCCATCTTCGAACATGTAGCCGTGAGTGGCCCGGATCGGAACAGGGTCCATTCCTAGAACTTCTCGAAGTATGGCCACGGGGATTAGGCTGTACCATTCTCTCATGTTCTTTTTTACGGCCGCTGAAATCATGACGATAATACTCCTTGCCCGGATCCTTGGCCAGCTGGGCTTTCACGTTACTCCAGTTCTCTTCCGTGTTGAATTTCAGAAATTCTCCGATGCCCCACCCTGCATGCAGCATTAACTTGAAACGATATTGTATGGTTTGCCGGCGGCTGCGGCTATTCCGTGCGCCCTCTTCCCAGGTGAGGTTTGTGGGTTTTCGTGTTGGGGTGGGCGTGGCGATTCTGGCGGGCGGAAGCATCAGCACGCCTCGATCATAGAGGAATCTGCGTAAGGCGAAAACCGTAATGTATCTGCCACGTTCCGTGAAGTTGTTCGCTAACTGAACGAGGTCGAATGTAGGTTTGGATGTCTTTCTTAGTACCATCAACAACTTGTTCAGGTGTCAGGTTTGGCGAGTTTGAAGAGACGTCGGAGGTATCGACCGTAAACTTCTCTGGTGGATTCTTTGATGCCCTGTAACCATAAATCAAACATTGGACTAGGCGCCATAGCGGTTTCAAGCTGAGACATCGAAATTCCACATCAACAAACAGTAATTAGGAGACATATAAATCTTGAAAGAAATCGGAATCACTTCAAAGAAAGCTGACGACCTGTCCGAATGGTACACGCAAATAGTCACAAAAGCCGAACTGGCGGACTACGCCCCCATGAAAGGTTTCATGGTGCTTCGTCCGTACGGTTTCGCGTTGTGGGAGCAAATTCGTGCATATTTCGATCGGCGTCTCAAAGAGTCGGGCCACTCAAACGCTTACTTTCCACTCCTAATTCCTGAAAGCCTTCTCAAGAAAGAAGCAGAACACTTCAGCGGGTTCACACCTGAAGTCTTCTGGGTAACCCATGCCGGAGAAAATAAGTTGTCTGAACGATTGGCAGTGCGGCCCACCTCCGAAACCATAATCTACGATGCTTACTCAAAGTGGGTTCGCAGCTGGCGCAACTTACCACTTCTCATCAACGTTTGGAACTCCGTGCTTCGCGCCGAGATAACTGCTACCAAACCATTCTTGAGGACAAGCGAATTTCTTTGGCAGGAAGGGCACACTGTGCATGCGAGCCAGGAAGATACCGATAAGGAAGTCTTGCTGATCCTCGAATATTATCGACAACTGATAGAGGATCAATTAGCGGTTCCGGTCTTGACCGGATACAAGAGCGATCGGGAGAAGTTCGTAGGTGCACTCTATACGACGACGCTTGAGGCAATGATGCCAGATGGAAAAGCAATCCAGATGGGTACATCGCATAATTTAGGGCAGAACTTCTCGAAACCCTTCGATATCAAATTTCTAGGTAAAGATGGGCAGAACCATTACGCGTGGACGGCGTCATGGGGGGTTTCCTGGCGGCTTATCAGCGCCATGATAATGCTTCACGGAGACGACCGAGGACTCGTGATTCCGCCCCACATTGCACCCATCCAAACCGTGATTGTTCCAATCTACTACAAGACGGGTGACCAAGAAGTAATCAGGCAGAAAGCGCAATCGGTCCTTAAGGAGCTTACAAATGCGGGAATCGCAGCTAACCTCGATGATCGAGAGCAATACACTCCAGGGTGGAAGTTCAACGATTGGGAAATGAAAGGCGTCCCACTCCGTATTGAAATCGGGCCAAAGGACGTCGAGAAGAAGCAGATCACTCTCGTACGTCGAGACAACAAAGCCAAAGCCGTGGTAATGGAAGGCGACATCGTTTCGGAGACGAAGCGATGCCTTGAGGATATACAATCGAGCCTTCGAGACAAAGCAAAAACAATCCTTGACGCGTCCATCACGAACACCGATGATTATGAACAATTCAAGAAAACCCTAGGCGAACATCGGCGGATTCATCCACAGTTCCTGGTGTGGAGAAGTAGCCTGTGAAGATAAGATCAAAGCGGAGACAGGAGCGACAATTCGAACGATACCTTTCAACGAGCAAGCATCTGGAAAATGTGTTCTATGCGGCAAACCAGGTACAAAAATAGCGTACTTCGCGAAATCCTACTAAATTCAACTCGCAATTCACAACGTTTAAAGCGTGTGCGAGGCCAACAAACGAGTAACAATCTCGGTAGTGGAAATAGTTGACCAAGAAACGAAAGTCGCGAGGCCGAAGCAAGGGTGGCAAAGGCCGAAGCGAGATGATCCAGTGCTCTAACTGCGGTAGACCAGTCCCAAGAGACAAAGCGAAACGTGAGACAAGATGGACGTCACTCGTCGATCCGTCCTTGGCTCGTGAGCTTCGATCCCACGGCACCTACATTGCTCGAGAGGCTGTGGTTAGAGTCTACTGCGTTTCCTGTGCCGTGCACTTTGGAATTTCGAAAGTCCGATCTGCCAGCGAGAGACGGTACTAACTAAACGGCTCTGTGCGGCCAGTAGAGTACTCCCGGATGACTCTCGTTACCTGAGTCCTCCGCGGATCTCATCTTTTCTTCTTCTCGCTTCTTCCTGCGTTATGTGAAAGTCTGGTCCAACCTGCTCTACCTTAATGGATGCCGCGGCAGAAGCAAATAGAGCGGATTCAACAATACTTCTCGTCCCATCATATTCCACGATAAATGAACCTGCGTACGTGTCGCCTGCACCCGTCGGGTCTATGGCGTGCGTCTGAAATGCGGGGATATGGAAAACGTGGCCAGAGTCAAGAAGGACAGAGCCACGATCTGCCAATGTCACAATGGGTACCTTGACGCCTAATTCGTGAAGTTGGTCAAGAGCCAACATGGGATTCGCTTCTCCCGTTATAGTTTCGCTCTCATGCTCGTTCGGTTTTACGAAGTCAACCAATTCTGCGATTTTTCTAAATTGATCTGTATCGCATTTATGGATAATTTTTCCATCTGTTCCAATTGATCTCACTAATCCTTGTGGATCTAAGAAAATTGTGCTGCTGGTTGAGGTTCTAATGTATTTGATGAGTTCGAAGTCAACCTCGCCCAAGATCGGTCCGATTAGAAAGAAGTTGCTGTCGAGAAACTCTTCGGGGATACTTTTGGAAGTAATTTTTTCTGCCACTGCAAGTACCTCCAACGTCCTGTCTCCTTTATTGTCATAGACGAGACGAAAACCTCCCGTACGTTCACTTTCAGCATTCAAACTTGTTTCGATACCGTACTTCTTCATGTCGAGCTGGAATCTTTCAGAGAAATCTCTGCCGACACTACCAATCAGTCCGACCTTCGACATCCCAAGTCGCTTTACGACTAGACAAGCGTTCGTGCTGCAGCCTGACAGCACCCGCCCATCGGTCCTTATGGCCGGTGTGATTATAATGTCGTAAACCGGGTTTCCTATCCCTACGAGGTTGAACGTCAATTACGCGCTCCCCGCATTTTTGAATGTGAAATAAAGACGTTGTACTACAGTAATATGAGAGAGAATGCCGACGATGATCACACAGAAGGGCAATGCGAACGGGGTCAGTGACTCAAATATCGAGCCGAGTAGAAGCAGAAGAATTTTCTCTTGGCGTTCAGCGATACCAACTGTACAGCTCTTCAACCCACCGACAGATTCGGCCTTCGCCCGCGTGAAGCTGGCCATGATCATACCGAACAAACAAAAAATAACCAATATCCAGTTAGCGAGTCCTCCAACACCGATTCCGACTAACACGAAAAATTCGGCATACCTATCAAGCACGTGATCGTAGACGGCCCCAAATCTCGTTGCCTTACCGGTCGCTCTAGCCACTGCTCCGTCAAACATATCGACGATTCCCGACAGGGTAAGACCGAGTGCTCCCAACAGCGGCATACGCTCCGCATAAGCAATACCCGCGCATGCTGAAACCATTAGGCTGACTGTCGTTATCATGTTCGGCGTGAGACCCATCGCGCCCAATCGAACTCCCACGGGCCGCATAGCTGTTTCGTATTTTCTTCTAATCCTTCCCAGCAAGCTAAGTCAATGCTCGATCTGAACATGGAAACTTAAGACCTTTCGCGAGCACGAGAATCAAATCGTGACGGTAGGTATTTGCGAAACCAACTTTTTCAGCAAGTAATTACATTTACATGCCGATTCAATTGGGTAAGGTCGATAAGGGGCAGCCGTGCAGCGTAGTCGGATGCCAAAATCCAGCCATCCGCTCGATTTCTCCCGACAAGGTATCAGGTACAGGTCTGAATATAGGCGCGGGGCGAAGAGCGTATTTCTGCAAAACGCACTATCGTGAATTTAAGAAACTCACACGAAAGGACCGCCAGTTGGACAAGTGGCGGTTTTCAGCCTAATCTCGCGAGGGCAATAGATGAGACTTCTCCTACTCCACTGTAGTGACTTCGAATACACGGTGCGTGAACAAGCGGTAAAGAACCCTCCCGAGGAAATAGTCGACAGCAATCGACACGGAAAGTACGAAAATGTGTTGGTGAGCTTCTGCACGGTAGAGAAGGAAGATGAAGAGAATCCGGAGCAAGTTGCAAATGATGCGAGTGAGTCAATCCTGGAAGTTGCGAACTCTGTTAAAACGAACCGCATTCTAATTTATCCGTACGCCCACTTATCAAGCAGTCTCGCAGCAGTCAAAACGGCGATGAACGTTCTTGCTCTGCTTACCGAGAATCTGAAATCGCAGGGCCTCGAAGTCTATCGTAGCCCCTTTGGATACTACAAGGCTTTCACTCTCCACTGTTTAGGCCATCCCCTATCAGAATTATCCCGAACAATTCGTCCAAAACAGACTAAACAAGCTGAAGCGGCTCCGATAAATACCGATTACAAGATTTTGGCATTAGACGGCAAAATCTACCAACCCGACGAATATCAGTTCAAACCTGGTGAAGACGAGTTCAGGATCCTAGTTGAGAAAGAGGCTCTCAAGAAGGGCCTGAGCGGTGGGCAACCACGATTCTTGGACTACTGCAAGAAGTTTGGTATAGACTGGGAAAGCTTCTCTGACATCGGCCACATGCGGTACAGTCCCGAGGGCGTAATGATCTTCGACCTAATCAGCCAGTATTCATGGGATGCCGTAACTGCTGTAGATCTGCCGATCCTTCAAATCAAAGGAACAAACATGTTCGACCTATCAGTTCCAGCAGTCAAGGAGCATGCAGATCTCTTCGGCTCCAGGCTTTACCGACTTGAGGTCGAGAACAAGAGCCTTGTTATGAGATATGCGGCCTGTCACCAACAGTTCGCTGCGGTACGTAATTGGACGATCAGCTATCGTCATCTACCCTTTGGGACATTTGAAGTTGCTGACTCATACAGGTTAGAGCAGAGCGGAGAATTGCTCTTGTCCTTCAGACTCCGCAGGTTGAACATGCCCGATTGTCACATATATTGCAAGGATGTGGAACAAGCCAAGTCGGTGACGATTAAGCTACACGATAGGATTTACCAGGAGATTACCAAACTCAACAGAGACTACGTCTCAATTTACAACATCACGCATTCTTTTCTCGATAACAATCGCGAGTACGTCATGGAACTGATTAAACGCGAAGGAAAGCCTGCGTTACTAAACTTCGTCCCTGAAGGCATCTATTACTGGGTTCTAAACATAGAATATCACATAATCGACGAATTGGAGCGACCGGCTGAAATTGCAACCTTTCAAATCGATATAGGCAATGCTAAACGTTTCGGGATTTCGTTCGTCGACGAAGATGGACAACACAAATACCCGGCGATAATTCACACCGCCGTCATTGGATCAATTGAACGATACTTATTCACAGTCTTCGATCAGTGCGCCCGTGTCGAGAGAAGCGGCCAAAAACCTGCTCTCCCGTTATGGCTATCACCAACTCAGATACGTCTGATTCCCATAAAACCTGAATTCACCAACTTCGCGTTGAACATAGCTGCCGAGTTAGCCAAATCACAAGTGCGGGCTGATGTAGACGATCGAAACGAAAGCCTTGACAAACGCATCCGAGAAGCAGAACTAAACTGGGTGCCATACATAATTGTCATAGGGCAAAGGGAAGTGACGACCAACAAGTATTCGATCAGAAGACGCCATGACAATGCAAAATATGAAGCAACGATCTCGGATCTGAAAACAGAAATCATCACCTCGGCGAGCGGCTATCCTAACATGCCGCTCAAATTGCCCACACTAATCAGTAAGAGACCGGGATACAAGCAACTCTAGGAAGACAAAACGGTTAAAGGTTTATATGTTCACCGACGGTTAACCGAAAACTTGTGAGCGAATTGAGCAAGGATCAAGGCTATGGTTTCGCAATCTTCCTCGTCTCGATCATCATTGCAATAATTTACTTGATAATGTTCTTCTCGCCTTGGATTCCGGGACTGCAGACAACACATTGGTATGCGCTGGCAGTAGGTATACCGGTGCTGCTTTTCGTATTGCTCGTTCTCGTTATATCTGGATGGATTGGCTGGACCATGTTAACAACTCCACCACCCGCCCCGCTTGAACCTGAACCAGCTACATCAGAACCAAGCACAGACAAAGACACGTCTGCAACCCCTAATACTACGAAGACGAGAAAGAAGAAGTAGCGTCGCCGAACGGCGCCAGACGCCAGTGTATGGTCTCTCTCAAATCAGTCTTAGATTACGCTTTCTTTCGGATAGACCTCTATGCCCTTATCAGTAATTCTGTAGGGTCGAGGCTGCCTATCGATTTGTGTTTCTCGCATCTTCTCTACCTGAATAGTACGCTCCATGGTTCTGCCCGCTGCAATCGTTTGCATTATTATGACACCATGCGCGAGGAATTCCTCTAACTGTAATGTTCGGCCTCTGATACCTACCCGGCGAAGTTCCGAAGCTATCACACAAGTGGCTCCGGTTTCAGACAACGCTTCCACGAGATCCAGTAACGCCTTTCGCCTCTGGCTATCCTCAGCGTATTGTGCCAACAACAGAGAGATCGGGTCAACCACAATGCGACTCGCACGTGTTTTCTTCACAGTACTCCTGACTACTTCTAGTAAGCTGATTAACGAAAAATCCTGCTTTCCGATCGTCAGGTTCCCCACTTTTACTTCGCCTGGGATTGCGCATATTGGCGACGCAGTCAACAAACGCGAATTTGCCCTCCTTTTCTGCGGATGCAAAGTCCCATCCGAACGTCTTCATTTCACGCATGTAGTGAGCTTTACCTTCGTCCATGCTGACGAAGATCCCATTTTCACCATATTTCAAATAACCGTTAAGCAAAAACTGAGAGCATAAGATGGTCTTCCCGGCACCCGGCTCACCAAGCACTAGGATGACTCGCTCTCGAGGGAAACCTCCGCCTATAATCTCATCGAGTCCCGGCACTCCGGTTGCTGTTCTTGCAGTGCTCAAGCTAATTCAACTTAAACGGAGGGACGTGCTGAAATAAATGATTTGGGGGTACATGTCCGTTTGCTTCGCTTAGTCTTTGCGTTACAAATTTAGCAGAAGTCTATCTTAATCACTGCCAGGTGTCTTGCCATTTCTGAACTTTCCAGTGAAAGAATACGAGATGCGTTGACCACGCAGATATTCGGCCGACAATTGGTCGTCGTAGACGAATGCACTTCCACTTTCGATATTGCTGAGCAATTCGCTCTCAGCGGTGCTCCTAGTGGGTTGACGATTATTGCAACTCAACAGTCGAACGGGCGTGGACGCTTTGGCAGAAGCTGGCTCTCTCCTTCTGGAGGGCTCTGGATGACGATTGTTTTGCGTAATCCCGAACTCTCAGCAGTCGCGAGTGGAATTCCTCTACTGGGCGCATTATCCATCGCCCGAACAATCTATACTATGTTTGGAATTCGGAGCCTTGTGAGGTGGCCTAATGATGTGGTGATCCACTCTGACAAGGTTGGAGGGATCCTTGCTGAAAGTAGATTCGAAGGGAACGAATATGCGTTCAGTTTGCTTGGAATTGGGGTTAACGTGAACTTTCAACCTTCGCTCATAGAATTTGCCAACAAAAAATCTACAACGATACTGAACGAATTGAAACATCCAGTAGATATCAACGCGTTAGCTTCCGCTACGCTGAAGGAAATTGAAGGCATATTCGATCTTGCTGCTCAAAACCAAATAAATCACATCTTGCAGCTCTTGCGAGCAACGGATTATTCATGCGGTCGAAGGGTAAGGGTGACGATGCCAAGTCACACGGTCGAAGGCATCTTTCATAAATACCGTTCTTTAACGGAGGTTGAGATTGATACGGATGGTGAATATGTAATCATCGAAACCGGAACAGCAATGGCTGCTGAATACACAGTCTAGGTGCCACAACAACTAAAAGGAATGAAATCTGAACGTACGAACCGCAGTGGACCGCAGCGAACCGCAGTTGAAAGCATTGATGGAACCCGATCCTGCATTTACAAAGAAGATTGAACATCTGCGGGAGCTCCGCGAGAAGTCTCTTCTCGGGGGAGGAAGAACCAAGATTGATTCGCAACACGCCAAGGGCAAGCTAACGGCACGTGAGAGACTCGAACTCCTCCTGGACGATGGCAGCTTCGTTGAGACTGACCGTTTCGTTGTCTCCCAATTGGAAGACTCTGGGATCTTAGGCGACGGTGTAGTGACTGGACACGGCACTATAGACGGACGTCTGGTCTACGTCTTCGCCCACGATTTCACAGTATTCGGAGGATCCCTTGGAGAGGAGTTCGCTAGGAAGGTCTGTAAGATAATGGACAGCGCAATGAAGGTTGGCGCACCCATAATTGGGCTCAATGATTCTGGTGGAGCACGTATACAGGAAGGGGTTGTCAGCTTAGGTGGGTACGCCGAGGTGTTTTACAGGAATGTTCTCGCGAGCGGTGTAGTTCCTCAAATATCCGCCATAATGGGGCCATGCGCTGGAGGGGCGGTCTATTCACCTGCTCTTACTGACTTTGTGATAATGGTTGACAAGACAAGTTACATGTTCGTAACCGGTCCAGATGTTGTAAAGTCTGCCCTAAATGAAGACGTGACCTTTGAAGATCTGGGCGGAGCCGCAGTTCACAACCAGAAATCCGGGGTATCGCACTTTTTTGCTACTAACGAACAGACAGCGATCCAACTAATCCGAGGGCTACTCTCGTATCTGCCGCAAAATAATCTGGAAGACCCCCCTCTAATTCGAACTGGAGATGACCCTAATCGCAAAGATCACGAACTAACGTCGATAGTACCCTCCGATCCGGATAAACCGTACGACATGAAAGAAATCCTAAATCACGTTCTCGATCGCGGAAGCTTCTTGGAGGTTCAAGCAGAGTGGGCAGCGAACATCATTATAGGCTTCGGGCGACTTGACGGGCATAGTGTTGGAATAGTTGCCAATCAACCGAAAGTTTACGCGGGAACTCTCGACAACAACTCATCAATCAAAGCTGCCCGGTTCATAAGATTCTGTGACGCTTTCAATATTCCAATCGTAACGTTCGTAGATGTCCCAGGTTTTCTTCCCGGCAAGGATCAGGAGCATTCAGGCATCATAAGGAACGGAGCTAAACTTCTCTATTCATACTGTGAAGCTACCGTTCCGAAACTTACGGTCATCATAAGAAAAGCATATGGAGGCGCCTACGATGTTCTTGGGAGTAAACATATTCGCGCCGACTATAATTTCGCATGGCCAACAGCAGAAATCGCAGTCATGGGACCCGAAGGAGCAATCAAGATCATTTACCGAAAAGAGCTTAGCCAAGCTAACGACGAGACAACGGCTCAAAAATTCCTCGAAGTATATCGTGAAAAATTCGCTAATCCATACGTCGCCGCAAGTCGCGGATACATAGACGACGTGATTGAACCTCAAGAGACTCGACCAAGACTTATCCGAGCGCTCGAAGTTTCGTTAGAAAAACGCGAATTCACACCACCCAAAAAGCACGGTAACGTCCAACTGTAACCTGACCAATTCTGGAAGAAGGCACCAGTTGAGGTGCATCAAATTTGAAAACGAAATTGCTAATTGCAAATAGAGGCGAAATCGCACTCAGAATCATCAGGACATGCCGAAAGCTCGGGATACGAACAGTTGCGGTCTACTCCGATGTTGATCAAGAATCATTACCGGTGGCTTACGCTGACGAAAAATATCCGCTCCACGGTATTACGCCAAGCGAAACTTATCTCAGCATCTCAAAGATAGTCGAAGCAGCTATTGAAACAAAATGCGATGGCGTGCATCCGGGTTACGGTTTTCTATCGGAAGATTCGGCATTCGTTAACGCCTGTAAAGAAGCGAACCTTGTCTTCGTAGGTCCGACGGCTGAGGCAATCTCGAAAGTCGGAAACAAACTTGACGCACGCAAAACTATGCGCGAAGTAGGGGTTCCACTCATTCCAGGCACTGATGAGCCCGTCAAGGATGAGAACGAAGCTGTCGAATTTGCTAAGAAGGCCGGATATCCGGTAATTCTCAAAGCAGTATATGGAGGCGGTGGCAGAGGCATGCGTATCGCCAAGACCGATGATGAAGTACGCCGATTCTACCGCGTTACTAAACTCGAAGCCGCTTCCTCATTTGGAAGGGATTTGGTATATGTCGAAAAGAGGCTGACGAGTCCAAGACATGTGGAAATCCAGGCGCTGGCCGATTCGGGCAACGTGATAACACTAGGCGAAGCGCGAATGCAGCATACAGCGTCGATACCAGAAGCTTGTCGAAGAAGCACCGTCGGCTGCGGTAACCGAAGAGTTACGCAAACAATTGAACGACGCGACGAAGAAAGGGTTGGGCGCCGCAGGATATACTAACGCTGGCACGGTTGAGTTCCTTATCGATCAACAGAACAAGTTCTACTTTCTAGAGGTGAACAAACGCATCCAGGTCGAACATGTCGTCACAGAACTTACGACAGGCATAGACATCGTGGAAGAACAACTACGAATCGCTTTCGAATCAAAACTGAATCTATCGCAGAACGAAGTTCACGTGAATGGTTGGGCAATCAACATGCGAATAAACGCTGAAGATCCACGAAGAGATTTCACTCCTTCCCCTGGGACAGTCATCCAATTTCACGCTCCAAGTGGGCCGGGCATTCGCGTTGATTCCCATTTGTACTCCGGATACTTGATTCCAGAGTACTATGATTCACTCATTGCCAAACTGTCTGCTTGGGGAAGGGATAGAACCGAAGCAATTCGGCGCATGCAGAACGCATTGGAAGAGATGGAGATACTCGGCGTTCCAACGACGATTCCACTTTATCGTGCGTTACTTCGTGACAGAGCGTTTTTGGACGGACAATTTGACACCACATACCTGAACGCCTTCGTCGCTAACCTAAGCTCAGAGTTGCTTGACTTGGAAGTATATGCCGCCGCCATTGCGGCAGCTATGCGTTCAACAAATCTGCCACTTAGGCATCGTCTGCAACAGAGATTTCATCGCTCGCATTGGAAAACCTCAGCTCGAACGAGCAATCACAGAAGAGACATCTAAATTGACCAATTATAGAGTTCAAGTAAACGGTAAGATTTACGAGGCTACCGTAGATCAAACTGGTAAACGAAAGTTCCTTGTCTCAATTGCAAACGAAATGTTGGAATGTCACTCCTTCCGGTCCGGTGATATTATCTCGTGGAGTGTTCATCGTGGGGAGAAGACTCTACACGGAAGCGCGAGGTCACTTAACTTTGATCGGGTTGATGTTTGGCTCGCTGGAACTCCATTTCAGGCGTTCGTTCACGCTCCTAGTTCGGGACATTATCGATTGATTGACACAGCAGGAAAAAACGCTTCTGGCGAGATTCGTGCAGCTATGCCTGGACGCATTACTAGCGTTCTAGTGAAATTGAATGACCGAGTGGAATCGGGTGCACCGCTGCTTATTCTTGAATCCATGAAAATGCAGAATGAAATTGTTTCCCCGAAATCCGGTCGTGTTAAGTCCATTCGTGTAGCGGACGGAGCGACTGTTAAGAAGGATTCTGTGCTAATTGAAATTGAGTAGATTGTTCTTAACTTGTAAGCTTCCGTCTCGCGAGCTCCGCACCTTTTGTTATGCTGTTAAGTTTTTGGTATACGATATCCCATGAGCGTGTTCTGAGGCCGCAGTCCGGATTTACGTAAATTTTTTCCGGCCCAATTATGTTGGATGCATAGATTATTCGGTCGCTAATGAGCTGTGGGTCTTCTATGGTATTGACGTGAACGTCCGATACACCCAAGCCTATCTCTCTTGTTTCTCCGAGTTCCTTCAGTTGCTGGACGAGCTTGTATCCACTTCGTTTTTCATCGTCGCGATTAGCAAACTCAAGGGCGAGTTGGCTGCAATTTTTTAGTTCGAGTATTGAAGGGTAGAGCTGCGGGTAGTCGCTGTAGCATATGTGGACACTTAGCTTACAACCGAGTCCTGCAGTGCATTCGTTGAAAGCCTCTACGAAGAAGGGGACCTCTTCGGGTCGTGTGGATAGGGCAGGTTCATCGATCTGAATCCATTCTGCGCCTGCATCGACGAGTGCCTTCAGATTTGGGCGAAGAAGCTCTTTGCCGACATCTAGGACGAATTCACGTTTAGCTTCTAATTTGAGGTTGCCGAGGTCTGAGTATTTGCCCGAAAGCTGTTTTTGGTAATATTCGTTGAATGACCATTCAGCGAGAGTATACGGTCCGGTGACCGGGACTTTCACTTTCCTTTTTGCATGAGCCGAAACGTAGCGATACTCGTCAAGATGATAGGGTTTTCCGAACCCAGCCTTGCTCACGCAGGCTGCTTTACGGTAGTACTTGTTGTCGAAAGCGCGTACGTGTCCATAGAATTGGAAACCTTGAGAATTTCTAATTGCATGTTCATACATTTCAATGCGGTTGGCTTCGCCGTCGTAAATGTAATCTAGGCCGGTTGCTTCGAGAAAGCGGATGCCAAAGAGGGATACGACTTCTCGCATCTTTTTCTCGCTTTCCGGGTTCTTCGGAGTCTTGAGCAATTGTTGTACTTCTTCTTCAGCTTCGAATCCAATGACTTGTGACCATTTTTTGAGATGAGCTAGGTCGGAGTCCTCGATTGTTTTCCCTCGCAGAAACGCGATTTGCCATGGGGCTTTTGGTAAGCTGCCTATTTCTTGAGTTGGAAATAGTTTACTCATTTTCTATGTCACCTTGCTCTTTAGTTCGGTCAGTAACCGAATTTTCTTTTCGGCGATTTGATACGGTAGGAATTCGAGGTCGCAGTTCGGACTAATGTATAGTGCTTTCGGGCTGATAGTGGTTTGTATCTTCTCGACGAGTGATCCAAGATCCTGTGTGGATTCAATTAACGAATTCCGACCGTCGATGCAACCACAGTTCAATTCTTTGGTGAAACTGTACTGCAGTATGGGTTCGATTGGAGTCGCGTAGAGGTCTAGTCCGATGCAATCGACCGCGAAGTTTAGGAGGTCGACGATAATCTCTTCGACATTGTTAAAGTACGTGTGTAAGATACTCTTGGTTCCGCTTCGACTCAGTGTAGCGTAAGCGTTTTTGGCAAATTGGAGATTCGTCTTGTTAGTGGTTGAAGTTAGGTACGGTTCGCTGAATTGTAAACAGCTGTAGCCTCGTTGTTCCAACTCTAGGACAATTTCACGCAACGCATGCGCAACATCGTCGATCAGGTCTGGCAGGTTCGAGTACGCTTCGTTCTGTGAGGCGCACGCAAAAGTGAATGGTCCGGGCAGGATTGCTTTCTTTTGCTTGTTGGGGAGAAGATCGCTTCGGAAATACTGATCGATAGCCGTTCTGTTTCCAAGTCTTACTCTGTCCTTTACGACGGGTTTTCTATAGAAGGTGTTGTTATCGAACCAACGAGAAAGACTGCCCGGTGTGATGCCTGTAAATATGTCTGAAAATGGTCTGAAGATATCCTGCCAATTGAGCTGCCCATCGACTACCAAGTCAAGTCCGGCGGCTTTCTGTATTGCGATTAGGTTCGTTAGGTCCGTTTGGGTGGCTTTTGCCACGTCTTCTCTTGAAGCCTTACCGCGGTCGAACGCTCTTGTAATTCCAACAGCGTTCTCGGACCGTGGGTAGATGCCGGTTAAGTGAGCGATTGCCAAAGTGATCCTCTGAATTGGCCCAGAACACATATTCCTGCGTTATTAAATTTGGGCCAACAATTATTCCAATCCGAATAGTTAAGGAACAGCTGGACTCGGAGGTCTTGGGAACGTTAGATTCGCTAATTCTTTTACGTCAGACGTAATTTGCGATTTATCATGTTTCCTTGCATTGGCGAACCACAAACGTTTCGAGCGGGCGCCAGACATGTTTCCCGTCAGGATCCTAAGATTCGCGTGCTAGTGGAGAAACATGGGTCAATTGCGTTCGAGGTAGATGGTGATCCATTCGAGTCATTGGTTGGATCCATACTATCACAGCAGCTCAACGGTGCAGTTGCGAAATCAATTTTTG
The DNA here is from genome assembly GCA_963848755.1 of Candidatus Bathyarchaeota archaeon. Taxonomy (GTDB): domain Archaea; phylum Thermoproteota; class Bathyarchaeia; order 40CM-2-53-6; family 40CM-2-53-6; genus FEN-987. Next base: position 217,031 of record CAWKES010000013.1, on the reverse strand, counting down.
AGAAACTGAAGGCGATTAGTTCGGATACTATTTCAGCTGAAAGCCTCAGCATGATCTCAACTTCGAAGTTGAGACGAATCGGTGTCTCTCCACAGAAGATAAGTTACCTCAAAGACTTGAGTGCCCGAGTCGTGAGCGGTCGATTGGACCTCGACGATCTGAAAAACAGATCAGATGACGAGATCATCCGAATACTGGACGAGGTCAAGGGCATAGGGCCGTGGACGGCTCATATGTTCCTGTTGTTTACGCTTGGACGCCCAGATGTTCTTCCAGTTGGCGACTTGGGTATCCAAATGTCGATTCGCAAACTGTATTCGTTACGGAAGGATCCCGACGCCGAAAAAATAAAGAAGATTGCGCGTAATTGGCATCCCTACTGCTCGGTCGCGTCTCTATATTTGTGGCGCGAGAAGGACTGATCAAGTTCGCGGTTTGAAAAAGTAGCGAGGCCATTTCGGCCATTCTTCGGGAGCCGCGATTTCGATTTCGAAGTCGATTTGTAGTGAAATACCGATCTTTAGGTGATCGAAATCGATATTCTTTATCATAGCTGGCAGGTTCGGTCCTTCTTCAAGCTTAACGATTCCTACCGCGTATGGCGCCAGGGATAGGAATTGCGTTGGCGGGAAGTGAATTACAGTGTACGTTAAGAGAACACCGTCTCCCTTCAATTGGATCCATTCAATTCCTGTTCCCAAGCACTTTTGGCAAATTCCACGCGGCGGGCACGTGAGGGTCCCACATCTCGTGCACTTCACGCCCATCAGTTTCCCGATGGCGCAGTATTTGTAAAAATTTTCAATTGTAGGAATAATTTTCCCTTCTTCGTCCAGGATGAAGGTGGGCTTTGATTCATGTGCTGTTACAGTGGTCGTTGTCTTCAATGAATTAGTCCCCGCGTTGGTAAATGTGGACGACTCCAGTTGAGGCAGATCCGCCAACATTTTCACTTAAACCGATCTGCACGTCGGCTACCTGGCGGCGTCCTGCTTGATTTGTGAGTTGCATGTAGATTTCGCATGCCTGTGCTGTTCCGGTTGCGCCGACGGGGTGTCCCTTGGCTTTCAATCCTCCGCTCGGATTCACCGGAATTTTTCCCCCAAGCTTGGTGGCGCCGTCATCGATTAGTTGACCTCCTTCACCTGGTTCACAGAATCGGAGGTCTTCGTATGCAATTATCTCTGCGATTGTGAAACAGTCATGAAGTTCAGCGACTTGAATATCGCTGGGTTCGACTCCAGCCATCTTGTAAGCCTGTTGCGCGGCTAGTTTTGTTACCTTCATGCTACTGAAATCGTTCCGTTCGAACAGTCCCAGAGTATCCTGAGCTTGGCCGGTTCCGATGATGTTTACTGGCGTATCAGTAAACTTTTTGGCTATTCGTGGTGAGGTTAGAATCAGACAGCTCGCCCCGTCGCTGCGTGGGCAGCAATCATAGAGCTTCAGCGGCCATGCTACCGGTTTCGAGGCTAATACTTCGTCAACGGAAATTCGCTTCTGAAAGTGGGCTTTAGGATTTAGGGCTCCATGCTCATGATTCTTCACGGCAACTTTTGCCAACTGTTCCTCGGTGGTGCCGTACTTGTGCATGTGATCAACGGCCATCATTCCGAATATGCCTGGAAATGAGATACCATGCCACTGTTCAAAGGCGAAATCCGATGCCATTCCCAAGATTTCGGTCACACCGGTTGTATTTAGATGAGTCATCTTCTCCACTCCTCCCACTAAGACTACGTCGAATGCTCCTGACGCTATGGAAAAGATGGCGGTCCGCATAGCTACGCTCGAGGATGCGCAAGCACCTTCTGTTCTGAACGCAGGTACAGGGAGGAGACCTATCCAGTCGAGAAAAAGTGGAGCCACGTGCGCCTGATGTTCATACGCTTCACTCATCATTCCAACGAAGAGCGCTTTAATGTCACGTCGCGGGTCGAGGTTTGGGCAGCTGTCAAATGCTTCTTTTGCCGCTTCTGCAAACAATTCTCTACAGTATAATCCTTCACGAACACCGAACTTGGATATCCCAGCAGAAACAATGCTGGCGATCGGCTTTCCCATGAAGCTATACTCCTGATGCCCTTACCTAGCGGTTCGATGCAGGAGCGCATTATCAAGTTATTGTCGAATTTCCATTAATGCGTCGCGTGTAGACGCATGGAATTAACCGGTAACCTGTAACAGAATCTCCCTATACTGCCCATCGTCAATCGTTCCGCGTTTTAAGAAGCCCCTGAGCAACCCGCGTGATCGTAGCGTAAGAACGCAGTCGAACGCCCATTTTCATTAGTTGCGCTTTGCCTCCTTGCTGTCTATCAAGAAGGACCACGGCGTCCTTGACCACGCCACCTTCCGCGCGGATTGCGTCTACAGCTTCCATGATGTTCTTACCGGTCGTTACAACATCGTCCAAGAGCACAACTTTGTCGCCTGGAAAAATTATTCCTTCGATTCGTCTGCGTTGCCCGTGGTCTTTAGCTTCCTTTCGTAGATACAGGAATGGTTTCGCGAAGTTGAAGGCTAGAACTGCAGCGTACGGCACTCCAGCGGTCGGTATACCCACCAGTCGACTTGAGCGTTTGATAACTGGCTCGAGCGTTACTGTATAGAACCCGATAGCTCGTTTGAACGCTTCCGGATTACTAGGGATTAAACGGAGATCTACATAGTACGGACTTAATGCACCGCTTGATAGTTGAAAGGTTCCGAATTTGATGCAGCCAGTTCTAAGTAAAATGTTGCAAAATTCATCTATTCCTTGTCTGACCATGTTGAAGGTATTACCAGAAGCTGCTGTTTAGCCTTTCATAGGGAACCATTCACCGGTCGATCTATAACTTGGTTCATTTCATCAGCGATCGTCGGAAGTAGGTGATCGGATGGTCGAGGTGTGGCTCCCTTACGGATCCTCTGAAGTCGCCGTCCGCGTTCCTGAAGAAACACTGATTGACATTCTGAAACCGCAAGCCAACACAGAGAATTTGGATCCCGTCGCCGAAGTAACACGCGCCTCGTATCCTTGAATTCTGAGTTTCAATCCAAAGTAAAGATGGGGGAGCGCATTTGCGTCGCGGTTGGAAACTCGCGGAACAAACAGTTACTTGGACAATCGGTGAGCTCGCTTATAGCGGAACTCAAAAAATTAGATGCCCAGCCAGATAGGATTACAGTTCTTCTCACCTCTGATTCAACCCTTCTGGAGAATGAGTTCGAAACTGGCCTCAGTGTGATCCGTCATTCCGCTAAATCGCAGACAACTCCCATTTCTGGAGTTCAATCAGGTTTTACTCCGGCCATAAATTCGGTCTTGGTAGACGCCCCCGTTCGTGTCGTGATTGGGGAGCTTCGCCCAAATTCGATTCTTGGATTTTCTGGATTACCCGATCTGGTTTTTCCTGGATTGGGCTCAGAAGCGTCGATTCATCAAGAGGTTTCAGGAAGAGGGCCTCTCACACCAATCGATGTTCATAATGAACGATTAGAAATTGCACTCCAACTATCTGACCTGTTCGCTCTAGGTTTCATATTGAACGAGGACCGTTCTCTTGCACGAATTACCCTTGAATCATTCCGGTCGTGCATTAATCAGCTCGAGGCGGTGATCAGAGAGCATTGCACCAGAAGCGTTGAGAAGGCGGCGGACATTGTGATTATGAGTGCTGGTGGAACGCCTACTGATGAGACATTACTTCGTGCCGTAGAGAATTTCCCGAACGCGTTATCGATCCTTAAGCGAAATGGAGCGCTTATCGTTGCCGCCGAATGCTCATCAGGACCCGGAAATGGGGAATTTTATGCCTGGTCGGCCGAAAAAAAAGAAGCAAGGTATCTGGAGGCAAGGTTGAGGCACACATTCAATTTCAACGGTTGGAAAGCTGCCTATTTGGCACCGCACCGTTCAGAATCATAGAATCTATCTAATCTCAACGATTCCGGATCATCACGTGGAAAATGTCTTCGGATTGAGACCGGCTAAGACGGTCAACGCTGCTTTGCTCTCAGCACAACGGGCGTTGGGTAACGATTCAAAAATTAGTGTTATCCCGGATCCAACTTCAGTGATTGCAAACCTGAAAGTGCCCGATAAACCGCCGGATGCCTAAACTAGATGCCTGATAGCTCTGTGGGTAACCTGGCGATTGAATACGTTTGCGTAATCGTTAACCACGAGTCTGCAGTTGTGCAAGAGGCGCCACTGTATATTTGCTCTGCTTCGGAAAGATTGTTTGTCGCCAAATCTGGGTTCGGAAACAAAAACGCTCTGGTTACAATCAATGATGAAACACCATAAGTGACTGATTTCGCAATCAAGTTACTTGCCGCGAATTGAGTGGGAAACATACCCACGAAAAAGGCAATACAGTTTAGAGAAGAATCGGTTACGAATATCGCGTCTCTTATAGTCGCATTATCAAACAGATTCGACTCGTTCGAACTGACTTGATCAAGTATGGTTTCGACGTTCTGCAATCCTGTAGCTTGATCGTAGCTCAGGATTACCTTGCCGTCGACTACCGCCAAATACGCGAGTGCAATCTTGCTTTCTCCAAACTTTCGAATGAGTAACGTGTAAATTGAATCGCCGTCATAACTAATTGGCGTGCGAATCGTCGTCGTATTCACATATTGCAAAGCATTTGAAATAGCATCCAGTCGTTCTTGGCTTAGGCTGAGTATTGAAACAGTTCCATTGAATCGCGGCGGGATCAATTCAATGTCGAGCTCATACATTACGTCCGAAGGGAAAATCGTGAGATTCAGCTGAGGGACTTGGAGCATACCTTTAGATCCAAAAAGCGAGAGATTTCCGGATATGGCGTACGCTTGATGATAGTTGACATAACCAACGTACTGGACTTGGTTGGGTACAAAGGTCATCCAAGGTTGAGGGTTAAACTCGAGTGTAGTAGGAATGTGATTGGTGGTTTGCTGTGAGCTTGCGTAAAATGCTAACGAGAACAGCGCTATTATCATGATCGTAACTATGAATGAATACGACCGCATCCGCGAAGACTTACGCCTATCCTTAGACTTACTTTTCATTCATTCTGCCGTCCTTAGTTGCCACATTTAGGATGAGGCGACATGTCCAAAGTTCAGACCCTCTCAGCGGCATTTAGGATAATTCTTATTTTAAGCATAGTAGATGGCGTAACAGCAGCTTGTGCCAGTCTCCTCGGATTTTCGGCGCGAAGTCTGTTTGGCGACCTTTTGCTTTTTGAAGCGGCCGTTTGTCTCATTATTGGCGGGTTACTGGATTTTTCGAAATCCGCTGGCGTCGTTGAGCTCAGGAGATTGATGTTTGGCAAAAAGGAACCTGTACCATGCTCGAGAGCGGAGGATTCGCGCAGAGTATTGACGTTTATGATTGCGGGATTGTTGATGCTGGTTGGAACAATTTTATTGGTGATTATTGATGTGACGTTTCGCTAGTTTGTCTAGCTGAGAAATGTCTCTTCGTGCCAGATTTTTCTCTGACGATGCTTGACAATAGAAATGCAGAATCCAATGAACATTAGAACGAGAGCCCCAATTAAAATTGCGTCGGTGGCAGTTGAAGAAATATCGATCGTAGAGGTTACCGATTCGGGGAGAAGCTGTCTCTTATCCAGTATGCCGTTTTGAGTCTTGACGTATACATTAATCTGGCTTGGAGTTATTCCGTTGGCCAAGGCAATCGTAGCCATCGTATCGTTCAGTACGTATCCTGTGAAGTTGGCTCGATACCACTCGGTTCCAAACGGCGACGGTACGGGAACAGAGACGCTGTAGCTGCTGTCGTTTGCTGAAACGACACCTGCATAATCTTTCCAACTTATTTCATCAGTACTCTGCTGGATAATTATCATCATGTGAGCAACGGGTGCCGTTCCTTTTATCGTTATAGAACCTTCACCAAGGACTGCGTTGCCACTGTATGTAATCTGCGGAGGGGGTTGGCCGACGTTCACGGTGTACCCTGCTTGTCGTAGTAGATCAGCGGCAGTATTCGGATCATAACTATCCGGCTGTAGAGTTGCGTCGTACCATTTCCCCCATCCCGGGCCGAGAAAACTTGCCAGCGGATATCCTGCTCCCCCGAGTAGCTGGTTGACAATTTCGTCTCTCGGAATTAGGTGACTGATGGCTTTTCTGATGTCTCGAGCTGCTTCAGCAGCTTGCGAGGGATCGCTCTGGCCTACTGGCGTGTTAATACCGGTTCCGAAGACGGGATGTCGCATGTTGAAACCCATTTCTTGCCATCCTAATTCCGGGGAAGAGATTATGTTGACGCCCATCTGCTCCAAGGTGGGCTTGTCTGACGAGAGCTCGTAGTTGAAGTCGAGGAGGTTCACTTCTCCGTTTTTCAAAGCGGCTAGTGCTGAGTCCTTACTGCTGATCCATGCGACCTTGTACGTGCTGATCGTAAACTGTCCAATGGACTCAAGTCCGGTCGCATTCCAATATTGTGGGAACTTCACTAGGGTTGCGATGTTGTTTGTGAAATCGTAGCTCTGAAGGATATACGGGCCTGCGCCGACAGGTCCCACAGCAGTGTAGCTACCAGTACCCCCGTAACGCTTTGAATCCCATGTATAGGTGTACGGTCCATTTGCGGTACTGAACGGTGCACTATCCCAGGCGGAGAAAGGAAACTTTTCCATGATATGCATAGGTAGCGGTGCAGAAGCAGCGTACGATTCGTTCGTGAAGGCATAGACTGCTGGCAAGTGGAATTGGAAGGTGTATCTGCTCAACGACTTCCACCAACCCAAAGTTACAGGTACTCCCGGTCCGGTATTGTCGTCGACTCTGGTCGTTCCATTGAGAAAAGTGAATGAGACTCGACTTCCGAGATATTGTACGTTGCCGCCTAGGCCTACGGACGCTAATTGTGGGTTCGTTAGAGCATACTGGGTGAAAACGAAATCATCTGCAGTCACCTCAACTCCATCTTGGAAGAGTACTCCTGGTCGGAGAGTAATTGTCCAAGTTAGATGATCCGGACTAGCGGTTATGTTCTCTGCCGTACCAGAAATATAGTTGAGATTACGGCCGTCCACTTCTTGTAACGACCCGCCCAGAATTGCTCCGTCGATATAGGCGACGTAGAAACTGTTGGAACTTGACGTCCCTCCTGGGTCTAATGTGTTGCCTGGAAAAATATTACCTGCTTCTGCTAGCGTCAGCTGCATTCCGCCTGACCAATGTTGCACGTCGGGGAAGGTTACAGCATTGTACACGTCTTTGCTTCCCCACGCTGACCATCGCTGATCACGTGGAACCACATTGACTCCTTCGTAGATGTAATTGTACGGAGCGTCATGGAACACGATCTCTTGGAACTCATGGGTCAGAGCGACTTGAGTAGTAACATTTGTAGTACTGTAAAGTGTGTCTAGAAGTGAGTTTAGAGCGGAATTATTGTAGAGTGCATAATTCTGTCCTACTGGTGAAAGATATGCGGGCCTGCCGTCGAAGTTACCTCTGAAGTCAGGTACCGGGGCAGTGAAGCCCCATCCTGTAAATCCAATGTCGTAGCCGCCTTGATCGAACGTTGCGCCCTGTGGAGCACTTAGGAAGAACTCTCTATTCGCTAGCTGATCGAAATTTACGTAGAATAGCTTCGCGTCAATTCCGACTGAAATCATGTTGCTCGAGATTATGCTCGCATATTCACGTCGCACGGTGTTTCCTCCTGTGGGAGCAATTATTGTGACTGAGAAGAGACCAGTCTGTTGCGCGTGTCCATTCACGAGAACCACTGAAAGAGCGCTAAACAAAGTTACACAGATCAGAAACGCAAGGAGGATCCCCTGGATTATCGATCTTAAGGCCGAGCTCTGCATATTGCGGATCACGAAAATCCATTCAATTTCTGAACAGGTTTATGATTTGAATCGTCCTAAAAAAAGTCATTTTATCGATGTATACCGAAAATTCTGTGAGTGCATTCTTTTCAGCATATCGTTGAGGGTTCGCATTACACTAACAGCCCGAGATTATCTTCTGAGTACTTGAAAGTTCGATTGCATAATGAGCTGCTTAAGTAGTCATCTTAATGCTGGGATAATTTTTTCTCCGAACAGTCTTATCGGATCATTTGTGGTTATGTCTGGGAAACCCATGACAAAGCACGTAACGCCAGCGGCAAGGTAATCCTTGAGGCTCTCGATGCATTGATCAGGCGTGCCTTCAAGTCTCATCTGTCTGGCTGCATAGCCTTTGGTTGAGATCGTTACCGGGGGGAATCTCTTGGTTCTCTCTTCGACTCCACGCTCATCTTCTGCAACAACACATCCTATTCCAACTCCCGACCTTATTGTATTTGCATCTCGCCCGATTTCTTTGCAGTATCCTTCAATTATACTACGCATCCGTCGATAATCATCTGGTGACGGACGATAGAGTCCAGAAATTGTCCAAACGTCAGCGTGTTTCGCTATGAGTCTCAGCATGTGGCTACCGCCATACATAATGCCAGTCCAGATTGGCGGATGTGGACGCTGAACAGGTTTAGGGTTTGATGACGCGTGCATTAATGAGTAGTGTTTACCTTCGAAAGTTACGTCATCCCTTGTCCAGAGATTTCTAATAATTTCGATCGCTTCATCAAGACGCTCAACTCTGGAGGCTGGTCCGGGGAACTGAATGCCATTTGAGACGCATTCATCCTCTAACCATCCCGCGCCTATGCCGAAATCAAGTCTCCCTCTGCTGATCCCATCAAGGGTAGCTGCCATCTTAGCAACCAACGTCGGATGTCGAAATAGATTGTTGAGGAGAATCGTGCAAAGTCTAATACTCCTTGTCGCTTCAGCAAGCGCAGAAAGGGTTGTCCAGCATTCCATGTAGGATTTCGTTGACGAGATATCTTGTAGATGGTCTGAGATCCATACGAAATCGAATCCGTATTTCTCACATTCAAGAGCCGTTCGTTTCACGGTTTCGTAATCGTTTCCGATTTGAGGCACATTCGCGCCAAAAATTATTCGTTGCATTTAGTTGTCTGTCCATCAAATAGAATTGGATTTGAAGATTTCCTACTCAGTTATAAGCTCGCGAGCGGACGGTACCGTTAGACTCAAAAATCAGTGTGGGTGCAACATCAACTCCGATTTAATCCACGCGATTTCCTTTCGATCTTCTCACCACATAACATGAGAATCAAGCAATGAATTGATACGAATTTCAAAGCCGTCAGCTGACACCGAAATGCGGAACATCAGGTCTTCACGGACGAATTAAACGCGTGCTGCTTCAGAAGTGGGATGGCAAACGTTAATTGCCTCTTAGTTCGAGCAATCGAATTGAGTCTAATTGGCAAGCATAGTCCGTTACATGATTAGACGCTTGCTATTCATGATACCCGTTTTCCTGGGCGTCGCAATTCTGACGTTTTTGATCGGTAATGCTGCTGGCAATCCAATTAACCTGATTAGACTTGGGTTAAGAAATCCTAACCCCGCAGGTCTTGGATGCTTTGCGCAGGTACTACCATCTTGATGTTCCTGTGTATGAGAGATTTGTTTTCTGGTTGTGGGATCTTATGCACGGCAATCTTGGAGTGTCCATTTCAGGTCGGCCAGTTGCGTCACAAATTTGGTCATGGGCTTGGACCACCATGGAGTTGCAGATCATCTCACTTTTTCTTGCAATAGTGATCGGAATCCCGATCGGGATATACTCTGCGAAGAACCAGTATTCGAAGGCAGATTATGTTATTACGTCAATCGCAGTTTTCGGTTTCTCGATGCCAACTTTCTGGCTTGGAATTATTTTAATAATTATTTTTTCGTATGATCTGGGCTGGTTGCCCAGTAGCGGGGCTACGGGGATATCGTTCGTGTGGTGGGGTAACCCGGTCTTAGATCAGATTGCTCACTTGATCTTGCCGGTGGCAGTCCTCACGTATGTTGGCCTGGCAACCATCGTCAGATTAGTAAGAGCGAATATGCTTGACGTCTTGCGACAGGACTACATACTTGCAGCTAGAGCGAGCGGGCTTAGTGATCGTCGAGTTACCTATCGTTACGCGTTAAGAAACGCGATAAGCCCCATCGTAACAATCATTGGCCTTGGATTTGGAGCCTCCTTGGCAGGTGCTCCTGCAACAGAAACAACTTTTTCTTGGCCAGGGCTCGGCTACGCATTCACACAAGCCGCTTCAAATCTTGACATCCCGCTAGTTCAGGGCATAACTATTGTAATAACAATCATGGTACTGGTTGCGAATCTGGTGACAGATATCGTATACGCGACGCTCGACCCGCGAGTAAGGATAGACTAGAACAAGAGGCGAATACGATGAGAGGCAATAGTCGTGGAGCGAATCAATGGGCGGTCGCATGGCGAAGATTCCGCAGAAATAAGTCAGGAATAATTGGTGGCGCGATAGTCCTATTCTTCATCATTATAGCCCTTGTAGGGCCCTATCTGGCGCCCTATCCACCTCGCAGCTACGCTCCACTCTACCAAGGTGATGCGGGGCAGCCACCGTCGTTGAAGCATCCGTTCGGAGTTGAGGAATCGGGAATAGATGTTTTCAGCGAGGTAATAGATGGTACGCGTAACGATTTGTATGTTGGTCTCGCAGCAAGTCTACTAACAACATTAATCGGAATAGCGATTGGAGCTTTTGCAGGTTACTTTGAGGGAATCGTGTCAGACGTGCTGCTTGGGTTAACCCAAATGTTTTTTGTGTTTCCTGCGCTCCTACTCATACTTCTCTTCGCACGAGTGTTTTCAGTACTAATCTTCAAGGGTCTAGGGTTGACGTTAATCGTCCTTATCCTCTCTTTCTTCGGATGGTCAGGAATCAGTTTCATAGTGCGAGGTGAGACGCTGAGAGTGAAACAGATGGAGTTCGTGCAAGCTGCACGATCCTTAGGTGCCGGTTCGATGCGGATTCTATTCAGGCATATCGTGCCTAACATTCTCTCTCCCGTAATTGTAATAGCAACCCTAGGGATTGCAGGCTTCATTTTGACAGAAGTTGCGGTTAGTTTCCTAGGATTTGGAGACGCGAATACCCCGACCTGGGGTTTGCTGTTGAACGAGGGATTTCCTTACATCAGAACGGAATGGTGGGTATCACTTTTTCCAGGGTTAGCCGTGGTCGTGTGTGTGCTTGGATTCAATTTGATGGGCGACGGCTTGTCTGATGCTCTTAATCCCAGGCTACGAGAGTAGAAGAACAGATGATTGGAAAACTCCTCGAAGTATCCAACCTCCGCACTTACTTCTACACTGAAGCCGGCGTCGTGAAAGCTGTAGATGGAATTTCCATTGATGTCGCCAAAAGCGAAACGGTGGGTCTGGTGGGTGAGTCCGGTTCAGGCAAATCGGTAACTGCTCAGTCAATCTTGCGCATAGTGCCTCCCCCGGGGCGTATCGTCGAAGGATCAATCAAATTTCAGGGAGCGAACATCCTGCAGAAGTCAGAGGAGGAAATGCGAATGCTCAGAGGTTCAAAAATATCAGTCATCTTTCAAGACCCCTCGAGTTCACTGAATCCGGTCTACACCGTAGAGAAACAACTAACGGACATCATAACTCTTCACCAACACGTCAACAAACGCGAGGCGATTCAAAAGGCTGAGTCTCTTCTCACACGAGTAGGCATCTCGGAATCAAAGAAGAGGATGAGGGCCTACCCGCACGAGCTGAGCGGTGGCATGAAACAGCGAGTGGCAATAGCGCGAGCGCTATCGTGTGAGCCTTCGCTACTTCTCGCTGACGAGCCTACAACTAGCCTCGACGTGACGATTCAAGCCCAGGTTTTGGAGTTGCTCAAGGAACTGCAAGCTGAATATGAGATGAGCATGGTCATGATAACTCATGATATGGGTATAGTCGCGGACCTCACGAAACGAGTTACCGTAGCTTACGCGGGTAAAGTGATGGAAGTTGCCGATACACGAAGCGTCTTCACCGATCCGAAACATCCCTACACAGAAGCGCTTCTGAAGGCCGTGCCAAGCATAAGACGTACTCGTGCGTTGGAGGTCATACCTGGGAATATTCCAAACTTAATCGAACCACCATCCGGTTGTGTCTTTCATCCAAGATGCAAATATGCTAAGGAGATTTGCAGCAGAGAAGTTCCGGCACTTGAAGAAGTAGAGGGCGGACACTACGTTGCATGTCACTTATGGCGAGAACTTAGACTCGAAGGCAGAGCTAACTAAGATGGCGGCTAATCAAGAGACTCTTCTTTCCGTTGACTCTCTAGTCAAACATTTCGACGTTGTCGAACGCGGCATATTTGGGCGTAAGACAATTGGTGAGATACATGCTGTCGATAACGTAAGTTTTACCATATCGCGAGGAGAGACTCTTGGCCTTGTCGGTGAAAGTGGATGCGGTAAAACGACGACCGGCAAAGTCATTCTGTTCCTCGAGAAGCCCACGTCCGGAACTGTGATCTTCGAACAAACCAACGTATGCCAAGTCTTCTCGAGCGACAAGGAGAGCGCAAGAAAGCTCAGAAGCAGAATGCAGATGGTATTTCAAAACCCATACAGTTCACTCGATCCGAGAATGACGATTTATGATATCATCACCGAAGTCTTCGCAATCCACAAAAATATCCCAAAACCACAATGGCGACAACGAGTATCAGAACTACTGAGAATGGTTAACCTCGAAGATTATCATGCCGAAAGATACCCGCACGAATTCAGCGGCGGTCAACGTCAGCGGATAGCCATAGCCCGTGCATTGGCAGTGAACCCGAAGTTCATAATCCTCGACGAACCTGTATCTTCACTCGACGTATCTATCCGCACCCAGATTCTCAACCTGCTCATCGCACTCCAAAAGCGTGAAAACCTCGCATATCTCTACATATCCCATGATCTAAGTTCGGTTCGGCAGATCAGCCACCGAGTCGGCGGTCATGTACTTAGGTGAAATCGTTGAACTTGCCCAAACAGATATTCTATTCGATAAACCACTACATCCTTACACGCAGGCGTTAATCGCCGCTGTCCCTGTGCCTGACGTCGAGCATAAAACGATTCGAATAATTCTGCCCGGAGAGGTACCAAGTCCAATAAATCCGCCTAACGCGTGCCGATTTCATCCAAGATGCCCACACGCAACCGACATTTGCAGAGAAACGGCTCCGACATTGAAGGATGATCTGATCAAGGACCACTTCGTAGCCTGTCATCACGCTGACAAGTTCCTGTAGGCGTTAAAGTTCGAATCTTGTAATCATGAAGAAGCTTAACTAGACGTTAGGAACGTAAGCGTTTGGCGCGTATTCTTTTGAAGAAAGTGGTCAACTGGGGGGTTGTGAGTACAGCAAGGATAGGTGTCGACTGGGTAATTCCCGCCATAAACAAGACCGCAAATGGGAAAGTTGTCGCGATCGCAAGTCGAGATGAAAGTAGAGCACGTAAGGTGGCGCAGTCACTCGGAATCTCGGCCTATTACGGCGATTATTCAGAGCTTCTTGAATCGAAGGATGTTGACGCAGTATACATTTCACTTCCCAATAGCATGCATCATAAGTGGACAATCCTAGCGGCTGAAAACAGAAAACATGTACTTTGTGAAAAACCATTAGGCTTGAACACTCGAGAAAGTGAAGAGATGGCTGAGGCGTGTCGTAGAGCCGACGTGAGGCTATGTGAGAATTTCATGTACAGGTACTATCCGCACATAGCAAAACTGAAGCAATTGATGGACAACGGACGTATCGGCAAAATTTCTCTCATAAAGAGCGCTTTCACCTTCAAACTCGACGACCCTAAGGATATTCGCTTGAACAAGGAACTTGGAGGCGGCTCGCTCTACGACGTCGGCTGTTATTGTGTAAATGTCTCGAGACTGCTAGCTGGATGCGAACCGATTCAAGTGCGGGCAACGGCGCATATTCACGCTAACGGCGTTGACGATGTGTTCGTTGGTATTATGCAGTTCCCGAACGACGAAATCGCTCTATTCGATTCCGGGTTCCAGACCATGCTGCGTCATCCGATAGAAATCGTAGGTAGTAAGGGAACTCTGGAGATTCCTGCGGCATTTGAACCAGGTTTTGTTAAGCCTGAGATTGTGTGCAGGGGCGACTCAACGGAAACGATTGCTTGTCAGAACGTCAACCCGTATTTGTTGCTCGCAGAAGATTTTGCTGACAGTATTCTGAACGATCGTGAACAGAAATATCCCATTTCAGACAGCCTCAACAATATGCGAGCCATGGACATGCTCTATCGTGCCGCCGGCCTTACATGACTTAATAGATTTGAGAAATTGCGTGCAACGGCAGGTTTGCGGAAATCAGGCACTGACGCTTGCTCAGCCGAACGAGTTCAGATGAGAACTGGCCTAAGCGTATTCTAGCTCCTCTAACCAGAACGAGACCAACTCGTTCGTTTCTCTCTCCCATTACCAAATGTGATGCCGAAGCAATGTCATCAGCGATGTCGGCTCGAGTCGTTCTCACTATCCTACCGTAAAGATCCTTCTCGCCTCGTTCGTCGCGGATTGGTGAGAAACCTGAAATCCCGATAGCTAGACCAATCGTTCCCATTCTCAGTGCGGTAACTCGGCTGTCAACTATTTCTACGCCGACATTTGCATGGAATCGTTTCCGTAAACTCATCCTAAGTCTATCTGCTGTGAGATCCGGGTTTTTCGGCCAAGTAGTTACCGTTCCCAGCATGGAATTCTTCTCGTCGACGCCAGCATTTGGTGTGAGAATTCCGTGCTTGATGGTTAGAACGAATCCCTTTACGCCGCCGAGAACAGCGTCGGACTCGTCAATTATAACTTGCGCCAGTCGTCTATCTATGCTCCACCTTGCACTCACGAGATCAGCGAGTTTCGAGGGTTGAACGAGGTTGAGCTGAATTATTTGCCCCTCTGAGATCGACGCGACCTTGCTGGCAACCGTCACGACGTCGCCCGTATGTGGTGTCAGACCGTGCTGTTCGAAAGCATGTATGATGATTGAGTCTAATGGTTGGTGGGGTTTAATCCTTGGAAGTTTTACTGGAATTACGCTGAGTTGTCGGTTCTTTTCCTTAGGCCGGAGCTTGGAAGTCAAGATGTAATCGTGTCTACGATTAAGTCATCTTCGACATTAGAACGGAGATTTCGGTATGCCGATATCCTAGCTCTCCTCTACTATTGAATGGTCGTTTCATTGTACCAGAGAAACCTCCGGAGGGTGGATGTAATCTGAAGACTGCTTTGACCCCTTTTTGCCAGAGGGTTTTCAGTTTTATTTCACCGTTAGCAAGAGCGTCCGCAAGACTATCGATTGATTGTTGAGCTAAGAAGTCCTTCACATACTGGTCAGTAAGCCGATTTCCAGTATTGACTTCTCCGCGTTTTCTTCAGTAGGTTGGCGAGGTCTGCAGAATTTACCTCTCCCCACGTTACGTAATCTTTGCCGTGTCTTAACATGCCAAGCATGCTCGGGCTTTTCTCGAGAAGCGTCGCGTTGAACTTGTTAGTCAGTCTCAAGTTTCGGAGTGTATGTTCGACGTCGGGTGGGACGCCAAATGAACCTCGAATTCGAATAACGAGGAAGAAAGATGTCTCTTTCGGGGGAGCCGACGTTTGAATTTGCGGTTGAATGGTTTGTTGTATAGGTTTTGGTTGTGCTTGAACGGCAGGTTTCTTGTCTGTTCGCTTTGTCCGAGTGGAGGGCGTTGCGCGCTTACGTGTCTTTTCAGTAGTCTTCGCTGCTGTGTGCGGTTTAGTTTTCCGTTTCTCCTTCGTGCTCATTTCTGAACTTCCTGGAGTGTGTTGATTTTTGATTCAACCTCATTGAAGTGTTGAGTAAGTTCCTCTGGTTTTATTTTGTTGTTGAGATAGCTCGAGAAGGTTTTCTTGTATCTTTCCTGATCTGTCAAGATCAGCTTAGAGTATTTGGCTATGTGTTCGCCGTGAAGTCGTTCAGGACTGGGCCAAGCCTTTTCGCCGTGGGGAATAGTTAATCCACCGTCAAGTGCTCCTTTCGCTGCACCGAATATACGTGTGCCCGCGCCTCTAAAATGAAGTCCAATGTCTAGGATTGCGTCGTTGATGCCTTTCGCTTTTGCTCGTCTGCCGATCAATAATCCTGTTAGGTATGCTGCGGGTAGGCTTCCGCATGGAGCCAGCCAACCAAATTTCTTGAGTTCTGACGAATGAGCTGAAATTAGTACACGGTCTCCGTCCGGTTTTGCTTCGATGAGTTGTGCGGTCAAGTGTTTGTTCGTTGGTCTTATGACCAGGCGTGGGATACCGGAGATGACGAGGCGTCGTCTTTTCTTATAGTTGGTTCTTCCTGTTCTTCGACGTCTGAACGGGACGTTGTATTGTGGTCCTTTTGCCAAGTCTTACTACTTCTGTGGTGACGATTTAGTTCGCATGGCGCTGCTGAATTAAAGGGTTTCCAGCGGTTGTTCTCAATAAACGTAGGCAAGCAGTCGTCCGCCGGATTTCGCTGCTCGTGCTTCTACATGTGAGATGATGCCTTTGGGTGTGCTGACGATTAGTACTCCGACGTCCCGAGATGGCAAGTACCTTTCCTCCCAGTTTTCGAGCTCTTGAACTCCGACTGCGTAACGTGGTTTGATCACTGCACAGCGGTTGATCCTTCCGAGCAACTGTATTCGGTATTTTCCGGCACGGCCATCGTCTATGAATTCAAATTCTCCGACGTACCCGTTCTTTTGCATAACCCTCAGGACCTGCCCCATCAGTTTTGATGCGGGGCGGGTGATACATTCACGTTTGTGGCGTCTTTCGTTATTGTAAATTGTGTTCAGTGCGTTGGCGATAGGGTCAGTTAATGTCATACTCGTACCTCATTATATTCTGATGGCGCGTTTGGTGCGACCGGTTTGGCGAGCGGCAATCATTCCAACTTTCCTACCGGGTGGGGCGTTGCGAGATACAGTTGTGGGTTTGCCTGCATGTTTGTGACGACCTCCGCCGTGAGGATGTGACGCTGCGATCATTGATTGTCCTTTGACCGTTGGCCATACTCGGCCTCGAGATCTCATGAGTTTTTTCGCCGTTCCTGCTTTGAGAAATGGTTTCTCCGTCCTTCCCGCTGCGGCTACGACTCCGACCATCGCTCTACACTTGTCGTTCATGTACACGGATTTTCCTGAGGGCATGCGAAGTTCTGTGCCTTGGGGTGTGTGAGAGACGACTAGACAAAATGCGCCTGAAGCCCGTGCTAATCTTCCTCCGTCACCGGGATGCAGCTCCACGCTTGAAACGAGGGTTCCTTCTGGAACGTGCGCCCAACGGTAAGACATTTCCAATGTCTGGTTTTGCGTCAGAACCGACAATTATTCCTTGGTTAATGGAAAGCCCTTCAGGTGCGGCCAAGCAACAGGAAATGCCGTTTCCGAAGTCGATGAGCGCTAGCGGAGTTCCCCTGCCAGCTTCATGCATTAATTCTCTGACTACGCCTCTAAGAGGCTGATTAGGGTCGGAGATAGGATAACGAACGGGCGCCAGTCTTCTGAAGCTTCGTGATACGAAGACAGAGCCTCCTTTTCCGCGACGCTGAACTTTAATTTGTTTTCCCAAGTATCTCCGAAACCTGTAATTGATTGGAACTGATCGTGCGAACGTGGCAGTCGGATTAATTTAAGATAAACGTTGTGGTGCTATCCTTGTCGTTGTCAATGCCTCAGAGCATAACCTACCGTGTCGGCCGGGTAGAAGACATTTCAGCCATGCGCCTCGCTGACGGCATCGCGATTACACCTCGAAGCGTTGAATTCAACGTTGCCGGCATGGGGCATGAGTTCTGGATTGGATACGAAGGTCAGATCATTATCGCATTAGCAGTGTTGGGCCGACTCTCAGCAGAAGAGGTTAAGATAATTTACTTACAGGTAGGTGACGCTTATCGTGGACGAGGTGTCGGTTCATCGCTTCTCCGAGCCATCATGGATTCAACTCAAGACTGCGACTTCAGCGTAATTCCCTTCCACGGAACTGAGGAATTTTACCGAAAATTAGGTTTTGTCGAGGTCAACAGACTCGAGATGAGCGAAAGCATCTCCAGCATAGTTCTTGCCAGGACAAAGCATTGTCTAAGATAATCTAGTCTTTGGGGTCGTTGAAGAGATGACAAGCCACGACCTGTGCTGGACCGACTTGGAGTAATTCTGGTTCTTCCGTTCGGCAACGATCGAACACGTAAGGGCATCTAGGATGAAATCGGCATCCGGATGGAGGATTTATTGGACTTGGAATTTCTCCATGCGGAATCTGCTTGTGAGATTTGAAGGTTGGATCCGGTACGGGAATGGCTGACATTAAAGCCACCGTGTAAGGGTGTTTGGAGTTATTGAAGACGGCATTCTTTGTGCCGAGCTCAACAATTTTTCCGAGATACATTATGGCTATGCGATCGCAGAAGTAATTGGCGGTCGCTAAATCATGCGTTATGAATACATAGGTTAATCCAAGCTCGCGTTTTAGTGAGAGCATTAGATCGAGGATTTGGGCGCGGATGGAAACATCAACCATGGCGACAGGTTCGTCGGCAATTACGAATTCCGGTTTCAGAATCATGGCCCTTCCTATGACGGAACGCTGTTTTTGACCGCCGCTCAGTTCGTGTGGGTATTTGTCGTAAAAATTCTCAGCCGGTGTTAATCCAACTCTTTCAAGCATGGATATTACTTCGTGTTTACGCTCATTGTTTTGTCCGATCTTGTGAATGTCGAGCGCATCTTTGATTGCTTCGCCTATCGTCATGCGAGGATTCAAAGACGCCATGGGATCCTGGAAGATGATTTGCGCACGTCGACGAAAGTCTTGACTTGATACGTTCTCTATGTTTTCTCCTTCGAACATTATATCTCCGGAGGTTACTTTGGTGAGGTGGAGCAGTAGTCTGCCGGTGGTAGTCTTCCCGCTTCCGCTCTCACCAACGAGACCGAGTGTTTCTCCACGTTCGACGGTGAAACTGATTCCGTCGACTGCTCGGACAAACTGCTTGTGTTTAGCTGTCTTTAGCAGGGATTCCATGAACCCTTTTTGGACGGGAAAGTACTTTCGCAAGTTTTTAACCTCGATTAATGGCGTCAATGTGCGTGGCTCCTAGTCATATAGGTGGCATGAGACGAGTCGCCCGTTCCTGTCAAGTAGTTGCGGTTCGCGTGTAGAGCATGGGGCGAAGGCTTTGGGACATCTTGGGTGGAATTTGCATCCTGGCGGCGGGGTTATGAGGTCTGGTGGTGATCCTGGGATGGGTTTCATTGATTTCTCAGGGTGGGCCATGTTTGCTACTGACTCCAACAATCCTTTGGTGTAGGGATGAAGTGGGTTTTCGAAAACATCTATGACTGGACTCAGTTCGACTAAATTGCCCGCGTACATTACACCGACGACATCTGCCATCTCCGCGACTATGCCAATGTTATGCGTGATGAGTATCAAGGTTAGACCATACTTTTCTTTGAGGTTTTTCAGGAGATCCAGAATTTGTGCTTCCACGATCACGTCTAGTGCGGTTGTGGGTTCATCTGCAATGATTAGCCGAGGGTTCAGAGCTAAGGATAGACCGATCATGACTCGTTGGCGCATTCCACCGCTGAATTGGTGAGGATAATCATTCATTCGTTCGCGCCCAATTCCCAAATTGTCGAGTAGTTGTCCGGTCTGTGAGATTGCGTCCTCCCTTGAGATTTGAGGTGAGTGGGTTCGGAACAGTTCGAGAAAATGATCCTCAACTCTCATCAGCGGATTCAGAGAGGTCATCGGATCCTGGAAGATCATCGAGATTTGTGCACCGCGAATGTGACGCATCGATTCATCAGATTGTTCCAGCAGATTGAGACCATCGTATTCTATTTCGCCGTTTGTGATTCTTCCGGGCGATGGGATCATTCGTAGCAATGCGAAGCCGAGTGTTGATTTTCCGCATCCGGATTCTCCTACGAGGGCAAGGGTTGAACCTTTTTTTACGGATAGGGTTACGTCTGAAACCGCTTTTACGCGTCCCTTTAGGGTTACGTATTCGACACTGACGCTTCTGAGGTTTAGAAGTGATTGCACGGTCTGCTCATGTCCGTTCCGTTAATTTCGGATTGAGTAATTCGCTGAGGCCTTCTCCGAGGATCGTGAATCCGAAGGCCGTTATGACGATCATCAGTCCCGAGAATCCGATCACCCACCAGGCTCCGCTGGCTAAGAGTTCACGGCCGTAGGTTAGATCCCATCCCCAATCGGGTGTCGAGACAGGCAAGCCTAATCCGACAAACGTCAGCCCGGCTTCGGTCAGGATTGCGTCAGCTAGATTTATGGTTGCAACGACGACTACTGAGGGTAGTAAGTTTGGGAAAATGTAGCGCGTCAAAATTTTTGTTGACCGCGCTCCTAAAGATCGCGCGGCTTCAACATAATTCAGTTCTTTGATCGTGAGTACTTGGCTTCTTACGATTCGATAATATGACGGGATATAGACAACTGCAATAGCCAGCGACATATTGACTACTCCTGGCCCTAGCATAGCGGCGATAGCGATCGCAAGCACTAGCCCTGGAAACGCGTAGATACTGTCCATGACTAGAGAGGCGGCTTTGTCGGCTACCCCACCCGTGAATGAGGCTAAAAGCCCTATCGGGATACCTCCAATCATGCATACGACCATTGAGAGTAGCGCAACCTCAAGCATCGTGGCTCCGCCAGACAAGACTCTGCTCAGCATGTCTTCTCCGAGATGATTGGTTCCCATCGGGAACTTGCTCGAGGGAGGTTGAAGGATAGGGCCAACGTTTATCGCGCTTGGATTGTACGGAGACACATAAGGTGCGATTAGTGTCATAATTACGATCGTGGAGATCGTTACTGCTCCGATGATGATCATCCAGCCGCTTGGCCCTTTACGTGCTAGATTAGTCAGGCGAGGCAAGAGGGGCATTATGATTCCACCTCGTCTCTCTTGTGAAGTCAAAGGGTATCACAATCTGATTCGCGGATCAAAGTAGGCATATAGGACATCAACGATCAGGCTGACAGTCGCAACGAGTAACGCGAAGAACACGACCGCGCCCTGCACAGCCGTGTAGTCTCTTAATGAAATTCGGTCGACCAAGTAACGGCCCAGGCCGGGCCATGAGAATGTGGTTTCAGTAAGAACTGCTCCCGCCAACAACGCGGCAAATTGAAGCCCCATCATCGTCAAGACTGGGAGAAATGCGTTCTTCAACGCGTAGGTGTACGTGATAGTCCGTTCCTTGATTCCTCGAGCCCTTGCAGCGGTCACGAAATCCGTCCTCAGACTTTCCAGCATGTTGATTCGCGTTAGTCTGACGAAGACCCCCGATAGGACTATTCCTAGCGTTAGTGATGGCAGGAAAAGATATCGCAATGCGGTAAAGAATTTCGGCAGACTCCCTTCGAGGAGACTGTCAACAGTGTAAAGTCCCGTGGCGAAATGGAAGGTCCCCCACTGAAAGCCCGTGGGTTCCATTCCAGGGTAAGTACGACCGCCGGTAGGAAACCAATGCAAACCTAGGCCGAAGATCAGTTGGAAAACCATCCCGAGATAGAAGACAGGGATTGCGTAGGAGATTATTCCATATGCGCGGATCATATGGTCTTCAGGATGATTGTATCTTCGTGACGCTCGGACTCCTAACAAAATCCCTAACGTTACGGCGATTGCAGTCGCGTAAATCGCTAGTTCCAATGTGGCGGGGAACGCGGACATGACTTGTTGGGTGACCGGCGAAAAATCGGCCATAGATTTACCTAGATTGCCGTGAAGTAGTCCAATCAAATAATCGAAATATTGGTTGATTATCGGTTTATCAGTGCCCAAAGCGTGACGCAGTGCTATGAGCGTTGCAGGTTTGACGGCTCTTTCACCAAAGTGTAATCGCGGCCGGGTCGCCCGGAAGAACTCGAAGCACGAGAAAGACTATGCTGAGAAGTAGGAAGATCATCGGGATAGTCAATAGAATTCGCGTAATTACGTAGCTTCGAAGAGTCACAAAAGGGAGGGAGGCTAAGGCGAAATTAAGCCTTGCCTCAGGTCGTGCTCGTTACAGTTTCGTAAAGTAGCCAGTATCGTAGTATTTGTGGAAAGTCGATAACGACTCCACCGACGTTGGGATTCGAGACTGCATAGGCTGTGGATTGGAAGAGAGGTATCAATGGTACATCAGTAGCCAGGATCTGCTGAGCTTGGCCGTAGAGCATAATTCGTTCAGTTGTGTTCCTTGATGCGAGTGCTTGGCCGATGACCATGTCAGCAGCGGAGCTTGAGTAGTGATCGTTGAGCCATGAGCTGCCTTGTGTTTGGAAGAAGTTGTATGTGTAGTCGTTAGGATCGTCGTAGTCAGGATACCAACCAAAAATAAACATAGGCATGTTTCCTGCGGGCAGATTGCTTCCATCAAGTGTTGCCCAGTCTGTGCCTTGCAAGTTGACTTGTATCACACCACTAGCTTCCAGAGACGATTTCAGTACTGTCGCAATATCAGCCTCTGAAGGATAGTGTCCTGATTGGTCATACCACAAATCGATGACGAGTTTATTTGTCGAACTGTATCCAAGTTGGCTTAGGACGGTTTGCGTGTAAGTATAGTTTGCGTCTCCATAGAGTTTGAAGACGTCCTGATGACTCATCATTCCGATCGGGACTATACTGTATAGAGGTTGCGCTTGACCTTGGAAGACGGTGGAGACGATTGCAGTTCTGTTGATAGCTGCGGCTACGGCTCGTCTCACAAGTGGATTATCGAACGGCTTGATGTTTTCTTGCATGACCAGATACTGGATGAACGACCCAGCTCCCTTCCATACCTTGAGACTTGGATTGGACTCCATATGGATAACGTCAGTTGGTCGTAGTTGTCGGTATGCTAAGTCGACCTCTCCGTTTTGCACTGCTAACGCCAGCGTAGTGGAGTCACTGTAGAATTTGATTATGATGTGTTGTGTTTTCGGGTATCCACCACTGGCATTCCAGTAGTTCGGGTTTGCGTCGAGGCGCATTTCGACGTCTTTTCCACCAACTCTATTCCATTCAGAGAGTATGTATGGTCCTAGATCCATGGGCGTGCTGTGCCGAGGATCACCGGCAGTATAGTTGACTTCAGAATTGAACGGAGCGTAGTTGGGGTTAACTATGTAAGATGCCGAGAAAGGCATCAGGGCTAGGAAAGGTGCGAATGGAACATTCAGGTGAAAGACGACTTGGTATGGTCCGGTGACCTCGGTTCTGTTGATGATCGTACCGTATCCTACCCCGACGAAAGGTCCCGTCGGGTCGTTGAGCGCAATTCCGCGATCGAATGTGTACTTAACGGCGGTCGCGTTGAACGGAGTACCGTCGCTGAACATTACTCCTTGCCGCAGGTTGAAAGTCCACGTCAAGCCGTCTGGACTCACAGTGTAATTTGTGGCCAGCGCTGGCACAAAATCGGTTCCTCCAGGCCTAAGATCGTACAAAGGTGCACCGAGGTTTTGGATGATCGTATTACCAAAGAGGTCATAAGCGTTGGCCGGATCCAGTGTTGTCGCTACTGAGTCGGTTGTTCCAATTATCAACGTGTCTTTGTTGCCCGTAGAGGAAGAGGTCATCATTGAACTAGTGGTTGCTGATTGGGATTGGGTTGCGAAGTAGTATCCCAATCCTGCTACGATTATGATAATCAATACTGCACCGAGCACATAATTCATCGTTCGACGTTTAGGTTGCGTTACGGACATTTGCTCATTTTCCTCCAAAATTACGTAAGAAGACCTGTTGGCTCGATTTATTAAAAGATGACCATCAGCGCAATTCAATTAAGAGGGCTCGGATCTGGTTTCTGCGATCACTGGCGTTCTCCAATACCAGCTTTCGTCATAGCCCAGAAGCTAACTGCATCTGCAACTTATCGCCATTGCGCCTAGACATGCGTTTTCTTACCAGAATCGTCGTCTGAGAACCTTCTTCTCCTGCTCCATGATGGCTTCGAAGAGACGATCAGAAATGCGATGGGTCCGCCGCAGCACTGATTTCGCGTCCACCACAGTCATTCTTCTGCCAGCGAAGATATACGCCGCAGGTTTGCCGTATTTCTTCAGGAGGAGAGACGAGTCCTTGATCTCCTTTATGAGACGGTCTTCTCGCTCCGAAAGATGTCTCCCCTTCTTTTTACTTATTCTTTCAATTGCGTCTGGTGTTTCAGTAGTTATCCCAAGTTTTCCCAGGTGACATTTAGGGCAGTTGAATTTTTCCGGCATATCTTTGATTCGTATTATTTCAGCGAAAGCGAAACACCGAGGGCAGGTGAGGGTTCTTGATTCGTTTAGCAGCCTAGCTTTTGCTGATTCCAGTAAGATGCGTTTCATTTTTTCTGATGGGATTAAATCGCTCTTGCGGCTTATTCTTTCGATTCCGATTGAAGCTATTGGGCTCGGATGTGTTGAGGTGGGTGCGGTGACTAGTTCGATCGAATGATTGAGTTCTTGCAGAACCTTCGTAGTATTCGTTACGTCAAGATCTTTCTCGAGAGTTTCTTTGAAGGCTTCTTCCATGATGACCGTTCCTTCGAAGCTTCGCATCAGCTGGCGTAGGTTGACGCTTTCAAAGTTGGCATATTTTGTTATCGCTCCGAATCGTCTTGCAACGTGGACAAGTCGACGTTTGAAGAGTCCAGTCTTCTTCGATGATTCAAGAACCATGTTGCCTATGTCGACCTTTGCTAATCCTAGAATGACCTCAGCGACTTTTGCAGCGTTCGCTCCGTGTGAAGTTTGAACCATTATCCTGTAGGCGTCTTGTTGCACTCCGATCGTTACGCCTAGGTCTTCGGATAGGGTGTTTCCGATCAATCTAGCAAGAGTTCGGTTTACCAGTAATCCCAGATGGGCGTTAATTATAACGTAGTCGTCCCAGTCCTCAAGCGTGATGCGTCGATCGGTGGGCACTATGAAGCCGCGTCTTGATTGTTCGACTGTTTCGCTGATAGCCCGTTTCATTGTTTCCGAATCAACAGGGTAATCTCGGCAAAATCCAGCTACAATCGCGTTTTCGTCCTCTCCAGACTCGAGCCCTTCTTGGACGCGTCTTCGAATCGCTCCAACCTCTTGTCCGATTTCGAACGGGACGGGTATTTCCTCTCCAACCCAACTCGGAATCGAGCCGGTTGGGTCCTTGATTGATTTGACGTAAATTCTATCGCTCCGAATACTCGTCATTTGCCACGGGCTGCCGCGCACGATGAATTTTCTTCCAGGTTCTGCATATTCCGCTACGAATGCCTCGTCTAGGACTCCAACCGCTTCGTCTTTGTTTTGATCGATGATCAAATATTGTTTCTCGTCCGGTATCATCGATAATTTTCCGAAGTAGTACGAGAATAGCGCCTTCAACCTGCGCGGCCGAAGGAGAACAGTATCCTGTTCGGAATACCACGCTAGTCTTGGGTAACGAGTGTGCAGGTAATTGACCACGCTCAGCAGATCGTGTTCGTTGAGGTCACGATACGGGTACGCATTCTTTACTAGCTCCATAATTTCGTTGACGTACCATCTTCCTTTCTGTATTAGCAGCCCTACTATCTGGTGTGCCAATACGTCGAGTGGTTGTTCCGGTATCGTTACGGGTTCCAGATTTTCATCTAGCGCACGTCGCGCAATCACGGTGGCTTCCAATGTGTCATCTGAGTCCAACGTAACAATAATGCCGTCTGCGACTCTCCCGATCCTGTGTCCGCTTCTCCCGATACGTTGGATCAACCGGGTTACTTGACGAGGGCTCATGTATTGGATTACGAAGTCAACGCTTCCGACGTCAATACCAAGCTCAAGAGAGGATGTGGCCACTAGTCCTCTTAGTTCTCCACTTTTCAGTCCCCTCTCCGCATTGATTCTGGATGGTTTTGCGAGGGACCCGTGATGTATGGATATTGGGAAATCAATATCCCATACTTTCATTCTGCTCGCGAGAATTTCTGCGACGGCTCGGGTGTTGGTGAACAATAAAACTGATTGATGTTTCTCGATGAGGCTTCTCATGAAGCGTAGTCGAGCTGCAACTTCAGGATGCGTGTAAAGTTGTGCGGCTAATTCCGCGTCTCGCGGTGTGGGACTTGGATTGATGACTTGAATACGTATTTCTCTTCCGACCGGAACCTGGATCGTAGTGACTTCTCGTGTGGTTCCGACTAAGAACCTGGCAACTTTTTCAGGGGTTCCTATAGTTGCTGATAGGCCTATGATTTGGAAGTCACACATAGCTATCCATCTTAATCTTTCCAAGGCTAATGCTAGTTGACTTCCTCGTTTGTCTTCGGCGAGTTCGTGAACTTCGTCCACTATCACATACTTGACCGCGCGAAGATGCTGCTTCATTACGCGCCCAGTGAGAACTGCTTGCAGTGTTTCTGGGGTAATGATAAGCATGTCAGGCGGGTTCTTTGCCTGAGCGGCTCGTTCCTTCGTCTCTGTATCTCCGTGCCTTACTGCGATTCTTATATCGAGTCTTTTACCCCACCATTCGAACCGATCCATCATGTCTCTATTCAGAGCTCGGAGGGGCGTGATGTATAGGATCTTTATACCCCGATCTTCTCCGCGATCAACCATGAACATGCTCAGAATGGGAAGCACTGCCGCTTCGGTTTTCCCGGATGCCGTTGGCGAGATCAGAAGCACATTCTTTCCAGCCAGTATCAACGGGATCGCACGAAGTTGGGGTTCGGACGGTGTGGTGAAACCGTGCTCTGACAGAGCGTCGCGGTAGCGGTTTCGCAAGGGTTTCGAACACGTTCGACAAGGCTACGACCCAGAACTGCTGAAGGATGTAAAAAATAGGATGATATGTGTCGAGATAATTGTACGAAATATGGAAGGCTAAGGATTATTCTCTGAAATGAGGAATTATCGTTCTCGCAAACATTCTGGCTTGTTCAATTGCTGTGAAGTTAAGTATGAAGTATTGTACCCCGGATTTGATGAAAGATGCTATCTTGGATTTGCATTGCTCTGGTGTGCCTGTAATTCCACTCTCCTGTAGTGCGTACGGCGTAAACCCATCGAATGCACGATAACGCTCAACTAAATTTTCTTTCAAGTCTGAGAATTCTCGACCATTGTCGGCCAATAGCACACCTGCAGCAAGCGACTTAGTTATGTGTGAATAGTCTGTGCCGTAGCGTTTGCAATGCTGTCTTAGGACGTTTAGTTTACGTTCGAAACCGTCAGGGGTAAGGTTCCAGTGTAAATTCACTGCGTCAGCGTATTTCGCTGCTACACTCAGTAGGTATTTTTCGCCCTGACCGGCTATCCAGATTGGAGGGTGTGGTTTTTGTATGGGGTGTGGGTTGCAGATCGCGTCCTTTACAGCGTAGTATTTTCCGTTGAAAGTTGCACGTTCCTTCGTCCACATCAATTTCATGATCTGAACTGCTTCGTCCAGCCTTCGTATTCTGATAGATGCTTTCTCGGAAAACGGGGTCCCGTAAGCCTGGTACTCCGGTAAATATCCTGATTTCTGATGAATACTCGATCTGCCGGTTCCTCCTGCTCCTACTCCCATTTCGAGTCTCCCATTACTTATTACGTCGACCGTAGCAGCCATCTTAGCGAGAAGCGATGGCAATCGGTTCTGTATGTTCGTTACCAGGATTCCAATCCGAATTTTTTTGGTGGCCATCGTTAAAGCGGATAATGTTGTCCAAGACTCTAGAATTGGCTGTCGGTCAGGTGCTGGAAACGAATGAAGATGATCAAGCAACCAAAATGAATCATAGCCCAACCGTTCAGCTTCAAGAGACGTCTCTTTGAGTTCATCGAAAGTCATTCCATCCATGTCCGCATAGAAACCGAAAGAAACCATGCTGAATCAACCGTTCCAGCATTTAGGGTGCAACGAGTGATTTGAAGCATTGCTGACTCCGAAGTCCGAAGTCGACGTTACTCTTCTGATTCTTCGGGTTTGGGCTCTACGGACTTTGGTTGCATGGCGAACTGTTTGAGACGTGTCTCGATGTACTCCGCAACTTTGGTCTCGCCGTATTCAGCGTCTTCTTCTTGTTTCCTTATCAGCTTCGCTATTTTGGCTAGTACGTCTTCATGATTAATGGGTTTGATCACGTAGCCGTCAGCGCCATCATTGACCGCTTTCACAGCGTTCTCAAGCGAAGGGTAACCAGTAATTATAATCATGATCAACTTCGGCGTCGATTTCTTTAGAAGGTTAAGAAGCGTTGTCCCTTCCATGTCAGGCAGACGAATATCGATCAGAGCCGCATTATAGTAGGTTGTTTCTGATTTTTCGATGGCTTGCTTTCCGGTCTCGGCGGTGTCCACATGATACCCTTGTTCCTTTAGGATACATGACATGGTCTCACGGACGTTTTCATCATCATCGATGACCAGTATCCTTGAGATGCCCATGTTGGCGAGCCTCTACGGTACTAGTATCTTCATGTTGCACGTCAGTACTAATCATTACGGCACAATTTCCGCTGGAATACATCGATTGCCACGTCCACAAAGAAGTATGTCGTACGTCATATACTGTGGTGCCCCTGCCGACGCGGAACCTCAGCCAACCTAACATAATAGGCATCGGCGGAGCGTAGTCGATCCGAAATGCTTCAGTTGCTCAGGCATTTAGCGTTTGACGCTGCCGCAAACGGATTCGCAGCCCCGCTATACTCGCGGTAGGGTGATTCACTTTACGGCATGAAACATACAGGCGATCCTCAAACTTGCTTCGAGGCGCCAGAGATGTTTGCAACAAGATTGATGACCTTACTATGTCTCCATAGCAAATGCTGTTTCAGACGCGCTATAGTGTCGTACTCTTTCATTCGGCAAATTGGACACTTTGCATGGCCCGACGGTCCAATAGGAAGGTCAAATCCCAGTAATTTCATTTCCAGCGATCCGCCAAGATGTTTCACTTCGATCTTTATAATGACTTACCTCGTCCTAATGTGAGAGGGTTAGCCCCCTGAAATCGATGATTGATGACATTATCGAACGTGACGCTGCCTCGCTAGGTTCCGTAATGAAAATCAGATTCTATCCAATGGTAGTAGATCGGGCCCAGGGAGTGAGGCTATGGGATGTCAATGGGAAAGAGTACCTTGATTTTCTGGCAGGGTGGGCCGTAGCTAACACGGGATACTGCCATCCAAGAATCGTCGAAGCTGTCACGGAGCAGGTGAAGCGTGCAACGCATGTTTCTACGACATCCTTTCCGAATGAAACATCCACAGCCTTGGCGGAGAAATTAATCAAAATCACTCCGGGAAAAAATGACAGGAAAGTAGTGTTTGGTCTCTCTGGCTCGGACGCCAACGACTGCGTATTCAAACTATTACCCATTTACACGGGCAGGGGGAACGTAGTATCATTCCTAGGAGCGATGCATGGCATGACTACCGGATCAATGGCCCTATCAGGACGCAAATCAGACCCCAATTTTCCGAACGTAGGCAATGTCACCCAAACACCCTACGCCTATTGTTATCGCTGCCATCTAGGACTGAATTATCCGTCCTGCAACATCCGATGTGTCGATACTATTGTGGATACAATATTCAAATCGATAAATCCGAAGGACGTAGCCGCAATCATAATTGAACCAATTCAGAGTGATGGCGGAGACGTTGTCCCCCCTAAGGAATGGGCTGGCAGGATCAGACGAATCTGCGATAGCTACGGCATCATCCTAGTTGATGATGAGATCAAAGTTGGCTTCGGAAGAACAGGGCGAATGTTTGCGATCCAACACACAGAAGCGGTTCCGGAAATCATGACAGTTGGAAAATCTATCGCGTCGGGATTCCCTCTTAGCGCCGTTATTGCAAAGAGGGAGATGCTTGACATTGCACCCGCAACTCACCTCTTCACAACTGCCGGCAACCCAATTTGCTGCGCTGCGGCCCTCGCAACCATAGAAGTAGTCGAGAAGGAACGACTATGTGAGAGAGCTGTGAAAATTGGGAGCTACATGAAAAAGCGTCTTAATGAAATCGCGCAAAGGCATACCTTGATTGGCGATGTTCGCGGCCAAGGGCTCATCCTCGGACTCGAACTAGTGAAGAATACGAAGACAAAGGAACCGGCTGCACGGGAAACGGCTAAAGTTTGTTATCGTGCTTGGGAGAACGGACTAATTTTAGGTTACGTTGGACAAAACTCAAACGTCGTAGAAATTACGCCGCCACTCATATTATCTGAGGAGGATGCTGAGCAAGGGCTGCAAATTCTAGAAGCAACGTTTTCCGAAGTGGAACATGGAAAAGTTTCTGATGAAAAGATTACGAGGTTCGCTGGATGGTGATTATTACGAACGAAAGTTGCAACCGTAGAAACTTCAACCTGAAACGAGGTGGAAATGATGCAAGGACGACCGTTGGCTCTCCTCACGGATACATGCTTCGTTGTTTTAGCGTTATACTTCATTTATACGTATATTCACTTCTTCAGTACGTATCAACAACCACAAACGCTTTTTTTCTTCATCTATCAAATAGCAGCTCTCGTTTTACTTCTAATCAGGAAGAATGCGGTCGTTCTTTCATCCAGGCCTATCGAATACGTCTACGCACTCGTGGGGCTGGGTGCCCCGTTGCTGTTTAGACCCATTGCCGGATATGCCGGTTCTGCTATGGGAATGTTCTTCGAAGTGGTGGGCGGATTTTTTGTACTAGGAGCATTTCTGTCGTTGAATAGGAGTTTCGGCATAGCGCCCGAAAACAGAGGCGTCAAAACGATGGGTTTCTATCGCATTATTCGACATCCCATGTACTTTGGATATGTACTTGCCGAAACGGGATTCGTAATCAACAATTTCTCATATTACAATCTGATTGTCTTCGCACTTGCTCTATCCTTTACGATGTTAAGACTGCAAGCCGAAGAACGCGTTTTACGGAAGGATCGAGAGTATCTAGAATATGCGCGAAAGACACGATGGAAACTAATTCCGCTTATCTTCTGAAATTATGATAGAACCGTTAAAATGTTGCGTCAGCTAACTGTAGCACTTCCGTTACAAATGTTACGTGAGTACATTGACGCTCCGTCAACCTATCGTAGTAGTACTGGGTCACGTCGACCACGGCAAGACCACTCTACTAGATAAGCTGCGGGGAACGACTGTCGCAAAACGCGAACCTGGTCAAATAACACAACTGATTGGCGCAAGTCTTCTACCACGCGAGGCCGTTGAAGCGATCGCAGGACCACTTCTGAAACAATTCCATGTCGAACTCAAAGTGCCGGGCCTCCTCCTCATCGATACTCCCGGGCATGAAACTTTCTCGAATCTGCGCAGACGAGGAGGATCTGCAGCAGATATCGCGATCCTTGTGATTGACGTCACAAAGGGAGTAGAGCCACAAACTGTCGAGTCAATTAACATTCTGAAAAGCAGAAAGACGCCATTCGTAATTGCGGCGAACAAAATCGACTCTATTCGCGGATGGAAATCTCAACCAAATCTAACTTTCGGTGAATCATTCAAATCGCAGGTCCCTGAGATTCAAACAGAATTAGATAATCGCGTTTACACCATTTTGGGAACGTTGTCTCGACTCGGATTCAGAGCGGAGAGATTCGATAGGATTTCAGACTTCAAGGGAACCGCTGCTATCGTGCCTCTCAGCGCGAAAACGGGGGAGGGAATTCCAGAATTGCTGGCAACGCTGACGGGATTGACACAGGCCTATCTCTTCAACGAACTCGAGATCACGTCAGGGCCAGCGAGAGGGACTGTTCTTGAGGTCAAAGACGAGCCGGGACTTGGAACAACCATCAACGCGATCATATTCGACGGCGCATTGAAAGTGGACGACACAGTGGTCTTAGGTGGGCGGGATGCGCCGATCGTGACTGAAGTTCGCGCAATTCTTGTTCCAAAGCCGCTAGATGAAATTCGAGACCCACATGATCGATTTATGAGCGTTAAACGCGTCACTGCTGCTTCTGGAGTTAAGTTGGCTGCTCCAAAATTAGAGAACGCATTAGCTGGATCACCGCTCTATGCGGTGCCTAAAGGCAAGCATGCTCAAGAATACGTTCGCATGATCGAAGCGGAAGTAGAGAAACTTCGCGTTAAGACCGAGACATCTGGAGTTGTGTTGAAGACTGACACGCTGGGTTCACTCGAGGCTGTTACTGAATCATTATCACGCCATGGAATTCAGATTCGATTGGCTGACATTGGCGATGTTTCGAAACGCGATATCGCAGAGGTAGAGGCATTTCGTCAGGAGGATAGATTGCTGGCAGTTATCCTTGCATTCAACGTGAGAGTTCTACCGGACGCTGAAGAAGAGGCGACGACTCAAGACATACCGATCTTCAAGTCTGACGTGATCTACCATTTACTTGAGGACTACTTGCGGTGGAGTGATGAACAACGCACCTCAGGCGTCAAAGCTGAATTGGATTTGTTGGTGCGCCCATGTAAGGCCCGAATCATGCAAGGTTTCGTTTTTAGAAGAAGCAACCCTGCCATAGTTGGCGTTGAGATTCTCTCAGGACGAATGAAAGCCAAATCTCCACTCATAACGAAGTCAGGAAAACGAGTGGGAGACGTACAGAAGATTCAGGATAAAGGCGCAGACGTTCCAGAAGCTAAGGTCGGAATGCAAGTCGCCGTCTCGATTGAAGACGGAGTCGTAGGCAGGAATATTGACGAAGGAGACATCCTTTATGCAGACGTCCCGGAACGTCATCTTAAGGTCATGATGACAAAGTTCCCCGGTGAATTAACGGAAAGCGACCATGAGTCGATTAAAGAGCTAATAGAAATAAAGAGGCGTGAAAATCCCGTGTGGGGATTCTAGCCTATTTCAGCTGGTACTGCTGTTCCGTAGGCTTGCTGTAACTCACAAGTTCTTTTTCAGTGAAGAAAATTGAAAGTTCTCGTTTCGCATTTTCCGTAGAATCGGAACCATGAATGGCGTTAGGCGTTACATTCAACGCGAAATCCCCACGAACTGTGCCTGGAGTGGCGTTAGCCGGATTTGTTGCTCCAATTAAGTTTCTAGCGATTGTCACGGCGTTTGGTCCCTGCCACACCATCACGAAAACCGGAGCCGACGTTACATGGGATACAAGTTCCTGAAAGAACGGCTTTCCCGTGTGCACCTGATATAGCATCTGCGCCTGATCGGTCGTCAACTGAATTAGTTTCGCGCCTATGAGAAGTAATCCCTTTCTTTCGAACCGAGAGACTATCTCGCCGATTAATCCCCGCATAACGCTTTCAGGTTTTAGGAAGACGAAGGTTCGCTCGGAAACCGACAATGGTTCCTACTTTCCTCGTTCTTTCTTACCGTAATACACTGTCCATTTGAGCTTACGCGGGTCTCTACCATAGACCATCAAGCTCTTTCTGCACTTTGTGGTGCAAAAGTAAAGTATTGAACCGTCGTTTTTTACGAACATTATCCCTGTCGCCTGCGGAAAGTCTTTCCCGCAAAAAGAACAGGTGTAGGTCCTTGGCAACCGACGCCCCTACCTGATCTTCTTAGCTTCTCGTTCGGTTTCGCGCAGCATGAGAACATCTCCAGCGCGAATCGGGCCCTTAATGTTGCGTGTAATTACGCGCCCTTTATCGCGCCCTTCGAGAATCCTCACGCGTACTTGAATCACTTCACCCGTAACTCCGGTTCTTCCAATAATTTGTGTGACTTCAGCCGGGGTTATCGCTTCTTCTGTTCTTTCCTTCGGTGCACTCATTGCTCCGTCTTGGCTCCACTTTTACGGAGTTGCTCGGTCGCATCAACCAATTCCTTTAGCGTCTTCGCCGCTTCGCCACCCTCAAGCACAGATACAGCGCCACAGCCTACGTCTATACCTGCTGCTCGGCCTAATTCCAGCTTGCTTGGGACGAAAAGATAGGAGATCTTCCTCTCTTCACAAAGAATAGGTAAGTGAGCGACGACTTGAGGCGGATCCACATCTTCCGCTATCAGAACAAGTTTTGCGACTGCTCGCTCAACTGCCTTTGTTGACTCATTGGTTCCCTTTCTGACTTTTCCGGAGTCTCTCGCTACCTGGACGAGCTGGTAAGCCTTGTCCGCGAGTTCCTTCGGTACTTCGAACTTAACGTAGAATGATTTTGGCATTCGCTTCTCCGCACATTTGCCAATTGGCTAGCGTAAGCAAAGTCGGGCCTTTTATGAACATTTCTACCCGCTAAGGTCGAAAATCTATCTCCACGACTGAAATTGCGAATTATTGACGGGTGCTAGAGCGAGAAGCTGTGAAACTTGATAAATACTGTACGATATTCGAAATGTTCGTCGCACCTAGCGGACAATGAGCTCCATGATAACGGCTAGCGATGTGCTACATATTCTAAGCGAAATCCATCAATACTCGATGCTACTCGTCGAACTTAGAGATACGACAATTCTAGGCGTAACGCAATCGTCTGACGGAAAATTGAGTTATTTTAAGATTCAAGGGTCTCTAAGCCCGGCTGAAAGGCGCATCTTGGTCGACAAAATGTATGAAGGCGAATGGCCTGCCACGACGATACATCTCCTCGTCGAAGATTTCCTGCTAGAAATTGAAGGAAAGAAACCCAAACACATCTGGCTGGAGACGGGTGGCGCCAATAGGCGAGAACTCGGTTTCATGAGCATTTCAGAATTGAAGACCCATTTCCGAAGTCATACACACTCTTGACCGGCAACTCCTGACAATGTTAATAAAAGGCATACAAACGCTAGTAACGTTCCGCGTTACAGTAACAAGGTCGATGAGATGGCAAAATTTAAGCTGATAGTTTCGGATCCCGCTACGGGTAAGTCATCGGTAAACGAAGTTGAGGGAGCTCGAGCTCAAGCACTAATCGGACGATCACTGGGAGAACTGATCGATGGGTCGGCACTAGGCATCGCACAGGGTAAAGTTCTCATCTCAGGAGGTTGCGACAAGAACGGAATCCCAATGAGAGGTGACGTTCACGGCAGTGCCAAGAAATACATTGTCATTTCATCAGGACCGGGGTTTAAGCCAACTCGACATGGTGAACGACGGAGAAAACTCGTTCGTGGCCGCAGCATATCTGACGACATTTATCAAGTAAACTTCACCCTGAAACAAGACGGTCAAAAAGAGAAGGGAGTAAAGGGAACGCCGACTCAAGGAACCCCAACCGAAATTAAAGATGAGAAACCGACGGAAGCCAAAGCTCCGAAGAATGCCAAAGAAGCGAAGCCCGTATCGAAATCAAAATAGTGAAGTGAGTCAATTTGGAACTTAAAATCAAGAAAGACGAGTATAATCCCCTACTGAAACGCAAAGAAGTCTACGCTGATGTTGGTCACGAGAACGGAGGATCACCATCACGCTTGGCCCTCAGAGACGCGGTAGCATCAAAATATGGCGTTAAGTCAGAAAGTGTCTATGTAGTCGATATTCATACTCGCACGGGTACTCAAGAATCTGAATGCATCATACAAGTTTACGATGACCTAGCGACAGCCAAACTAATAGTTCCAGAATACATTCGAGTAAGGAACCTACCGAGCGAGGAACGTACGAAAGTTAGGGAACAGAAGGCTAAGAAGAAAGAGGAAAAGCCTAAGGAGGCACCGAAGAAGGAAGCAAAACCAAAAGAGACAGCCGCTCCCGCACCCAAAGAGCAAGCGAAGGAAAGCAAGGAGCCTACGAAAGAACCTAAAGAAGCGGCGAAAGAAAGTAAAGAAACATCAAAACAGAAGGGCAAGGAGCCTGAAGCCAAGTGAGCACAAAGAAAGAGAATAAAGCACGTCTCAGTGGACTATACGAAATCGACCAACAGAAAGGCATAGCGAAACTAAAGAACAGAAAATGTCCACGCTGCGCCAACATAATGGCTTTTCATAAGAATCCGGTCGAAAGATGGACATGTGGCTCGTGCAGCTTCACTGACTTCGTAAAGCCAGTCAAGTAGCGCAAAGCCCTCGAATTATCTGTTCAGCGAGACTCTTTTCCACATCAGAAACCACAACTATGACTATTCCCCTATCAGGTTGACCGTAGGCTACTAGCGAGCCTAAGGGCGCAAGAACGACCGCCACTAAGGTAAGGAGATCCTCTTCACCTTCGACCATCACCATGCTTTTTCGCTTTTGAATAGCTGAGCGAATAACGTCCCAGGCGTCCGCGCTCTATTGTTCCTGGAGCATTCTTGAGGTGCAAAATATTTCGTTCTCCTGGAGAGATTCTGCTGGCGGATTCATGTCGCTTCTCTAGATTATCGACTATGATCACGTCGGCTACGATTCCTGAGGCGTCGGCGTTTCTCGATATCGTATCACCGACAAGGATAGTGGGCGACGGCTTTACTTTTTCGACTGCTTTCCTCAGGGCGTCATTGCAGTCGACTGATTTCCCTTCAACTAATATTCCAACTGGGTTCTTGAGTTGTTGTCTGACTGAATTGGTTATTCTTAGAGTTCGCAACTGAGAGTTGCACGCGCGCATTATGATCGAGAGTTAGCGAACTCTGAGGGCATATCGTCCAGCGTTTTTGATGCCCATCTTCTTTGCGACGTCAGAGTTGGCCGGATCGATTATGATTACGAGTCCGCTCCAATCGTCGCTTAGGTTGTTTGATTTGCAGTTTGGGCAGACGGGACCGTTGCTCACGAACCTGCAGTTTTTGCAGGCCTTCTCGCTCAAGTCGCTTTCTCCTCACGGACAACTTTCGTTCGTTTAATGTCGGCTTCAATCCAGTCGAGCTTTCCGAGGAAAGGTTGACGCATAGTTATGCCTATTTTTCCGCCAGTTCCTCCTCTCGGGAAGCTGACAGCTATGATTCGTCCGCGAACCATATCTCCCTTCCCAAGCTTCCTTTGAGATTCCTTGCCAACTAGTACCCCATGTTTTTCGTCAAAGGATATGTAATCATCCATTATTTGCGATACATGAAGCAACGCGTCTTCCGGGCCTATGCGCACGAAGGCTCCAAAGTCCGTAACTTCGACCACTTCACCTTCGACAACTTCATGCATTTCCGGGTAGAACGACAGTAGCTTGAAGTTCACCTTATGATAGGTCGAGCCATCTCCTGGGAGAATTTTACCCACCGGATCTACTTCAACGTCAACGACGAGTATGACGTATCCTAGTTCTTCGTCAACAACATTTTCGTACTTCAACTTGATCTGTTCTTTTGCCGCCTTATCGATTGGGTGTCCGAAACTTTGTGGGGGGATCCTAACGATGTCTTCTACGGTTACTAATCTGAACATTCTTGTGCCTCTTGTGACGCTAGCTAGAAGTACGCAGGCTCTATTCCTTCAACTTCTAGTTTCGATTTGTCGTGCAGGTACACGACCGGGACGTTAATATCTCTTAGCCTCTTTTTCAGCTCAATATCGCTTGTTGCAACTACCGCACCAAGCTTCTTTGCGGCTTTCACGATAGCATCATCCGTCGTTTCTCCAGAGTCCAGGGCTACTTCGACAACTCGGCATCTTGACGCTAGCTGGAGAGCAAGTGAAGCTTCAGGCGCTCCTTCTCCTCCTCTTGCACTAATGGAGGTTAACTCGAATTTTACCAATGACGGCACTATGAAGTCGATTTTCTTTTGGAGAAGGAACTCTATTTCCTGGAAGACGTCTACGTGAAACTGGAACGGTATCATCAGAAAATTAGAGTCAAGAATAACCTTGACGGGCATCGCTTACTACGCCTTCAATGATCCGAATCCGATCAGACGCCAACTATCTGCTATTCGTCGGCTGATTGCTACTTTTGATTGAGGTTCGGCGCATACGGGTTTTTTTAGAGCTACGTCTGCGATACTTTCTCTTGCCGAGGTGACAATGCCTGAGGTCACTGTTGTTCCCACGTTTAGCACTAACGCTTCGTTGGTTTTGATTTTATCTACAGGGACAGTTAGCTCTGTACCTACGACTTTATCGAATAAATTAACGTCTAACGTCACTTTCGCAAGGGTTGGCGGCAGAGTACCCACTTTGCCTACGACGCTGCCGACGAGCGAGTCAGATTTTGTGATCGACGGATCAAGATCGGTCCCGATTCCTACTAATCCGCCGCTCTTCGCTTCCTGAACTTGTCCCCTGCTTACACTTAGGCTTCGTACCGTTGTTACGAGCTGTTCATACTTGGTACGCCCTCCTTCCTGAACCGCGATCCCTGGTTTAATCTCTACTTCGTCCCCAATGCGAAAGACTCCTTGCACTACTGATCCACCTAATACCCCTCCCAACAAATCTTCGACGTCAGTTCCAGGCTTGTTAACTTCGAAGGATCGGAGCACATACATCCTTGGCGCAGCTGCCAGATCACGTTTTGGTGTTGGAATTCGTTTCTCAATTTCCCGCAAAAGTATATCGACGTTGGTTCCGTGTTGTGCAGAGATCGGGACAACTGGCGCGTCCTCAGCAATCGTACCTTTTACGAACGTTTCAATTTCCTTATAATTTTCAAGCGCTCTTTCTTTAGTTACAACATCGATCTTGTTCTGGACGATCACGAGGTTTCTTATTCCCACACTGCCTACCGCCAATAGATGCTCGCGATCCTGCGCTTGCGGCGTTTTCGCGTTACTTGCGAGAACGAATAGGGCACCGTCCATTAACGCCGATCCGGATAGCATCGTTACCATTAGGCTATGGTGTCCAGGAGAGTCGACGAAACTTATTGCACGTTCGAATTTTGCTTCACTGCCACAGTTGGGGCAGATCGGTTTTGTCGTGTAGTTATTTGGCGGACGGCACTTTGGGCATTTATAAATGATCGTGTCGGCATAGCCGATCCTGATCGTGATACCCCGCCTGAGCTCTTCTGAATGTCGCGCAGTCCACACTCCGGTAAGCGCCTGAACAAGTGTGCTTTTTCCGTTATCTACATGACCTAAAGTGCCAATGTTCACTTCAGGTTGTACGATAAGCTCATCGCTCTTATCTGATTTAAGGACCGCCTGCGCCATTCTGGAATTCAACCATTTTGCAAGCTGGGGGCTGCTCGATCAATATATGTGTAAGGGTTCGGGTTCCTCTCCGACATCATCGAACTCTCTTCTCGAATTTTCACATCATCTCAACGGGGCATAAACTAATTAGATGAATAACGGATGCTAAATGTGGTTGCGTTGACGATGGGTGTTGGCGTTTGTCGAAACGTCTCAGTCTAATTCTTCGATCTCACCCATAATCAGGAGCCATTGAATGCCATTGTCTATGAGAGTCTACAATACAATGTCGCGTACGCTTGAAAAATTCGAACCGACACATGGAAACCGGGTCAACATGTTTGTTTGTGGACCAACAGTTTATGACTACAGCCATATCGGACATGCAAGAACGTACCTGGCGTATGACATTATTGCTCGTTACCTCAGAGCTCAAGAGTTCAGCCTATTCTTTTTGATGAACATAACTGACATTGATGACAAGATCATCAACAAAGCAAAGAGCGTAAATCGAGATCCACTCCTTCTTGCCCATGAGTTTACACAAGATTTCCTTGAAGACATGAAGGCCCTCGGTATCACTAGTGTAAGTCTCTACGCTAAGGCGTCCGAGCACGTACCTGAGATTATTGCGCAGATTTCAACCCTAATCGAGAGAGGATTCGCGTATCAAGTTGAGGGAGACGTCTATTTCGACGTCTCAAAATTTTCAAGTTATGGGGAACTTTCACATCAAAATGTCGACCAACTAGTTATGCACCGTATCGATCCGGATCCGCGCAAGAAGAACGTGATCGACTTTGCGCTCTGGAAGAGTCAAAAGCCAGGAGAACCTGCATGGGATAGTCCCTGGGGAAAAGGAAGACCAGGGTGGCATATCGAGGACACTGCAATAACTACTACGTATCTTGGACCGAGTTATGACATTCATGGTGGTGGACTGGACCTGATCTTTCCACATCATGAGGCAGAGATCGCCCAGGCTGAAGCCGCCACGGGGACGAAGCCTCTCGTGAAATATTGGTTGCACAGCGGGCTTTTAATGGTTGGAGGAACGCGGATGGGAAAGTCGATGGGCAATTACATCACCATAAAGGAAGCGCTTCACAATCACGATGCTGAAACATTGCGATTATACTTCGCGATGAGCCACTATCGAAGTTTACTCGATTATCAAGAATCAAACATTAAGCAAGCCGAAGAAGTGCTTGGAAAGATACGTTCCGTCTATAACCAGTTCCGATCGATGCAAACTTCTGAAGCCACTGCTTCAGCGGAGACTGAAGTTCAGGCATTAGCACACAAGGCCAAAAGCGAGTTTGATGAAGCGATGAATGATGACTTCAACACTCCGCACGCTTTGGCTGCCATGATAGCTTTTGCTAAGAGCATTGAACCTTACGGCAATAGAAAAACAGGACAGGGTTCGATAGCGAAAGTACTGGCGACGTTCGATTACTTTGGTGACGTTTTCGGAATCCTTCGAATGGAAATGACTGGAAGGAGTGAGACATTCGATCGCGTTATAGACCTCTTACTCACATTGCGGGATGACGCTAGGAAACGAAACGACTGGGCCACTTCGGACAGGATTCGCAATTCGCTCGCAGAGGTCGGGGTGACCATCGAAGACACACCGACAGGGGCGCTCTGGTACTTGTCAGCTTCTAAATCTGGAAAAAATCATCCTGATAGCTTGTAGCCGATATTTCTGAGAAATGATTTTCTTTCGACAATGTCTTTTTCCGACTCGATTGCTTTCGGTGCGTAACCATCCACTACTCCCAAGATTCCTCGTCCCTGGTCTGTTTGTGCTACGATAACTTGAAACGGGTTGGACGTAGCTAAGTAGATACTGCAAACTTCAGGAGTCGATTTAACTTTGTCGAGCACGTTGATTGGATAGGCGTCGCGCATGAAGATTATGAAGCTATGGCCTGCCGATATTTCGTAGGCTGCTCTACTGGCGAGCTGTCTCAGTCCATCATCGTTTCCGTCATGACGGACAAGACATGGGCCACTCGCTTCGCAGAATGCGACCCCAAATTTGATGGTTGGAACGGCGTTCACAAGTGCCTCGTATAAGTCTTCGACAGTTTTTATGAAATGGCTTTGCCCGAGTATGATATTGCAACCTTCGGGAACTTTTATGTCCACTATCTTGGTATCCACGAGTTAACTTACCTCTAGTTCGTCTTGATGAACGGTATCCAAGATATCTACACCGTTCCGAGTAATAGCTACTGTGTCCTCTATCCTTACCCCGCCAAATCCTGGGAGATAAATGCCTGGCTCTACAGTGACGATTTGATTGTTCGTTAACCTTTCCGTACTGAGGAGCGAGAGGTAAGGACGTTCGCCAATTGTTAAA
Organism: Candidatus Bathyarchaeota archaeon; assembly: GCA_963848755.1. Taxonomy (GTDB): domain Archaea; phylum Thermoproteota; class Bathyarchaeia; order 40CM-2-53-6; family 40CM-2-53-6; genus FEN-987. The sequence goes on along the minus strand of CAWKES010000013.1, from coordinate 175,800 downwards.
CCGACGCCGTGTCCCAGTGAATGAATGAAGCCTGAGGTGACGTTTGATGTTTCTCCTCGATACAATTCTCGCAGAGTCCTATAGCCCTTCAATTCTATGACTTTGCAAGCGGTCATCATGACTTGTTTGCATGGTACAGAGTCTCTCATTGAATCAAGTGCTGCTACCTGTGCTTCTTTGACAGCCTCAAATAGTTTAATGGCTTTCGGATCGGCTTTTCCGAGGACGAAGGTTCTAGTCAAGTCGAACCAGTAACCTCTTTCCGATTGTGGGAAGATGTCGAAGACGATCGGTTTGCCCGGTTTGAGTTCTTGGAGAGGATTTCCGGCATTATGCGGATCAGCGCTGGCGACTCCGGGAGCGAAAATTGTTCCTTCAGGAGCGATCAATCCTTCTTTCGCGAGAGCTATGGAAATCCACTCTTTCACCAAACCTACTGTGGCTCGTCGTTTTCCAGAGTAAAGATGCCCACGTTTATTTCGCAGATTTCGCAATAAATCGATTGTACCGTCGACGATTCTGCTGGTCTTCAATCCAATGTCGCGTATGAGTGACCTCTCATTCGATGTCTTGGTTTCTCTGGCGGATTCCAATATCGTCGGCGATTTTTCACCTATGATTGTTACGTCCATTTTACGGAGTTGATCTGCCAGATATATCCCGCCTGCAAGGTCGCTTCGGCCAAACAAGGCTACTTCCCGCGAATGCCTAATTCGTCCAGTATCATTTTGATTAGCCGCGGATACGCGTTGTCGCGTCCATGTTTGGTGGTTAGTTTCTCGTAACCGAATTCAGTGAATGTTTTGATTTGCTTAACAATTCGGTATTTTCGAGCCGTTGTCACATCCAGGTTACTGGTCACCAATAGTGGATCGTTTCCGATACGTTTGAAGTAGATACCTCCACGGGCCAGAGAACCTCCAACTACGTATGTTAAGTCAGGGTTACCCAGTGTTGTATCTCCAAGGACGATAATTCCGTCCACACCTCGGGCCTGCATTTCCTTATCGATGTCGATGAGCATATTTACTCTCGATTTCTAGCTACGTCGTCGCCTTTGCGCTCTGGCCACCATAAGAGTGTCGCATGCATTGAGGGATGCTTTGGTTATTCGTAAGAATGAGCTAATTATTGCCCGTAAGGCCGTTGAGTCTTCTGCTTCGAAGTTTAGTTGTAAAGTTCGAGGGTACACTTTCGCTGAGGCATGTGCACGGTGGCCTGGCGAGTTATGTAATTCAGGGGTAAGCGAATTGAATACTGATTTGAGTTCTCTTGACGATCGAAAGCGTATTTTGATTTTCGCACCTGCTTTCGACAAGTTTAGACGCCTATGTCTCTCCAGAGTAGTCGTGAAATAGTAAGGCATGGTCCTACTTCGCGTTCCATTGGAGGCGACGTTACCACGAGCCGTATTGAGTAGCCAAATTGAACCAAGTGGAACGTCGCATCCACGTCAGTCGGATCCTGAGTCACTGGGATTTCGAAGACGGCTGAGAGTATTTCAGAAAACTGATGAGTTGATTCCTTCACCTTACCACACGTAATTCCTTTCACGGTATATCGGCCATAGTTCTTGTATTCGCGGCCAAGTTTGATTTCGCTTAAGAAGATTGAGGGCATGGGTTTTGTAATGCCTTTGGTTTGGACGCTGTATAGAGTTAGGCGTCCGGGGGTTCCATGCCACCGGTTTAGCGCTATAGCATGTGTAAGATTCTCGTTCAGCAGTCTAACGGAAAGATCGTTTAGGCTTGATTTACCGCGTCTAATCATTTTGGCGTGTGGAAGGGCGTGCGAGAGATCGTTTAGCAGACTGTTCATCCGTTGGGTTGTCTGTCTGCCAGTAGTTAACCCAATCACGTAGGCTTGTCCTCAGAATCAGAAGACGCATCGTCGGCGGATGGTAGTTCGACAGGAGCCGGGGGGGTTGGTGCTACTTTCTTGCTTATGGCGCGTCTTCGCTTTCTAGGAACTTTTGTCTTCGTTTCTGCTTCTGTTTGGCGCGCTTTTTGGGCTTTGATTTCCGCGAGCATTGAGGAGGCGACACCGGCGCGTGATGCTCTTTCCGCTATCTCGCCTAGTTTGGTTCTTGGAGCGTAGGCTCCGCCTGCAAATTTGAATCCGCATCGTCCGCATACCCAGACTCCGACGGATAGTCGTTTCACGGCAGAGATGTGGCATTGCGGGCATTCGTGGGCGGCTCTGAGGCCGGTTATGATCGTTGAATAGCGTTTCCTGGCTACTGTACCATAGCGAGCTCCGAAACTGCCGGAGGGGCCTACCTTGTAGGTTCTACCCATCTCACTTCACGCTGGCTAGAATTTTGGCTCGAATATCTCTGGCTTTGCCTATTGAGGTTGAAACGATTTGTTTTATCTCGTCCGGCGTAAATACGCCAAGCCCGCCTTTTTGCATAGCGCAAATATTGTCGTCTTTATCTGTCGTGACGGTAAGTCTGCAAGCCATAACCTGTTCTTCTTCGAGGCACGGATCGATGACAGTGGTTGAGTCGATCTTGGTTGTGGTGATGGAGACGGGATAATTTTGTAATGGGAGAGGGATGATTGCGTCTTTCAACCTTAGTTCGCCGTTCTTGACGTCGAAGTCATGCATCTTGGCATTCACTAACGCGCCTAACGCCGCCATTGCGGCGGCATCGATTAAGTTTCCGTCATGGTCCAGCACGTATATGTCTACGAAAACCATGAAAACCTTTTTCCCGCTTTCGATGCAGAGTTTTTTCAAGTCAATTGCTTTAGATTCGCGAATTCCTCTGTCTACGACGCGGGCGAGTTCTATTGAGTTTTCGTCAGGCGGTCCAGATTCGAAGGTTGGTGATGCGAGCGGAACAAATTCGGAGTTGACGGTTAGTATGCCATCGTCAGGAGTGTCAGGGAATGGCGTCCCTTTTTCCACCTTTACGCCAGCTACAACTTTCGTTTTTCCAAGGTGTACTTGCGCCGAGCCATTGGCTTTGTCGATTATACCTAAGGTTATCGTGGTTGGACGGTAGTCATTCGCTCCACGATCGTCTATCCTTTTCCCTTTGAGTATGAGGTCTACGACAGTTTTCTGTTCTAGTTTGGCTACTGGGGATAGTTGCCTTGTGGCAGACATTATGCTTTGGCCTCCACCATTTCGTCCTTCATTTCAACGTCTCGTACGATGTGGTATTTTGTTTTGAGGGCTTCGCGTTGCATTTCGTAGATTTTTCGGCATGCTTCTGTTGCCATTTCGAATGCTTGATTGAATTCGTCTGCAGTTAATGATCCGTCCATTTGGAGGAGGGTTACAACGTTCGATCTGGCCATGAGTGCGACCGGCAGGTCTGCTTCACCCTGTTTGTCTTCGATATCTGATAAGTCCAGGACTACTTTTCCTTCAATTTTTCCAGCAGCGCACCCGGCGACAAGCTCCTTCATCGGGATTCCTGCATCGGCGAGGGCTAATGCAGCCGATGTTATGCCTGCACATCTTGTTCCTGCGTCTGCTTGCAGAACTTCTATGAAGATATCAATAGTAGCTCGCGGGAAGTATTCTGACATTATCGAAGGCTCTAATGATTCCCTGATCACTTTTGACAGTTCATGTTCGCGTCGTGAGGGAGCTGGAGATTTTCTCTCTTCCGTTGAGAATGGAGCCATATGGTAACGGCATCTTACCACTGCACGGTCGGCCAGCGCTATGTGCTTTGGATGCGCTTCTCTGGGGCCATAAACAGCCGCTAAAATCTTGTTCTTCCCATGTTCGATGTATGCTGATCCATCTGCCTTATCGAGTACTCCCACTTCTAGTTTGATGGGACGAAGCTCATCGATTCGTCGTCCGTCAACTCGAAGCCCATTGCTGTCGACGAGTTGAGCCGTTTTCTTTTGTCCGCCCAATTATTTTCCCTTCATTTCCTCTAAGATCATTGCTCTAACGCGGTCTGTTAATCCGCTTGTGTGCGCTTCTCTCTCGATCATGTAGAGCGCTTCAACGGCAATTCTCTCCTGGTCAGGGTTCTTTCCTATTGCCAAGACTATGCCGTTTTGTCCTGGTACGATATCCGTAAGCGTCTCATTCTTCAACATTGTTATCATTGACCCTTGCTTTCCTATTATTCGAGGGATCTTTGCCGGTGAAATTCTGGCGACGCGGCCGGACGTAACCTTACCGAGTCCTCGACCTTTGGTTGTCAGGAGCGGATCACGGGTACGATCGAAGGCGATAACTTGTGCTAGAACTAGATCGCCGACTCCAAAGAGGTTCCCTAGATCACGTCGTCCCATGTCACGCCCGTGCTGCATCGGCGTTTCCGATTGAGGCAACATGGCCGGATATGGAGCGCAGATATCAACTTGCCACCCTGACATTCCAATGTCAGTTATTCGACCAATCACTATGTCGTCAATCCGGGGAATGTAGGCGCCCTTGATTGGCACTACGATAAGCTTGTTTCCAATAACGTCTGCCAATCCGACTCTTGCCGAATAGATCTTGGAACCGTCACGGTATGTGTTTTCGCCAGCAAAGTATGGCCCTTCTGCTAGAAGCTCTCCAGGGGCAACCAACTGCTTCTTCTCAGCGTGCACCGTCAATTGGTCCAACTCGAATTGGGCTTCAACATCGAAAACTGCTACATATACTTTGGCTAAGGTGTTTGAGCTACTTGAGAATCTTCGTTTGAATCGTTCCCTGCGTGATCTTTCCCAGTCTTTCAACGAAGGGTCCGTATACGCCTGCTGGCATTTCCACCACTGCCACCAGGGCTCCGTCAGCCTGCCACTCTTCCTTGGTGATCGTTCCGTATCCTTTGACTGCACCGTAGCCTTTCGCAGCGTATTCAGCGAAGATCTTTACTGCGACACGCATCTGTTCCATTTTGATTGGAATTATCGATCGGAGCTCATCGATTATATCCTTAGACTGCTCCTCTGGTGGCTTAAATGGGTCTATGGAGTATTTGACTTGACTCAGTGCCTGTTCAATTCGCATGGGTGGGTGAGGCGTTCCGGTGCGTGGATCGATACAGTTTCGGCTTATGAAGGCTACGATTTGTTTCCGCTTGTCCTCAACCAGCTGTCGTCGCTGATCAGTTGTGAGTTGAAGGTCACCATGTCTCATTATGTCTTCGGCGATCTTCAGAGGATCAATTGTGCCAAACGCCTTCTCGAGTTTCTCAGTCGAGGCGCGAGTCCCCTTGCCTCCATCACTGAAGATTTCTTCGATGACTAGCAGTTGGGATATTCCCAACGGTTTGCCCATCTTGTATTCAAGGGCAGGTTCAGGTTTAACTAAAATTTCGAACTTTTCGCCGTCTCTTGAAATTCGAGCTGTAGTAAACTTCTCACTCATCGGTTAACGGCCTTTTTGGACGAATCCAGCCGTTTGAGATGTTTCTCAACCTCTTCCTGGGAGAGTTTTGTGAACCGTCGTGTTGACGCTGGAACTGTCGCAAGGCGAATCTTCTGAGCGTCCAATTTTTCTTCCAGAACCTTGTTCATACATTTCAATGCCAGAAGAATAGCGTCCTCAAGACTCATGTTATCCTTGTATTCAGCTTCAAGTATTTCGTTCGCGCCATCGCCACCTGCTCCAATAGCCCATGCCTTATACGCTAGGAAGGCGCCGCTCGGATCGGTCCAGAAGAGACGACTACCCTTCCTATCTATGCCTCCCAGTAGCATAGATATTCCGAAAGGACGAACACCCGCATGCTGCGTGTATAATTGCTTGATCTCACCGATTCGTCTAGTCAAGATCTCGACATCAATCGGCTCATCGTACAGGAGCCGATTCGATTGAGCGTAAACTCTTGCTTGATCCACTAAGATATGCGCGTCACAACTGAGCCCTGCTACGGCCGCGCCGACATGATCGTCGATCTGAAAGATTTTCCACATGAACGAAGGGTCTTGAAGTTTGGAGGTTGCCCTTTCTTCGGCGGCGAGAACAACACCCTCGGGGCAAGCGATCCCAAGAACTGTAGCGCCTCTCTTCACTGTCTCCGAAGCATATTCTACCTGAAAGAGACGACCATCAGGCGAGAAGACAGTTATTGCTCGATCATACGCTCCGGGTACAGAGAACATTGACAATTCAAATTCCTCTAAGGGGAAGTTCTTCCCTTTCAGTAGAATTCTCGAATAAAAAGACTTACTATGTGGTCATTCGGTCAAACTGAGAACGTTTCAGAAGAATGTGGGTCAGCCCGTCGCTGAGGTCGTCATTTCTTCAGCAAAAAGATCTGACTGGGACTGGCTTCTTCATCCCCGTTCTATAAGTATAGATTCCGAATGAAAAACGTACCTGAATCACTTCTTCGGCTTTGACAAGCTCTTTATGGTTCCGGAAATGCGAATTACGAGAAGTGAGATTGGCACTCCGTCAATCTCTCGGACAAATGCAAGTGCCGTGAGCAGTTGATTTGTCGTTGGCTTCTCACATGCCACAACTGCTTCAGCTCTCTCAGGATCGTATCTTATGAGTCGGAGGTTAATCGATGCCATGCCGACCTCCCCGAAGTGTTTAGTGATTGATGTGGCCATTGCTTCGATAAGACGCTGTTCCGTCAGTTGTTTCTCGAAAATTACTCGAACCGTGAAGTAGCGCTTGCTCATTGTTTTAATCCGTTCCTTCCGACAAGCCTGACGCCTTCTTCAATGTAGAGCGGCGATCTACGTTCCTTGTTTGATTCAATGATCGAGGACGGAACGGAAGAGACACCTTCGCCTGATTGAGCTTCGGATAGCCCGAGCGTGATTCCGACCGCTTTAATTTGCATCGGGCCACGGACCATATTCGGCGAAGTGCATCCACTAGACAGAACAACTTTCACTCTATGCTCACGTGCTACAGCCATCTGTCTCATCGCCTTGTTGAGCGCATCTCCACTTTCTCTATTGAGCAGGGAAGATAGATTAAGTTCGAGTGCTCCGTTGAGAAGCCTCGCTAGCGTGTGTGTGAATTTCATGTTTCGATTATTTGGATCAAAGAAGACTACGTCAACTCGTCGATCTCTGCAGGCGATTGCTGCAACATTTTGATTAGTGCACTTTACAGACAGCACATCGTACTGACTCCTGAAACGTCTCAATAGTTTCAGCAGTTCGTACCTGTTCGAACAGGCTAGATCAATTCTTGAGACGGTTTCGAGACCAACTTGTTCGAAACATTTTGTCAAAGCCTTCAAATATTCATTCAATATTGCGGTTGGAATCGTAAGTGCGACTGAACGATATCCAGCCATTCTTAGAGACTCAGCCATTCTCTTCGTCGATTGAAGGTCATCTACCTTTGGAACGATATGGAGATCAACGAATTTAGTCAGAATCTTCAACCTCTAGAAATTTCTTCACCAATACTTCCGTTTTCCCACTAAACCGGCTGAACTTTATCTTCACTCTGATAGGATCATGTTCGGTCAGTTGCATTAGTTCTTGAAACGCAGATTGCTTGTCGAGCGCGGATGAATAGGTTTCCTTCCGAGTCGGTGAGTAAATTTAGGTTTCTCAGAATAATCAGCTTCTCACTGTGTGGTAGTTTGGGTACGAAGTGTTGCGTGAATATTTTGATGTCGGCTGCTTTGGTAAGTTTAGCGTTTACCGTTACGATCGGATTTCCATGGTGACCTTCCAAGTATCTACGCGTGAATAACTTTCGAAGTGTGGACGGAAAGACTGTATCAAGAGCAACCTGTACTTTTCCGGGATCCTCAGTTGCGTGAATGATTGTGCTTATTTCTACAGATTGAACAATCCGTTCCAAGTGTAATTGCGCTCACTTCGCCTTATCTGTCGGTGGCGAATAAGATAAGCGGAGAGTCGCTGGTGACAGAATTCAAATTCAAACTGGTAGTTGTCGTAAGGCGAGATTTGGATATGGGTAAGGGCAAAATCGCAGTACAGGTTGCTCACGCGACGATATCCGTGTCAGAAGAAGCCAAACGGCATCATCCTGACTGGTGGAGACGTTGGTATGACGAAGGTCAGTGCAAGGTTGCGGTTCGCGTAGATTCTGAGGACGATCTTCGCAAGCTTCACAGTGACGCGGAGGAGTTAGGCTTACCCTCAGTAATAATTCAAGACCAGGGGCTGACGCAGGTAGCTCCAGGCACGGCGACTTGTCTAGGGATCGGCCCCGCTCCTGCTGAACTCGTCGATAAGGTTACGGCAAACCTGTCGTTGCTTTGAGTTTACAGGGTTATCTCAGAGCATACCGTTTTGCGACCGTAGGCTACATCAAGAAGTCTGCTATGTTCCAGCAAGCTAACGATGAACACGGGCACATTATTCCTCAGAGCAGTTATTGACTCTGTTAATTTTCCGCTCATTCCTCCAGTTACGTCAGTCACATCTTTGTTAGTTCTTGACGTTCGGGCTACTGAGTTAACGTGAACCCTAGGAAGCAATTTCGCGGGTTGCCTTTAGGTTCGGATTTGAGTCGAATACACCGCCCACGTCTGTTCCGAAGATTAGTTTTGATGCACCCAGCTTCACCGACAGGTAAACGGCGATTTGGTCTCCGGAGATGATTGCGAAACCTTTTGCTCGGTCCGTTACTATGTCGCCACCGATCATCGGAATGCATCCAAGCCCTAGCCATCGGTTAAAGGCCTCCAGGTCACATGCCTTGATGCGCCCTTTTTGAGTCGTTATGCAATCAGAAGCTAACATCGAGATGACGGGCAGCCCATGTTGACATAAGATTTGGTTTAGAGTCATCTCCAATTCCAGGAGTTTCGACTTCGTCTGGGTTAGACCTGCTATTTTCTTAGGATTAGTGAATCCCCTTGTCAATCCATACTTCCTAACAGGGATATGGCCGTAGCTTCCAGCACCATGCACTATGATTATTGAAAAATTTTCCTCTATGGCTACGAGCTGTTTCGCGACCATCCTTATGACGGAAATGCGCGGTGCGTAAATATTTTTCTTGTCGGTGATCGCGGCTCCGCCTAATTTGATCACAACAAGAGGTTTGTGCATCACGAAGTGACTAGCCAATTAATGATTGCAGTCTTCTAGTCTCTAGCGGATGAAGGGTTGTGTGGATCATGCATTATTGTTTCGAACCATTTGTGCATCCCGTCTTCCCACACATAATACGAGTTGAGTACTCTCAGGTTTGGATAACGTCTCCTTGCTCGCAGTTCGGCTATATGTTTCAGTTTGATACCCCGAGTAAATCGTGTGACACCGAGGGCGCGTTGTCGACGTCCCGACCTAGGCCTCGGCTTTCTCGCTCCTCCTTTGCGTATTCGAACACGAACAACAACGTAACCCTGCTTGGCTTTGTATCCGAGGGCGCGAGCTCGATCAAGTCGTGTCGGTGATTCTACACGGTGAACAGTCGGTTCACGTCTCCACTTAATGGTCAACTGACGAGCGTAACGCTCGAAGTCAGTTTTTTCCCTAGTGTTCCAGGTTTGAGAGTGGTACTTGTACATGCCCATTGTTCGTCCGCATCCAGTTTTTTGAGGTTTCACCTTAGACGAATGAAGCTTTCTGTCTTGAACCTACACGGTAAAAGTCAGGGTGCTATTTAAGTGACTTGCATTCTATGAATGAAAAGTTGACGAGGATGAAATCGAACGACGACTCTCTTAGAAAAGCATTCCTTCCAGCGCAGCTCGCGCTGAAATATCATCCCTTCTATCGCGGAAAAATCGAGATAGTGCCCAAATGCCCGATAAGATCGTTTGATGATTTTGCAATCTGGTACACTCCGGGTGTTGCCGAAGCGTGCGAGTCGATCAAGAACAAACCGGAAGCGGTTTATGAAAATACGAATAAGTGGAACACGATTGCGATCGTAAGTGACGGTACCCGTGTTCTCGGTCTCGGCGACATTGGACCTGAAGCGGGGTTGCCGGTCATGGAAGGAAAGGCGTTATTGTACAAATATCTGGGAGGAATTGACGCTTTCCCAATTTGCCTCGGAACCAAGGAAGCTGACGAAATTATTTCCGCGGTTAAGTGGATCCAACCCTCCTTTGGCGGAATAAACTTAGAAGACATAGCTCAACCTAAATGCTTCGAGATCCTTGATGCGCTCCAGAATCAGTTGGACATTCCAGTGTGGCATGATGACCAACAAGGAACAGCGACGGTCGTTCTTGCAGGTTTTATTAACGCAGTCAAATTTGTCGGGAAGAAGATAGATAAAGTAAAAATTTCAATGATTGGAGCGGGAGCGGCAAACGTTGCTTTGGCGCGGTTATTGATCTCGGAAGGCGCCAAACCAGGGAATATTATTCTAGTGGATAGCAAGGGCACGCTTCACAAGAATCGACGAGACCTAGAGCACACGTCGCCGAAGAAGTGGGCGCTATGCCAAATGACTAACGCGGATGGCATTGAGGGCGGCATCAATGCTTCGCTAGATGCCGCTGATGCTTGCGTGGCGCTCTCACAACCGGGCCCAGGAGTACTGAAAAAGGAAGATGTAGCAAGGATGAACAATCAGGCAATAGTGTTTGCGTGCGCTAATCCCATCCCGGAAATATGGCCGTGGGAAGCTGCGGAAGCAGGAGCCGCGGTGATAGCCACCGGTCGATCAGACTTCCCGAATCAGCTCAATAATTCGTTAGGTTTTCCAGGCATCTTTCGCGGTACCATTGATGTCCGAGCGAAGACGATTACCGATGAAATGTGCCTCGCAGCGGCACATGAACTCGCCAAACTAGCCGAAGAACGTGGCCTTTCCGCGAAGAACATAATTCCCACTATGGATGATTGGGAAGTGTTCCCACGTGAAGCTACAGCCGTAGCTGAGAAGGCTATAGAGCAGGGTGTGGCGAGGATAAAACGCACGAGAGAAGAGATATACTCTAGTGCTCGAGCGATAATCAAACGAGCCCGCGAAGAATCGAAGTACCTAATGCGTGGCGGATTTATCCAAGACTTTCCAACTTAGAAGGGGTTAAAAAAAATGGAAAAACGAACGATAGCAGTGATCGGCGGAACAGGCGATCAGGGATTCGGGCTAGTGCTACGACTCGCTAAAGCTGGCGAGAAAATCGTAATTGGATCAAGATCCCAGTCTAAAGCCGAGGAAGCAGCGAAAAAAGTCCGTGAAATCTTAGGCGAAAAAGCACTTGTTACAGGACTGGATAACCCTAAGGCCGCTGAAGCAGCGGACATAATCATAATGTCAGTGCCTTTCGCCGCTCACATCGACATGATAAAATCAATTCAACAAAACATCAAACCCAACACAATTTTCATCGACGTTGTCGTACCGCTATCCACAGCGATCGGAGGAACCCCAACGACAGCACTCAGCGTCTGGGAAGGTTCAGCTGCCCAGCAAGCGGAAAGAATACTTCCAGCGAACACGAAAGTCGCTTCCGCATTTCACAACGTCGTCGCCGAATCGCTTCAAGACTTGGGTAATGAGGTTGACTGCGACGTAATTATTTGCGGGGATTCACAAGAAACCCGCAAGTCAGTCATGAACCTCGCGAATGAAATTCCGGGCGTTAGGGCAGTCGATGGTGGCCGACTGGAAAACTCTCGTACGGTGGAACAGTTGACCGCTCTCTTGATAGGCATCAATATCCGCTACAAAGTGAAACATTCAGGCATCCGCATCACGGGAATCCCATCAAACCATCCGTAAACGGACTTCGGAAACAATTGCCAAGAGTTGTAGGAATCGTTGGCAAACCGAACGTGGGCAAGAGCACCTTTTTCAGCGCGGCGACTCTGGCGAACGTTGCAATTGCCAATTATCCCTTCACAACAATAAAACCGAATATTGGAGTGGGCTACGTTCGTACCTCCTGCGTGTGCAGAGAATTCAACGTGAAAGATTCACCAGGAAACTCTACTTGCGTTGATGGCACGCGGCTGATCCCCGTTCAACTAGTGGATTGTGCAGGACTAGTTCCGGGCGCCTGGGAAGGACGAGGACTCGGAAATCAATTCTTGGACGAAATCCGTCAAGCCGACGCGTTAATCCACATAGTTGACGTTTCTGGTTCGACAGACTCCGAAGGCAGGCCCTGTGATCCAGGTTCGCATAACCCACAAGAAGACCTACAATTTCTCGAACATGAACTAGATATGTGGATGCTTCAAATCCTAAAGAAAGATTGGGATAAGACCGTCAGAAGGGTGGAAGGCGCCAAAGAAGAGCTCTCTCCTCTTCTCGAAGAAAAACTGAGCGGGGTAGGAGTACTTCGAGCCCATATCTTGCACGCACGCCATAATGTTGGACTTAATTTCGAAAGACCGACAACGTGGACAAATTCCGACATGTTGAAACTGATCTCCGAGCTTCGGAAATTATCTAAACCCATACTGATCGCTGCAAACAAGATGGACGTGCCCCCAGCGACACAGAATTTGAAAGAACTCAAAGGGAGAGGTTATCCTACCGTTCCATGCTGTGCGGAGGCAGAACTTGCATTACGACGAGCTTCTGAGAAGGGGATAATTTCGTACATACCAGGCGATGGAGATTTCAAAATTATCCAAGAATCTAAACTCACTCAAGGTCAGAAGGACGCATTGAAACTCATTAAAGAAGAAATCCTTAAACCGCTAGGTTCGACGGGCGTGCAAGAGGCTCTGAATCTAGCGTTCTTCAAACTTCTGAAGATGATAACAGTCTATCCCGTGGAAGACCCAGAGAAGTTAACCGACCATAAAGGCCGAATTCTCCCGGACGCTTATCTTGTCCCCGAAGGCACAACAGCAAAACAGTTCGCGGGAATAATTCACTCCGACTTAGCGTCAGGTTTCCTTTACGCGACAGAAGCAAGAACTAAAATGCGGATGGGCGAGGATCATCTGTTGAAGGATCGAGACGTCATATCTATCGTTAGTGCCAAGCGTCACGCGTAAACTAGATTTTACTCGTGCTAACGGCTGCGGTTCGGTTTCGAGATTCGACGGACGAAGCTCTGTTTCACTATGAGCCTTTCTCCAGAAGCCACATCGCTGTTTACTACCGCACCTGCACCGATGAGGGATCCTGACCCGATCCTTACCCCAGGCATTATGCTAGTGTGAATTCCAGTCTTCACTCGGTCTCCCATTATCACCCCTAACTTCTTCCTCTTCGTGTCAACCGTCCTACCTTTTATCGTAATTCTGATTGTTTTCTCGTCGAACCGCAGATTAGCAGTAATCGTACCTGCGCCGAGGTTACATTCTTCGCCTACGATGCTATCGCCGACATATGAAAGGTGAGGAACTTTTGTTTGCCGCATGATTATTGAATTCTTGACATCGCAGTTCGCACCAACGTGGACATTATCTTCTATAGACGTATGCGCACGAATTCTAGCATTTGGGCCTACAACGCTATTCCTGCCCACGTAAACTGGACCCTCGATACGTGAACCTGATCTGACCATGGCACTCTCCTCCAACCATACTGGTTCCTTCACAATTGCACCCGATTCCACTGTCCCCTTTAGGTTATGGCGCAATTTCAGAAGGGCTCGCTCATTCGCGGATAGTAATTCCCATGGCCTGCCGACGTCCATCCAGTCAACCGCGTCAATCTCAGCGGATCGCACATCAACTCCTTGCTCAATCATCATTTGCAGCGTTGACGTTATCTCGTATTCTCCACGCTTGGAAGGTTTCGTCTTCTCTATTGCTCGAAACGACTCTTTACTTAACGCATAGATGCCGGTGTTCACCCAACCTTCTCTCCTCCCTTGCGGTTTTTCTGAAATCTTCAACGCTCGATCTTTGTCCAAATCGACTACACCATATTCCGATGGGGCATCCATTTTGATAAGTCCGATCACAGTGTTGTAGTCGCGCGCCTTATCGACAACGGCCTTAATTGCACGCGGCTCTAGCATCAAATCTCCATTCAGGACCAGGAATTGTTCTTCGTCCACGGCGTCGCGAGCTACGTTGACTGCAGATGCGGTTCCTGTCCACTTCGTCTGATTCAGATACTGCAAGTGGACACCAAATGATGTACCGGCTCCTAAGGCGGCGCGTATCATCTCTTCGCGAAATCCGACTATAACGAGGACGTCAGTTATGGAGTTCGCGGCGAGTGCACTTAAAACGTGACCGATTAGCGGCTTTCCTGCGATTGGCAGTAAGTGTTTCGGACGTGTCTCAGCGAGAGGCCACATGCGTGAGCCTTCTCCGGCGGCAAGAATGACGGCCTTCACGAATTAGACCTCAGTCGAACTTCTGGATATGTCCAGCTCATCGAGAAACTTCTTTACGAATTTACCGAAAAAGTCCACTTCCACATTAACTAGATCTCCAACTCTCTTCTTACTGAAGTTCGTCGCTGTCAAAGTGTGTGGGATTAGCGACACGGAGAACTTGTTTCCTAGAACATCCACGAGGGTCAGGCTAATGCCGTCGAGTGCGACTGCGCCTTTAGGTATCATCCATGAGACCAAATTGTCTTGCTCCTTAAACCACATCTTAATTGATCGATCGCTTTCCCGTTCTATGCCAACGATTTTGCTAACACCATCTACGTGACCCATGACTAGGTGACCATCGATACGATCAGAAAGTCGGAGACTACGCTCGACGTTCACGCTCGATCCTATTGCGAGATCGCGTAGGGTTGTACGACGGAGCGTTTCCTCGATCACATCGAAGGACACTGTGGTTTTGCATTTGGCAACAACGGACAGGCACACACCGTTTATCGCCACACTGTCCCCTTTTTTCACCCCCTGGCTTAGCCTCTTTAACTCCACGGAAAGCGAAAATGTGCCGTGCTTGGTACTCTCAACATCGGCGATTTGTCCGAGTCCTTCGACTATTCCCGTGAACATTTGACCAACTCACTACGTTGAGTTTACTATGCTTGCGATCGTCTCAACAGCATAATCGATCAGAATTTTACCTTTTTCAGAGTTGGCCGTTCGAGGATCCCCGAGTATTCCTGATTTCGTTAGGTCGGTAGCTCGCCAACCAAACGATACTTTAGCCAAATCGTCTCCCTCAAATGAAACTGCTTCTGACAGAGCGGGTTGTTCCAAAATCGCTTTCTGCATATCAACGAGTTCTGGTGTGATAGCCATCATCATCGAAGTCTCTATTTCGTCAGCGTGACCGACCATTCTCTTGGCGGATTTTCGTATCTCACTGTATTTCTTCTTGACTAGGTCGATGATTGTGAAGGAGAATACGTCCGTGTCTGGGTACTCGTGCTTGAGTTTTATTAAAGTGGAATCTATCGTCGCTCTGTTTCCTCCGTGCCCATTTATTATGAAAATTTTGGTTAGTCCGCTATTTCGCAAGCTTACCGCAATATCCCGAATCGTGTTTGTCAGGGTCTCCACCTGTAAAGATATGGTGCCCGGGAACCCCATGTGTTCCAGCGAGCAGCCTAGAACCAGAGTGGGCATTAAGAAGCAATTTTCTGATTTCTGCGAAACGGATTGCGAGATATGATTTGCGATTATGGTGTCCGTGGCCAGAGGAAGATGAGGACCATGTTGTTCTAGACTACCGATAGGCAGTAGAATCTTAGGGTTCGTGGTAGTTTTGAGGCGTTCAGCGAATTGAGTCCAACTTAGAGTTGAGAGGTTGCTAGTCATTTCGGTTCACTTTGTACTCGAGAGTAATTTCGTTCCTTCGTCTATGCACTCTTAACAGTCGAAGCCGAAACGACTGGTTGATCGTTGGCATACCTATTCCTTCAACGAGCGTTGTGGCTCGATCTCCGCCGATAAGTATTGGTGAAATCGTTACGTGCACATCGTCAACTAATCCTTCCCTTAGCATAGACCAGTTCAGTATTCCTCCTCCTTCAAGTACGATGCGGCGGACCCCTTGTCGGTAGAGCGCCCGCAGTAGCATTTTCAGATTGATTTTAGATTGACCACATCTAATTATTCGTAGCTCCAGCTCGCTGGAGCCTGGCGACATTGGACTTGGAGGCTTTTCCTGAAATAGCTATGAAGACGTTTGATGGATCTGTTTTGAGCATTTTTGCCTCGAGGGGTGTTCTTGCTGAGCTATCGATGATGACACGGATTGGATTTCTCCCTTTGACGTATCTTACTGTGAGTAGTGGGTTGTCGATTAGTTCTGTTCGAATCCCTATCATGAGTGCGTCAGACTGACTTCGGAGTTTATGCAGAGCTTTTAGATCGGTTTTTGATGAGATCCGCGCATCTCCGGATCTTGTGGCAATTTTTCCGTCTAAGCTCATTGCGGCTACGAGGATAACTTTAGGCCTCGTCTTAGTTTCAGATTTTGAGTGAGCCGTGTAAGATTTCACCTTCAGCCATTACACATGTGACGTCGTCCCTTTGTGCTCTGTTGGCCACGGATGCAACTAGATCGTGTGAGAATCCTAGATTGGAATGGTTAAGATTTAGAAATACGATGTCTGCCTTCTTTCCAATTTCTAGACATCCTGTATTGTGGAGTTCGAGAGCTAGAGCTGCGTTCTGGGTCGCCATCTTGAGGATATCCTTCGACGTGACAACAGCTGGGTTTCGATGTTCTGCCCTCAACATTCTTGAGGTATAATTCATTTCACGAAACATGTCCGGCTCGTTGAGCATTACGTTGTCCGTTCCCAGAGCCACTGGTATTTTGCGTTCTAGTAATTCAATAATTGGAGGTATTCCCAATCCGAGCGCGGCATTGGCTTGTGGGCAGCACACTATTGGGATGTGTCTTTCAGCGATCATGTTGAGATCTTCGCTTGTGGCGTGTGTGAGGTGAACCATGAATCTGGGCTGTATGTGGCCTAGAGTTCGCTTAACTTCGGTTTCTCCGAAATGTGTTAAGGAGAATTCTTTTGACGTTAGGCTTTCAGCGGCATGAATTGCGATCGATTTACTGCAGGATCTTGACAGTTCTGAAATCGTGTGCAATGCAGAGTTTGTGTATTCGTTTGGTCCGCTTATGCCTAGGCCGTCTGACATTTTGAGCGTCTCGCTCAAGTCCTTAATGACACTATCCGGAAGATCTTCGTCGGACTCAATTTTGTTTTCGGAAAAGGAGTAGTTTGGTCGACCGAGGATTAGTCCGCGCTGACCGTCGGTCATAATTTTTTTTATCAATTTTACCCCTTCGGACCCTCCCTCTCTGAAGTCGGCGAAAGCGGTTATGCCGGAGGCAAGCATTGCTTGGATAGTTTGACGGATTGCCTGAAGCAGGGTACTTTGCGGGGTTTCTTGAAGAATTCGATTTTTCAATCCATGGATGGGATGAACTAGTTCTCTTAGTGTAGATCCAGTACCGATGTCTCTTGCAACTGCGTCTCCGAGATGTATGTGGGCATCAACTAAGCCGGGAATTGCGAGGAGGTCCTTCCCGTCAGCCGTTTTCGATGATTGACGTGGTGGCTTGGATTCTCCGAGATCAGTTATCGTGCCCTTCTCGATCCGTATCCATCCGTTCTTTATTACCTCGAATTCTGTTCCTCTGAGGATTGTGAGGTTTTCTATAAGTAAACTCATTCGAGCGGTCACATGTGGGTAGTCGCCAGTATGAAGTTGTTGCGATCCTGTCTAATCTTATGAAGATTCATTGTGGCAAGTTCAGCTGCTTTTCGTCCGGTTTTCGCTATTCCGATACCGCATTTCAGCTCGACGTTAGAATCATGGCAGTCCTTGAGGAGTGAAGTAATTTCGTCCACGCTGACGCCATTGGCGACTCCCATGAAGTTGTCGCCTCCAATGTAGAAGAGGAGCGAGTGATGGTCCTTTAGTGATCTCATTAGGTCGGCGTAAATCGTCATCACTTTCATCGTTGTTTCAAATGCGGATACGCGATCGGTAGAGGTTTCAGTAATTCGATCAATGTCAATGTGAATTATTTGAACATATGACTCTTGTTCGGCGAGCGTCGTTTCACAGGCGAGTTCTGCCTTTCTTGTTTCGGATTGAGCGCTTCCAGTTTTTTGCAGCAGTTTCGATGCATTAACTTGGGCGTCGAATGGCGTTCGTCCAACACCAACTCCCATGCTTACCGTAAAAGGAAACTGCTTGTTGATTTCTATCTGAATTTCTCGATGTTGTTCTTTGCTTATTCCGTTTGTTACAGCTAACATTTCGTCGAATCTGTTAAAGAAGACCAAACCCCCTCTCTTCGCGAATTTTTCCTGAAATGATGAGTATAGCTCCGCCTGCAATACTTGTAATCGGTGCTCTCTATCGTTACCGAGCGTGTCAGTCCAGGGTCCGTAGTTGTCGATCTGTATGACGGTCATCTGTATCTGTTCGTCGCGCAATTTATTGCAACCCAACTTCGTAGATTCTTTCAGTCGGCTTGAGAGTTTCTTGAGATAGTTGAACCATCTTCACAGCCGACTCTACACTACGGTTTGCGTATTCTTCCGCCCTCTCGTCGGCTTGTTTCCACGTCATGGACGGTCCTGAGACTCCTAGGGTGACAGGTTTCTTGTAGCGCAGGGAAAGTTCTGATGCTTTGGATGCTAGCGTGTTGGCTATGACTTGGTCGTGACCGGTTTCACCCTTTACGATCGCTCCTAACGTGACTACGGCGTCAACGTCGCTCTTCTCCAGCAACATTTGGATCATTAGGGGCATGTCGTATGCCCCCGGAACTTTGCAGACGTACGTTGGCTTGGCATTGAGCTCGGTAGCGTGTTTCAGGGCTTGGTCAAGCATCTTGACGGTAATCGCCGAATTGAACTCTGCGACTACGATTCCTAGTTTGATCCGGGACTCCATGGGTTGACACTTTGTGGTGCGTAGAACTTGCCGTTGCCTTTGAAGAAGTTCGACATCACTTGGTCTGCTTCGATAATCGGAATCGCGTTTTCTCTAGCAAAGGTTCGTGCCGAGTGTATCGACAATGCCTTATGGTTGTTGCCATCCAACATTTCACAAAGAGCGGCGACTGGGATTAGTCCAGCTAATTCACATAAGTGCACCGAGAGCTCCGTGTGTCCTCTACGTTTTTCAAGCGAACCCTCCGATTCGAGCAGCAAATGAACATGCCCTGGAGCTTTGAAGTCTTTCGCGAATTCTCTAGTCGAATCTTGTCCATTTTCGATTGCTTTCTTGGCGAGGTGAGCCAGTTCACAAATTGTTAAGGATCGGTCCAAGTCGGTTACCCCGGTAAATGTGCGTCGATGATTGACAGTTATCGAGAACGCCGCCTTTCCTCCGTACGGGGTTTCGTCTTCGTTGAGAGATCGAAGAATTGGATATTGACGTGCGGCTGAGAGAAATATGTCGTGCATCATAACTAGTCCTAATTTTTTACCTATCCCGTTACTCAACGCCACGCAGAGTAATCCACCGGCCTCGGTTCGCATCATCCTCACGTGTTCCGGCGATGCGAACTCTGCTGCGATTACCATATCGATCTCATTCTCGCGTGAAGTAGCGTCATGAAGGAGCACAAATCCTCCGCTCCTCAAACTGCTCAATGCATCTTCTAAGCTGCTATCGACCCGTTCCGTCACGACCATGATGTATTACTCGGCGGTTACGTGGTAACTCTAATATTTACCAATTACTATTCAGTGGGTATTTACTACTTTTCGGGTAGATTAGTTTTCGCATCTTCAATCAATCACGGTCATACCTTTCCGGTTGACAATGCCGGTTGCCGCAAAGGTAATAGTTGAAACAGATGATCAGCGAAGTAGGTTGTGAAGACGAATGCTATTCGATGTCATCTCATTCATAGTCGGAGTTGTGGCAGGAGCCATAGCGGGAATTCTGGCGGGTACGCTCCGCAGTTTAGAGAGAACAGCGGATTTACAGGAGCGGCTACGGTCTGTTACGAAGGAGGTTGAGCGGATGAGAGATTTTCTGTCAACCCATAAGTCCCAGGAAATAGACCCTAGTGTTGATGCAGAAATTGAGGCGCTGCATCACGATTTGGAAGAAATACACGAAGAAATTCGCCGAATGTATCGACGGTCGGACTGATCAGCTAGCTGGAGCAGGCGAAGCCGCAGCTGCGGCTTTAGCCTGCTCCATCAGCTGTGCAGGTGTCGCGACAACCCCTGCGGGAATCGAGGTTAATTTTGATTTTCTTACGCCAACGTGCCTTAACGGCGCAATCTTCTTTGCCAAATTGTAAATGTCGGATCCAACCTTCCCCAAGACGAATTCTTGTGAAAGCTGCTCGTACGTCAACGTTGAAGCTTTTTCTTCGACAATCTGCCTCATCAATTGTCGAATGCCGTGCTCCTGTGAGGCCTTGATTCGATCACGTGTAAATGCGACGACAGAAACACGTGTGGAGAATTGATCCGTCGTTGTGGCGTTGAAAATTCCGTCCATTCGCGTACTACCTCGTCTTACAAGACTCCGTAAGTAGTCGGTCGCGTATTCATGTGATTTCAGAATAGTTTCTGCTCTATGATCTTTCGTGTTTGCTATGAGGAAGTACAGTTTGATTGATTGGTGTGCAAAGTCATCGGTAATATCATAAAGGGTTGTTTCCACGACTCTTCCAATCAACGCTGTCGGATCTTCACATGGAACACCAGCAACGACGCGTTCGCCGAAGTAGGAGGGGCTATAGACGTCATACCATTCCTTCATGCGCCACTTGTCTCTCACTTTTCTAGTCGCTTTAGACAAGGAATTTGCACCTAACTTCGGATTTCAGCAAGCTACTCTTCGTGCGCTATTTAAATCGTTCATAATTTTCGTCGCCGTCTTTTAGTCACCGAAAAGGATCCCTCTGCCGCATGTATGCACCGGAATAGGTCTTGAATCGTAGCCTGTAGCGTCTCAATTCTAGAACACCCTCCAACATGAATTTTTAGCTCTGATCCAGCAAGACTCGTCGATATCCGCAGTTTCCCACTCACTGGTTCGTTGTCGGGAAGGATAGCTGAGGTAACGGCCCTCGCGAGTTTTGATGAGCCATATCGGATACAAATTTCAGCTTCCAGCATTAGCCTTCATCTGGGAAACTATTGCTTCATCGAGTTCTTTTAGGAAATCATTTGGGTCCTCGAGACGGATGTGTGCGCCAGCTGCTACATTATGTCCGCCGCCGAAACCAGAGTACTTCTTGCTTGTAGCATTTAACGCTGCACCGAGGTTGACACCCATTTTAAGGAGTTTAGGGGGAGCTCTAGCAGACAGCTTTAAGCCCCCATCTTCAGCGCGGGTGACCACTATGATCGCGTGATCAGGGTAGAGATTTCCAGAAGAGTATGATGGAAGAGAAGGCGCCTGTCATGCTTGGCTGTATTTGGTTTTCTCCTCGAATCACCCAGATAGATGAGAATTTCTGGATAGCGCTAGGCGTATTCGTTAGCCACTCCATGTAGGTTGCAAGCGTCTTTCTGTAATTTAGCGACAACCTCGTTGGCCTCTTGAAGAGCGGTCTTGCGATCTCCCATACCGACGCTGATGCCGATTGAGGGGTTTCCAGTTCGGCCGCAGGCATTGAGCAGTGCCGAGTATTCTCGGCCGTCATGAGTTGGACTTCCCGGTGCTTCTTCGATCAAGGTGTATACGGTGCCTACGAGGTCGAGCACTACGTTGGATTTGAATCCGATTGAAGTTAGGTATCCGATTATAGCGTTCAGTAGCTTCTGCTTCTCTTCCTGCGAAAGATCAGCTAGTGTGCGGAATCTTTCTCCTTCCTTGATAGTGATACCATTAGAGGACAGCAATGTTAGGCAGTTGTCTTCTCTCCCACTCAGGTTTGGCAAATATGGAGTTGTAGTATACGCTAGAGCACGATGTATCGGCCGTGTCTCTCTACCGTACAGGACGAGGTCTGAGTCAACTCGGACACTGCCTGCAGACACTCCGTCTTCGACGAGCAGTCTCATTTAGGCCCTGGAGAGACCGCTTCTCGTTCTTGTCTTGCATATCGCCGAGGGCTCCTACTATCGCGAGGGCGCTGAGATCTTTGTTCGTTGAGGCTACTTGTCGTGAGACGAGGTAGCAGACCCCTGCGGCACTGATTAGTCTGGCACCATCGATGCCGAATTCGTGTGGATTCAACTGTAGCGTATTTTTCGGTATTGTTCCGTTCGGTGGGTGGTGATCCATTATCAATATTTGTTTTGCAAGCTGATGAGTAGTCAGCTGGTCTAAGTATCCGCTTCCGATGTCTGAGAAAACTAGGACATCCGGTTGAGTTTTTGCTATTTCAGAGATAATGTCTTCCCTGAGTTCTTCGACTATTCTTATCGTGAACCTAGCTTCGGCACGTGCCAGTGTTGAGCCGATTATTCCTGCTGAAGAGAGCCCGTCTGCGTCATGATGTGAGATCACCGTGAAATATGAGTCGGCACTCAGGTGCTCTCTTATGGCATCTGCAAGTTCTTGAGCGCGGTTCAGGAAGCCGTCCTTGTTTGCGTCGGCAGCCATTCACTATGCCACTGACGCGACGACATGTTTGTAATGCCAGTCAGGCTGCAGTTCTCCGCTGTTATGATAGTATTTTTCGAGCCTGTGAATTTTTGATTCAAGCATCGCGAGTGATCGTTTGTTAACGTAATCTTTTCGGTTCTTTTCTAAGTGTTTCCTCATATCGTCAGCTTTCTTTACGAGCGAGGCCAAATCTTCCGGCAGAGTTCCTTTTTGCTGTCCACTCTTGAGTATCTGCTCTACCGTTTTCCCGGTTACAGATTTCACTAGCGGTACTGCGTAACGGTCGCGAAGTACCATGCCGATGGTGCTGGGAGAATTACCCTCGCGGGCGAGCTTTAGGACAAGTGCTTCGACTTCTTCCGGAGTGTACTTGCACCATGATGGAGTCTTCTTGCCAATTGGACGAGTGGATCCTGATTTTCCTCGTTTGCTTGTGTACAGTCTCGCCATTGCTGATCATACTCTGTTTCGTAATTGCTCTCTGGGTCTTAGGATTCGATTATTTAAGTTACCTTAGTCCGGCAGCTTCCTAGTCGTGTACCATTTGCAGAAATTGCTGAAAGCCTTAGCCCTGTGAGAGAATCTGTTTTTTTGATCCATGCTCATCTCACCGAACGTTCGTCCATTTCCGAACTTCGGAATGAAGATGGGATCATATCCGAATCCAGAGGTGCCGTTCGATTCTAGCGCGACAATTCCTTTTACTGCACCAGTGAAGCAAATGGGTGGGCGCTTAACGGCGCAATAGGCGACTGCTGCTTGGAATGAAGCTTTCCTGTTCGGACTATTCTCTAATAGCTTCAAGATTCCTCTCGATCCGATGGTTTGGAAGACGAATGATGAATATGGGCCTGGGAATCCTTTCAGCGAGTCAACGAAGAAGCCAGAATCATCGGTAATGATAGCTCGGGCTACTCCGTTTTTTATGAATTCGCTTGCTGCGGTTCTTACGATTGTCGTTAGACTGTCAGCTTGGATCTCATGTTTCTCAAGATCCAAACGTTTCAGTCGTATCCCGTACGGAGCGACAATGCTCGACGCTTCTCTGAACTTGTGCTTATTCGTTGTCGCAAAATGAATAGTCGTATCACGTTCTATCAAAGTACCTTCCACGCCGTTCGATTTCATGCATTTTCTTCAGCATCACTTTGCTTGACTTGCCTGAGGAAGCTGAATATCCAGTCATGAATGCCTTAAAGAGCGATTCATGTGTTTCATAGTGACTACTCTTCAAAATTCTGTTGAAGAGAAGGAGATCGACTCCTTTGTCCTCTTCCTCTTCTGAATAGTTTGCCAGACCGAAATCGATTATGCACAAGGATTCATCGTCACATAGCACATTTGATAGCGTCATGTCACCATGAACTATCCCGCCCGCATGCATTTGCCCTAATTTCTTGCCCAACGTTTCGCATCGAGCCAGCTTTGTTGATTTCGGGAGCGAATTGAGCTCTTCCTTCAACGTGGGAGCTCTGACATATTCCATTATAATTGTGGACGTTGATGGATCTATGTGGAATAAGGCTGGGACTGGGACTCCAAGTTTCTTGACTTCATGCATCATAATTGCTTCATGCGAGGTTCGGGTTCGGCGAATCACTTCATCAAGTTGCTCCACGCGGTATGGCTTTGAAATACGCGTTTTCCTAATTGCAGGTTCGTTGAACCATTCTTGCAGGTAGATTTCTGCTTCAGCGCCTTTGTAGATCAGTTTGGGTGGAATCAGTTCTCCATGGAATGTCAACATCCTCAAGCCTCCATTTTGGTTTCACGTTAGATTCTGCTATACTCATGACAACGCCTGCACGCAGCGCCAGAACGCCCGTCCAAGCGATCTGAGCCCCATTATCTCCGGTGAATGGCGACTTAACGGTGTATGCTGTTGCGTTATGCAAATTTGCGACCTTTTCGAGTTTAGTCTGAAGCACTTTGTTTGCGGCCACTCCGCCTGTCAAGAGAAGCTCCTTCTTACTCGTATAGGCCAAACTTCTTTCGACTACTTCAGCTAGCATCGAACATGATACTTCCTGCATAGAATAGCAAACATCCTCCAGACACTCGCCGGACTTCAGTTTTGCTAACGTTGCAGTCAACAAACCGGAATAAGAAACGTCATTACCTTTCACTACATATGGTAGTGAAATGAACTTTGACGCCTTTTCAGCTAGCTTCTCAATCTCCGGGCCAGCGGGCGATGCTAAATTAATCTCCCGGCCGAACATGTCGAACAGATTACCGATCGTGATATCCTCCGTTTCGCCGAAGATACGCCAACGACCGCCTGAGAATGCGGTTATGGCAGTATGGCCTCCAGACACGAGCACTACCAAGGGGTCAGTCGCTCCGGTCATCAATGCGCCAATCTCGATGTGTCCGATCGCATGGTTTACCGGAACTAACGGAACGTTCAAGTAACTTGATAACGCCCTTGCCACGGTCGCTCCAACTCTAAGACACGGTCCCAAGCCGGGGCCCAGCGCGATAGAGACACCGCCTAACTTATCCGGGTTTGTTTGCGCAGTTTTGAAGGCAGCAAGAACTACCTTAGCGGCTACTTCGCTATGATGGTCAGCTGCTTCTCGCGGATGAATGCCCTTTCCAGGAGTTGATCGATAAATATCTCGAATATCCGAGAGGATAGCACCATTCTCTGAGACAATACTTGCCCCGAAAGTGTGTGCCGTAGATTCAATGCCAAGACAAGACAACTCAATCTAGATCCATTCTGGGTATCGATGCTGAAAACCATTTAGTAAGTGTACGAGCGACAAGAACGCCATCTAAAAAGTCCCATTTCCTTGATTCACATTGGCACCTCATCAAATGACGACAACGTAGAAGGATACAGAATGCTTGACGCTCAGCTAAGCTCAAATAGGGATCTGTGGCAGCTCACGGATGAGATGGTGTGACTTCGATCAAGGATGTCCGAGAAATCGCAACAGGTCACATCAACTGATGATCTCTGTACCGATCCCGTTTCAAGATCATGCTTGCTCAGTAAGGATATGATTTGGCAAATGAACAAACATGTTGGAGCGTTACCAAAGCAATACGACGCGAAGACGATAGAAGAGTACACGAAGAACTTCTGGGCCAAATCCGATATCTATCAGTTGGTTAAAAAGCGAAAGTCTCGTTGTCCTAAATTTTACTTTCTTGACGGCCCACCCTTCCCCAGTTCAGATACTCCTCATATTGGGACATGTTGGAACAAAGTGCTAAAGGACAGCGTAATCCGATATCATCGATCGAAAGGATTCAACGTCCGAGATCAACCAGGCTATGATTGCCACGGCTTACCTATAGAACTTGCAATTGAACAGAAATTCGGCATCAAAACTAAGAAGGATATAGAACAAATCGGACTTGAGAAATTCGTCACCGAATGCAGAGAATTCGCTGTAAACAATTCCGAATCGATGACACGAACCTTTCAGGAGCTAGGAGTGTGGATGGATTGGGCCGCTCCGTACATGACGCATGATGATGATTACATTGAAAGCGATTGGTGGAGCTTGAAGGAGGCGTGGAAAAAAGGGCTCTTTGAACATGGGCTCAGAGTCGTCCACTGGTGTCCGCGTGATGAAACAGTTCTCTCGGACTATGAAGTTGTTCTAGAATACAAGATGCTTAGAGATCCGTCCATCTACGTTAAGTTTCAGGTGGAGGGCAAAGAGAACGAATTTGTTCTCATCTGGACAACGACCCCCTGGACCTTACCTTCAAACGTAGCCGTCATGGTTAATCCTGAAGCAGAGTACGTTAAAGCACGATCAGGAAATGAACTACTCATTCTTGCGAAAGCACGCGTGAAAACCATCGAAGATAAAATCCAATCTCAACTCGAAATCATCGAAACCTTTCCGGGAACTAAGCTAGAAGGATTAAGATATCGTTCTCCGCTGGAAAACCTCGTACCCGCACAAAGGAAACTTGAGAATGCACATCGCGTCGTCCTAAGCAAGGAGTACGTGACCTTAGAAGAAGGCACCGGCTGCGTCCACTCAGCCCCTGGTCATGGAGAAGAAGACTACGAAGTAGGCCTAAGATACCACCTTCCGATCCTGATGCTTGTCAACGATCAGGGAAAGTTCGTAGATGACGCCGGCAAATATTCAGGGAAATCCGCGAGAGAAGCGAATCCGGAAATTATCGAAGACATCAAAACCAATGGGAGGCTACTCTATTCGGAAGAAATAGAGCACCGAAGCCCAGTATGTTGGCGTTGCAAGACACCACTGATAATTCGAGCAACCGACCAATGGATCGTGCGCGTCGTTCACCTCAAGGATACCTTCATCAAGGAAGTCGACAAAACCAGATGGGTTCCTGACTGGGCTGGCGCAAGCCAATTCAAAAATTGGTTAGCCAACCTAAAGGATTGGGTTGTATCAAGACAAAGATTTTGGGGCACTCCACTTCCGGTTTGGACTTGCAGTATCTGCAACGAAGTCCAAGTCATAGGGTCAAAGGAAGAGCTGTTAAAACAATCAACCACATCAACTGACCTGCTCAACCTCCACGTCCCATGGGTCGACAAAGTAAAGTTGAGATGCAAATGCGGAGCCGAGATGACAAGAATACCGGACGTGATGGTAGGATGGTACGACTCAGGAGCAGCCTCTTACGCTTCCCTCGGACACCCCAAAAACCCTGAACTCACCAAGTACTGGTGGCCAGCAGACTTCATAGTTGAAGGGCGCGACCAGATCTCGGGCTGGTTCTTCTCACTGCTAAAAGCAGGGGTCGTGACCATGGGAATTTCACCATACAAAACAGTCCTCATGCATGGCTTCGTACTAGACGACAAAGGGCGAGAAATGCACAAGTCACTCGGAAACTTTGTTACCGCCCAAGAGGTCATCCAGAAATTCGGTAGGGACATCTTCCGTTACTATGTACTCCAAACGACAATCTGGGAAGACCTGAAATTCTCATGGGACGCGATTAAACAATACAGCGGAGATCTTAGCACCTTCTGGAACACTTACGTTTTTGCTAGCACGTATATGAACCTGGACAAATTCCAACCACAAAGATGGCCGCTAAAAAAGCTGACAAGAAGTCTACTTCCCGAGGATAAATGGTTGCTCAGCCGAACGCATCGCACCATCAAAGAAGTGACCGCGGCAATGGATGATTACAAGATTCATGAAGCTGTTCGAAAACTCAAAATCTTTCTAGTTGAAGACTTGAGCCATACATACGTACGCTACATACGACGCCGAACCTGGATTGAAAAAGAGACTGCGAATAAGCAATCAGCTTACGCAACTCTCTACTTCGCGCTCAAATCTGCCTTGGCAATGCTAACCCCAATTCTTCCGTTTCTAACGGAGGCTATATACCAAGACATGTTCCGAAGCGCTGAACCAAGAAACCCTGAGACCGTCCATCTCCTAGACTGGCCCATTTACGAAGGGAAAATGATTTCCGGCGAACTCGAAGCAGAAATGAATGCGGCTAAAACAATTGCTTCGACAGTCGCGGTCGTACGTGGAGAAAAGGCCCTCAAACAACGACAACCAGTAAGACGCATAATCGTAGCTTCAGACTCGAAAATAACGCGCAAAGCAATGAAGACATACTCTGACCTATTGCTTGAGCAAATGAACACTCGCTCACTGTCAGGGATCTCGAGTGATAAGGGAACCAAATATGAACAGGCGGACAGCTCTGAGCAATTCGCTAAATCAAGTTTCCCAGACGGAACAGTCTATCTAGATCTAAAGCTGACACCAGAAGATATCGCAGAAGGATTGGCGCGAGATGTAGTCAGAAGAATTCAGCAGATGAGGAAAGAAATGGACCTGAAAGTCGACTCCTACATCGAAGCGAACCTTGTAGTGCCCCAAAAGATCGAAAAGCTCCTAAAGACTCAACAGCATTACTTAGCCCACGAGATAAGGGCTAAACGACTCATAATTTCAGCAGAGAAGAGAGATTCATCTCCCGAAGGTTACTTTTCAAAGACCTGGGAGATAAATAAAGAGAATTACGAGTTTGCCTTGCGCGAACTGGCGCCTATAAAACGGAAGAAAACTAGAAAAAGGTAGCCTCTCAGAGAGGCACTTCGATGAATAGGCGCTCCAGCAGTTCCTTGTACCTGTTTCTAATCGTAACTTCGGTAACATTGGCGATTTCAGCAATCTCACGTTGAGTCTTCCTCTCGTTGGTCAATACCGTTGCTATGTATGTGGCGGCTGCCGCTATTCCTGTTGGACCCCGACCGCTGGTCAGCTTCATCTCCTTCGCAATCTCCAAGATTCTGATCGCTATCGCTTCAGCCTTGCCTGATATGACTAGTTTATTGCTAAACCGTGCGGCGTAGTTCCTGCTGGTTGATGGCGGTACGAATGCTTCCAATTCACGAACCATGAATCTGTAGCTTCGCCCTATGTCCTTCTTGTTCAAGCTGGATGCCGCAGCAATCTCGTCCAAAGTTCGAGGTACGCCACACTGCCTGCATCCCATGTAGATCGCGGCGGCTGTCACATTATGGATTGATCGCCCACGAATTAGCCGTTTTTTAATTGCTCGTCGATAAATGACTGAAGCAGTCTCAAGAATATTCTTTGGGAGATTGAGTGCCGACGCAAGCTTGCTTAATTCGGCAAGTGCAACCGCAAGGTTTCGCTCGGTGGCATCAGAGACACGAACTCTGCTCTGCCACTTTCTCAATTTGTACAGGTCTAGCCTCTGCGCGGCCGTGGCTCGTTTTCCTAAAGCGCGTCGGTCGCGCCAATCAATAATAGTAGATAAGCCCTTGTCGTGGATCGTGTAGGTTAACGGAGCGCCTACTCGCGTTCTTTTTGATTTTTGTTCATCATCAAAAGCTCGCCACTCCGGCCTCGTGTCAGCAAGTTTTTCGTCGATGACGAATCCGCAAGCCATGCAGACCACCTCGGCAGCCTCGTAGTCACGCATCAACTTGGGTCCGCCACATTCTGGGCAAACACGAATTTTACTTGGCGACTGCAGCGCTTCGCCTTCGATATCTGATTCTTCGGCCACATTCTCATCCTTGTTGTTTTAATTTAGCGAGTATACGATTCGTCCGACGTACTTTGCGGGTGAAGAGACGGTCGGTCTGAGAGCTAGGTACGGTGACGTGACAGGCCCGAATATCTCTTGTACATTTCCGATCTCCTTCAGTTTACTGTCGCAGGTCTTGGTGCCTATTTTAACAAAATGCGCTTCTTCGCACTTTACTATCAGGCTTCGGCTTGTTGAAAAATGGAGAATTTTGCCGAGCCTTTGCAAACTCGCTTCTTCACTCCCGCCGTGAGTTATCTCCGAAACGTTCATTCCTTATATAAACTTAGATCTCTGCTTTTTTCAGCGCGCACCTTTCACGACAAAATTTCATAATCGGATCACTTGAAACTTTCACGTCCGTTTCTCCCTTAACGTTTTTTACAAACAAACCAATCGTTCCAACGGCAGTTCGGCTCAGATGATCAAGGGCGTAGTGCTAACTAACTTCATGTCCTATGATAACGCATATGTTCCCTTAGCTCCCGGGCTGAACCTAATTTGCGGGCCAAACGGGGCCGGAAAATCTTCTATCCTACTGGCAATATCGGTTGTCCTTGGTCAGGCCTACACGGAACGATCGAAGAAGCTTAGCGATCTGATTAAATGGGGGACGGAAGAGGCAAGAGTTACCCTAATTGTCGATAATTCAGGAGAAAAACGACCGTTCCCTCAATTCCACTCTGACCAAGTTACGATTACGCGAGTTCTCAGGCATAACGGCACATATTACTACCTTCTCCAGAACAAGCCGACAGCTAAATCAGCGGCGACCGACGTTTTCAAAACGCTCGGATTAAACCCGGACAATATCCTCGTAATCATGCACCAGTTTATGGTAGGGCGATTCGCAGCGGTCTCTGCACAAGAGAAACTGAAGATGTTAGAGGAGGCAGTCGGCTTCCAAACTTACCGCGAAGAAGTCCTGGATGCACGTCTCAGATTGGATAGCGTTGCGAGCGAAGAGCAGTCACTAGCTCAGGTCCTAGAATCAACAAAAGAAACACATGATTACTGGAAACGTGAGCACGACAGATTTCAACAGAAGAAACAGCTAGAGACTAAATTGGACGCGCTAAAGAGAGAACTTCTCTGGTCCAGAATTCAAAAACGCAAAGAATCATTAACTCACCTACAAACCCGAATAGACTCAAAAACTCGTCTGCTCCAAACGATTGAAAGCAAAATACAGGAGTTAGCTGAATCCAAGAAAAAACGGCAAGCAAAATTTGATGAGCTGAACCTAACCCGGGTGGAGCTAGAGGATAAACGAATTGAACTCGTAAAAGAGACAACAACGCACGAGCTCAATCTCGAATGGTCAACAAGTCTACTACGAAATGTTCAGTCACTTACCAGCGATCAAGAAGGAGACTACATGCCACAGCTGCAGGCCTTGGTCAAACTAAAAACGTCTTGGAAGGAAAAAGCCGAGGACTCACAACGAAGTCTAGGAAAATCTAAAGAAAAAATGAGTATGCTGACTGAAAGGATAGCTGATGCTAGTGGAAGACTTGAAGATGCGTTATCGCGATTAATCGACACAAACGTCGAATACGAGGTCTCTGGATTCAAAAGAAAGCTATTGACAGAGGAGGTAGCGGACCTCCAGGCACAAGTACGCCTGGCGCATGAAGAACTCGACCCCATGGTCGAATCCGCTGAGAAAGCAGGCCCGCTTATCGAAACACCGCGAAAAATAATTGAGGTAATGCTCGAGATCGGCGCCGTTGAGGAACAAATGAAGCCTCTCAGCGCAATCTCCGAAGACGTCGAGAAAATGTACTCATCGTACACGAAGGTCTACGAAGACCTACGCCAGAAAACACTCCGAGTTGCGAAAAACCGTGAGGAAGTAATAACCGAACTTGATAAACGCCTTGCGAGATGGCGAGAAGTCCTCAACACATTCTTAGATGAAGTGACGGGCAAGTACAATGCAATCTTAGTCGCCGTAGGAGCCGCTGGAGCAATACGGCTAATCACTTCACGTGAAATTGAAAAGTGCGGGTTAGAGATCCTCGTGGGATTCAAGGGGAACAAGCCCACACCTCTGGACGCGTTCACTCAAAGTGGCGGAGAGCGCAGCATTGCGATGATGGCGTTTCTCTTGGCACTCCAACAGCATATCACATCGCCATTCAGAGCCATAGACGAGTTCGACGTCCACATGGATCCTAAGAATCGTGCATTAGTGACGCAACTTATAGTTGCTAGTTCAGCAAGCATGAACGGGGGTCAATATTTGGCTATAACTCCTGGCCAAATTAACGTCGACGATAACACCCACGTCGTAGTCGTCCAGAATGTGGGAGGAACCTCAACAATCAGTGAACTGAAAGCCCCATGAGCGGAAAACCAAAAACAGAACGAACGACAATCACGGGCGGAAGACGTGAGTTAAAGGAAATCATCGAAACCTGCGATGCGATCTCAGAGCGCCGATTCAATCCGTTCTTCCTCGACGTTGAACTAGGAGTAGAGACCCTGAGAAAGTACTATCCCAAATGGGAGTCATTCAACGATCACTGCCTAGACGCACACACACTCAACCGACTCTCCGAGGTGGTCAGACTGCAAAACACTCAGCTGAAATTCCAGTCAAGTGCGTTATATTCAGATCCTGAATTCCTAATACACAAATTAGAACGCATGAGCGAAAAGCGACTTGCAGAAGTATTTCTTCAAAGCTGGCATCCTCTCGCAGAACTTGAACAGTTGACAGAAGAAACGGTCAACGATTCTCTCACCTACTGGAATGCTCTATTACCGATTAATGAGCGATGGTTGCGGAAGACCCAACAAGAAAGTACGAAACCGGATTCAGCAGATTCTAGCACTCTGAATGAACTAGGAATTAGCGGTGAAGAGTTTGACGACCAACTTATTGGGCTCTGGAACGAATTGCGGAAAACGTTCGAATCAACTCAACAACCAGTCGATTATTGGACATTTATCCGAAGAACCAGCTATCAAGAAACTGTTCAAAGAGCATATCGTGTTAGTTTTCTCATCACCTACGGCTACGCAAAACTTCAATCCGAGGCAGAAAAATTATCTCTAGTACCCATCAGCGTACCGGCAGGAAAAGCAACCGCTGGAATAAGTTTTCCAATCCCGATTACGAGGGGATAAGGGATGGAATCCGACAAAACACAACCCGCGCAGACATTCTATTCAGACAAACTCAAACTGCGCAATGCACCTACTCATTTTCAAAAGAGGCAAACTTCCGGGAGCCAGAGAATGGGAGCTTAAGGAGAAGATTGGGAAGAACTTCGAGCAGGTCCTAGAACAATTGAACCAACTCCTCTCTGAACTTGACCTTGAAATTAAGAAGGTGAGTGACCCATCACCAGGTGAAGTTATGACTAGCGAGAGTCGACCCACCGAGGAGGCTCGGTATCTGATAACACTCAAAGGGACTCTCGGATTAAAGGAAGCAAAGTTGATTGGTTGGAGAATTGATAACTTGGCCGGACTTGGAGCGGCGATAGCCTATCTTGTGTCTAAGCAAGGCAAAGCTCCGCGAGTAGAAATCGAAAAACTCTTGGCAATAAAGTTCGGTCACTGGAAAGCACTGACTCTCGTAGACATATTTCTAAGGTCTGGATACCTAGAGGAAGATGATGCAGGCGTGCTTGCGCTGGGATGGCGAACAAGATCTGAGGTAGACCTGCGAACTCTTATGACAAAATTGGCTGAAGTGAAATCTTAATCGTCGGATTTAGGAGTCGCAGATCTTTCAAGAAAGTCATGTGGATATTTCTTCGCGGATACGAAAGTCTTCACGTTGCCTCGTTTCACATGTTTAGCTAATTCAAGAAGCTGTTCGCGTTGTGCGTAATGATCATGAACTTTGCTCCGCCCCAGAACTGTCAGAACTTCTCCTAGGAAGAATGTGGGCAACCTGTGTTTATTGCACATGGGGCAAGTGCACTGTAATTTTGCACCATACTCTTTTGTCCATTCTTTCCTTTTGAAAACTCCCCAATTCGTAGAGTCGAACATGTTGATTTTGTCTTTCGTTAGTGGAACAGGAGGCGGAGGAACAACCCATCTATTGAAGCTATCAACACCAAACATTGGAAGCATCATTCCTTCGGAGCATCGCAAGAAAGCGTGGGCAAAACGTATCTTAGGTGGAACCTGGAAGGCATGAATCCACAATGCGGGGTCCTTCTTCTTTGCTTCCTCCAGTGTCCGCAGTTCCTGATAATAGAAACCCCCTCGCATGTCGAAACCTAATTGCTTAACCCCTCGTTTTACCAGCGGATCAAGCACTTTCCCAAAATCATCTTTATTTCCAGTCGGAACCATAACAGGCATCAAGGGCTTATCGATTCCTCTATGATCCATCCATCTCTCCGCGAACCGCAAGTTAGAAATGAAATCTCGCGGAGAAACTCTCGGAGTTTGTTGAACCGTTATCACATCCATATCCGCAAAATATTGGAGATCAAGAACGGTTCGAAGATCATCAGACTCAATGACCGTCTCGCCCTTCATGATGAGAAAGAGCATACTCAACGAATCTTCGTGAACAGATGTCTCGCGAGTCAGTCGCCTAGCGAAGTCTTTGAGGTATTCGTCTTCCTTCAATATCCGCTTCAACGTTTCCGGATAAACAAGTTTGCCGGCCACTATGACCTCAGTAGGAAATTCCTGCTTCAACCCCACTAGCCTAGTTGCATTCAGCTCTGTAGTAGTAGCAAATTTATTCGGAACTGGAACTTTCGCTTTCCCGTAACTCAGGTAACCGCTCACTACGCCGGATTTATCGTCGGTCTCGATATCTCTCTTACTCAACTCAGGCAAATTTCAACACCACAACATCACCTTTCTGAAAATTAAAGGAAAACCCTAGTTAGCTACAAGAAGAAACTCTGAAATCCTTAATTATCCGCCACCTTAAGGCTACAGCGATTTCAAGTTCCGAAGGCGACTGTTTTGGGTGAAGAAGTTGAATTACCTCCGCAGCTCCAAGAACAATTAGTTCGATTGCAACAATTCCAGCAAACACTCCAGTCTGTGGTCACCCAGAAACAGCAGATAGATCTCGAACTAAACGAAACAGACAAAGCGCTCGCAGAACTTGAAAAATCAACCGACGAGACGCCGGTCTACAAGAGCGTCGGCAGCATACTTGTCAAGTCAGCCCGACAGACCCTGCTCACTGAGTTGAAAGAACGCAAAGAAATTCTAGCAACACGTGCGACAGTACTTGGGAAGCAAGAAGAACGAACAAGAGAGAAACTGAAGGAAATTCAAGAGAAACTACAGGAAAGGTTGAGGGGCCCGAAGCCGTCCGCTGCACAGCAATAGACGCCGCTTCTCTCATTCTCCTAGGGAGCCGAAGAGGATACTATGAGCATTGAGTTGAAGAGAAATCCTACTGACGACGAAGTAGAACAAATATGTGTAGCCGCAGAAGAGGCGGCGAAAAAGCGAATCCTCTCAATCGTGCCCTTGAAGAGGATAAGTGACTTCGACGTTACGGTCGAAGCAAATGGAGACAAACCGCTCGTGTTGAACGTAGATATCGCCATCGAAGTAACAATTGGTGATG
Source organism: Candidatus Bathyarchaeota archaeon (assembly GCA_963848755.1). Classification (GTDB taxonomy): domain Archaea; phylum Thermoproteota; class Bathyarchaeia; order 40CM-2-53-6; family 40CM-2-53-6; genus FEN-987. Next base: position 140,926 of record CAWKES010000013.1, on the reverse strand, counting down.
AAAACCTAGAAGAGCTAGTAAAGGACGCAACGAACGCGGCCTTCAAAGCAGCCGAGATCAAGGTACGGGAGCTGAACCTTTGCGCAAACACTCAAACCTAGTGAAGCTTATTCGCGACGCACAGACTATACTCATAATCGGCCACCAAAACGCTGACCCAGACGCAGTTTGCTCCGCTTACGCATTCTCCAAACTCATCAACGCAATCAATCACAAAGCGAAAGTTTCCTTTAGTTCACCAGACGGCGTAAGCAAACTTTCAAAACAGTTGCTTCAAACGATTCCATTACAAGTCATTGAAGAATTTGATGTCTCACAAATAGACCTCATCGTAACCGTAGACACAAACACCCTTCAGCAATTAGGGAAATTGCAAGCGACAGTAATGCAAGCGCACAAACCTCTGATGATGATAGACCATCACGCTCTCCATCCCGAGAATGCAAAAACGGCTATCCACATACTCTGTGACGATAAATCAACATCGACCTGCGAGATTATCCTCGACTTGTACATGGATCTGAAGATACCCATCGATGAAGTGGTAAGTCAAGCGCTGTTGACTGGAATCATTGTGGAAACAGGCCACTTCTCAATCGCAACCAAGCGAACCATAAAATCTGCTTGCACACTTATTGATCGTGGCGCTGATCCAGCGGTGGCTCTCGCGTTGACTAAGCAAGTCATGGATGAGTCAGAACGAATTGCAAGAATGAAATCGGCTCAACGGGTGCGCTTAGAGAAGATTGACAATTGGCTTATCGCTCTCTCAGACATCGGTTCGTACCACGCCTCTGCGGCTCGGTCCCTCATCTCACTCGGTGCACATGTCGCTGTTGTTGCTGGAAAGAGGAATGATCAGTTAACTGTGAGTATGCGTTCGACACATGAATTCTTTCAGCAGACTGGTCTCCATCTCGGAACGAATCTCGCTAGTCCTCTGGGACAACGGTTGGGAGGGATGGGAGGAGGCCATGCAACGGCCGCGGGAACCAACGCCAAAGGCGAGGTGGGTGACGCACTGAAGCAAGCGCTGAAATTGTTACGTGAATTTCTCACACATCCAGAAAAGAGTATACGGGACGTAAATAATCCATCAACGATTACATAACGACTACAAAACGTCATGGTGAACTCCGCTGCCCGCAATTTCAGCACGAAATCTCTCGTTCACATATTCCGGCGTAGAGAAGCCGTCAATAGACGGCATCAATTTGTCTATCGCAAAAAACGATTTCGTAGTTCTTACTGGTGTAAGTGGGTGTGGAAAAACAACTCTCTGCCGATGCTTGAACGGTCTGATTCCGAATTTTTATGCTGGCAAATTGGAGGGGGATCTCAAAATTAACGACGTAGACGTTAAGGGAAAGTCGACTGCTGAACTCGCAACCCATGTCGGGTTCGTTTTCCAAAATCCAGAAAATCAGCTCTTCTCGCTTTCAGTAGAAAGAGATGTTGCCTTCGGATTAGAAAATTTAGGAATTGAAAGAGAACTCGCGATCGAACGAGTCAATTGGGCAATGGAAGTCACGGGCATATCGCAACTCCGCAATAAAGCTCCCTACGAATTATCAGGTGGACAACAGCAGCGAGCGGCGATTGCAGGGGTTCTCGCGATGAGGCCAGAGATAATAGTCTTAGACGAACCAACTTCGTTTTTAGATCCGAAGACCGCAGATGAAATTCTGAAAGTAATATCGCGGCTCAATCGTGAATTTGGATTGACCACGCTGCTTGTGGAACATCGACTTGATACCGTATCCGCCTACGCCAATCGAGTAATCGTGATGGATAAAGGAAAAATTGTCCTTGATGGTCCACCCGAGGCAGTCTATGATGAACCGGCCCGATTAATCGGAATTGGACTGCCCAAGGTTACGGCTTTGTTCCATTTGCTTAAACGGGATGGAATACCTGTAACAATTAACCCAATTACGGTAACGCAGGCTTCAGAAGCGCTACGAAGGGTCTCCGGAAATTGATATCCGTAGAACACGTAAGCTTCCATTATCCAGGAAGCTCAGAAACTCTACACGATATCAGTCTGAAGATTGATGATGGCGAATTCGTAGCCATTATGGGTGAGAACGGTGCAGGGAAAACTACGCTCGTGAAATTATTTAATGGGTTACTCAAACCTGACTCTGGATCGGTACTCATCGACAACGTGAACAGTCGTGATAGATCTGTCGCGGAGTTGTCTAGGCAAGTCGGCCTTATCTTCCAAAATCCGGATCATCAATTGTTCGCTGAGACGGTTGGAGAAGAACTGAGATTCTCCCTGAAGAATTTCGGATTCGAAGAGTCAGTCATCGAGAACCGCGTAACTTCTCTACTTACAGCGTTGGATATAGAAAAGTACGTGAACGCTTCACCCTTCATGCTAAGCGGCGGAGAGCGGAAACGAGTCGCGCTTGCTTCAATATTGGTTTGGGATCCCAAACACGTGGTAATGGACGAACCCACGATAGGTCAAGATTATCTGCAGAAAGACAGATTGAGAAATTTCATCATCCAACTCATATCACAGAAGAAAGCCATCATAGTCGTTACTCATGACACTGAATTCGTCGCAGAGTGTAACCCTAGGGTAGTATTGATGTCCAAAGGAAGGATTATCGCCGACGGACCAGCCAAGTCAATTTTAACTGATCAAACAATGGTTGAAGAGGCTTCGCTTGTTCTCCCACAAATGACCCAACTGATGAGGAGTATTCCGGAGTTGCATGCTCCTGACGACATTATAGATGTGTATGCTGCACGAAAATTCCTTCTTCAAGCGTTAAAGGCGCGTGCAGAAACGCGACGGGAGAGACGGTGATTTGTCTCTAAGATTTGTTGAAGGGTTCAAATTTACTCGCATTGATAGCCCAATACACCGAATGGATCCTCGAGCAAAATTCATTCTCACACTTGGATTCTTCGCAACCTCTTTGATGTTCACGAATGTCTATGTGCTTCTGATAATTTTTCTCGCTCAGGCGCCGCTGATAATTTTGGCCAAGACATGGCGACGATGGGGAAGATCTATGCGTGGCGGACTGTTTCTTGGCGGTTTCATTTTTGTTATGAACTTTATCTTCGGTACATCCCTCACTCTATCAATTGCGTTCACGCTTCGTTTTTTCGCTATAATGTCAGCCTTCTCCTTCTTTTTCATGACAACATCCGCAGATGATTTAGGCTTGGCACTCGATCAGATACACGTCCCGTACGTGGTGTCATTCACCTTTACAACTGCGGTGCGTCTCGTGCCAACGATGGCTCTTGATGCGCAGACAGTGGTAGATGCGCAGCGTTCTCGAGGATTAGAATTGGATAAAGGCAATATCATGAAACGAATTCGCAACTATATTCCAATCCTCATTCCATTGATCATTTCAGCTATTCGCAGAAGCGTTGAATTAGCGGAAGCGTTAGAGTCACGAGCATTTGGAGCGAATGAAAATAGGACAAGTATAACGACGCTGAAGTTGCATCGGTCAGATTATGCGGCTATGGCCGCGACCGTGCTGGGCGTTGTGGCCGCGATTTACGTTTACTTCTATCTGCCTCTGCCAAATCTCATCATTCCATTCAAGACGCCGCATCTCTTCGAGTAGGCTTGGATAAGGGCTTGAGACTTCCGCGTATTGTTATCGACTCACGCGAATCCGCTTCAGGAATACCAGAAGTTCTCGAAGAGCGGGGTATCTATGTTCAAAGAAGATTGCTAGATGTCGCTGACTATGTCGTCGGCCAATATGCAATCGAACGTAAGACGGTTCATGATTTTATTTCTTCCCTGTACAGCGGGCGCCTATTTGACCAAGCCCAAAGGATTACTCAGGCATACTCGAAATTTTTGCTTATTGTGGAGGGAGATATTCAGGAGGCATTTGCTGACCTCAAAAACCCTCGAGCGTATTGGGGGGCTTTGCTGACGCTGGCCCTGAGTTTTGATTTCAAAATATTCTACACGTTCTCGATTGATGAGACTGTAGATTTATTGTCTCTTTTAGCGCGCAGAGGAGGGACAGGCGGATTGTCTGGTAGGCCTTTGATCGTGAAGAAACCTCGAATAACTTCGACGAAAGAGTGGCAACTCTTAGTCTTGGGTAGCCTCCCGACAATCGGTCCCGTACTGGCCGAGAAATTACTCAGATCATTTGGAAGCCTACATAACATATTTGCGGCATCGCGTATCGAATTGGCGGTTAGGGGAGGAATAGGTGAATCCAGAGCTCAGAAGGTCTTCGATGTGATAAGGGCAGAGTACAAACGAAAAGTCCCCAAACAGACCAAACTTGCTTAACTCCACGAATTCAAGTAATCACTCTGCTCTTTCGTCAGATGATCCACGGCCATCTGGTGACTCTCGAGCCATAGCCGAGCCACTTCTCGATCAATCTCCATTGGTATCTTGTGCACTTTGGGGGCTAGTTTTCCTCGGTTTTTCACCAAATATTCCGCGGCTAACGCTTGATTTGCGAAACTCATGTCCATAACCTCGGCCGGATGACCGTCAGCAGCTGCCAAATTTACCAAACGGCCTTCAGCCAACAAATACAACCTATTGCCGTTCCTCAACTTGAATTCCTCGACGTTTTGTCTGGCAATCCGGACACCGGACGCAATTTGTCTGAGTCCATTAACGTCAATCTCAACATCAAAGTGGCCAGAATTTGCCAGTATGGCGCCATCGTGCATTAAGGCAAAATGTTCAGTAGTGATGATTCCTTTGCAGCCAGTTGCAGTTACGAAAATATCTCCGATCTTCGAAGCTTCAATCATTGGCATGACTTGGTAGCCCTCCATTGCAGCTTCAAGCGCTCTGATCGGATCAACTTCGGTAACAATGACTTTAGCACCAAGCCCTTTAGCTCTCAGGGCTATACCTCGCCCAACCCATCCGTAACCTGCCACGACGATATTCTTACCTGCGATGAGTAGGTTGGTGGCACGCATGATTCCTTCAAGTGCCGATTGGCCAGTTCCATGTTGGCTGTCAAACAGGAACTTTGTGAAGGCATCGTTCACAGCCATAACGGGATACGCAGTATCCCATCTCGTTCCATTGCCTTGTATCGATGAACTCCAGTCGTTGTCTCTTCGCAGGCTCCCAGAATTTGTTTCGTCAGTTCCTTCTTCTCGGTATGGACTGTCACTGAGAGTTCGCCTCCGTCATCAATTAGAATGTCAGGCTTAGTTTCGAGAACTCTCAGAAGGTTATCGTGATGTTCCTTCTCAGTAACCCCTCTCCACGCGAAAACGTTTGCTCCAGACTTTGAAAGCGACGCAGCAACATCGTCCTGCGTCGATAAAGGATTGCTTCCTGTGATTGCAATCGTTGCACCGGATTCTTGAAGAACTAACCCAAGAACAGCTGTTTTCATCTCAAGGTGCATGCACATGCCTATTGTTAGTGTCCTGAAGGGTTGCTCGCGTTTGAACCGTTCACGAATTTTCCTCAGGACGGGCATGTGTTGACTTGCCCATTCGATCTTTAACTCTCCTTGTGCAGCCAGCGAGACATCTTTGACTATACTCGGCATCTGAACCGCCCTTATCTTAATCAGCACAACCCTCTCATCTCCAGATTAAAACAGTTGGCATAAAGCAAGCGTTCAATCGCTTTGCTTTTTAGTTAAAGATCGAAATCCTTCCTAGGACTCACTTGGCAACTCTACTCATCAAAAACTGCGATTGGCTCGTTACACAAAACCAAGCTAGAGAAGTGATGAGAGACGCGTCAGTGCTTGTCGAGAACGGAATAATTAGAGAAGTCGGAAGAATCGGGTCTTCGGCAGACAAAACCATTGATGCTAAGGGAAAGATCGCTCTGCCCGGCTTAATTAACGCTCACACACATCTCTCTATGACTCTTTTTCGCGGATTTGCTGACGACATGCTCCTGCAGGACTGGCTGCAGAAGAAGATTTGGCCTTTGGAAGTAAAATTAACTGGTGACGATTGTTACTACGGCGCACTTCTCGGTTGCGCTGAAATGATTCGATCTGGAACTACGTCATTCGTTGACATGTACTTTCAGATGGAGAGAGTTGCTGACGCAGTCAATCAGGCTGGGCTGAGAGGTTTTCTATCTTACGCCCCGATCGACCTCTTCGACCCTGCAAAGGGCAAATTAGAGAAGGAGCGAGTAATCAAATTTCATGACTATCTCCAGAAACTTGCAAGCCCTAAAATAAAATTCGTAGTTGGGCCACATGCACCGTACACTTGTTCCGCTGACATGTTACAGTGGGCGAAGGAGTACGCCGAGCAGCAACATGCAATATTGCATATTCACGTTGCTGAAACCAGACGAGAGCAAGCGGATATGATGAAACAGAACGGAATGCGCGTGGTCGAATACTTAGATAAAATCGGAGCACTATCCAGAAATATGCTCGCAGCTCATTGTGTCTGGCTGACGAAAATCGAAATTCAATTACTAGCAAAGGCAGGCGTAAGCGTTGCGCATTGCCCAGTCTCGAACATGAAACTGGCAAGCGGTGGAGTCGCTCCCTTACCCGAAATGTTTGAGTCCGGAATAGCCGTTGGCCTTGGCACGGACGGTGCAGCAAGCAACAATAGCCTGGACATGTTCGACACTATGAAGATGTGTGCCTTAATTCACAAGGCCTACCGTTGGGACCCGACCATTCTGAATGCGCAGAGAGTGCTCGACTTGGCTACAATCGAAGGCGTGCGAGCAGCTAGAGTTGAAGACGAGTTGGGCAGTTTAGAAGTCGGCAAGCGCGCTGACATCATCCTAGTTGATTGTGATACGCCGAACATGCGACCTATTCATGGAGTCGACACAGTAGTTTCTGACCTAGTCTATTCTGCTTCGAGCGGGAACGTCGACACTACCATAGTGGACGGGAAGATACTGATGCTAAATAGAGAAATGCAGACATTAGACTTGCACGGAATCATTTCAGCAACCCAGGAACGGATTGACAAACTCCTACGCAGATGATTTGAATTATTCGAAACTCATATCATCGATTTTTAGAAAACCAGAATCGCCACTCCAAGTCGACGTAGCATGAACAACTTTCAGCCTACGCTTGAACATCGGCGCCCATAGAACAAATGTCTCAGCTTCCCCACCCTCGAAAGCGATATTGAAACCATATCTGTTCTTCAATTGAATTAGACGGCGTAAATCTGACACATCCAGTTTCTTTCCAAGCCATTTCGCGTCAAGGCCCATAGCGTTACAGGAAGTGATGATGATTTCAAATCCAGTGTTCAATTGCTCCTCAACGAGTCGTTCCTGATTCTTATGCCAGAGTGGTGCGAAGCTCCTTATACCCAACTCTTCACAGAGATTATCAAGTCGAGTTCGCTGATATTCACTGGACACTGCCCCAGAAACTAACCCGTCAATTTCGACGGTTCTCATCAATTCGGCCAGTCCACTCTTGAGGTCCTCAAGCTCGCGTTCCTTAACCCCATCTGAGTGGATTGTAACTTGCGGAATACCCATTGCATTGGATTGGAGACGCGTCCATTCTATTGCTGGATAGTGAAACATCCATGACTCCGAAGTTTTCGGAATCACAGTAACCAATGCCTGGACATCCCATGCCTGCATCTGAGCACACCATAACGCAAACGCACTATCTTTCCCACCGCTGAAAAGAGAAATAATCTTCAATCGACCACCCTCAGAAGTCACCCATAGCCTTGAACCTGAACTGGTCCTGATATAGACGCTGCAGTCTTCCTATCGAATCAGCATCGCCAGGCCGCTTATCCCTTCGAAATCTGACTATTCGTGCGAACCGAAGAGCAAATTTTGAATCGTAATGTGGACTCTTCTGAATTTCATTGAACGCCACTTCTACAACAATTTCTGGTTTCACAAAAACAGTATACCTGTTCTGGCGAGTTTTCAGTTCAAGAAGTGTCTTGGTGATTTCGACAAATTCTTCATCTGTCAGTCCCTTGAAGGTTTTACCAACCAACAGGAACCTTCCAGTCTCCTGGTCACGAACGGCTAAGTGGTAATTACTTAACCAACCACGCCTCCTACCAGACCCCCACTCTGCCGCCACGATCACCAAATCCAAAGTCTCAGCGAACTTAATTTTGAACCACTTTTTGCCTCGAACTCCAGGCGAGTAGTTGCCTTTCAGATCCTTAGCCATCAGGCCTTCATGTCCCGCTCGAATTGAGTTTTCCATCATCGACTTCGCCACTTCCAGATCTCCTGTTACAACTCTCGTCGCCAACAATTCTCTTGGCGTTATCTCCTGCAGTAAGGCCCAGCGTTCTTCGTAGGGTTTGTCAATTAACAGATGCCCATCACGATAGATCATGTCGAACAGGAACAACTGTAATGGAATTTCCTTCGTCATAGATTCAACTTCATGAACACGTCTGAACCTGCGCATTAGGTCTTGAAACGGCAGAGGTTTTCGATTTTCTCCCAAAGCAACTACCTCACCTTCGATTAGGAACTCAGGACAATCGATCCTCGTTTTCACCAGATCTACAATGTCTGGGAGGCTAGTTGTCACGTCCGTCAATCTTCGACTGAATATTTTGACCATTGCACCCTTGCGGTGGATCTGAATTCTTGCTCCATCATATTTGTACTCGAATGCGGAGATCCCACGATGTTCTTTCAATACGTTGTCTATTGAAGTCGCCATCTCAGCCAGCATTGGCCGAATGGGCATGAAGAGTTGTACTCCGACACGACGTACGCCTTCGCGGCCTTCTGTCAGAGCAAGTTTTCCAACAAGTGAAACATCTCCGAGAAGTAAGTAAGCTCGTCTTATCTCCTCTAAACCGACAGACGAGGCATTTGCAATCGACTCAAGGATAATTCCTTCAACCGCGCCAATTCTCATTTCGCCAAAAATTATTCGAGCAAGATACTCAGCCTCAACGTCAGACATACGATTGAGCAAAGAGCCGATCAACAGCTCCTTCTTCACTCGTGAACCAGGTCCGGTAGCTCCCGCGACCTTCTCAAACACATGATATACATCTAAGACAGATACCGGATTCGATGCTAGAGTAGACTGCCCGCTGCCCAAGCGATTTATTTTCCAAAGCGTCCGACCGCTAACATCAAGAACTCTTTTGTCAGAATCTGTGAAAGGTTGACCCGTGAAGAAAGAGATAGTTGGAACGATCTCTTCTTTCGATAGTGAATTTAAAAATTTCGCGAGCAGGTCAACCTTGAGTGTTCTCTTCGGCGTAGCTTCCAAAGTTTGACATACATTCGCGAACTGGGAAAATTGTGTTCCCATCTCACTCAAAACCAAGAACTGAGTTTGGAACTTTCCGACGCGTAGAACTGTTTCATGCGATTGATGACGAGCGATACCCTTTCGCGCCCAAACCCGCGCTCATCACATAGAAATCGCGTCAGACCATTCTCATCTAGTCCCTTGAACTCTAAATCATAATTTGCCGTCACTGACGGATCTATGAACACCTTGCGCAATTCGGCGATATTCATCGGAAGCTCTTCTCGGTAATTTTCTGGTAGGCATTCCAATTTGCCATTGGCTCTGAGCAGCTTCAAAGCCGTTTTCGGTCCGATTCCCCGAATACCCTGATTGAAGTCCGTGCCTACGAGTATGGCCAAATCCACCAATTGTTCTCTGGTCAGCCGCAATGTGGCTAATAGTTTCTCGAGTTCGATTAGTTCCGGAATTAATGGCCGAGAGATCCCTTTGCTCGGCAAGTATTCTTGTCCAGATATGGTGATGTATCGAACAAGTCTCGGTGAACCGAAGAGCACCGAATCATAGTCACGACTATTGACGGCCCAAACGTCCCCGCGGGCAGCCATATATGCTGCCTGAGCCTCCCCCTCCTGGGTCGCTTGTACTCGTGGGATACCGAGTAGATCAAGCACTTTCTTGGCGTCGTTCTGCATATCTTGCGTAAGACTGTTCATCCTAACAGCCTTCGACCAAGCAGTTCCATAATCACCGCGCCCTATTGCCTCCTTCCACTCTTCTCGAGCCTTTTCTCGGGACCGGCGTCTCTCAGCTAGAGTTGCTGATTTCAAATCTGAAGGCTTTCCGTCAAATACAAAGACCGGTCGAATCCTGTAGTCCGCCATCAACCGAGTAGTCCTCATAATCAAACCGACGATGTGTGAGGTTATTCGACCTTGAGAGTCGGAGAACGGGCTACCGTCTTTCGATCGAACTAATGCGAGGAACTGGTAAAGTAAATTGTTAGCGTCAACGGCGAGCGTACGGCCTCGAAGTTCTTCCAACGTGAGCCTGCGCTTCACAATTAACGGTGAAAGATTGAAGCCCAAATTGTCACCTTAACAATCACTCAGTGGTCGATTGGGAGATCATTTAAGCACACCAACAACATTCAGCGGTTTTTGAATAAGCTCCGTTAAATCCTGAATCCTCTCTGCTGGAACACAGCATAATATAACGGTCCCCGGTCCTGCGGACTGCCGTGAATGGGCTTTCGACAGCCTTCCTCCAATAAACCGCAGATGTGAATCTTTAGCGAGAGTTACCGCTTCATGACGGATCCCTCGAGATCCTACCGGGATGAGTTCATGCACGAACGGTAATCTGACCAGGCGCATTACATCGCTTAAGTCCGCGATTAATCCTTGCTTCTCCGCTGACACCACTCCGTGTCCTACAAAAGGCGAACCGATCGACAGAACCACGTCGTCGCGCTTCGACCTTCCCAGCCGTATTGAAGCACGATTTACGACGCCTATCACGGTCACGCCGAGACCAGATTGTTTTACTCTAAAATTATTTTCCGTACTACTTACAATTGGAATCTCATAATCCATTAAAGACACTTCTCTGCGAACGCCGGCGAGAACACCCGAGCTAATCCTACCTCTCTCAAGTGGTATTGTCACGGAGATACATTTCGGACGCGCCCCGATTGCTATTGTCTCCATTAGTGCGACACGTGCTGTGAATCTTCCTAGCGTCCGTCCATCAACATGCACTCGATCGTACGTTTTCGGTCCGATTCCTCCTGCAGCATCGCAGCTTACGGTCAGGAAACTACGATCTCGCAACTGAACTAGGAGTATATCTCGACTAGTCTGGATGATTGTCAGACTCGCATCCTTCCTCTCAAAGCCAAGTAAATGGCTACAGCAACAAGTCCGTTCACGCTTGCAGCGAGAAACAGAAACGGAACAAAACTGATTGTTGCTGCCCAGCCTAATGTTGGAATAACAACAACAACCAAGCCTGTGTTAATTAGGATCCCTGCGACGATCCCCTCGACGTATCCAAAACGCTGATCCAATCGATTAATCCATCCTATGACAGCTCCCGCGACCGCCAGCCCTATCGCTATAGGAAAATGCAGCAGACCTAGAGGAAAACCATTGATAACGGCCGTCGCGATGTGCCCGATCCCGGTAACGGCCGCTCCGTCGATTGGCCCGAAATAGAGAGCGGCAAAAAATCCTGGAGCGGAATCAAGGGCTACTGATTGTATCGGTCCGGGAAGATGAAGAAATGACCCAATTACTGATAATGCGCAAAACACTGAGATCCTTGCGAGCCGATACGATCTTGGGACATGTTCAGTTGAGGCTCGTTTTCTGTTCATGTGAAGATAACCTGCCTGAAGTTGCTTTCTCTCTGGCCAATTGCAATTCTTGAGGGGTATTGACGTTGAGAGCTAAAGCGTCAGAATCAACTATGAATAGAGACTGATCGAGTTCGGGTTCTTCAATACGCTGCCCGTCAATCATGTTCACTCCGACGGGGATTAACTTTCTTCCGATATCGATTACGTTCGTCGGTTTTATTCCTAATTTGTCAGCGACTTCAAGTGGCACTACAACTGCCAACGAGGGTTTACGAGTTCGTCTGAATTCCTTGACAACCATATCTACAAGCTTGGAAGTGAGAAACGGCAGATCAGCACAAACTACCAGCGCTTCACCGGCGTTACTCTTTTTGATGGCATATTGCATGTCTTCCACGAAACCATCTCCGGGAGTCATCATAACCCTCACTCCAAGCTCGACCGCCTTCTGAGCTGTCATCGGCGTACTGTTACTTACGGCCACAATGATCCCATCTACCTCACTGGAGCTTTGCAGTGCATCGATTACGCATTCCAACATCGTCCTTGGACCTATTTTCAGAAGCGGTTTCTCGGTCTGCAGTCTCATCCGAACCGCCCTGCCACCAGCCATTATGAATGCAGTTAAGGCCATGAAGTGGTCACGATTAGAAGCAGCGACACAAGACGAGTGAGATCGTTTGTTGCGCCCATCACGTCACCTGTAACACCGCCAAAATGCCTCGATGAAACCCAGAGCATAACGGCAGGCACGAGCAAATCGCCGATCACGATAACTGGGCTAAGCTGCCTGAGAGTTATAACGAGCACCATTACAAGGATAATGAGTGACCCGATCAATCGTGCTCTCTGACCGTGCATCTCTTCGATGAACGGAGTGTTCAATCCTTTCTTAGCTGACTTCCCAGCCCAAGCTTCCAGTACCATTGAAAATTTCGCCGAGGCCTCAGCAGCAATCATACTAGGTACGATCATACTGCGATTGAGGGACGCAATTCCTAATCCCGTAGTGACCAACACTATCAAGCCCAAACAAAACCCTCCTGTTCCAGTTTGCGGATCCGCCATCACACGGATTTTCTCTTTCTTCGCTCCATGGTACATTATGCCATCGCCGAAGTCAAGTAGTCCATCTGTATGATGCGCTCCGGTCAGCAGAAGGATCAAACCTACGCCGATCATGCCAGCAATTAGCGGCGGTAGCACTAACGAAATCCCAAAAATTGCTACACCTTCGATCAGACCGAGAACAGCTCCAACCGCAGGGAACATTGCCATGTAACGTGCAGCTTGCAAAAGTCCATCGTCATCCATCCCGACCGGTAGAATGCTGAGGAACGCGACACAGTTCTTCAATCCGCCCACTAAACTCAACAGAATCAACCTGAACTCTGTCGGGTTGCTCGGGTGTACATATTCGAAGAACAACCTGCGACCAATCCACCAATAGCGTCATTTGTAATTGGTCCTAGATTCGCGAGAATTCCCGGCTTGGCTTGATCAAACCTCACAAACTCGAAAATGCCTCTCGCTCCCGCGATGTAGTTGGCGATCGTCATTCCAAGAAGTTCGTCGGTCACTAATCCTGGACGACCCAAGAACCGTTCACGCGACAGCCCTGGAATGCGTCCCTCCTTGGCGTCCTCCTCTGCTCGATAACAAGCAACTACGAGACAGGATACATTGACATCGGACAGAGCGTCATAGAATTCCTCGCGTATCATCCGAACCGCTTTCTCATGATCTTCTACACCTGGATGAGGCACGTACAGCTTCAATGCCGTCTCGATAAGATCGTCAATTGTGATCCCTCTTTCTTCCAAGTAAGCAAGCAGGGGAGGCTTCCGGAGGTTTCTCACAACCAGCAGCACTCCAAATCTAACATAGCTATGTCAGGATGCGTTAAATTTGATTGAAGGATCATCCAACCACACCGATCATCCTGTGAACGGCATGAAGCCTCTCTCAAAAGAACTCACCATGACCTCTGCATTTATCGCTGTTGGTGCTGTTGTCAGAATTGGCATGGATAATCTGGCTCTTGTCGCGCCCACCCCGATATACGGTGTTTTGCTCAAGATTGGACTAACGGAAACCTTAGCGTTCATTTCAGGATTCTTGTATGGACCAATCGTAGGCTTCATGTGTGGCGCGTTCATAATTGTGATCTCTGATTTCTTCACCTATCCTGGATCGTGGACTCCGTTCATAGCGTCAATAATCGGATTGATTGGAATCGGCGGATGGATAATTCGTCGGATCACCGGTAAAGCTCAACCTGGCTACAGGACATTAGTAGCTTCCGCAATCGTTCTGACGCTGATGAGCGAGGTTCTCCAGAATGCCTGGGTTGCGGTTTTCTACAACACTCCATTCATACCAACGATGATAACAGGAATCCCGAGCCTTGTCACCGCTCTGATTAACAACATGGTTTTCTTCACTTTGTTAACGCCGAAAATCATTAAGCTGGTTCAATCCAAGAACTCAGCCGGAACACATGCTAATTCCGAGATAGCATAATGCATAAAAGACATCAAGCCATGTTGGCATCTCGAAATTTCGAAGCAAGTTGAGCATAAATGCCACGTTACAAATCTACGACGGAAATTCAAAAGATCATAGCGAACAAGGAACAGATCCGTAAGACATAGGCCCAAAACCTCTGTCCGGAAGATATGGGAATAATCGCCCACGTCGACCACGGAAAAACGACGATGAGTGATTCCCTCCTTGCCGCTACAGGTCTTCTCTCACCCGGAATGGCTGGCACCGCGTTAGCGCTAGACTTCATGGAGGAAGAACAGAAACGTCAAATGACCATCAAAGCCGCAAACATAAGCTTACTACATGAACGACACGGCACCGCATTCGTCATCAACCTCATCGATACCCCCGGACACGTAGACTTCTCAGGTCGAGTAACCCGCTCACTCCGTGCCACCGATGGCGCGGTCGTTGTCGTTGACTCCGTCGAAGAAATCATGGTCCAAACTGAGACCGTGACACGCCAGGCTTTGGAGGAACGCGTCAGACCCGTCCTTTACATTAACAAAATCGACCGACTCATCAAAGAACTCCGCCTTAGTTCGGAACAAATTCAGGAGAGAATCGGCCGAATAATAACCGAATTCAACCGTCTCATAGAACTTTACGCGGAACCAGAATACCGCGAAAAATGGAAAGTCAGTTTCGCGACTAACACAGTCGCTATGGGATCGGCTAAAGATAGATGGGGATTCAACGCCGAGATCGCGAAAGAAAAAGGCGTCAAATTTCAAGACGTAGTCGACGCATACACAAAAGACACCGTGGCCGAACTAAGAGAACGAGCCCCACTACATGAAGCGGTTCTTAACATGGCAATTGAAGCAATGCCTCCGCCCCACACCGCTCAGAGATATCGTATTCCAAAAGTTTGGAAGGGAGACATAAACAGCGAAGTTGGACAAGCAATGATGAACTGCGACGACAACGGTCCAGTAGTCATGGCTATCACAAACATAGTCGTAGACCCACAGGCCGGAGTCGTGGCCAGCGGAAGACTGTTCTCAGGAACAATCACCGAAGGTTCAACATTCCACCTCTTAGGGGCCCGCGTAGACCAGCGCGTGCAACAAGTATGCTTATTCATGGGGCCATACCGAGAAATTGTTGGAACCATAAGCGCCGGAAACATCCCTGCCCTCTTAGGACTGGACGCCGCTAAGGCAGGAGAAACATTATCCACCGTTAAAGACATCGCACCCTTCGAAGCCGTACATTACGTAACAGAACCAGTCGTGACCATGGCGGTTGAACCCAAATTCAGCAGGGACCTGCCTAAACTCGTAGAGATACTCAGAAGACTCAGCCTAGAAGACCCGAACCTAGTCACAAAAATCAACGAAGAGACAGGCGAATACCTGATTGCAGGCATGGGAACGCTCCACCTTGAAATCGCTAACACACTCATCACGAAAACAGGCCTAGAGATCGTCACTTCCAACCCAATCGTAATCTACCGTGAAAGCGTACGAAGCACAGCCGGACCCGTAGAAGGCAAATCGCCCAACAAACACAACAAACTATACCTTTCAATCGAACCTCTACCGGACAACATAATCAACCTCATCAAAGAAGGAAAAATAGGCGAATACCAAGACAAACATGAGATGGCTAAGATGCTCCGCGAACAAGGCTGGCCACCAGACGAAGCGAAGGGAGTCTGGAGCATCGACGAAGGCAGCAACATGCTCGTCGAAGTAACCAAAGGGGCACAATTCCTTCAAGAAGTGAAGGAAATGGTAATTGCCGGATATCGATGGGGAATCAAAGAAGGCCCACTAGCCTACGAACAAATACGCGGCGTCAAGCTGAAACTCACCGATGTCTCACTCCACGAAGACCCAGTCCACCGAGGACCCGCACAAATCATGCCCATGTCCCGAAGAGCATTCTTCGTAGCCTTCCTGAACGCCAACCCCGTCCTCCTCGAACCAATTCAAAGAATCACAGTCAAAGTACCACCAGAACTCCTCGGCGCTGCAACCAGTGTCATATCACAGAAGCGCGGGAAAATCGTCTCGGTAGACCAACGCGGACACTTAGTGTACGTAGTCGGTGAACTACCAACCGCCGAATCCTTCGATCTCTCCGAAGTAATGCGAGGCGCATCACAAGGCCGTGCATTCTGGGGATTAGAATTCGCACACTGGGCACCTGTACCACAATCCCTAGTCGGCCAGGTCATCGCTGACATACGAAAACGCAAGGGACTACCACCAGAACCATCAAAAGCTACAGATTTCGTAGATGATTAGATTTCGAGAATGAAGCCTCAGAGGAGAACCACCTCACTCACGCTACTCTAACCGAAAAATAGGCAGATAATAGATAGGGTTCTCTTGATTTCGGATGCCGCCTATAGCAAGAGATGCAGCTGTCTGATCAGAGAGATGTAATCTCCTGAAGCCAAGTATACAACCGCTAATACTAGAGGCGTGTATCTTGCGAATCCAAATCGTCCCTTTGACAGCACAGTAATGTTCCACCGTAGTGGTGTAGTTCACAGAGGCGCATATAAGGCAGCACTCGCATTTCGCCATAATGCGACCTCGCACCCACAAACATGAAGCGAAAAATCATGCTTCAAGATCGAAACCCATCACAACTCTGTCTATCACTGAGCATGCGAATCTTCAGGACAGTGCTAGGCTCTGCAGAAAAATTGCGTAAACGCCAAGAAAACAAGCGATATTTCGCATTTTCCTTGGTCCCTAAGAGATTGGGTACTTCATATTCATGTAGCGAAAAACTGGGCATGAACAGAAAGCGGATAATCCACCAACAGCCCGAATTGTGCAATAAGCAATAACTTTGCCATGTGTACAGGATACCCTTGACATAGTGATGTAGATGCG
The DNA here is from genome assembly GCA_963848755.1 of Candidatus Bathyarchaeota archaeon. Classification (GTDB taxonomy): domain Archaea; phylum Thermoproteota; class Bathyarchaeia; order 40CM-2-53-6; family 40CM-2-53-6; genus FEN-987. The sequence continues at coordinate 123,971 of CAWKES010000013.1, read as the reverse complement.
GGGAGGCGACAGGCAAAGTTTCGAATTCACCATCCTAGCGATTTTGGAATACCTCGTGCGCCAAGAGCCAATCGGTCCAGTCACGAAATACCATTTAATGAACCGAGTCCCAGGTCTTCCCAGCCAACGCCAAGACCGAGTATCAGCGATCCTGGATCTCCTAGTTCAGCGAGGATGGGCTACAGCTGAGGCGAAGGACGACACCGTGGCTTACCTAATCACTCAAGCAGGAAAGACTGAGTACGATAAGTGGGCAAAACAATTTCTAGCGTGGGTAAGAACGCTCAGAACTCGAAACGACCACGCGCACTAGGTACCCATAGAAACTATCAAAAACCCTGCAGAAGTCTCCTGGACCAGATCAACCGGGAATTCTACTTGCTTCGAGATAACGCGATGCAAGTCAGCTGCTTCATCCGAAAACTCCCTATCCGAGACTACTAATAATCTACAAATCCTCTCATTGGAGGAATTTATGTCACTCACAACATCCTTCAGCTGCTTCGTAGATACGGGAACACCTGCGAAACGCTTCACTACTATGGCACCACGATAATCTCCAAGCTTCCTAGCAACTTCGGCCGGCACGACCACGTCATAGGTCTCCCCTCCAAGCTTACCGTTCGCGTAAATCGCGCCATTCATCTCTGATCCTAATGCATTGAGGGTTTGGTTAGCCAGTTTCACTGCAGCCGATTCGCCTGTCGGCGCTTGTGATTCAAATCGCAGAGCGAAGGATAACTCATCCAACCGTGATCGCCACTGATCTATAGCAAGAGTAGAACGTAACGCGAAGTAAATTATCAAAGGAACAACCACCACTAGAATAAGAAGGCCTAAAATCAACTCCCCTTCGAATAGGACTAATTCCTCTAATGCTTCGTTAAGTCCAACGATCACCAATACCGGAACGACGAGCAGTAAGATGCACGCGATAACTGCTACCGTAAGCATACGCCTAATCTTGGAAATTAGTACGGCACTTTCCTGAACGTACATAATAGATATGGCCAAGGGGCTGGTCGACGGAGACGGTTCTTCCATAGGAGGAGGCAATATGCTCGATTGTGATGCTTCGTACCTAGCTATTTTACGTTATGAGAACTGAGTTCTAGCATAACAGACTTCTTCGTTCACTTTTATGAACAATTTTCCTTCAAGCCAGATAGGTGCAAGTGTGATGACATGGGATGATTCGTCCATCCGAATTATAAGCAAGAAAACTACTCTGCGTAGTTCAAGAGTTGCAAAGAAATTGACGCAGGCACTCAGAGGTTACGGATCAAATGATGGCTTCGACCAAAGGCCTCTACTTGGGATCTACTCATGCCTTTTCTGCGAACGACGTTTCAGCACCAAGCATCAACTGAAACGCCACTACTGCAGACGGCACCAAGATACGATCCCTAACTTTACTGGCGAGAAACGAATCTTTTGAACTGGAAGGTGAGGTATTGATGAGATCAACGCTTCCAGTAGTTCTCGCATTGCTATTAGCGCTCTCAGCGATCTTGGCGGTCAGCGGAGCTGCAACCATCCAAACTCACGTCCTTCGATCGATCGGCAATTCACCAAGCCAAACGAACAATATTTCAAACCCCAATAGCAACGGGTCACAATCTCAAATCAAACTAACGCCGCAACCTGCCTCCGCAGGTCAGGCCTGTGCCGCTGACGATTGCCAACAGGACACTTAGTACGTGGCCACACTGCGCCGTTGGATTTGGCCAGCCCTCGCGGCGATCCTCACCGCCGTTAGCATAGCAGCCTTCACCTATTCCCAATCCTATCCATCCCCTTCGTTACTATACAGCTACGCCAGGTTTCTAGGATGGGGCGGCCTCATTTCAGCGGCAATCCTTGTAGTTCAAGGGTTCTGGAAGGCCTCTCGAGATCGACGGTACATGGACGATCTTCGAAGCAACCTCACTAATGCAAAGCATGAAGTCATAGCCAAGAAATACACCGAAGCACGCGTCTACGGTTGGCGAACAGTCCACATCGCACTCTCAATCATTCTAACCGTAATAGCAGGTATCCACGGGATTCTTCTATTCCCGTTCACCTACTCACCTACCCCAGGCATACTTCTCGGCATCGGTGGATTACTGATACTTCTTATCCTCGGCGTTTCCGGAATAATCACTGAAATGAATAGAAAAACGAAAACCTTCAGCATCATGAAGAAGCTGCATCTCTGGCTCATGGTAGCCTCACTGGCGCTAATCGAACTTCATGCCATAACATCCGACACCGCAATCGCACAATTGGGACCAGCGGTCTCCCTAGATCTGTTTCTTGGAACGATAGGGTTGATCGGCGTAGGCGTATTCTACGCTACCATCAAAGGCACAAAGACGCTCTTCCGATTACTCTCACGACCAAACATCACTCAGAATCAATCTACCACCGATTTAGCGCGGCGAAACGCATTACAGAAGCTGAGCACGATCGCAGCAGGCACTCTCGTCGCCCTAACCTTCGCCGAACTCTCCACTCTGGCACCGCGACTTCTTCCGATCCTACAAAATCAACAAACACAAGCAATTATCCCCCACTCAATCAACGACAGCCGTCCAATCCAATGCTCAAGCTACGCAACTCAACAGCCAACCAACCGGAATTAAGCTCGGAAACCTCGCAAACATACCGAACAACAGCGCCTTTTACTTCAACGACGCCCAAGGCAACCCAGACATACTAATCCGACTCCAGAATGGCAATGTTGTCGCGTTCTCTTCAACATGCACACATCGCCCATGCACAGTTGGTTATGACACTAACTCAGGTCTAATTCAGTGCCCCTGCCACGGTGCTGTATTCGATCCAAGCCAAGGCGCAGCCGTTCTCCAAGGACCAGCACCTACTCCTCTTCCCACAGTGCAACTAACAATCGACAGCAACGGTAACATTTGGTTACCATAAGCGGATGTACATTTCAAAATTAACTTCGCAGACTCAAAATCCTAAAACAGCCACCAAAATGTCTTTTTCGCAACCTAAGTTTAAGTTCAACAGAATTTTCGTTTAACATAGGTCTAACAGGGACTTGGGAGATGAAAAAGTGACACTGGTAATCAAAACAGTAAGACTCAACAAGTCAGTCTACCTCCGAATCCCCAACGACATTGCCGACTTGATCGGATTAACGAAAACTGACCAATTCACTCTCCGATTTCAAGACACAGGAGATGAAATCAAGTTGATCTACTCGCTACCTAAATCAACTACAGATCAGCCGGTTCAGAAGACAAGTAAGCCGATCTTAGCCGCAGCCAACTAACTAAAGCATCTAAGCCATCAAGTAGACATTGCCTGTCGACGGATCGTACTGAACAGGAATATTCTGTAATGGGAATGGAGCGGGTCCCGACAAGACTTGCGCGCCATTACTAGGGTCATACATTGCACCGTGACACGGGCAGATAAGATCCATACTTGAAGGATCAAACTGTACCTGGCACCCAGCATGAGTACAGGTGGTACTGTAAGCCACGAACTGACCGTTGGCTAAGTGAATTAGATCGAATTGCCCAAGACTCGGATCATTGAACGTCATCGACTGCCCAGTAGGCACGCTGGACGCGGTAACCAACAACCTACCTCCAGGGGGTGCTGCACTATTCGCTTGGATAGCAGTGTTAGTTACATAAGACGGGGTCTGAACGGGCGGGCTAAAGTATGCTGCCTTCAACCAGATAAGCGCAGGCAATGAGATTGCGGCCAATCCGACAAGGTTCCGAAGGAAATTTCTTCGATGCTCTCTAGCGCGCACACGTTCACTACTTCGAACTGTGCCGCCGGACCGGAACGAAGCACGCGCGAATAATGGCGCAATCTTAGGTCTCGAAGCGTAAATGGAGGCTACAACGTCTTCGGGGACGCTTAACTCATATTTTTGCCTAAGTCGTTTTACGAATTCTTCGTTCCGCCCTTCGTTGTTCATCAACGCTTACCTCTGCAAAACCGGTTCCGGAACAGGCTCCGTCCAACTATCACGGTTCAAAATATTTTGTAGTCCACTCAGAATTTTAGCAGCGTCGGCGCGATCAACGCCCAAGCTGATCACGAACGCCCTAACAAATTCGAGTATGGTTCTTGTCTCTTCATGACCCAGGAACTGTTCTCCGATTTTGTCGAAAGCTCTATTCACTTCAGTTACTTGTTTCGGATAGAGCGCTGCCCTCTTAGGGAGCGGCAGTGCCTCGCTCTGAGTTACCACGACTTCCGGTTTTACTACAGTTGCGACGGATTGCACCTCATATCTACCGATTAACCATCTAAAGGCCGGAATGCGTTTGGCCAATTTACCGTCCACACTCAAGGCTACCTGGGGTCCGGTTAAGAGAAGCGTTAGCCAGCACATTACGAACACGATATCTGAACCGAAATAGAAAGGAAAAGCATTCCATGTAGCCGAAAGGAAAAAGGTGAAGTTCAGAATTAATCCGGCTAGGGCTGCGATCCGAAACAGGAATCCTAACAGAACAGCAATTCCAATTAGCGCTTCTCCAACTCCCACCATATATCCGAAAGCCACCGCATTAGGTACGACGACGCCTAACAGAAAATCGTGAATCGGTGACCCTACCGCATACTGCGAAACCAGATGCCCAATATACCCGGCTTTTGAAGGGTCGAAGTATGACGAATCGGTTAGATGCTGCAATCCCGCATAGAGGAAAGTCAAACCCATAAAAATTCGAAGCGGCAACAACAGATTATCTGGAAACATGGCGCTAGCTGTAGGTTTACTACCGTTCGCTGTCTTCATTGATCTAACACAAGAAGATGAAAATCGATTCCTAATAAAAACGGTCGAGTAAGAATGTTCTAGTAGAACTCAGTTCTCCTAACAATAATAACACACTAAGGCCATCTCATGCAATTAAAAACGTGGCGAGCAGAATCTGCTTGAATCTTTCCAGCATTCTCGAGAGGTATTTGCGCGAAATACTTAATTGCTGCTCGATTATGTATGGGTAAAATCTCGAGCTTAACTAAGCGGAGACAGGATTGATGATTAGACATGACAGGATTGCTGGCGTTTGTAGACATTTTTGTAGAATCGCCAGCCTTGGACGACGTTGTTCAAGCGCTGACACAAATCCCTAACGTCGAAGAACTTTACGAAGTATCCGGAGAATTTGATATCGTCACGCTGGTTTCAGCGGCAGGTATCGAAGAGTTCAGAGAGCTTCTAAAAAACAAGATTTTGAAAATTAAAGGAGTCAGAAGCACCGTAACGTCGATCGCCCTACACGTTCACAAGGGTCCAAGAACCGCGAACGGAAAAACAGAGACCTAACGGGAACTACTGCTCGCGGGTGACGTCTAATTCAGTTATCATGGAGTCCACACATGCGTAAAACGGAGGAATTGAGTCCAATTGATCGACCTGATCCAAATCTCAGTCATAATTCTAATCTTCGCATTTGTGATCACGCTAAGCCGACTTCTCGCGCCATACGTAACACGAGTATTTGCTTGCGCCCCAAGCAGACTCGATAGAGTTCTTAATCCGATTGAGAATTTTACGTACAAGCTAGGCGGCGTGAATCCAGCCCACAAGATGGACTGGAAAGAATACATTCTAGCGCTCATGCTTCTCAACGCCTTCCAGATGGCCATCGCATTTGTCATCTTCATGTTCCAAGATAAACTCCCCCTGAATCCTCAAGGATTCCCGGGCTTAACTTGGGACCTCGCATTCATGCAAGTCATCTCATTCGCAACCAACACGAATCTTCAACATTACAACGGCGAGGTCACGCTTTCCTACCTCAGCCAAATGGGAGCGGTTCAGTTTCTCCAGTTCACATCTGCAGCATCAGGACTCTGTGCCGCAGTAGCGATGGTGCGCGGTTTCACAGCAGGCGCTAAGGATTTGGGAAACTTCTACGTAGACTTCGTAAGATCACTTACCAGGGTACTATTCCCAATATGTCTCATAGTAGCTCTGATCGCCGTATGGCTCGGCGTCCCTCAGACACTAAGCGGCTATACGAGCCTTAAGACGATTGAAGGCGCGACACAAACAATTCTGGTAGGACCGGTTGCGTCCCTCGTCTCAATCATGCAAATCGGCACAAATGGCGGTGGTTACTACGGCGCCAACTCTGCATACCCCTTCCAGAATCCAAATCCTGCTTCAGATATTTTCCAAATCATCCTCATGCTACTGATGCCCACAGTTCTCTGTTTCGTCTACGGAGAGATCCTTGGAAAGAGGAAAGAGAGCAGGCCGATCCTTTGGGGCTCATACGGTCTCTTCGTCGTTGATCTTGCCATCGCGTTCCTTCCAACTCCATTGTTGGGTCTGAATACTGGGATGGAGGTTCGGTTTGGAGGATTCATGTCATCGTTCTGGACGGTTGTCACCACGGCTGTAACGACCGGATCGGTCAACTCTGCGCTTGCATCAAACCATCCACTCGTCATACTCGCGGCTTTCATGGGGATGCTTATTCAGGCAACCCCCGGCGGGAAGGGATGTGGATTGATGTACATGATAATGTACGTCGTCATCACGGTTTTCGTCGTCGGACTCATGTCAGGTAGAACACCGGAATATTTGGGGCTGAAGATCACTGGTAGAGACATGATAATAGTAATGGCTGCTTTTCTTATCCATCCAATCATCATTCTAATTCCAACATTCGTAGCTTACGCTACTGGTGCGGTTAGCGCAATAGGAATCGGAACTAATTCGGTTGGTTTTACGCAGATTCTCTATGAATATGTATCAGCTGCCGCGAATAACGGCTCCGACTTTCTTGGCGCAACAGCAAACACTCCATTCTTCAACATATCAACCGCCCTCGTCATGCTCGCAGGGCGCTATGCGCCGATAGATCTGTTGATCATGCTTGGAGGCACTATGGTCGGACGAAAGAGAAGTGCTGAAGTTGGATTGAAAACAGGCAGCATAACGTTCTCCATTATTCTCATAGGAAGCACTTTGATTCTTGTCGCATTAACCTTCTTCCCCTTCCTCGCAATCGGCCCGATACTTGAGTACTTCAAAGGATTCACAACAGGCTATGGCTACTAAGTGATCAGCATGTCAAAAGAGAATAAGAGCCCAAGCCTTCTGAATTCAATTTCTGCGAAGACACTCGCGGATTCGGTCATCAGACTCAACCCCGTCTCACTTCTGAAAAACCCGGTCATGTTCATCGTTGAAATCATGTTCTTCATAGTCGCAGCGATGGCTATTTCCCCACAGTCCTTTCTTCCAGTCGCAAACCCGACGGAGCAGGTCTTCTATGTTGAAGTCGCAGCGACATTACTTATCACGGTCTGGTTCAGTACGCTCTCAGATGCTCTAGCGGAAACACAAGCGAAGAATACTGCAAGAAGTCTGCGGAAACTCGAAACAGAAGCCATGACCAAGAAAATAGTAATCACAGCCGAAGAACGAACGGTCGTTCTCACCCGATCAACACAATTGCGGAAGGGCGATCTCATTCTTGTTGAGAAAGGAGATCTAATCCCAATCGACGCGGAAGTGACTGAAGGCATTGCCATGGTCGACGAATCTCTACTCACCGGCGAATCGACCCCGGTCCGGAAAGCTCCAAGCGACCCACTAATCGGAGGCTCAAAAATCATCAGCGATACATTGACAGCTCGAGTCACCGTAAACCCTGAAGACAGCTACATCAACCAAATGATTCGGCTTGTAGAAACATCGAAGAGACCAAAAACACCTAACGAACAGGCGGTAACAATCGTTCTGATCGGCTTTACTGCAATATTCACGATAATCCTATTCGCGCTCCTCGGACTATCAGTCACCCTAAGCCTAGGCGCCGACCTCTCAGTGCTAATCGCCTTATACGTGTGCCTCCTCCCGACGACAATCGGCGCTCTTCTCCCAGCCATCGGACTTTCAGGAATGTCCAGGCTCTACGCGAGAAAAATCGTTGCGAAATCCGGAAGAGCAATCGAAACGGCAGGAGATACTGATACAATTCTACTAGATAAAACCGGAACAATAACCGTAGGCAGCAGGCAAGCGGTTGAATTCATACCCTTCGAAGGTCACTCCGAGAGAGAAGTTGGCGAAGCCGCATTCCTCTCGTCCTGGCACGACGACACACCCGAAGGCAGGAGCATCATCAGACTAGCTTACAATATGGCCTTGATCCCGAAAGAGCTGAACGCCTTAGCGCTCTCCGAAGCATACGAATTCTCAGCCACAACACGCACCAGCGGCGTAAAACTAACCGGCGGGTCAGGATTCATGCTACCTAAAACAGCCGCGAAACGGCAAGGCAGGGTAAGAAGGAAAGTCAACGACCTGCTAGGCGGCATCCTAGGAGCCGGTGGTGACGTAGAAATAATCAAAGGAGCTCCAGACGCAATAGCGAAACTCATTCCATCCCACCCGAAAGGATTCGACGACGTCATCAACGAAATTTCTCAAAAAGGAGATACCGCTGTTGCCATCACTAAGAATCATAAAATAATCGGAATAATCCGACTAAGAGACGTGTTGAAACCAGACATCAAAGAAAAGATCCAAGGCCTCAAAGCCATGAACATACGCCCCGTAATGATAACCGGTGATCACCCACTCACAGCGAAAAGCATCGCATCAGAAGTAGGAATCGACGAATTTGTCCCACAAGCAAAACCTGAAGACAAACACGAAATAGCACTCAGAGAACAAGCGAACTCAAGAATCGTAGCAATGATCGGCGACGGAACTAATGACGCCCCCGCCTTAGCCGTAGCAGACGTAGGCCTAGCCATGAACTCAGGAACACAAGCCGCAAAAGAAGCAGCAAACATGGTAGACCTCGAATCTAACCCAGCCAAAATAATCGAAGTAGTCATGCTCGGAAAACAGCTGCTCATGACCAGAGGAGCAGTCACGACATTCAGCATTGCGAACGACGTCGCGAAATATTTTGCAATAATGCCAGTACTCTTCGCCACAATACCAGAACTCATCGCGTTAAACATTCTAGGCCTAGGATTACACACCGCCGTCCTATCCGCCCTCATCTTCAACGCAATCATAATCCCGCTACTAATCCCACTAGCAATGAAAGGCGTCTCCTTCAAACCTGCAGACACAATGACCCTGTTCCTGAAGAACACAATGATCTACGGAGTCGGCGGAGTAATAGTTCCCTTCGTCGGAATCAAACTGATCGACATCATCCTCGTCCTCATGCACGTATAGAATGTGAAAAACAATGAGCGAAAAGAAGAAAAGAACGGATTACGGACCGACAGTCAGACTTGCAGTAATATCACTCGTAATGTGCGGGCTGATGTTCCCCATATTCGTAACTGGCGTCGCGCAAGTTCTATTTCCCTACCAAGCAAACGGAGAACTAGCACAGATCCACGGCCGCCCCGTAGGTTCAATGCTTGTTGCTGAAACATTCAACTCCTCCATGTTCTTCCATGCTGACTGGGCCAGCAATTCCGCCTCAGGTGTCGATCCGGACATAACGCTACAAGACGCGTACTCACAAATTCCCATTATTCATAATGCGACAGGAATTTCATCAGACTCCCTCAAACAGATAGTTGACGCAAACGTCGAAAGAACTCTGTTTGTGGCAGGAGACCCGTACGTAAACGTCCTGAAGCTAAACCTAATACTCATCCAAACCTATCCGACAATCTACCAAGCCTACGACCAATAAATCACAGCACTCATCCGATCATTTCACAACAATAATGCCTGTGGCTGTACTTGCCGAGAAATAGCTGTTCCCAGCGAATTTCACCGTAACAGAATAGTCGCCATTAGGCGGCTTGCTTAGCGTCACCTGACAAGCGCCATTCGACTTAGTTATACAGGATCCACTGCTGCTCCAATTCGAGGAAACCGATACCGATACGGTCTGACCTGATATTGGACCGACCAATCCGTGAGACGAACCAGTCAAAGTCACAGTTACGATAATACTATTCCCAATAGCAGAATTGAAACCAAGAGAAGTCGAAATTTCTGCCTGCACAGTTTTCGTAACAATCATAGTGGAAGTGGTAGTTGTCAAATCCAACGAAGAAGTCGCGGAAGTTACACTCGAACTTGTAGTTATTGACGTTACAGTCGAACTGCTCGTTGATGACGAACCGGAGGAGGTGACATTAAACCCTGCAACCGCAGAACCATCATAGCCAGCCTGAACCACATAGTGACCTGGATGGACATTACCGACGATGAAGCTGCCACTCATTTGTTCAGTACCGAGATCAAGCGCACAAATAGGGGAAGTAATCAGCCCAGTTGGAGTACTTGAGATTGGACAGCCACCGCTATCACCGAACCCTACGCCTGTAATTGCCACGAAGGTTCCAACCGGACCCGAAGTTGGAGTCAACGTAATCTTGGCCCCATAATCGGGAACTTGATTGTTGCCTATTGCAGCCGCATGGAGACTCCTACTAACATTAGTTACGGCAGCTGCAGCGTGAGGACTGCTCACCAGCACCAGTACAGATAACGAAAGTAGAATACTAACAATGAATCGCTTTGGGATGTGCAAATCGAACTTTTAGGCTAGGCACGATTTTCAGTATAAGAAATCTATACTAGTACCAGTCCAAGCTTGGCAGCCACAGGACCGGATTTTGATTCCGACTAATAGAACTCGGCGACCCAGTCTATGCTGTAATTCTTGCAGACTACAGTACGGTTGATTAGGCTAACTTTTGGTCGTCGTAGTCGTCGTAGTTGTCACTGTGGTGGTGGTTGACTTCTTTGGGCCAGATGGCCCCTTTTTCCACAAAATGACGACAATCAATTCGAATAGTAAAATGAGATCAATGAAGACTGCTGGAACACCAGGTGGGTTTCCAAAACTTGTTGAAAGCGAACTCATAGGATTGAAGAGGTAATCGGCAAACTGCGTGTATCTGAACATGTAAGCATGGGCTTGAGAAAGATCAGCGATTTGAATTATGATCCGAAGTAGACTCCAGCCACCAGCCAACGCCAAACCCTTCATAGGTTTCGCGAAAGCTACACCGGCGAAAATGAAATCTAAGACTACGAAAACGATTAACGCGTAGTAGTGCAATGGAACTCCGACCATAGGATCTACGGCTCCTCGGAGCACTTGATCCATACTGAGTAGTCCGATTCCTAAGATGCCGCATAGAGCCAGAAGCACTCCGGCTAGTTTGGCATGGTTAGCCATTTCATTCACAAAATTTCATTCCCGCAGTTTAGTATATTAACCAATCCCTGACCGCACGGCATATTCGTGACACTTTTATCGTGAACACTGGGATTGCGTCGATGCGGCTGAGGTTGGCCTCTGAGTGCGAGAGCATTATTCTCCACTAGGCCGTGGTCCAGTTCACGGTAATAATTGTGCTGTGAGGATAACCTGGTCTATGACGGGGGCTTCCCAAGCCTCAAAGTTGCTTAAACGCAACGAGAAAACCCGGGTCCGAATCCCGGCGGCCGCACCACCTCTTCCACATACAAAAGTAAAGTTCAATTTTGCTTGCCCGCACCACTAGACCCACACCCCCAGAAAACTTTTGAGAAAGAACCTGACTTTGTGCCAATTGCTAACAAGTCCAGAGCCCCGGCCAGGGCGATGACGGAACCAATTCTAAAACTGAGCCCACCAAGAATTGAACAAGACTGGCCCAAATGGCCATATTGATTTAGCAGAAAACTCCTAAACCACGAATTTCATTGTGAACTCTCATTCGTCGTCGTAAAAGTGTGTGTGGGTACGCTGGTGCGCACCCCCCCAAAAAAATACGGACTGAACGACGGACGAAAAATAATCTTTCATCAAAACAAAAACAAAAATTCCCTCTACACGAAAAAATCCTCATCTCAAAAGATCCTTGCCGAGGAACGTTCCGCTTGCAATAACATGGGGTAGCCTCGCTCCGGCGAGCTTCAACATCGTGCAGTAATTCCGATCTACCTTCTCAGTCGAAACCGACTTAACGTGTGTAAGCGGTACCTTGAGTTCACTCTTCAACGCAAGTACTTTGTCTACACCGGTCAGCGTGAATCTCATCTTGCCATTCTCTATGTCAATCGTGCCAACCATAACGTCATCAGTGAGACATTGAATGAAGGACAAAATTCATGAATCTGGGTTAGGGTACCCGTTAACTTGTTACGTAGGTGACCGGATCGCCGACTCTGATCGTTCCACCTTTGATTATTTCGGCGCGCAGGCCAGCTCGATGGAGAAGCCCCTCACTAACTCCCTTCACCGTCAATTTCTCGAGATGATCGCAGGGTTCGCATAACCTCATCCCCTTAACCACGACTTCACGACCGAGTTTGAATTCTTGGCCTACCAAGTGGTTGAGTGGAACATCACGCGTCACTATGTTTCTACGAGTCTCGGTAGGTTCCAGGTCGATTCCCAAATCACGCTTGAGGGCGTCAATCGACTCGAGCTCGACGAGTGTAAGATGACGACCAGTCCCCGGCGTGTTCGAGAAAGTCCCTATCTTCTTGAAGTAACGGTCACCATCCAAACCTTCGCCTGCAACAGCCCGAACCTCTTGCACAGAGACCAGACGTTCGCCGGCAGTTGGAGCGATTTGAATGAAAGCGATCTTCCCTGCTCGCTCGGCCATGATCTCCACTCTCCTTCAAAACTTGTTAGGACTCTTATAATAAGCGAATCGCAAGCAAGATTCTCGCAATTGGTAGATTCAGAGGTTAATCCACGCTAACCCATTAAACTATGAAATTTTCAATCTGTTTTGACGTGGTGTGTGTGCGCGCCACTAGACCCACACACACGAAAATGAGCGACGAAGGACGGCCGGATAAATTCCTCGTAAACGAATAATTCTCCGTATGGAAAGAAAGATATAGAGTTGAAGGCGCACAACGAGACAGACATCCACTCAATCGTTAGGCGCCGCCAATGGTATGGGAAAGAAATCGTTAATGCTTTTTCTTATCGCACTCGCCACTGGAGTAGCGATAGGAATTGCGCTTTCGAAGAAAGAACGCAGAGATTTATTCACAGAATATGTGAGGCGACTTGTGAAGAAAACTGTTCGACATAGGAATCGACAGTACGATGAAACAGAAACAAGGAGAGCAACAGACTAGTCGGCCTAGTTGGAACTAGCTAATCATGGCTTAGAGGCTAATTTCTGCTCGAACGAAATCACGTTTCAGGTGGGCGTTGCGTGAATTAGAGACGAGTTTTTCACAGATGGATCTTCAAGCACGGTGACTTTCTCCAAATAGCAGTGCTGCGAAATTTTGCTTGACTCAATCTGCTCTCGCACAATCCTCTCTAATTCATCCGGCGAGAACTGATCTTCGTGATTTTGGGAGAGGGTGACTAAAATCACTCTGCCCAACGCATTCACCGAGCACCATGATCCGCGTATCTAATATATATAAGAATTCGTAAAAACACCAAAAATTCGACCGACGTTTTATTTTTTACAAATATCGCGACCCTTCACGACAAATGATAAAATTCAGAACGGCGCGACGCTCCCAAACCTACAGCTTCGATCACAACGAGATGCTGAAACAGAAACTTTCGCCTTACCAAGTTCGGTTTCCTAAAACTTCCAGTACTACTGGAATTCATGAATTTCTACTGATGCGAACGATCCCTTAGCTCACTTCAGTTTTTGGTGATAGTATAAGTGGCGCTCACATAGATGAAAATCAAAGCCTACTTGAGACGCACGAATCAGCATTGGCGATTCACTTGTTAGTCAATATTATATGACGGCCTTTTCCACGTTGATAAGCAGGTCGGTTTCTGTGAAGTTTGGATTACAACATCCGAGTTTCAGTTTTGACGGGCATGGTGCGCAGATTGGGGATTCGCTGAAGCACCTTGTTCTTCGGGCGGAGAGTTCAGGGTTTGATTCGTTTTGGGTGATGGATCATTTTCATCAAATTCAATTTGTCGGGGCTCCCGATGAACCGATGTTGGAGGGGTGGACGACGATTGCCGCCCTTTCTGCCGTAACCTCGAAAATAAGACTCGGAACCCTCGTCACTGGAAACACTTACCGGCATCCGTCAGTTCTTGCCAAGATTGGTGCGACACTTGACGTTATGAGTAAAGGAAGGCTGTTCATGGGCATCGGAGCAGGTTGGAATGAGGAAGAAGCCAACGCATACGGCATCCCTTTTCCCTCAACAAAAGAACGTCTCAAGCGTCTCGAAGAATCAGTTCAGATCATCAAGAAGATGTGGACTGAGGAAAAAGCGAACTTCAACGGTAAATACTACAAACTTCAAGACGCTTACTGCAATCCTAAGCCTATCCAGAAACCCCACCCAACAATTATGGTTGGCGGTGAAGGCGAACGTGAAACTTTGCGAATCGTTGCCAAATACGAGAACGCATGCAACCTCTTCGGCTCCGCAAATACAGTCAAACATAAGCTGAACGTTCTTCGCGAACACTGCGAAACCTCGGGAAGAGACTATAATAAAATCCTCAAAACAAAACTCTCCAGAGTAGTGATCGGCAAAAGCAGAGACGAAGCAGAAAGACGCCTAGCTGAATTATTCGAGGGGGCATCGCCCGAACGTATCAAGGAAATGTCGATTTATGGGACATCTGAAGAAGTGTGTCAAGAGATCGAAGCGCTGAGGGATGCTGGCATAGAATACTTGATTGTGAACTTCGGGGCCAAGTATGAATCCGAAGCTGTAAGCCTCTTTACTGATGAGGTAATCAAACGCTTCTAAGCGTATTCCAGACCGTTGAGGATGACGACGAATACTCAAGTCGAATGTTGAGAATCCCTGGATCGTTTTCGCCAAAGTTCTCTCTGCACAGCAAAGCACAGCTTGTCCCCACAAAACTAAGCCTCCCCCCCTCCTACCCTCCCCCTGTGCGTGCAAACGTTCGGATCGCTTGACTAACGCACTCCGCTATGTGCAGATTTGGAGTTTTAGTCTATGACTATGGTTGTGAGGGTTGATCGTACGCCGGGTAGCCGTCGTATTTTCCATGTGATGACCTCTTTCAGCTCATCCATTGAGTCCGCTTCAACCTTCACTATCATGTCGTAAGTTCCGTATACGCGACGGCATTCCTTCACATGCGGTACGTCACGAACTTCTTTGAGCACCTTCTCTTCCGAACCTAATTCCACATTCACTAGAACATAGGATAGGGGCATAGGAGATCATCGGGGTTAGATATTGTGGGTTTGCCGATATAGGCACGATGTTACAGGCCGAAAGTGAAAATTAGGGCGTTGTAGACATTATAGCTGATGTTGATTGACTGATTCTCGAGGGCATAAGATCACCATAACTAAGGATGGCCCATACGAAGTCTCCGGAGAACTACCCGTCGCAATCCAAGTGATCACTCCGAATAAAGAAGGGCTTTCGTGGGATTGGGTTGAGGGACGATCATTTAGCCTAAAATCTAACAATTGTCTTTGTCGCTGCGGTCAATCTAAGGATAAACCATTCTGTGACGGGAGTCACTCACGTGTTCATTTTGATGGAACTGAGACTGCTTCGCGAGCTCCGTTTGCGGATCAAGCCGAACGTTTCGATGGCCCAACAATGGTATTGAGCGATGCTGAGAATCTCTGTGCTTTTGCACGTTTCTGTGATCCTGAAGGAAAGATTTGGTCGTTAATTGAAGCTACAGATAATGCAAGGATTCAGGACCTGGTGATTCGTGAAGCAATGCATTGCCCGTCCGGTCGTTTGGTCTTGCATGACAAACGAACAGGTAAGGAAATTGAACTTATGCTTCCTCCCTCGATCGGAGTGGTTGAGGATCCAGCGCTCCAATGCAGCGGACCACTATGGGTCCGCGGAGGCGTCACAATTGAATCTCAGGATGGGACAAAGTACGAGAGGCGAAATCGCGTAACTCTATGTCGCTGCGGAGCCTCCAGCAATAAACCGTTTTGCGACGGAAGCCACGCGAGTATCAAGTTTCAAGACGGACTGGTCAAGAAATAGTTCGCGTACTTCGTTACGGAATGACATATTTTCGGTACTGAACGGGTTAGTGGTTTGGTATTATTGATCGAGCTATTCTGCGTTCAGTCTGATCAGGTTCGGATTTCTGAATCGTGTAAACTAAACGAAACTCTCCGTCCTCGTCCTGTAATTTCAAAGTGAAATGATCTGTCTGCGTCAGGCCGATCATGTCTGCCAAATCGTTGGGCACTCGCACGTACACAGACTTGTTGAGTTTTACCGGTTTGATGACCAAAGTCATCTGTGTTCATTCCCCGAGCCGCTAAAACCGATGTCATTGAAGTTATCAGAGAATGTGTTTCCGGTTTTGTTCTTGATGCGTGCGGTGACCGTGTTTTGGGAGACCAACGTGACCAGTTCCGCTGTGCATTTGCGAAAGTCTGCAACCCAGCCTTTTTGGTCAGTGAACAATTCAGAAGATATAGTCTGGGTGTCCCTTCCAGCGAAATCCAATCTTACAGCTGAAAATGAACTGATTATGCCGCTGGTTGTGAGCTCTGAGAAGAACGTGAACATGCTGGAGAGTTGTGAGTTAGAGATGTAGGTGAGGGCGAGGAGCGCAGTTGCTCTTCAGTACCTTCTCCACTGTGAGAATAAAGAAGAGGTCTTGCGCGACAGAGAAGAACTTGTTCATAGCTGAGGGACTAGTGAACTCTAACATTACCTGGTGGTAGGAGCAAACTTCAACCGGGTACGGATAGACGTCGAAGGCGAAGCATCGAACGAGGCCCGCAGGGGCCAGTCGTTTGTCCCAGTGATATTTTACGACTTGCAGCGAGCTATTCATGAAAGGATCTTTACCTAGGTCGGATAACCGCGTCCGAGCATTCGCTTCGAGTTGCTCTATTATCACCATGTCTTTCTTGTCGGCGAGGTTGGCATAGTCTTCCGGATCATGAATCTCCAGCTCGGGTTCGAAGTCTGTGATTTGCGCGAGCCAGGTTCCCCACGGAAAGGTCCACTGCTTCAGGTCTGGGTTGTAGTACCTGAAGTTCGGGAACGTGGGAACGGAATCTCCGGTGAGGATTAATCTGAACTGCGTGATTAATCCGACATCCTGAAGCGTCTGAACATACTCCTTGAAATCGCTCAACATTCCAAGCGGAACTGCGTGACTGGATAGGTATGTGAAGGTGCCTTCGCACTTGTTTATCACTCGCCATAATTTTGGAATCTTAAGGGCGGTCTTGACTGTATCTTCTAAACCAGGCTTTGAGGCTACCAAAACTACGATTCTGATTAATCCGAGTTTGGAGACTTCTGGGAGAAGATAGACGATTCTACCGGACTTTGCCTCTAGTTTTGCTACTCGATGATAGACGGATGTGAAAGGTAACCCGGTTCTTCGTGAGACTTCAAGTAGGTTTCGTGGTCCATATTTCCACATCGCAGTTAGGATTTTTATGTTGGTTTTGTCGAGGTGCTTCTCTATTTCGCCGATGCCTTTGAAATAGCTCGGTAACTCAAGAATACCAGTTTGCATCTTGCCACCCGAGATTAGGCTTCTATTTTCTTACCAACTATGCTGGCAACGATTCGACACTTGAGCACATCTGAGAGGTCGTCGTATTCGACTTTCTCAGCAATCATCTTCTCATTCAAAAGTTCAGATAGAGCGCCGCACCATCGTGAGACCAACATTGCCTTTGACGATCCTGACGCAGGCTTCAAGACTGGGTTGGCAATCTCTAGATCTACGGACTTCTCACTACGGAAACTAACTTTGCATACCCCCACACCGGAAAGACGTTGATCTTGCACGAAAAATTCAATCATCTCCAGAACGGTAGCATCAGGTCTCTCTTTCAGCACTCTCGAAACATCTTCCTTTCCGAGGGCGAAGGCGGTATTGCTGATGATGACTTCAGCTACCTTCGATCCGACCAGTAGGTCAAGATGATCGCATAAGGTGCGTACATCGACCGCAAGGCGACGTTGTCCTAGCACTCGAAGTACTCCTGTCTCGGAGAGCTCATGCATTTTGCGAACTACCTGCCTGTCTGGAAAAACTTCACCGACAAGTGTCAAACCGCATCGATTCGAAGTATGCATATCTCACTAATTATGTTTACCGAAGACGTGACTTTTTCTTGTAAAAAATAAAGTTTAGACACCCATTTTTAAAAAAAACTTAGTGAACACTCAGATTAAGTGTAAATTTTGTATATACTAAAGCTTAATCTTTCCTAAGCGCACAATAGCTTAATCTGAACGAAATGTCGCTCGATGCTCGGTGGAATAATGAACAAAACTAGAATTCTAATGTTAGGATTAGCAACCTTCCCAGTGGCTCTTCAAACGGGGCTACTCTTTGGCGATGTGGCTCTTAGAGGCGGTGGTGGTGGACACATCATCTCAGCCCTACTGAACATCATGACACCCCTAAGAGGCGGTGGTGGTGGACACATCATCTCAGCCCTACTGAACATCATGACACCCCTAAGAGGCGGTGGTGGTGGACACATCATCTCAGCCCTACTGAACATCATGACACCCCTAAGAGGCGGTGGTGGTGGACACATCATCAAAGTCCAATTGGACTAAACTAAACCCACAATTTTTCCAACTCTTTGAAGTAGCACGTATCTTTCATCGGGTTTCTCGACCGTCGATCGTTACTCGACGGCAAGCGGAGAGGTATCTCCGCATATGTCAATTCTACCGTGCGTGCTAGTCATCTTCTGAGCATCAACATGCACAGTGCAAAACAACCATTATATCGTCTGTGCCGGGTCGCGAGCCTTGAGTGAACGCAGTTCATGTCGAAGCCCGCAAACGTGCAGCGCAGCCTAGCGATACTTATCATAATCATAGTGGTGGCAGCCGGTTTTCTCGGAATATGGTTTTACTCTAACACCTTTCGTCCCAACACTGCGACCACACAATCTCCTATTCCGAGTTTCGTTCAGACGGCGACTTACGTCTCAGAGACGGGCAGCCAGTTTCAGTGGCTCGATCCACACGTATCTTACTACGGATTCGATTACGACATTCTGACGAACGTGTACGAAAAGTTGCTATGGTACAACGGAAATAGCAGTACAGAGGTTATACCTTGGCTTGCGTCAAGTTATCAGCAAATCACACCAACTCAGTACCAGTTCAAGCTTCGTCAACAGATCTCCTTCCAAGACGGGACAAATTTCACCGCAAGAGCGGTCTGGTTTAGTTTGAATAGGCTCTTGATCATTGACGGCACATCCGGAACCGGAGACCATGGATCCCAAGCGGCTTGGATAGTCCAGCAGATGCTAGACCCGAGCCTGAGCAGCTATCTGAGCGGAACATCGCAATCATATGACCCAGCATGGGTGAAGCGTGTTCTTGATCAAAACTTCGTACAAATAGTTGACCCATACACGATAAACATTAACATTCGAACCCCGACGACCCAATTTCCGTATCTTCTGGCGAACGAATGGGCAGACATTATATCGCCAACCTTCGTAGTTCAGCATGATTATCCATCAGCATGCATGACGACCACATGCGATCCGGAGAACATCAACTACACCGCCTACTTCGACTACATAGCCGGACACGGGGAGGTAAGTATGAACTATCTGAATCTACCCGTGAACGGCGCGAAAGCCGGCACCGGACCATACTACATTGACAGCGTTAATCCGACCACATTCGCGGGTAGTCTTGAAGGCAAATTCTAACTATTGGGGAGGACCTGGAAACTGGAGCGGCCCTAAGATTACTCAATCAATCAAGACTATCGACTACCTCTACGTCCCAAGCTTTACCACAAGATTGCTTGATCTCGAGGCTGGAAAAGCTACTGATATCGACGTCTCTCCAGATGAGATATACTCTGTAGCTGACAGAAACCAATGGTTAGATAATGGTATTTTATCATCAACAATACCGGCCGCAACAATATACGGCCCGTACTCCGAATTCACCACGGACTGGTTCGCCTTCGACACAAACGTAACCAGCGCAACAGGCCAGCTCCTTAAATTCCAACCCATGGCAGATATTCGCTTCAGGCTTGCTATCGCCGATTCCATCAACATGACAGACGCCTGCATCAACATCTTCAACCGATTATGCAAAGTCGCGAATAATCTGATACCCCCAGGCACAGCACCAGAAGGCGCCTATAATGCAAACATCACAACACGTTGGAGCTATAATTTAACCAAGGCCGAATCACTGCTTCTCGACGCAGAGAAGCATCCTCTTACGAATTTTGTAGGCTCCAATGGAGAACCTCTGTCATCAGGTTCTGTTGACAACTCGTTCAGCCCAAGTAACCCTCAAACAATCCCAATGTACGTCGGCGCAGACGACACGTCAGATCAGAAAATACTGGAAACAATCGCGTCGAACCTAAACGGCATATCAAGCAACGACAACCTAGGCCTGACATTTAGCGTAGTCCCAGTCCCCGGAGGACAACAGTATACTCTTGCTTCGGAACATCAAATCTACATGTACTGGGGAAGCTGGATTGCAGATTACAATTACGTGATCGACTGGCTTGGACCGATGTACCTCGCATCGGGAACATACTTCTCACAAAGCTACTGGAACATAACTCAACTCAACAATCTTTACAATCAAGCAATCTCAGCGGATCAACAAGGCAACGTTCAATCATTAATTCAAACAAGTAATCAGATGCAGATGCTCGCAAATCAAGGTGTGTATTATTTGTGGACAATTTACGAAGTTACTTACTCAGTCAGATCATCCTACCTTCAAGGATATTTCTTCAACGCCGCGACGGTAGAAAACTACTATGCAAGCTACTCTTACAGCTGAGAACGCATTCGCAGACACGGAACGCCCACTATGTAATTGCTCATGGTGAACGCTGGAAACCAGGTTGAAACTATACGAATACGTCATCAGACGTCTGGCTCTGATGACGTTCGTTCTCTTTGGAATTAGTCTGATGGTATTCTACCTTGCTCGAGGTTTTCCTTCAGCATTCGCTCCTTGGACACAGTATGTCACTAGGAAGATGAACGCGCAACAGATTCAAGCCATTATCGAACAGCATGGTTTCAACAAACCTCTGTGGGAGCAGTATATCTACTGGCTCAGAGACGTATTCCAAGGAAATTGGGGATATTCGAATTGGGCAAACGGGCTGCCGACGTATGAGGTATTCGCATCCCGTTTCCCTTACACTGTAGAGTTAACTATTGCCGCAACAATTCTAGTGATAGTAATCGGAATCCCGTTAGGGATACTCTCAGCGATCAGAAACAACAAAGTATCAGACCATATCGCTCGACTAGTTGCATTGACAGGTTATTCGACGCCTACTTACTGGTTCGCCTACATACTCCAACTGGTTTTCTTCTACTACTTCTACACGCTAGGACTGCCGTACCTACCAAGCAGCGGAGCCATCAGCCCAACACTAGCAGGAACCGTTCCAGCGATCACTGGTTTACCGATCCTTGATGGCATCTTGGCAGGGAACATGAACTACACTTTGGACGCTCTGGCACATGTGATACTCCCAGCGTTCACTCTCAGCTTCACAAGCCTGGGATACTTGGCTCGCATCGTTAGGGCAAGCATGCTTGAAGTGTTGAAGCAGGACTACATAACAATGGCACGATCGAAGGGACTGTCCGAAAAAATCGTGATCTGTCGGCATGCTCTTAAGAATGCTCTAGGCCCGGCCATGACCTTGACCGGTCTATTCACAGCATCTCTCCTCGGAGGAGCCGTTGTGACAGAGTACGTTTTCTCCTGGCCAGGCGTAGGGGATCTTTCGTTGCAGGCAGTATTCCAAGGAGACAGCAACTTCCTCCTTCTCTACGCACTCGTGACCGCGCTCATAATCATCATCGCAAATCTGACGGTTGACATCGGTTACGCATTTCTCGATCCACGAGTCAAGTATTAGGTTCTGAGGCTATGAAGAACAAGTCAACCCTCAAGTCGATGGAGCTGCGTGCGCGTACTGATGACGCTAGATATGCATTGCATCTGGTCAGACAGAATGTGCTAGTACTAGCAGGAACTCTCCTTGTCATCTTCTACCTAGTAATCTCTCTAACTGCAAATTATCTAGTCGAACCATCTATTCGCTTACAAATTTGATTTCGCGCAGAGCTACTGTTGGAGTAACTCAGTAATTTCATGGGGAAAGAACATTGAGTCCTGCCCTGTCGGCATTAATCCGGTTTTAGGTACGGACGGATTCGGACGGGATCTCTTGAAGATGATTATACTAGCAATACCGGTCGACATCAGTGTTGCCTTCATTATCGTAGCCGCATCAACCATTTTTGGTGTAGTGCTTGGCGCCGTCGCAGGAGAAGTAGGAGGCAAAGTCGATGAGGTAATTCTGAGAGTAACAGACATTTTCCTGGCCTTTCCTGGTTTATTGCTAGCCCTCGTTTTCGCCGCGATTTTCGGAAGAACAATGGAGAACTTGATAATTGCCGTTCTTTTGGTCTGGTGGCCGGTTTATGTTCGACTGATTCGTGGTCAGGTGCTTTCAGAAAAGGAGAAGAACTATGTTGAGGCACTTCGAGCGCTAGGAACAAGTCGAACCAGGGTCCTATTCAACCACATCATACCAAACACGATTTATCCGAGTGCTCGTCCAATCTACGCTTGACGTGGGTGGGGTAATTCTTACTTTCTCAGCGCTGATGTTTCTCGGGTTCTCACCAAACCCCGCGCTGCCAGAGTTAGGAAACCTGGCTGCCGATGGAATTAGTCATGTCTTCACCGCACCATGGTTGATAGTTTTTCCTGGACTCACTATTCTCCTCATAACGCTCGCATTCAACCTAATTGGAGATGGGCTCAGGGATATCCTCGATCCCCGACTGAGGAGGTAGTGACGACGCAGAATGAATCGATCTTGCAGATGAAGAATCTCAGCGTTAATTTCCGAACCTACCGAGGTGAGGTTAAGGCGCTACAGAGCGTGGATTTGCAAATTTTTAGACATGAGGTTCTGGCGCTCGTCGGTGAATCCGGATGCGGAAAATCAGTGACCGCCCTTACGATCCTCGGTCTTCTCCCACCGAACGGCCATGTGACAGGAGGAGAAATTTTGCTAAACGGCACGGATCTATCGAAAAAAACAGGTGACGAAATGCGATATGTACGGAGCAGAGAGATTGCGACTATATTCCAGGATCCGATGACGTACCTCAATCCTGTTCTAACGATCGCCACGCAACTCAAAGAATCATTCCTAGTCAGGAACGACTTTCCGCTTAGTCTCGATCAGTCTATCGAGGAGTTTCTTGCAACAAATAGTTCTACGGAACCGACAAGAGTCCACGGGAGACAAAGAGAAGGGATTGCGGAACAGTTGTCTGTAGAACTCCTCAAGCTCGTTCGCCTCTCCGATCCAGAGCGAGTGATGAAACAGTATCCATTCGAACTCTCCGGAGGCATGCGTCAGAGATGCATGATTGCAATGGCGTTAGCCCGGCGCCCAGCTCTTTTGATCGCGGATGAAATCACAACTGCTTTAGACGTCACCATTCAAGCCCAAGTGCTCAGTCTTCTGATGAGTCTAAGAGACACAATAGACGCGTCAACACTACTCATAACGCATGACCTTTCAATTGCTGCTGAAACCGCGAATAGAATCGCTGTAATGTATGCCGGCAACATTGTCGAAGTTGCATCAACTAGAGAACTCTTTCGAAAACCGTTGCATCCATACACAAGACTGTTGATGAAATGTATACCTGACGTAAGAAAACCCAAAGTTCGACTTGAATCAATCCGAGGAAACGTTCCGGATCTCATAGATCCTCCGAACGGATGCCGATTCAACCCACGTTGCCCGAAAGTCATGGATGAATGTCGAACGGTGAAGCCCGCTTTGAAAAATTGTGGCAAAGATCACCTGGTCCATTGTTTTCTATACCAACACTGAAGGGAATTGCGAATGGAACTCTTAGTAGTTGAAGGCCTGAAAACATGGTTCCCGATCAAGGAGGGTATTACGCAGCGGACAATTGGCCACATCAAGGCGGTTGACGGAGTCAACCTCAGAGTTAGAAAAGGAGAGACGTACGGATTAGTGGGAGAGTCAGGATGTGGAAAGACAACACTCGCCAAAAGCATAATCCAACTAATCAGACCGACCAGCGGCCTCGTCCTATTCGACGGAATAGACATCACCGCAAATCAAGCAGTAATGAAGACGATTCGACGTCGGATGCAAATAATCTTTCAGGATCCATACGCCTCACTAGATCCACGAAAGACCGTTCTTTCTGCGCTTACGGAACCAATTCGAATACATAGATTAGCGAAATCTAATTCGGACGCAACAAAGATCGCCAGCGAACTCATCGTAAAAGTTGGTCTCAACCGTGAACATCTTCACAGGTATCCACATGAATTTAGCGGGGGCCAAAGACAGAGAATCGCCATCGCACGAGCACTGGCAGTGGAACCTGAATTCATAATACTCGATGAACCAACCTCGTTCCTTGACGTCTCGGTTCAAGCGCAGGTTCTAGATCTTCTCAAATCTCTCCAACGGGAACTCCAGCTCACATACGTCTTCGTTTCCCATAATCTGAGTGTCGTTCAACACATGAGTGACAGAGTTGGAGTCATGTATCTTGGAAAGATAGTTGAAGAAGCGACACGTGACACAGTGTACAAGTCAGCGGAACACCCGTACTCTCATTATCTCATAACTGCAATCCCTGTCCCGGATCCACAACATGTAAGGAAGGAGAAGCTACTCGGAGGAGATGTTCCTAGTCCAGTGAATATACCGTCCGGTTGTCGATTTCGCCCTCGGTGCCCCTACGTGACCGAAAGGTGCAAAATCGAAGAACCGATACTCTACTCCGCCGGGAAACTCCATCTGGTCGCATGTCACTACAAGATCAATTTCAATAAAAATCAAGTATTGAAACTACGACTAGCCCAAACCCGCACGAAACGTTTACGCACGATGAGAATTACAGTACAAAGACCTTGACGCTTTTGATGTGTTCTTCCTTTTGAAACGCCTTGGTCATAGATGCCACTTTTCTTCCATCACCCTCTAGAAGGAAAAGTTCCACGCAGTTCGTCTGGTTGATTTTACTATGAATATGGGTTTTAACAATATCTTGGAAAGCGTGTTTGAGTCTAGTTATCGGTTCCTCATTATCCTGTCGATGAGTTACAGTCACTACGGCTCCGATGTTGCCAACCATGGAATCCTTCTCCTTAGTGTCTTCTAGCATTAGCCGTATCGCCGCACGTACAAGCTCTGATCTGCCCGTGAAGCCTCGCGACTTCTGCATCTGATCCATGTCTTTGATCATTTGGTCTGGAAAAGATAGGCTGATTATCGTCATTGCTGACTACTCTGTTAATAGTCGATTATTCGACTGCGGAATGTTACTAATTAAGGTTCGACACGACGTTCTTTCATTCGATCAGACCTCGTGATGGCGACCGTGGCGAGAAAGACTAGTGCAGATAGGATAGTTGCTCCCGACGTTTTGTTCAATCAGGCTTACGTTTGTCCGTGGACTTTTATGGTTCACGGGGATGGGCGAGACGGGAGTAAGTGCCTGCGTAGAGTCGGTCTCGTAGTCCAGAGTCACTTAGGAAGGCGTGTGGGAATCCAGGGTCAATATGGCTAACTTCATCCAATTTTCGTAACTTTTCTTCAGGAATCTTGATGTCGAGACAGCCCAGATTATCACGCAATTGCTCTAGACGTCGGCGCTCCGATTATTGGGATAATTGAGCCTCGTTGTGTCCGCAGCCAGGCTAACGCAACTTGTGATGGGCTGCAGCCAAGTTCACGAGCTACTTCCACGACTACGCGTGCGATGGCGAGGTTCCGATCGTTAACGCGCTCACTGAAAACTGCGTTCAGACGTTTGTCTGTTGGTTCGGAAGTTAAACCCGAAGTTTTATGAGATGGTCGTGGTGAGTCGTTGTACTTGCCGGTCAGCAACCCTCCTCCTAATGCACCCCAAGGAGTGACTGCCAGCTCCAAGTTGCGTGACATTGGAAGTAGGTCTCTCTCCGGGGTTCGCTCAGCGAGGCTGTATTCGATTTGAAGTGCCACGAAGGGCGACCACCCGCAATTCAGCGAGCATATTAGCGCTGCTGACAACCCACGCTGGCGTATCGGAAACGCCGACATACAACACCTTGCCGGATCGCACGAGATCATCGAGTCCACGCATAACTTCCTCGACTGATGTGGAGTAGTCCCAGGCGTGCAACCAAAGTAGATCTACATAGTCAGTTCCAAGACGCTTCAAGCTTCCCTCCAGTGACCGTATCATACTCTTGCGATGATTACCTCCACTATTCGGATCCCCGGTCTGTGTAGGGAAAGTGTATTTCGTCGCTAGAACGAAGCGATCGCGGTCAGAGCGAATAAATTCGCCAACCATACGTTCGCTTGTGCCATTCGTATAACCGTTAGCCGTGTCGATAAAGTTCCCGCCCGACTCCGTGTAACAGTTGAACATAGCGCGACTCTCTTCCTTTGAGGCTCCCCAGCCCCATTCCTCTCCGAAAGTCATTGTGCCCAAGCATAATTCAGAAACCCGCAGGCCACTCTTGCCTAGAAAATCAAACTTCATTTCAGTAGTCAAGCTACAACGACGCACGGTCTATTCGTTGTTCGCTATAAGTGAAACTCTTGTATCCAGTAGACTGTGAATCTTCGGTCATCAAATATGGCTTCCAATATTACGTAAGACATGTCGTGAAGTTTTTTTCGTCACTTACCAAGAAAATGACGGTCGCGTGTACTATATCGCTACCACGTAGGTAAACCGCGAGATTTCCTCAATCGCAATCCGCAGAAGGAGAAAAGCAACACGACAATCACGAGAATCGATGTCGAAGGAACGAATTCCGGGAGGACTATGGTGCTTGTTATTTGGTCGCTTTTGCCGTCGACGGCAAATACCAAACCAGAACCGGAGGTTAGAGGCGTTACATAGATGGTGTTTGTATCATTGTTCACAGCGACCCCTGAGGGGACAAGCCGAAGTTGGATCGCCCCAATCTGTGCGTTGGTCGAACCATTCAGAATCAGTATCTGGTTCGAATTCACGTTCGCCAAGTAGATTCTATTGAAGCTTGGATCGACCGCAACTCCAAACAATACATATCCTATATTGATTGATGATAATTGCTGGTAACTTATCGCGTCGAATACAGCGACCGATTTGGTTTCAAACTCAGTGACGTACAGCCGGTTCGTATACGGATTACATGCGATCCCCACAGCAGGTGAATCCAGTGGAATTGAAGCGGACGGAGCTAGCGTAGATTCATTCAATACAGTAATTGTATTGGAGAGTATACGTCCAACGAAGATGCTGCCATCACACACACTCAATGCGAAAGAATCCATAGTAAGATTCGCGACAGTCTGATATGAAGACGAGTCAAGAATAACAAGATGCTCTGAACCAACGTCGGACACGTAAATCCGGTCCTGAGAGTACGCGACTTGAAGGGGGGTTCGGCCGACCCACATTGAGATGATCTGTGTTTGCGTCGTCCCGTTGATTGTGGTCAGTGTGAAATTGGCGGTAACGTATACTGTATTCGTCGCACCGTTTATCGCTACACCGCTCGGATAGTGTCCAATTGGAATATTTGTTCTGATTGAATCCGTAACTTCGTCAATGATCGTGAGCGAATATGTTTGGAGGTCAGTCGCATACACTTTGTTTGTAGCCGGATTAACGTCTATCCCTCCGAATACTTCTCCGGCCGGAATATTGTGGATCAGAGAATTATTTCCATCAATAACCGAAACGGATTCCAAAGCGGCATTTGTTACATAAACCAAATTTCTGTTGAGATCAACCGCAATGGTCAAAGGCGATCCGCCCACTACGATCCTTTTCACAGCGTACGATTGCCCCTCGAAAGTAATG
This sequence comes from Candidatus Bathyarchaeota archaeon, assembly GCA_963848755.1. Taxonomy (GTDB): domain Archaea; phylum Thermoproteota; class Bathyarchaeia; order 40CM-2-53-6; family 40CM-2-53-6; genus FEN-987. The sequence continues at coordinate 96,137 of CAWKES010000013.1, read as the reverse complement.
GCGAATGTCGAGTTTACTAACGGGCTTGCAACGTAAACCGTATTTGTATTGGGATTCACACCAACTCCGAGCGGATAGGCGATAGGGATGCTGTTCATGACTGAATCAGTTAGCCCGTTGATTACCAGCAACGCGTCCGGAAAGCGAGTTGATACAAAGATAGTATTGGTGTACGAGTTCACTCCAACCGAGTATGGTGTTCCTTGAACCGGAAACGTAGTCACTAGTACATTCCGCAGCCCATCCAAAACTGAGATTGAATTCGAAGCCGAATTCGTAACATACACTAAGTGTGTAGCTTGATCAACAGCCACGTCCAAAGGACCATTGCCAACAGCAATGGTCGCATTCACGACGTCAGTTGATCCGTTAATGGCGTAGGTTACATTTGTCCGTACATCGGTAACGTATATCCGGTTCAAGGTAGGGTCAACGGCTATGCCGGTGGGAGCCCCACCTGGAAGGAAGATCGTATCACGGAGCGTATCGCTTGTACCATTGAAAACAGAGACCGACCCGAACCAGCTATTTGTAGCGTAAATTGTGTTCGTCACGTTGTTTACTGCAATCCCATAAGTATTCGGTCTCAAATAACCCGTGAATGGATTAGAATCAACAGTCGCATTCAGGCCGTGCGTTGTGGCCGCTGCCGGTTTGACTGCAAAACCTGAAAGGGCGACGGACATTAGAAGTCCGAAAAACAGAATCCGCAGGGCGCGCAATCTAGCATCTCTCAGAGTAGGACTCCGGCTTTACTATTGATAGTGCCGAGGGTGAGAAGATTGCTCATGAACCGTTGGAACATTCAGTTTCCCCGACTAGTAAGGTGCATGAAGGATCGGATAAAAGACTTATCGCTGGGGATGGAACTTCTCGGAACATGGTGCGAGCGTGTTCCGCAAATTCTACTAATCTGTGCGCTGGCCGTAATTTCACATTTCTTTCTTTTTGGATGCTGAGGGTTACAATATTTTCCCGTAGTCTTTTTTCGTTTCTTGACCTGATGGTTTCGTTTTTTCTAAAGCTTTATCGAAATCTTTCGACGTAACCTTGACTTCTCCAGTATGCTTGGCGACCTCTTCTGGGGTCTTGTATTTTCCTACATGTTGTTCTATTGCGATCATTACTGCGGTAGAGGCTACCCCTGCAAGGTCGGCTCCGGTATAACCGTCGGTTCTTTCGGCAATTCGTTCTAAATCTACATCTGGGGCGAGAGGGTTGTGTGCGGTGTGTAGCTTCAAAATTTCTAACCGTGCTTTCTTGTCTGGAGTAGGAACTTTCAGCACTCTGTCGAATCGCCCTGGTCTTAACAGTGCAGGATCAACCATGTCAGGCCTATTGCTAGCTGCTAGAACGAAGACTCTCTGAAGCTCCTCAAGTCCGTCTAGTTCTGTGAGAAGTTGACTTACGACTCTTTCTGTCACGTTGGAATCTCCTAATCCACTTCCTCGGACAGGGGCTATGGAGTCGATCTCGTCGAAGAATACAATCGTAGGTGCGGCTTGTTTTGCTTTCCTGAAGATCTCCCTTACGCCGCTTTCAGATTCACCTACCCATTTCGAGAGAAGTTCGGGGCCTTTGATGCTGATGAAGTTGGCCTCGCTTTCGTTCGCTAGCGCTTTGGCGAGCATCGTCTTTCCAGTTCCAGGTGGCCCGTAGAGTAGGATTCCTTTCGGAGGGCTTGCTCCGGTTTTCTCGAAGAGATCTGGATATTTTAAGGGCCATTCAACGGCCTGCTGGAGTTCTGCTTTAACTTCTTCTAGTCCGCCGATGTCGCTCCATTTTGCGTTTGGAACTTCAACTAGGACTTCTCGTAATGCGGAGGGCTGTATATCTTTGAGCGCTTCTTCGAAATCTTTCATTCCTACGACCAGTTTGCTGAGAACTGTCGCGGGAATACTTTCTGCCTCAAGATCTACTTCGGGCAGGATGCGTCTGAGAGCTCGCATTGCTGCTTCCTTGCATAGGGCCTCGAGATCGGCGCCAACGAATCCATGTGTTCTGGCGGCTAAGCTTTCCAGGTTGACTTCTTTTTCGAGAGGCATGCCTCTGGTGTGAATTTGCAGGACCTCGAGTCTAGCAGCTCTTCCCGGAACGCCAATTTCGATTTCTCGATCAAACCTGCCAGGTCTCCGTAGGGCGGGGTCGAGTGCATTGACCCTGTTCGTGATACCTATAACAACTACTTTCCCTCTGGCTTGCATGCCGTCCATTAGTGATAGTAACTGAGCGACGATACGCTTCTCGACGTCCCCCGTAACTTCTTCACGCTTAGGTGCAATGGAGTCAATTTCATCGATCATGATTATACTCGGGGCCTTCTCTTGAGCCTGTTTGAAGATTTCACGTAATCGTTCTTCGCTCTCGCCGTAGAACTTGCTTACGATTTCGGGTCCACCGATGGTGTAGAAGTTGGCGTTACTTTCATTCGCCACGGCCTTTGCGAGCAACGTCTTCCCTGTGCCAGGTGGTCCATGGAGAAGTACACCTTTTGGTGCTTCCACTCCGAGTCTGACGAACAATTCTGGATGACGTAGCGGGAGTTCGATAATCTCGCGCACTTTTTGGACTTCTTCGTGGAGACCGCCAATGTCTTCGTAGGTTACACGCTGGATACCTTTTGGAGCTTCTTTCGCAACTTCTTCGCTGACCTGAACCTCTGTTCCTTCGCCTACAATTACAGCTTGGGCAGCAGGCTTGACATCGGTAACAATTAGTTCGACACGTGTGCCCATGATGTTAAGCGGAATGGAATCACCACGAGTCAGTACTCGTCCTTGTAGAAACTCGAACAAGTAAGATTCAATTCCCATAACCCTAATTGGTTCCGTGAAACCTAACACAATGCGCTCCGCGACCTTCACAACTATCTTTTTCACGGTTACTTGGTCGTCTATGCCTACGCCCGCATTGTTTCTAGTGTAGCCGTCCATTCGGATCAGGCCTTTTCCTACGTCCGTTTCATATCCTGGCCAGACGAGGCTTACGGTTTTCTTCGTTCCAGTAATTTCAATCGCATCTCCAGAAGTTAAACTGAGTTCACGCATTACATCTGAATCGATACGTACGATTCCTCGGTTCGCGTCTCTTGCTCGCGCTTCTGCAACACGGACTGTCTTTATGCTCATAGAGATCACCAAAGTGTTCTGGAGAATCCCCCCTTAAGCATAGCTGATAATCACATCTCGAGGTTAGACCGCGATTCAAGTCGTCCGTAGGGAAGCTTCGTAATGCGGCTAGAATTACCAAGGTTGAGGAACTTGCGGCAACAATCAAGTAGCCAATTAGCTAATTCACGCCTATCCTCCCGTGCACCTCGCACGATTGTTAAATAGGTGGGACTGAGGATGCTGAGGTGTGAATGGTAATGGTATCCGAGAAAGTAGTACGTTTTCAAGGTAAAAATAAAGATCTCAACCAGTTAACTCAACAAATCGTCGACTACATGAAAAAAGACGGGTATAAAGTGCAATCTACAACCGCCCCGATGGGCTACGTAATTCAAGCTCAGAAAGCAGGAATCCTTCGAGACATAATAACAGCGGACAGGTGCTTCACTATCGGCATTGCAGGTCAACCCAACGATTTCACTATCCATATTGGAATCGGGAAACTCGTACAAAACCTCGCCGTGGCGGCAGTTGAAACATTGCTACTCTCCGCATTATTCCTTGCAGTCGACGTCCCCGAAATGCTTTGGACGCGCCACGTAGAAGGCGAAATTCTGAAAGGAATAACACAACTGGTAGGCTAACGATCCTGACCGTTACTTGACAAATCGATTGTGACTATGAAGGCTAGCACGCACACCATAATGTGTGCGTCTTGGCCCTTAACCGGGTTAACGAACCGAAACCTTATTACTACGTACCAGCTTCCGCCGTCGAATCGTTAAAGAATCATGCACGCCAATCTAATCGGCCTAAGACCACCGTATTAACCCATTAAATCTGATCAACGGAAACTCGAACCATAGCGACGAGGATCACCGACTTGTTCCATTGCCCGGTTTTTTGCGGGCGCCGTTTTTGATATAACTCGGCTCTACATTCCTAAAGAAGCATGGCTCGTCGGCAAAGAGTAAATGAGATAATTCTAGGTCATCTTACCTGCCGCGAGTCTTTCCGGCAATTAGAGACGCTCCAATTGCCGATAGAATGAACGAATATTAGGGGAGTGTGGAGTTCTGGAACAGGAAGAACTTGTTGCAACTGAAAATTCATTATCGTCGTCGTTCCATTTGGAATCATTAACGTCGTACTGTAATTCAAGTAACTGGGATCAACAGGCACGTTGACAGTAATTTTGTATGTTCCACCTGGCAGGTATATCTGATAGAATCCGGTTATTCCGGAAAATACTTCGAACGATTGTTGTCCGTTGTTGAGTTTGATTAAGGCCCAGTCGATAGGTCGAATTCCTGCGGATCCCGAACCTAGAACATATCCTTGGAGCGCAGTATTTTGCAGATTTTGCTGTGGCAAGGAATAGCTCGAAACGATTCTACTGCTAAGCAAGATCAGCAGTACTGTTAACATTAAGGTGGTTAGAATTCGCGTGAACTTCATTCCAGTTCTCCGCGGTTTCAGTGTCTTCATGTGGATTAATGTTTTGCACGATGTTAGTTCTGGTCGTTTTTCTTGAAGACGAAGAGTCTCCTGCTCCAGAGATAGTAGATCGGTAGAATCCCCAAAGAGTTGACGATAGCAATTCCTAGAAACCACCACTTACTTGTTCTAGCGGAGTACCATAATCCTGCTAGTTTCCAGAACGCATCCCAAAGTTCCAGTATGACGATGGCAGGTAGAAGCCAGAGTAACCCGGAGAGCATAGTAGTCACGGGATGCGCATGTTTTTGGAGATCAATATTTGGAGTAGTCCCAACTGACCTTTTCAGTGGGAGTTATTTCTATGACCGTATCATCAAGTTCTGCGAGTTTTTTCGCAATTGGATGATCTGTGCTACCAAGGTATTTGATTTTGATTTTCGCATCCACATCGCGCGAAGCTTCGGATCGGTCACGATTTGAGCGGTTCCTGATCCGACAACTGCTTTCACGTCAGCGAACGATTCTCCCACGTCGAGTGAGAAGGCGACGTTTTTGTTTCTCTTCAAATTCTTGACTTTACGCGTCTTGCTGGAAGTGGAGACGTAGAATTTGCCGTTTTGATACACATACCAGATTGGGGTAACGTGTGGCTTGTTGTCTCCGATTGAGGCAATTTTAAGCATACGACCATTCTTGAGGAATTCGTCGATCTCCTTCTCGCTCATTGTCACGGAGTTTCACCTGCTTATGGGTAGGTGATGTTAATGTTGAACTTTGCCGTCTCACCGGCCACATTAACTATTATGGTATAGTTGCCAGGAGCGAACATTATGTTATTTCCGAAGTTTGTATCTGACGGTCCAATTTTCAGATCATACATGACGATGACTGGAACGGTTAGAGTTTGATTTGTAGTGTTATCTATGATCTGAATTGTAACGTTTTGGTTCGTTACAACTGCCCCGTTCGTGAGGTTGTATACGTGCACTTCAAGATGGTATGTGCCAGTCATGTTTACTGAGGCAGAGTTGGACATTTGCCCGCTCACAATGACCTCTCCCGTCGTGGCAGTTGCAGTTTGATTCATAGGCAGCAATTGTGCAGGTGGACCCAGTCGTAGTGTTACATGGTAATTTTGCGTTGTCGCATTCTGTTGAATGACGGAGAAGTTGGTTGTGGCATTGGTTGAAGTGTTTAGTGTTGTCACATTAGCGCTGGTCGAAACGGTCATGTTTTCTAAAGACGTCGCTGCACCCGGTGTCATCGTCATGTTAGCTGACGCATTGGTGGCCATTGTGGAATTGGTTGACACGCTCGAGTTCTGACTCGTGGTGTAAAAATACGATGCCCCGCCGACTAGAATAATCAAGATAATGGCGCCGATCAAAATTAAACTCTTATTGATTCCGTTGTTCTGCTCCGTCATAGCGACCAAGCGCTCTTCGGTCCCCGATCCAAAGATAAGCATTTCTCGCTGGATTTTTGGTAAGTAGAACTTCGTTATTAGTGCGGAAATCAAGATAATCAGAGTTTGATACCAATGGCGCGAAGAGATAGCGTTTGGAAATCAAGGAGATTAAGCAAGTCGTTTTTGACAAACATTCGCGGGGGCATTCCGTTTGCAGACGTTCAAATTGATATTATGATGAGGCTGATTCAAGGTTCGAAACATCGCATTGGGATGTTTATGGACGTTGGATGTGGGAACGGCGTACTTGCAGGAGCGATTCTTCAAAGATATCCGCGAGCGAAAGGAGTGTTGGTCGATTTCTCGAAGCCGATGTTGTCCGAGGCAAAGCGGAATCTGCATGAATATGGATCTCAACTTCGGTTCGTTACGGCAGATTTCTCAAGTAAGAGGTGGGTCATTGCGGCGGAAGGCGAATGTTTCGATGCAATCGTATCGGGATACGCAATACACCACCAGCCAGATCGACGGAAAAAGGAGATTTTCAACGAAATATTCAGACTTCTTAATCCTGGCAGTGTATTTGTGAACGTGGAACATGTTGCGCCTGAAACGAAATGGATTGCTGGGTTGAATGATGAAGTATTCGTTGACTCACTCTATGAGTATCATTCGAAAAAGGGTTCAAGCAAGAATCGTGAGCAGATTCTGAAGGAGTTCGTGCATCGGAAGGACAAGGCTGCGAACATACTTGCTCCCGTAGAGGCACAATGCGAATGGTTGAGCAAGTGTGGTTTCGTTGACGTGGGCTGTTACTTTAAGATTTTCGAACTCGCTGTATTCGGCGGTCGGAAACCAACTACATGAGCTGACGCCGGAAGGTGACGGAAATTCTTTCGTCTAGGGATTTAGGGTGCGGATTGCCCAGCGAATGCCCCTCGATAAGCAGTCGCGCCCTCAGCTTCCTCGAGAATGACTTGACAGATAGCCGTGCCGGGGTGAAGAGCTAGTGGCAATGGTGATACGTTCAGGATCTCCAAAACCACCCTTCCCGTGCTTCCAGGTTGAATGAATCCGCTGCTAAGATGGATAAGTACTCCGAGCCTTGCGAATCGTGATCGCCCTTCTATACGGCCGCTTAGTGTAGCAGGGAGAGTGAGAGTCTCTTGGGTTATTCCCTGCACCAATTCGTTCGGCATGATCAGGAAATACGCGTTCGGCTCGACGATTACAGTTCGAGTTATCTGTTTGTAATCGGCGTTTTCGCGTATGTGAAATATATCCCTCGTTTTCTCAAAGACTCGAAACATATTCCCTAGGTGCAAATCAATCGAAGCGGGACCGACTTGTTCCTTTTGAAATGGCTCGATCTTTACTACTCCATCATCGATAAGCTTGAGAATTTTCGCTTTTCCAAGAGTCCCCATAGGTCAACCAACCCGTGAATGTTGTATCTAGCATTTGAGGATCGTGTCGGCCGCCAAGATGGCCATGGCGATTGATGAACTGAACGTTCATTACTCTTGCACGTATAGCGATGCTCGGTGCTCTCCATGAGGATCCGAGTCGGACATAGCCCCGACCCTGACGACGCGTTCATGTTTTACGGTTTCGTGAAGGGTGCTGTGAAGCTTGATGGATATGAGTTCGTTGAAGTCGTAGAGGATATTGAAAGTCTGAATAGACGTGCGATGAAGAGCGAACTTGAAGTAACTGCTCTCTCAGCCCATGCATACGCCTTGGTGTCTGAGAAATATTATGTTCTGAGTTCTGGAGCGAGCATGGGGCGGGGGTATGGGCCTATGGTTGTTGCTCGGAAATCGATTCGCGCTGATGAGCTGAAAGGGAAGTTGATCGCTATTCCTGGTAAGCTGACGACGGCGTACCTTCTCTTGCGAGCCGCATTGGGAGAATTTAGAGCGGTTGAAATAAAGTTCGATCAGATTATGGACGCGGTGCTTAGCGGTGAGGTGGATGCGGGCTTGTTGATTCATGAAGGCCAACTTACGTATCGCTCCAAGAATTTAGTGAACGTGCTCGATCTGTGGGCTTGGTGGGAGAAGGAAAGTGGGGGGTTACCGTTGCCTTTAGGGTTGGATGCTGTGAGGAGAGATCTTGGTCTAGAGTTTACACGTAAATTTGGGCAGTTGTTGAGGGATTCGATCGACTATGGGATGAAGAAGAAGGTTGAGAGCCATGAAGTTCGCGGGCGAATTTGCGCGAGGTGCGCCGGTAGATTTGGTTGACAAATTCGTTTTGATGTATGTTAACGATTTAACCTTGAACATGGGTGAAGAAGGAAGGAGGGCTTTGGAGTTCCTCTACAAGCGTGCGGTTGACGTTGGGGTGGTTGATCGCATCGATCTACAAATCGTTTGAACTCGATTCAAGAGTATTCACAAGATATTCGTAGCCTTTCTCAACACGTTTTGTGTAGTCCAGTCGTAGGTGTCTGAAATATTCTGCTAAGAGGCTCGGCTGGAATCCAGACTGTTCGGCGGTGCGGTCTATGATTCGCCCGAGATTCGCGTAACCATATTCAAGCGATTCTTTGACTAGGCTGACGATCCTATCTACGTCGCCTTGGTGCTCTAGGAGACTCGTGCGTACCGCTGAGACTGCGAAGACGGCGGGCTGTTTAGTGATTGACCACCATTCTTCACCCAAATCGAAGATTTTTCGTCGGTCGTTTGCGGCGGATGCTGCCAGCGCTTCGTTTCCTATCACTAAAGCATAGGGGGCTTCCTGGAGTAGTTGGTCGATTGATGTGAAATTGGATTGGATGAATTCAGTGTTGATTTTCTTTTTTCGAAGGATAACATCAAGCATCCGTGCCGAGGTTTCCGTGTAGTTTGTGATTGAGATTTGATCGCCGTCACGGATTTCGTGATCTTTTCTGGCGATTACTATTGTGCTGAGTGCGGGTCCTTCGCTGTGGACGGATAAAGCAGGAACGGGTGTTAGTTGGTCTCGGTGTTGTTGTATGGCTATTGATGAAATGGGAGCGAAGTCCAGTTCTTCGCGGAGTAGGGATTTGAGGAGTTCTCGTGGTGTTGCGGACGTTAGCCGCACGTCGTTCGGAGGCTTGTGTTCGAGGTAGTAGAAGGCAGGGTCGTTATGTATGAATGATATTCGTCCGATCTTGAGCAATAATTGTTGTTGCACCTAGAATCGTTGTCTTATGTTGTAGAAGGTGTCGCGTTTCGGCTGGGTTTACGTCCTATTTCTCGGACCATCTCAATCAATTCCTCTGTTGTTGTGGTTCCCTCTACGCCTGTTGCTTTGAAGATTTTCTCTTGGTAGGCAGTTCCGACCAGATCGTTTCCTCCATAAGTTAGTGCTGCTTGTGCCACGTGTTTTCCTAACGATACCCAGTAGACTGAGATGTTGTTTATGCTCCCGGCCAAGAGCAATCGTGAGATGGCGATGACTCGCAGATCGTCTAACGGCGAGCTTGGGCCTTGAACGCCACCTGAGGTGAGTAGTTCGGTGTTTTCGGGACTATACTTTAGAGGAATGAATGACAGGAATCCTGGTGCTCTATCCTGGAGGTCTCGGAGTTTCAGGATGTGGTCGACACGATGTTCCGGGGTTTCGACGTGCCCGTAAAGCATAGTTGAGTTGCCAGGTATGCCGAGTCTGTGGGCTTCTTCCGCTACTTCAAGCCATTCTTCTCCGCTGCACTTCGGTTTTGTACTGATTTTGGATCGCGCCTCTTCAGCGAAGATTTCTGCTCCGCCACCTGTGCTGGCGTCCAATCCTGCTTCCTTCAGGCGACTCAATACTTCTTTGGTGCTGTTCCGAGTTATCTTGGCGATGAAATGAATCTCGGCGAGTGTGAGAGCTTTGACGGTCACTTGCGGGAACTTTCGTTTTATCGTGTTGATCAATTCTTCGTAATATCCGAGCGGGAGTTCAGGGTTAAATCCGCCAACGATGTGTATCTCAGTTGCGCCTAGTTTGACACCATCGGTCACCTGTTCGAGTGCTTTTTCGACAGTCAACGTGTAGGCGCGTGGATCGGTGATGTTCTTTTTGTAAGGGACGTAGAAGGCACAGATCGGACATCGTGCGACGCATACGTTGGAATAGTTCATGTTGTAGCTTACGACAAAGCTTACCGTGTCATTGGTGTGACGTTTCCTGACAATGTCGGCGACCGCTCCAATAGCGTGGACATCTTGACTCTGCATTAGTAAGACCCCGTCGCGGTAGGTCAACTTCTCTCCGCGCAGGGCTTTTTCGAGCACATTTGCTACCGAAGAGTCTTCGAGGACGGTCTGAAGTTTACTCAATGGCGAACGGTAATCATCCATAAATCATCGCCCTTTTTAGTCTGTCGTGGTAACTTCTCTCCATGACTCAGACGGTGGCTCCGACAGCTATTTCCAGCCTCATCAGCGAGTCTGATGCGCCGTCGGTCTTCGAGCGCGCGGCCTCGGGGGAAAAGCTGGATTTGAGGGAGATTGAGTCTCTCTTAAAGAGCAATGACTTACATCTTCTCTCACTTCTGGCCGATAACGCTAGGAAACATTTTGTTGGCGATACCGTCACCTATATCCCAAACATTGTTTTGAATTACACGAATTACTGCATCGTAAAATGTCATTTCTGTGCCTTCTATCGTGATGTTGGAAGTGGTGCAGGGTACACGTTGCCCGTTGAAAAAGTGGCTGAGCGAGTGGTCAATGCCTGGAATCAGTTCAGCATCAAACAGGCTCTGATCCAAGGAGGAGTAAACCCAGAGTGCGGTGTGGAATATTTCGAAGAAATGTTCACAACGGTTAAGGAAAGAACGCATGGTAAGGTTGCAATACACGGTTTGAGCACCTCAGAGATAGAGTACGTCGCAAAAAAGGGAAGGATGAGCGTGAAGGAGCTCCTTTCACGGTTGAAGGTTGCTGGACTCGATTCCGTGCCTGGAGCTGGCGCAGAGATCCTTGTAGATCGAGTAAGGAAGTCGGTCGGAAGGATGCTCTCGTCGACGGAGGGTTGGCTTAAGACGATGCAGGACGCACACGAGCTAGGATTACCAACATCAGCGACGATGGTCTACGGTCTCGGCGAAACTGACGAGGAACGAGCGAAGCATTTAGTGTTGATTCGTGAACTGCAAGAGAAGACGGGTGGGTTTATGGCATTCATCCCGTGGAATTTTGAGCCTGGCCAAACCCGTCTCGAGAAGGAGGGACGGATCGTCTCACGAATGTCTGGGTATGAGCATCTGAAGATTACTGCAGTTGCGAGAATAGCTTTTGGTTCAACCATCCGGAACGTTCAATCCTCATGGCTCACTAACGGCATCCCTCTTGCGCAGATGACGCTGGCTGCAGGGGCCAATGATTGGGGTGGAACTCTGTATGACGAGGAAGTGATCCCAGCAACAGGCAAACAGGTCGGAAACTTGCATGCGAAGTACATTGTCGACGCGGTCAAACAGATCGGTAGGCCTATCGCTGAGCGAGATAATTTCTACAACATCATCAAATTCGTATCCTAGATTTATGCGGCTTAATCGTGAAAGATTACGACTTCTGGCTTTCGCAATTGGACTCGTGCGGTACGCGTTCGTCTTCTTTCAGCATCAATCGTTTCAGTAACATGCGGACTGGTTATTGCGTGGGCTACACTGAGGATTTTCAATTTTGAGTACGCGATTCTGACGTACGTTGGAGTCATTTGCGCACACGCAAGTATCGACCTTCTCAACGACTATTTTGATTACAAAAGCTCGATCGATTTAATCACGGTCAGGACACCCCTGAGTGGAGGGACGGGAGTATTACCTGAAGGATTGCTTGAGCCACGAAGTGTCTATCGAGCTGGAATTGTTCTCCTAGCTTGTGGGGCATTCATCGGGCTGATACTCACTCTCATGCGCGGGTTTGTCGTGGGCGCATTTTTGGTGTTCGGAATCCTTTCAGTCTATTTTTATTCCACTAAGATTGCAAATTTCGGATTCGGTGAAGTTTTACTGGTCGTCAAGGGCACGCTTATCGTGGTTGGAAGCTACTATGTCCAAAGTCTCGCTTTCGCCACGACACCAGTCCTGGTCGGGATCATAATGGGGTTGCTCTCGTCATCAGCGCTTTATGTGAATCAGTTCCCCGACTTTGAGGCGGATAAGAAATGTGGGCGCAGGAATCTCGTAGTTAGACTTGGACTAAGGAATGCGGCTAGGGCTTACGTGATCTATCCAGTGCTTAGCTTCAGTCTAGTCATGGTTGGAGTATTGATAGGGGATATTCCAATGTTTGCGTTGCTCTCGTTAGTTGCTTTGCCACTTTTTTATAAGACATCCAGAATGTTGACTGCTGGGAACTTCGATACTTCAAGCTTGTTTCCTGCGATGACTCAGAACGTTCTGGGGGCACGCATTGTGGGCATTATAGTTACGTTGGCATATCTGATTGCAGGTGTGATCGGATAGGATTAGATTCCGTATTCTTTCCATTTGGTTGATACGAGTTCACTTGTTTTCTCGTCGGGTTTTGCTTGTTCTTGCCATTCTCCTTCGAATCCTTCCTCTTTTGATTTGGTTGTTGCATCGATGCCGATTTTTGATCCGAGGTTAAGGATTGGTGAGGATGGGTCGAGTGTATCAGTTGGAACTCGGTCGAGGATGAGGATGTCTCGTGCAGGATCGGTTCTGGTGGTGACTGCCCAGATAACATCGTTCATGTCGTGGATGTTGACGTCTTCGTCTACTATGACGAGCATTTTCGTCAGAGCCAATTGTCCGGTTCCCCACAATCCGAACATGACTTTCTTCGCTTGGCCTGGATATCGTTTCTTCATGGAGACGATGGCTAGTCCTTGGAACCAGCCTGCAGCGGGGAAGCTTATGTCCACGACTTCAGGTTGAAGAACCTGAATCAACGGGAGAAATGATCGTTCGATAACTTTTCCGAGATATGCGTCTTCAAGGATGGGTTTGCCGACTACGGTTGTGAGGTATGTTGGATTTTGTTTGCGCATTACGCCAGTGAGATGGAAGGTCGGGTAGGGTTCAGGTGGTGTGTAGTATCCAGTGTGGTCGCCGAATGGCCCCTCCATACGGATGTCTTTCGGATCAACGTAACCCTCTAGTACAATCTCACTTTGTGCGGGAACCTCGAGGTCTACTGTTTGACATTTTACTAGCTCTACGCCTTTTCTTCGCATTATGCCCGCAAAGAGGTATTTGTCGAGTCCCTCCGGGACAGGCGCTACACCTGTGTAGACGGTTGCAGGATCGGCTCCGATTATGACGGCAACTTCTATTCGTTTTCCCTGCTCCGCCATTCGCTTGAAATGCATCGCTCCTCTCTTGTGGATTTGCCAATGCATTGCGGCGGTGCGATCATCATAAAGTTGCATTCGGTATACGCCCAAGTTTCGAATGCCGGTGTCGGGGTTCTTGGTTAGGATTAATCCGAAGGTGATGAAGCGTCCCGCGTCCTTAGGCCAGGTTTTGATTACGGGAAGCATAGAGAATGAAGGGGCTGTAGTTTCCGTTACGTCTTGTACTGGTCCGCTCTTGACTAGTTTGGGAGAGAAACCTGACAGTTCGGCTAGTTTAGGGAGTGACTTCACCTTCTCCAGAATTCCTGTCGGAATCTCCATGTTGAGCAGGTCGGTGATTCGGGTTCCGAGACCTTCAAAGTTCGGTGCCTCAAGCGCGATTTGCATTCGCTTTTCTGATCCGAATAGATTGCCTGCGACAGGAATATTGTATCCCTGAACATTTTCGAATAGAACTGCGGGACCGTTATTGTACATCACTCTCCTGAGAACCTCGGCGATTTCAAGATCAGCGGACACTGGTACTCTGATTCGTTTTAGCTCTCCAGCGTTGTCCAGTGCTTGGATGAATTCGTTAAGGTCGTTGAAGGGCATGGATTTCAAGCTCAGATCGATGTACGCATTGTGACTTAAGAGCTAATTCTCTAGTCCCTGCCATCGTTTGAAGAGTGAATGTTCTATTCCGATCGCATCAAGGATCTTTCCGACTACGTGGTCCACCAGCTGGTTGATGTCGGCGGGCTTGTGGTAGAAGGCAGGAGAGGCGGGCAGTATGATAGTGCCAGCTTGAGCAAGAGTGAGCATGTTGCGTAGATGTATTTGGTTGAGCGGGGTTTCTCGTGGGACCATGACGAGAGGTCGTTTCTCTTTTAGGCAGACGTCTGCGGCTCGTGTTATGAGGTTGTCGGAGATTCCGTTGGCTACCGCTGCAAGTGTTCTCGTGCTGCATGGAACGATAACCATACCTTGAACTTGGAAGGATCCGCTCGCGATCGGTGCGGCGAGGTCGTTGACGTCGTAATACTTTGCAGCGAGTTTGGCAAGTCGCTTAATCGTGCTTCCGGTCTCAAGACGGAGTGTTATTTCGGCGGCTGGAGAAGCAGTTAGATGTACGGTGACATTCTTTTCTTGAAGTATCTCAAGTAGACGTACGCCGTAAATTGCTCCACTGGCTCCGGTTATTGCGATGACGATACTCTTCATTGCTCTATTGCTATGATGCGGCCATTGGAGACTTAAGGGTGGTCATTTTGCTATGTTTCGGAGCCGATAGCAGCATTCAAATCTGCCTGCATGCCAAATTAGAAAACTTGTGCGTGGGGCGGAAATGAGAGGGAAGATCCATACCTTACTGGCTTGCAGCTTTCTGCTGCTTGCGGTAGCGTCAGTCGTTCCAGTCCATGCACAGTCGATCTCCTTTCCAACACTCCAGGATAGAATTACGTTAGCTACGAATTGGTTGCTGAGCTATCAAGCATATAATTTTACTACGGTCGATGATCTCGGGAAAACCCTAGTGTATTTGTCTGACTTGAAACAAGTGTTGCCCGGCCAGTTTCCCGTAGATCCGACAATGGCGAAGCTCACAACGTTGATGCTCGCACACGTGACATCAAACCTGACTTTCTCCTATCTTGATCCATATGGTCGTTTCATAAGTCAAGACTTCGGATGGTGGAATGCGTTCGCTGCGGAGGCGATCGCAATTTCTTCAGTGAGGATGCTATCATCTCCAAACCTCGATCTTCAATCTAAGACGCTTTACCTGAACGCTACAGAGATGGTGGAAAAAATAATCACGAAATGGGGGTCGACTTTCGCTCAGTCGGACGGCTCATGGATGTTTGCGTATCCCTTCATCGGTCAGGATAATTCACTTGACGCTAACGCCATGATGCTTACCGCTCTAACGATCTTGGCCAGTTTCGAGCAGTCACGAGGCGATCCGCTGCACCAGGTCTCACGATTTACTACTTGGTCATCACAGATCGCAGGATGGATTCTGGCGAGACAGGAGAAGCAAGTGCTCTGGCTTCGTGGAGGATTCTATAATGACGGCGCGAATCAAACGATGTACAGCGATTCGAATGCACGCGCTGTCTTCGCTTTAATCACTTACGCGAATCAGATAGGGACGCTGTCTTCGAATGGCTCTCCGAGCAAATTGGAGGTCTTGACAGCGCTTCAGTTCTGGACCAACTTCATCCCATATTCTAACTACGTCCCATCTTCATCCTTCGGGATGCGTGATCAGTATGATTATGGTCCTTACTGGTACGTGACCAAATGCTCGTCCGCTCCGAGCAGTCTCGAAGTTGCAGTAAACGGTACAGTATACGATCAGCAACAAGGGCTCTGTTTCTTCCGGTATCCTAAGGAAACATGGCGTGCTGCGGTGGTCGGTAGAGCATTGCTCGGACTGTACAATGTAACCACAAACGCAGATCTCGTATTGCGAGCAATATACTACTACGGCTGGATGACAGGAAACAATGAACTGCAGACAGATCTACAGCAAACTGCTGGTCAGACGCAGGCTATGGCCGTTCCTTTTGGAATGTTGATTCCTCCAGGAAGAGGAGGATTTTGGGTCGGTATCAAACGAGCTGGGTGGACGGCCAATGCGTCTAACACGGCAACGTCGCTCATGCCATCCCATGCCCCTCTGGAAAGTACTGCTGAGTCGGCAGATTTTCTTATTCATCTACTCGACAAGTGGACAGGATTCAGTTGGGCGTTTGAAGCCACAACATTTACTCTGACTGACTCTCAGCAAATGTTTTTTGATAACATGACGCACAAAATGGAAAGTGCCGTCATTACTGCTTACGTCAATTTATTCAGGCATTAATCGACTATAGGACTTAAGCGAGCGCTCTAAGAGTCATAACTTCTCTTCGCTCCGCAATTGGTACAGAATCGCGTATCGGACTCAAACGGGGCTCCGCAGATCAAGCAGAATTGATTTGCGGGGTGAATTGAATTTGGCGACGTGCGTTTCTTTCCAGTTATAGCAATGACGGCCACCAACACAGCGATAAGAAATAAGAGAACGCCGGCGCCGTAGATCCCATTCATCGTATAATCTGGCAAACTAGTTTGTTGTTGCTGGGAAATGCTCCAGAGTAAATCTCGATCTTGCGGCTGTGATAGTCCTGAGCCAGCGATTATTTGGTTCGCGCTCTCTAAAGAGACCCCGTAAGGATTGGTGATACATACCGGATTCACACCGCAGCCGACTAGCGCGTATAACGCGGTGGAGTTGTGCCAGCCATCTTGTTTCAGGTAGGCGAGGTTTCTGAACTCCACGGGACCAAGACTGCCTGGAGCAAGGGAGAGCGTGACTTTTTCCGCAACCATATAGGCCGGATCCTTCGACGGAGCGTAGTGAGTGGAAAAATTGTCGACTTGACGACCGTCGAGTATGAAAGTCCATCCGTTTTGATGGTTCGGTTCGATTTCGTAATTGTGCCAACTCCCCTGCGTACCCGCCGAATTGTTTCCTCCAGTGCCAAAGTAGAATGTGGGGTTACTCGCGTTTGGCCAGAACTCCCAGAACCATCTTGCGTCAGACTCACCGATCTGCTCGTATTTGGTTTGGCAATCAACATGGTCCCCTATGACTTTCCCGGCGAGACAATATGATCCTGGCTGCAGGATATAGCCAAATTGAATGAAACTTCCATTTTCTAGATTATTGCCTACCCAGAACGCGTCAGCTAGATCCGGTTTACTAACATTGTAGCTATTCGTGCGAATATCAGCGCTGATTCCGATATTTCCGAGTGACCCATTGTCCGCGGTAGCACCGACCTGTAAATTGAATTCAACTTGGGCATTTGTAACTGGAATCGTTGTTAGAATCAGCAATATTGATACGGTGGCTAGAATTGTGCGTAACATCAGCTTCCCCGATCTAATCCTCGTGATCAAAAGTAAGATTAATCCGTCTGTTGGGTTTCTTCACATTTAAGTTCTGAGTCATCTGTTTCAATTCACATATCCGTCAGGAGTGTTGAGTTTGGTGTCGAGAGCAAGAAGCACAGATAGCGTCCTTTTGATTATTGACATGCAAGAGAGGATCATCGACACGGTGGCAGAGAAGGAGAATCTCCTCCGCTGCCTCCAGGCAATAATCGAAGCGTCAAATTTGCTCAACATTCCATCTGTCGTGACTCAACAGGAGAAACTTGGCGATATAACACCCGAGATCAAGAAATCATACGGAGGCGATGTCCCGATCCTCAAGAAAATGGCCTTCAGTTGCTGCGGCGTAAGTGAATTTCGTGACAAGTTACAAGGGTTAGGAAGAAAAACCATCGTGGTATGCGGCGTCGAAACGCACATCTGCGTTATGCAAACAGTTTTGGATTTGCTTGCGTTGAAGTATCAAGTTCTGCTCCTGCGGGACGTCACATCGTCCTATAGAATAGCTGACCGAGAGGCGGCAATTGAGAGAATGCGCGATGCTGGTGCTTGGGTCTCCACGACTGAGAGCGCCATCTATGAATTAATGGAAGGCGCTCAAAGACCAGAGTTCAAGCAAATGCTGCAAATCATCAAGAGCCTGCGTAATGATAATTCCAGCAACTCATGAGACGACTGCTATGGGTACGAATTATTGTGAAGCAGAACTAATTGCAACCGGAAACGAGATAATCTACGGACAAATAGTCGACACCAACTCTTCCTGGATCGCTGATCTTCTAACACAGTCAGGCGTTATCGTCAAAAAAATTACGACCGTAGCAGATCAAATTAACGACATAGCATCAGTCATTAAGGACGCTTTGAGCCAGAATCGAAAATTAATCATCACGACGGGCGGCCTGGGTCCGAGCCAAGACGATCTGACGATCGACGCCATTGCTAAGGCTTTAGGAACGGGAGTGATCATCGGGGACGAAGCACTGGCTCTGCTAAAATCGAAATGTGACGAGTTTGGTATCGAGCTGAACGAACGAAGAAGTCGAATGGCAAGATCCATTCCTACAGGACGCGCTATTCCAAACATCGTCGGTCTAGCACCGGGGCTGGTCACCCAATCCAACTCAACTACGATCTTCGCTCTGCCTGGAATTCCCGAAGAAATGAAAGCAATGTTTCAGGCGACTGTACTTCCGAAGATTCGTGGATGGACTGCTGCTTGGACACGTACAATTAACGTGCGCAGTCTTTGCTAATAAGGACCGGTCTCTCATTTTCGAGAAAATCCAAAGAGAATTTCCTGAAGTCTACTTCAAGGTGCACGGTAAACCTCCATCTCGAGACAGGTACGACATTCAGGAGACTGATGTTGGAATCTTGGCGCGGGGAGCAGACGTTGAGACTTGTGAAACCATTCTCAAAGAGGTGATTGACCGCCTTCGATCCCTGCTACTTGAGAAGGAAGGAAATCTGGAAATTAAATCCTGATTCAGAAGTATCGATCAACTATCGGTCTTCCAAATGATGCGTATACTCTCCCGAGCTGATTGATCAGATCGCCATCTGTAGGTTCTGTGACAAGGAAAAGATGTGCGGGGCATCGACAGTCACTTGCTCCTGCATGTCGAGCGATTGGGTATCCGTGCAGATGTTCAAGCAGCGCCTCGTTAATCGAACATTCTAGCCGAGTGCGAGAGGGGATGTACACTGAGCCTTCAAGGTGGATTTCACGTCGCTTGGTAAGATAGTCGATGTGCCACCGGATGGTCTTTGATCTACGTCGATGTCGATTAATTCTTCCTTCGAGTGAAGTCGATCCTTTTCCTAAGGCCGACCCAGTGTAAACATAATGTCCTCTCTTCACGTTAACATAACCTAGAGATCCTAACTTTAATCTAAATCGTTTAGAGCACTTCAACAAGACTGAGTAGGTGCCCTTCAAGAGCAATTCTATTAGAAAACAGTCAACTCTTGTTATTCAGAGTTAGCTCGGGTGAGGTGAATTCGTGAGTAAATCGTTCTCGGTGTTGGTTCGTAGCCTACGCGTGTAGGTGTGGTGTACTGGAGTTGACTAAGAAAAGGACGAAGAAAATAGGATAGAAGGGAGTTCTAGGACGGTCACAGTATCAGGAGTATTCCGGCTAGGACACCCAATATCGCACCTAGGATGAAGCCTCCGCCAATGAAGATGCTGACGAGAGCTGTTGGGAAAATGACGAAGGCTGACAGCACTTTGTATTTCAGGAAGATCATTACGACTGCTACGAGCAGCACTACGCCCAGGATTACGCCTAGGATGATACTTACTGATCCAAGTGAGGCATTCCATGGGATAATCGCGTTCCACCACGCAGCGAAACTAGGCGAGGTTAGTGCGAGTCCATTGGCGATTATGAGTCCCGATGCGAATATCACTAGGATACTGGGTATCCATGAGAATCGCGTGAGCAGAGGGGCCTTTTGAACGTAAGGTCCGTACCAGCCAGGAGGCGTCATACCGCCATAAGAGCTAACTGGGATTGGAGCTGGCGTGGGAGCGGCGGCCGGAGGCGCAACTGGAGGAGCGTTGGGAGCAACCGGAGCTCCGGGTATGGAGACCGGGACGGTGTGGTAACAGGAAGGGCATAAGGTCAAACCGTTGTAGGGTTTGCGGCACGAATCGCATATCCTGCGACCGCAACGATTGCATACGATTGATGCAGGCAGGTTCGGATGATAGTAGCATGTGTTAAGGTTCATTTCTTTCAGCCTGGATTGTACTTACCATTGTCACCTGTAGTCAGACTTGATTGTTCGCGACAATTTGATGTCAATTTTCAGCCAAATTCGTGTAACGAAATGTAACTATCTCGGATGTTTAAGTCACAACATGTGTTGTGTAAAGCGAGAAAAACAGGACCTGGTCCCCATGAATAACTCAGTTTCTTTAGGCGACATAGAAATTTCTGTTTATGTCCTATCCCTAGGACTGCTACGAGACGGATTACGTTGCTGAAGATAAATTTAGTGCGCACGAGTCAGCTAGATAACATGTTTTTTCGTACGCAGCGCATAGACCTTTCGCCCATCAACTTTGATTATAACTCCACATCGGAACTCTTCTTCAGATTCGAGTCTTGATGCTCGGATTCTTAGTGCATAAGCAAGGTTCTTCGCGGAATTTTCGGAGGGGCAGGTAACCCTGAAACCCTTCAAGATCCCCCTAGCTATGAGCTTGATTTTGCGTTCTCTCTGGCCGTACGCTACGTACTTATCGAAAGTGCCGGCACGATACTCCCGAAGTCCCGCTTTATCCTTTTTTTTACGCATGTCTCTTCCGACGTGTAAGCTTCAATGAACGCTAAGCCAGAGTAATGTCACGAGTCCGACCGTTTGAGCAATCGTTATGGCAAGCACGATACCCGCGACCGCATCTGCATAATACATGAACATGGCGAGATAAGAATAAAGCGCAAGTAAGTTCTGCACAAGGAAAATAGCTGCAAAGAAAATTAACCCTACCGTGAATTGGGCTTTGATTTTTCTGAAACTGTCATAATAAACGGCTATCAGAGCAAGGAGAAGTACTACGTTAATGAACGAGAAAACAGCCATAGCTTGAATTATCAACCCTTGCATACAGTTCAGCTGCTCCGTATATTGACAGTCAACGTCATCATTATACTACTTTCGCCCAATTCTTTCCCAAATTTTCGCAAACTCGTCATAGCATTGTTCGAGTTCCGGGGAGACAAAGTACATTGTGCCGTATCCATCGCCCTGTTCTACGATCATTCTGTTTTTCGCCAGTATTCTAAGATGGTGACGAACGGTTTTGTAATCCATCTGAAGCCTTTCCGATAGTTGATTGGCATTCATGGGTTGTTCTTTCAGTACAACTATCAGTCTTGCGCGATTCGGGCCGCCTCGATTGCCTGCGAAAACCCACCAAACGATACGTCGAATCGCGCTTGACAGACCATCCAACTCCAAAGAAATTGTGGCATAATGCTATGATGCTACAGGTTGGGCGCCTGTAACTTTCTAATTAAGGCGGCTTTACAGACTAGGATAAACAGAAAGTTGCAATAATGTTGTTCAGCCGTACAATTACCCGTCGCTGAATTTGCGTTCCTAGAGGCGTAAACGAACATATCGATAGCCTGTCAAATGTAGAGGTGTGTCGCATATGACTGTAACTGAAAGTGTTCAACGCCAAGAACGGTTCTTTTGCGAGAACTGCAAGCATGAAATATTTCTCCAAGCCAAATACTGCGACAGCTGCGGCGGAAAAATCGAGTGGCCCAAAAAGGCCCAAAAAGTTATCGCCTCTTGGAAGAAAAAGTAAGTAAGTAAGACGGAACGTCTACACCCTCTCCATCTTCTCGTGTGTCTTTTTCGTTCATTTCGTCAAATTACAGACGTTAGAGTATTTGGCAGGCCCGATTAGAAATGGCTGAGCAAGCTTAGGAAAAGCATCGGTTTCTGTCGCTCTCCATTACAAAGGTTTATTCAAGCCTCGAACGCTTAGCAGATCGAGGCTTAACCGAGCCGATGACCTAAGCTGGAGTTCATGAAGTTGCAAGTATTCGTAGTAGAAACGCCTGTCGGACTATTCTTTATCAATGATCAGGAAAACATCATAGAAAGAGAACTATTTGTCGGCGGCCCGATAGAGGCTGCCGCTCAATTGCGACAACTACAAGACGGCAAGCCTGACGCACGGATAATCGACGCGATGATACGGGTCGCCAAACTTCATCAATTGATTTTCGAGAATGAGCTACTCGGCAACACAGCCAGAGCAGCCGGATTAGAGGTTTTGATCAGACCAGATCCAGTGATCCAAAAATTCCGCAACCGGCTAAGCTCAGATTCAGTAGACCGTGAAACTTGGTTGAAAGCACAGGGCCTTGACCTCGGCGTAACAAGAACAGCGGCCGGATACAACGAGTTCGCACGCCAGGTTACTTTGCAAATTGCTCGAACAGGCATCGCTCTGGCAGCTACCAAAACGCGACCTAAGCGCTGTCCAGGCAATGCGTGCCGTGGACGATCTCGATAAGACGTTGAATCTGCTTGCTGGGAGGGTGAGGGAATGGTATGGTCTGCACTTCCCAGAGATGGATCGCCTCATTGAAAATCATGACACGTACGCTAGGCTGGTAGCGAAACTTGGAGATAGACGAAATTTCACACTTACGAATCTTGTAGACCAAGGTCTGCCTAAAGAGACGGCTGAACAACTCACGGCGTCGGCTAAGAAGTCAATGGGCGGAGAAATTGAAGAGCAAGACCTGGCGGTTCTACGGTCATTCTGTGAACTGATGTTAGAACTTTACAAGTTTAGGGCGAAGAGCGAGTCTTACGTTGAGGATGTTCTGAAACAGGTAGCCCCCAATATGACAGCGATCGTTGGAGCGGCGTTATCAGCAAGACTCATTTCGATTGCGGGTAGCCTGAATAATCTGGCAAAAATGCCAGCAAGCACACTTCAAGTGTTAGGTGCGGAGAAGGCGCTGTTCAGATCTTTGAAGACAGGAGCAAGACCACCGAAGCACGGAGTGATATTCCAGTACACCGCGATTCATCAAGCCCCGAGATGGCAGCGTGGGAAGATAGCCAGAACTCTCTCCGGCAAGTTGACCATCGCCGCAAGAGTGGATGCATTCAAAGGCGAATTCGTTGGTGAAAAACTCAAAGATGATGTTAACAAGAAGATCGAGGGAATAAGGGAACGCTATAAGACAGCCCCTCCGTCGTCACCACCTCCACCGCCTTCAGGACAACGATTCCAGAGAAAGAGAGACTTTGGACGGAAACGCAAAGCGCGATGATCATTACGAAGGCGTCTTCTGGGTAACCGTCCAAGATGGATCGAGACGTCTAGCGACAAAGAACCTCGCGCCCGGCATCAGTGTATATGGAGAAACGTTAGTTCGCGATGGAGAAGTCGAGTACAGAACCTGGGATGCCTACAGAAGTAAACTGGCCGCCGCAATTCTACGTAACGTGAACGTTCTCCCCGTGAAGCGTGGATCTTACGTATTGTACCTCGGCTCAGCTTCCGGAACGACTGCAAGCCACGTCAGCGACATTGTGGAGAATGATGGGCGTGTCTACTGTGTTGAGTTTGCTCAACGCAGCATGCGAGAGCTTATCGATTCCCTTTGTCAGTATCGTAGCAACGTTTACCCAATTTTGTCGGACGCGCGTCAACCAGAAAAATATAAGTCGCTGGTCAGCGCGGTTGACGTTATCTATTCTGACGTAGCTCAACCCGAGCAGGCGAAGATATTGGCAGATAACGCGAAGGTGTTTCTGAAACCAGGAGGATCAGTGCTCATGGCCATTAAATCGAGGAGCGTAGATGTGACCATGGAACCAACCGATGTTTTCAAACAGGAAATCCAAGTCTTACAGAGCCGAGGATTTCGCATCGCTCAGACACTCAAGCTTGAACCTTACGAGAAAGACCACGCCATGGTTCTAGCTATGCCCGAGTAATGTCATTATGAATGCGAAGGCTCCTTTTGATCGGGTTTTTGATGCGTTAATTGGTCGTGAACTTCAGAAGATTAACGTGCATCTTCCGAAGCGGAGGCGTGCTTTGAGTGAATTGTTGAAGCTAAGCAATCCAACTGTTGGGGCCGTGGATGGGTCATCAATTCTGCTCAAATCTTCAGAGCTGAATGCATTAGCGGGAATCGTGCCTGCGGAATATCGTGATCGGGTAAAACTTCCATTCATTATAGTTCGTCGTATGGATCTAGGTAAGTCCGTGTACACGGTATCAGGGGACCTGATTGAAGATTTCACCATTCAGAAGATTCTTGGAAACACGGCTGACGATTTTCATGAGTTATACAAACATAATGAACATACGTTTCTTTATCGGCCTCAGCTGACGGAGTTACTCAATATATTTCATAGCCTCGTTGTTATCGGATTCGGAATTCCTACAGAGCTGAAGAATTATGGTCCGAGTCGCGACTGAGCAACTTCGTCTTCGATCTGCTTGATGGTTTTCCAAGATAACCGTACGATCGGCGGAAATTCGGTATGAGTTCGTCTCCAGGATTTCAGGAACTCGATAGTTTTGGGATCGGTGATGTAGCCTGATCCAAAATCTCCGTAGTGTAGATGAAGATTCGCGATCACTGAGTCACGTGTAACTTTAGCGATTATGCTGGCGGCGGAGACTATAGGATAGGTCCGATCTGCGTGGTGTTCCGAGATGATTCTAATGTTTTTCAATTCCTCTGGGAGAAATTCGCGTATGTTTTCTCCGTATCGTGTTTCATTAACGTCGGATGCGTCTACGTAGACTTTCGAGGGTTTCAGATCTTTGACAACTTGAGCCATCACTTTGGCTTCGAGATAGTTGAGTTTACGCAATTTTTCAGCATGTAAAACTACGTCATCTATTTCTTCGGGTTGAATTTCATGAACGCTGATCGTTGAGGTGAAGGCGCGTATTTTGGCGGATAGTCGAGTGCGAGATTCAGGAGTAAGCATCTTTGAGTCTTTGACTCCCAGATTTGCCAGTTTAGTTTTTTCGTCTTCTCTGATAAGTACGCCTGCGATAACTAGAGGCCCTATAATTGGGCCGCGCCCAGCGTCGTCTATTCCAGCGATCCAATCGCTCATTGACACTTACCCATACGCATTCTCAGCTTCTGAAGTTAATAGCTGCGTGCCTAAGTCTGCTGACTATGGCTTCTTGTCGGATCTTCCTTACGGGTCAGCCTAACTCAGGCAAGACTACAGCGATAAGGAAGATTTGCGACTTATTGAAATGCCGTGGTAAGAGGGTTGGCGGCATGATTTCGGGAGAAATTCGCCAAGCCGGGACGAGGGTGGGTTTCAGGTTGGAGGATGTCACGAATCCTACCGTAGGGGTTCTTGCACACGTCAACATCCGTCAAGGCCCTAGGGTTGGAAGGTATGGTGTGAATTTGGTTGATATTTCGCGCGTCGGAGTGACTGCTATCGTTAGCGCGCTCTCGAGCGCCGATGTTGTCGTAATTGACGAAATTGGTCCAATGGAGTTATGTTCATCTGTCTTTGTCGATGCAGTCAGGAGAGCCCTGTGTTCTCCGAAACCACTAGTCGGTACGATACATCGTAGCGCGTCCCACCCGATGATTGAGTCCATCAAGCGGAATCAACACTATGAAATCTTAGAATTGACGGTTCAGAACCACGACCAAGTTCCTTTCGTGGTCGATGGAAAATTGAAGGAAGCAGATAAGCGCGTATGAACGCTTCACGAGCCGTTGAGATCACGGAGGGAAAGGCTAGATTACTTCTCGCCGACGAGCTCGGAACACAAGCGGTGTTCTACAATCCTAGGATGAACTTGAATCGTGACGTTGCCATGTTGTTTGCTCGATCCCATTTTGCGGTTTGGAGACATTTGCGAATTTGTGATCCAATGACCGCATCTGCGGTCAGGGCTGTTCGTTACGTTGTCGAGGCTCCCAATGTCAAGAGTGTGATCGCCGCTGATGCCGATCCGAGATCGGTTCAATGCGCCTCAAGGATGATTGAACTGAATGATGTTGGAGATAAGGTGTCAGTCGTACAGGAGGAGGCGAACGTACTTTTGATCAGTCACATGGTGGATAGGTTTGATTTGATCGATCTTGATCCTTATGGGTCACCTGCTCCTTTTTTTGAGAATGCGTTACGTGCAACAATTGACGGTGGCGTGATAGCGGCGAGTGCTACGGATATGGCGCCGTTGACCGGCGCTAGATCAGCTGCTTGTTTTCGTAAGTACGGGGTTAGACCTGTTCGAACCGAATTTGAGAAAGAAATGGCCGTGCGAACACTTGCAGCAAATTTAGCGATCACAGCAGGCAAATTGGAATTAGGAATATCACTTGCCTTCTCCCATGCGTCAGATCATTATGCGAGGATCTACGCAGACGTAATGAAGGGCAAGAAGGCAGCTAACGAATCAATGAAGATTCCTCGAATTTGTAAAGTATTGTCCGGGTTGCTTGAAACGTAGCCATCATTCTTCGCTTGACCAGATCGAACAAATCTGTGATTGCGGAAGTAAGGTTAGGGTTGGAGGCCCGTTTTGGTTCGGACCACTATGGAATATTTCTACGATTGATCGAATGAGTGAAAGCTGTTTGATGATCGAATCGTCTAGGTTGAGCGAGCTGCAGAATCTACTCGACAGAATCCGAGGTGAGGCGGGGGCTCCCGCGTTGTACTATAGGGTGGACTATCTATCACATGTCTTGCGCATCAGACCACCGAAGATTAGTGAAGTCTTGACAATTCTTCGAGAGAAACAATTCTCTGCTGTCCGAACGCATTTCCATCCTAATGGTTTCAGAACTGACGCTCCGCATCAGGAGGTTGTGTCAGTGGTGAGGGATCTTGTGTCTTAATGTATCCTAGTCCCAGAAAGTAGAGTTCAGCACTTTCAGATCTGCTGGCTGGAGGTTTTACGATGCGGAGTGCTTGGAATTCTGCTCGCATCTCCTTTCGGAATTCTTGTAGGTCCGATCCTTGAAACACTTTGACTAGGACGTTACCTGATGGCCTTATGACTTTACGTGCGATCGATAGAGCGTGTCTGGCCAGATCGATTTGACGTGCGTGATCGACTTCCCATACTCCTGAAACGTTTGGGGCTAGGTCGGAGAGGACTACGTCAATTTTTCTGTAAGTCTCCATTTGGATCAGTGCGACCGTTTGGTCCTCCTGTAGTATATCGGCAACGATTGTACCAACGTTCTGGAACGGGAAGGGTTTGATGGGTTCTTTGTCTACGCCTAACACGTATCCTTGTGGGCCTAATATTTGTCGAGCGGCTTGAAGCCAGCCACCCGGAGCTGCCCCCAGGTCGAGTACTAGGTCGCCGCGTCGAATGAACTGGTACTGTTTCATCATCTGTTGTAGCTTGAATGCTGCGCGGCTTCTGTATCCTCTCACCTTCGCTAAACGGTGGAAATGGTCTTTCTTCCGCCGCCTCAGCCATTCATTCGGCACTTTTTGATACCGCTTTTGCGGATGCCGCGATGGTTTCCATCCATTTAGTGAGGTTTTCGCATTTGTTCGGATTCATAATCCAAGATTGCGGGCAACTTCCGAATAGATCACAGAATGCGCATGGAATGTCGACAATTGAATCAATTGTAGAGTATCGTCGCTTAGCGAACACCCTGTAGGTCCATCGTCCCTCATGAAGCTCTTTCTTTCGGGCGATTAGACCCTTCTTTTCGAGACGTAGGATTGCTCTGGAACCTTCTCGACTATCGGCAGTGAGCTTCTTCCATAACTCGGACTGAAGGATCCCCATATCCCCGAGTTCCATTACTATTCGTAAGACGTCCTGTTCAGTGGGGCCTTTTCTCGGCAATCAATAACCTTCTATCGGTAAGTGCGTGAGAGAATTTCGATAGAAATTAAACACCATTCCATTTAAACATTGAATAATAGTGGTCCCGAAAGAGAGCTAAGTGACACGGGCACCGTTTGGAATTTCTCGATCGATCGTCAGCAACGCTATTAGATTATCCTTTTCCGCTGCGAGGAGCATACCCTGTGAGACTTCTCCAGCGAATTTAGTTGGCTTTAGGTTGTAGAGGAAGACGACACGTTTGCCTAGCAGTTGCGAAGGTTCATAGAATCCGACTAGACTTGAGCAGGTCTGCCGTATGCCCAAAGCTCCAAGATCGACTAGAATTTTGAAGAGTTTCTCTGTTCTTGGAATTCTCTCTACCTGCGTTATTGTGCCTACTCGTGCATCTATTTTCTCAAATTCTTCATATGTTACTGTTTGACCTTCTTTTTCCTCGGTCAATGTCTACACTTCGGAATCGGAATTGCGAGGGACGGAATAAAGAAGTTACGAGGCCTTTGCATAAGATTAGGGCTCATTCCGGAATACTCTGTGTCGCTCGAATTGGTGTTGCGATGACCGTTCAAAAATTGTTGTACACTCACCTACGCTGTAGGTTACTGGCTGAGATGTCTCAATTGCTGCTTACTTGATGAGCGAAGACCGATATTGGCCGCGAATTGTTCCCTCTTAGACACGAAAATGTGTCCATGGTCACTCGGTTCATGCAAGATTTATTATCGGTAATGGCGCAACATTAGCTCGGTGCAACTATTGGTTAAACCGAAGACGAAGAAAGGCGCTAAGAAGAAAGCTAAACGCCTCGGCAAGAGGAAAGCTAAGCCTCGATCCAGGAAGGCCAAACCGAAGAAATCGATGCCGAAACCGGCAGCCCCGCCGAGCTCAGTCCCTGAAACTGTACCCGCCCCAGCACCAGTCTACTCCGAACCAACTCAGCGAGTACAACCCCGTCCGATTCGCCCTCCACGTCAGAGGACAGTGGCTCAGACAATTCTACCGGCCAAATGTAGGTTTACGAAGGATCAGGACTAGGCTTATCGAACGCCTATCGGAGATCTCCGATAGGATCCTATCCCTTTGTCGATCATTTAACGATTAAAATTGGGCATTTGCAATGATGACTGACCTTATCGGAGACGCTGCCAAGTAAGAACGCCCGTACTTCGGTTAGGCCTCTACTTCCGATTACAATTAGGTCGGCTTTTTCAGATCCTGAAATCTTCACTATTTCCTCCGCAGGTACTCCTCTGACAAGCTTGCTTTCATAATTGACTCCCTCAACTTTAGCTACGTCCTCTGCCTTGTCGATGATGGCCTTACCCTCAGCTTGCATTTCCTTCACGAAGGTTGTCGTTGCCAAAACTCCAGCCTCTGAGGGGGTCACAGCGTAGAAACGACGCATGATTACGTGGGCAATAATCAGTTTGGAGCCATACTTCTTTGTGAGGTCAATGGCGTATTTCAGCGCTCTTTCTGCGTATGGGGATCCGTCTACGGCTACGAGTATTCGCGAGAACATGATAGCCTAGTTTGACCCTGAGTGACGGGGGAATATTAGCTTACGTGGATGAAAGAATATCAGTGGAGGTGCGTCCGCCAGGACAATATTTAAGCCAAGTAGACGGTGAGCGAGACAAGCCTGCGCTCCTACAGCTGAGTGGGATATGGCTGTGTGTTGACTTGAGTTTCCAAGGGATAACCTGACGTTACTGAAACCCTACAACTCCGGGCAGCTCATCGTTTCGTGTTAACGGGTTCGACGGTGATCTTCGATCCTTCCAGTAAAACGAACAACGGTTGGCCTTTCTGCCACCGTAACTTCTCCACCATTTCGCGTGGGATCGTTATCCTGAACTGTCCCCGGAAGTCCTGTAACCGAACGATGTCCACCGACTGCGACATTACCCTTCAGGATTGCTGAGGCCTCTGAGGCCTTAAGAGGCTTACGAAGCCTTAAATATACTAAACAATACTAGTCAGTACTCAGAGGACTCATGAGTTTAGATAGTATTGAGTATTACCGTGACTCTTCCGGATTCTGGCGTATCAAATCGATGAAAAGGCGGAGAATAGTACATCTTTAAGCTAATTATACCTCGACCTTTGTTACGTTTCGATCTGCTTTAGCTGTTTCTTATACATCTCTAGCGTTTCTTGGGAGGTTGTGGCGTCCTCTGAGCTCTTATCCTTCCTCCACTTTCCGGTGAATCTTGGAAATCTGAGAGCTAGTCCGCTTCCTGGTCTGACAGCATCTCTGCTGCACGTGTGTAGTGGAGATAATGTGATTTCATCAGCAGTAACTTCCAAAACTATGGAGGGAACGAACCAGAAGTCTGGTTCCATTAGAGAGTTTACACGAGGATGTTTTTGTTTTGTCACGGAGTCCTTTAGAAGTTTGGGCAGAGTCATGAGGTCATCGTCGGTGAATCCTGATCCTAATTTGCTCACTGTTTCGAATACATCATCTTTCGGATTGTATGTGGCCATCAAGAGAGCACCGTACGTTCCCGCACGTCTTCCTCGTCCTGCGAAAGCGCCTACGGGGACGAGATCGAACGTGTCTTGGACCTCAGCTTTGTATGATCGCTTGTATTTTATCCAAAGCCACCCTCTCGCTCCCGCCTGATAAATTGAATCGGGTGAAGTGCTTTTCACAACCAGTCCTTCACAGCCTGCAGCGACAGCTTGCTCCATCAGCTCCTCCAGATGTTCTGGACTTCGGGTTTGGAACTGCTCGGATAGTTTGAGGTGTTCCGACTGTTGAACTATGCTTGATAATTCTCTGCGGCGTTCGGGGTATGGTACAGTCGTCATATCTTTACCGTCCACGTATAGTAGATCGAAGAGAAACAGAGTGACCGGTACTTCTTCAGACATCCGCTCTAGTTCATATTTTCTGCCGCGCCGTTGAGAGATTACTTGGAACGGCAACATCTCGTCAGTGTGAACGTCGACTGCAACGCATTCTCCTTCAACTATGGCCCTGTTTGCTTTGACGCATTTTTTGAGCAGCTTTGCTATATCCGGAAATTGTTCAGTAATGTTTTCGAGTCTTCGTGAGAAGAGATGAATATTCTTCACGTCGATGTGGGCTTGAACTCTTAGTCCATCGTACTTGTATTCGGCGGCTGCGGATTCGCCAAGTTTTTCGATTATGTCCTTCGCTGACGGTAGACGTTCGCACAGCATTGACCTTATTGGTCGTCCAATTGTGATCTTGAATTTCTCGACGGCCTCCAGCCCTTCTCCAGCTAGAACCTCGGCAATGTATCCGAGATCTGACGATAGATTGTATGCCCTTTCCAATGGTTTCTTGGCTTCTTTTCCGCCTCCATACGCGATTGCCAGTGCTTGGAGAATTGTCATGTCTGCCACGCCAAGTCGTAATTTACCGAGGCTTATTCTTGCGATATACTTGGCCTCTGACGGTGATGCATTATTCAGGAGACTGATCAGCAGACGGATCTTCGTTTCGACTGAGCCAGTACCTGCCGCATGCGCGATCTTGTCCAACGTGTCGTAGACGCTTGCAACCGTCAACGGTTTTTGCGCCAGTGTTGCTTGGGTTTTTTTCAGAAGGAGTTTTTCCACGCTGAGTCCGAGATCGCCTGTCTTTTTGTATATTAGTTCGACGAATGCATTTGGTTTTCCGATGACGCTGGCTACAGCTCGAATTAAGAGCTTCTCGGCAACGCCAAGCTCAATGCCCACGTAATCCGGATAGAGTTTTCCCTGAAGAAGATTCACAACTTTGTTCAGATCCTCTCGCGGTGTAGCTTTGATAAGTTCCACGAGAAGGCTTGTCATTTCGAGCCGTTTCGTCGTAGCATCAATCTTCTCGAAAGCATCAGTTACCTTAACAAACTTCAAAGAGGGGCATCTAACCTGATTCAGCGCTTGTACGCAATACACTGAGCCAGTACATAATGGATGGTTCTTGAGTGTTTCCTATCTCGACTCTTTGGCTCAGTGTTATATTATGCTGATCTGGAATCTAAAAACTATGCGAGACATATTCGGCCGATTTCATTTAGCCGGCCGAAAGGAACAGCGTACGCTCGAGCTGCTAATGATTCATTTGCATGACGTAGTTGAAACGGTTCTTCAGCTCGAACCGCTTCTTGACTCCGCCAGAAATGGCGACTGGAAAAGTGTCGAAGCGATTTCTGATAAGATTAGTGAACTCGAGAAAAAAGCGGATAGTTCACATCGCGATGCAGTCATCGCGATCTCCAAAGGGGTATTTTTCTCTGGAATCCGGGACGACTTTCTTCAATTAATGGAACAAAATGACACGGTAGCCGACGCGACGCATATTGCAGCCAAGATAATATCGGACACGCCGATCGACACACATTCCTTCCATATCCTGTACGAGGAACCGAATGAAACCGTATTTGAGCTAATCAACAGAATGAAGGAGACAGTCCATCTGTTGGAAGAGTCAATAAAGGCAATTGGCATTGACGCACAACTTGCGGTTAGCAAATCATTACTGGTAGAACACGCAGAAGGGGAATCAAGCGCAATCAGGGACAGGTTGATCAAGCGAATATTCTCGCA
Organism: Candidatus Bathyarchaeota archaeon; assembly: GCA_963848755.1. GTDB lineage: Archaea > Thermoproteota > Bathyarchaeia > 40CM-2-53-6 > 40CM-2-53-6 > FEN-987. The sequence goes on along the minus strand of CAWKES010000013.1, from coordinate 64,039 downwards.
TAAGAACGAACTTGATGTCTTAACGCTTCTACAGCTTCGTGATTTTGTACTTAAGTTAGATGATGTCGCTAGCGCAGCAGAAGATTCGTCGGATATCGTGATTGCGCTAGTGACAAAGGCACAGGCTTAAGTTGCCCTGAACAGTTTTAATGAATAATAGCGACAAGGAAGCGCATAATTCAAAGAGTGCCCACTTTGAAATGTCCTCTCTGCGGCAAGGATATGACGAAAATGAGTGAGAGTGCCGCCGAGTCGCATGGCGTTAAGGATGAGATTTACTACTGTGATCGTCATGGTGTCTTGAACAAGAGTTCTGACCTGAAAGAAAAAGCGGACAAGATGGCTAAACGTGTTTGAATGATTTTCGTCGCATAGCTCTTTGATGCTGATGAAAAGTTGTTTGGGTTGGACGATATCCTACAGATATTTCCAGCACTTTGTTTATGTGTGATTCTTGGAGCCAACAATTTCTCAACTTGCCTTGGTACCTCCGTCGGTTCGCGAACGCTACGATATTCTCATGCACTAGTACTCGGTTTGATTGGTCTACTGGCCGGTCTATTCATAGAAGGAGACAAACTCCCCCGAGTTGTGACAACGGGCATAGTGCCCTCGACAACCCCGCAATTACTCTTCGCGGTGACAGTCTCGAGCCTGATCATAATGATTTTTTTGACTTTAGCGAAATTGCCGATCAGCCTTTCTCAGGTACTGGTGGGCGCGGTAGTAGGGGCGGCAAGAGGATCAGGCATTCAGGTCAACTGGCTCTACACCATAGGTATCGCATCTTCATGGATCTTCACGCCGGTGATCGCGTTCATGATCGGCATCTTGCTCACATATCTTACAAAAAATATGGCGAAACGAATTAGATCAATCATAACACTCAATTTGGCATACTCGTATCTTACAGTCGTAAGCGGGGTCTACGCTGCATATACTCTCGGAAGCAAACACACTTGGACTCATAATCGGATTAGACCCAGCGGGCACCCATAGCACTACCGTATCGGTACTATTTGGACTAGCAACGATCCTCGGAATGTTCCTCTTCAGCAGAGGGACTACACGAAGTGTTGCTGAGAATATAATCGGGATAAACCAATCCGAGGCTTTCGCCTCCCAACTTGCAGGAGCTTTTACCGTCCAAGGCTTTACAGAGTTACGGACGCCAGTCTCAGTTTCTCAGGCGGTGGTTGGCGGCATCTACGGGACCACGATTCCGCACAAGATCGTAGTGCGTAATGACCGGTTGACACGTGAGCTAATATTTGGATGGACGGTCGCCCCACTGATAGGAGCATGCTTGGCTTTCCTTATTATCTATTTTAGCTGAATCGAAGAATCAATAAATTACTCGATTGCAAGACGCCAATCCACATCGAGCGTGAGCAGGTTGGCGTCTGAAAAGTCATGTGGAGCGGTAATATTCAGACGAGATGGAACGATAAAGTATCTTCTCTTGCACTACGAAGGAGGGCACTGGGATTTTGTTAAGGGACATGTAGAGAGCAATGAAACTGAGAGAGAGACAGTTCTACGAGAGACAGAGGAAGAAGCGGGGATAACAGAGCTTACATTCATCGAAGGATTTCGTGAGCCAATTAGTTACTACTACAGACGTGCTGGAAAGACCGTACTGAAGGAAGTCATCTTTTTCCTGATGGAAACCAGGACTGACAAAGTCCGTCTATCTCGGGAACATGTCGGTTTTGATTGGCTCTCATATGATAATGCGATGAATAGGTTAACTTTCAAAAACGCAAAGAGACTCTGCGCAAGGCGAACGCGCTTATTGAAACGCTGTCTAAGCACGGAATCCTAGGTGCCAATTGAAAAGATTCACTCGATTTCGGTCTTAGTATCGTGTTTCTTAGTACCCGATTTTGGTAAGTTGTACTTTTTCGGGGTCTTCTTCGTTGGATCTATCAGAAATCGACCGGACTTCAAAATATCCATCCCGATTAAGACGGGATAACGCATGTCAGATCTGTCATTAACGGTTACAGGGAGCGAAAATTTCACGCCCGCGATTTCTACGACGCCTCGAACCAGCGGCCTAGTCCTGACTTCATCCAGAAACGCTGATTTCACTTTGGCGACGTCCACTGTTGGTCCGAGGCCGATGTTAGCTGCTAGCCAAACGTCAACGGACGTTCTTGATGCTCCGGTATCGACCTTCCCTTTCACACGTGCCTCGCCGTGGTGCCCTATCACTTTGACGTATTCGATGGGGCCGATGAAGATCCGCTCTTTTGCACTCAACCAGTTCACTTTGACGTACTCTTTATCAGTACTATGGTATAACCCCAGTGTAGGCTCAGGCTCTTATCATGAAAATAGGCGTCATGTCAAGGAATGAATCGTTTTGGGCGACTTCGGAAATAATTCGGGCGCTAAAGCGTAAGCACGTAGAGCCGTTGTATCTTCATACTCCGCGAATCCATCTTACCCTAGAGGCGGAGAAAGTTGATGCGATTTACGAAAACAAGTCCCTTCGTAGGTTAGATGCTGCAATACCTCGCATTGGGCGTAGCTTGACCCAACTTGGCGTTATGCTTCTTAAGCATCTTGAACTGATGAAAATCCCCTGCACCTTGTCCGTCAATGGATTACTTACTGCTCGAAACAAGTATTTCACGTTGCAAGCACTTCACGCTGTCGGCGTAAGAATTCCCGAGAGTGTACTAATAGCGTTAAGAGATAGAAACGAGGACCTTATGGAGTACTTATCTCCACCGATTGTTCTAAAACTGCTTACTGGAACTCAAGGAATCGGAGTTATGCGGGTTAGAGATGTAAAGGAGGCGGGTCCAATAATCGATACGTTATCCGAATTGGACCAGATGATCTGTTTACAAAAATACGTTCCTAATCCCGGTGAGGACTTACGAGTTTTTGTGGCTGGTGGAGAGGTAGTTGCAGCGATGAAGAGAAAGGCTGCCCCACACGAATGGAGGAGCAATATCCACATAGGAGGTCACGGAGTCGCGTACAAACTTTCGAACGCTGAGTCTGAGACCGCACTGAAAGCTGCAGACGCTGTAGGTGTAGAAATTGCTGGTGTGGACCTGATTTCAGCCAAAGGAAATCCGTTTGTGATCGAAGTCAATGCATCTCCCGGATTTAGGGGACTGCTGGCTGCAACAGGCATTAATGCGGCGGACAAGATCGCCGCGTATGCCATTGAGAAAGCCAAACGTTAGCCAACATACGCAGTTCTTGCCAAAACAGTAATTGGATTCATCTCACAAGATGATCCTGCCTGTTGGCAATGAGGATAGTCACAAGCATGATGCTCAAATGATCTTAACCTGGGGTATCTGAGCTGATAGGCATTCGTACCTTCAGCAAAACCACCATGGTATAGGAGAAAATTTCAGGAGCAGGCTCGATTACTGGTACGTTTTTCGGTCAATGATGAAATGCCATGACCGGGTTTTCAGTGGGCTACGACGGTTTTACTTTTAGATTTTCGGCTAGACGCCTTACCTCTTGATCGTTCAACCAGGTTACTTTCAGGTAGTCAAATATTTCGTCATCTGACATACCAAGTCTACGCGCTTCTTTCACGGTGTGCTTGTAGGCCTCAAGTTCCGTTGGCCGATCAACATATTCGTAAGTTTCGTCAAAGAGTGCTTTTCCTTCTCTGAATTGGCGAACGTGCACGAGTTCATGGACTACATCCAAATAGATACTTCGTGCGTCACCCTGCTTCAAGTAATTTGCACTAACGAACACATGTCCATCTTCATCGCTTACCCCCATATACCCGAATCTGGTTCCGAAAAATTCCACCTGAAGCTCGGACAAGACGTTTGCTGTTTGGTCGCCAAAGATTTCTCTAACGGCACTCACCGTTTCGAATCCCTTAAAGTAATCGACGAAGGAGTATTTTATAATCGGAACTTCTTTCGGCATCTGCACATCAGGTAACCGAGTATTCGCGGGCATAACGAACAGCGTCCTATCAACAAATGGATTTACTTATTTCCATTTCTCTGCACGTCGATGGTTCTAGCCTTGGTCAATATCTGTTCCACGTGTATGTCGGCAGTTTCTGAATGATTTGAAGTACGCCAAACCTATTTCCCGTATGGTCGAGCCGAGCGAGTTAATGCTTCGATCATATAATCCCGCGCCTTAACCGAAACTGAAATTAGTTCTAATCTGACTCAACGAGTCACGATAAGGTTGAAGATCGTCGAGTGTGTTCCAAACTTTAGCGAAGGCCGCAGGAAGGAAGTTATCGATGCGATTGTTGAAGAAGCCAGAACTCGGAACGTTAGAATACTGGATGTCGAGTCGGACGTCGGATCACAATCGTTCAGTTTTGACTTTTGTAGGTTCACCTGAAGCAGTCCGGGAAGCTGCACTAGCAGCCAGCGCTAAAGCGATCGAACTTATTGACCTCAACACTCATCGTGGTCAGCATCCCCGAATGGGAGCAGTAGACGTGGTGCCGTTCATACCATTATCCGAAGTCACCATGGAAGACTGTGTGCAAATCGCAAGGGAATTCGCTAGCGAGTATGCTTCACGATTCAAAGTGCCGGTTTACCTGTATGAGGAAGCAGCGACTAGGCCTGAACGCAGGAACTTGGCGGACGTTCGGGAAGGAGAGTTTGAGGGATTACGAGAAAAGATTGGTCGAAACGAGGAGTATCGCCCTGATTTCGGGCCGAATGCCATTCACCCTACTGCAGGCGCAACCGCTGTCGGCGCCAGGAAAGTGCTCATAGCATACAACATCAACTTGCGAACCAAGGATGTAGGAGTAGCGAAGCATATCGCTAGGCAGGTGCGTGCGCGAGATGGCGGTTTAACATACGTCAAAGCGCTTGGATTCGAACTCAAAGGTCGAGACATGGTTCAAGTCTCAATGAACATGATTGATTACAAGTCAAGCCAACTTTTCAAAGCATTCAACTTAGTCAATGATTTCGCAGTGCATTTCGGCGTCGATGTGGTAAACAGCGAAATCGTCGGACTAGTTCCGATGGAGGCGTTGACCGACTCGGCCGAATTCTACCTAAAACTTCATGGATTTGATAAAAACCAAATTCTGGAAAAGAGGCTATTTGAAGTAGAACCGCAACGGTTGGTTGACTTCGATCTAGCATCCTTCGCCGACGCTGTTGCTTCAGACAAACCGGTACCTGGTGGCGGAAGTGTCTCCGCTTACGCCGCCTGTTTGGCTTCCGAGCTTGATATCCATGGTTTCACGTCTAACTTTGACGAAGACTGAATTTGAGAAGGCTTGGCCTGACCTTCGTGATATTCTAGCGAAGAGCGAGATTCTGCGAAGTCGTTTGCTTAACCTCGTGGATGAAGACTCTAGAAGCTACATGCAGCTAATTGAAGCCTACCGCTTACCGAAGACAAGCGAAGAAGAGAGACAAAGAAGAACTAGCGAGATTCAAGCCCGACTCAAGAATGCGGCTGAGGTGCCCATGAAAACTGCCCAAACCATAACTGAAGTTCTCGATCTTGCAGTGAAGCTTGCTTCGTCATCAAACATGAATGCCATTTCCGATTTACAAACAGCAACATTTCTCGCTCACTCCACAGCACTGGGCGCGCTTTCGAATGTCTCAATCAATTTGTCCGGAATAAAAGATGAGGGCTTTCGACTGCGAATGCAGGAAGAAGTCGACAGAGTGAAACAAGATATTGAAGGGAGTAAAGCCAAGACGTTAGCAATCATAGCTTCGAGACAACGTTAGCTTCACGGTTTGATACTTTTCTCATACATCCTTCGAAAAGTCCAACGAACAGCGTTCTTTAACTCGAGCAACCTACGCTCGTCACCGTAATTCTGCACATGAATCGCTTTCAATTGCCCATTTTCTTGTTCGAGATCGTAGGCCAGGATATTTTCAGGCGGTAAACTTCCAGCGCCCGCTGACTCTCTGTCTTTTGCTTGCATGGGTTCGAGAACTTTACCAATCAAGAAGGATCGTAAGGGAGGCGAATTAGAATCAAGCTTCACGTTAGCTTCAGGTGTGATTTGCAGGGAGTCCTTCTCAACAATCATTGAGGCGATACGTACGCCATCGACGGTCATGACGGGTATGCTATCCGACCGTTGTGCAGGACCTGCTTTTGAGGAAATCGCTGCGGCAGGAATTTCGACTTGTCTGAAGCTTCGTTCCGCTAGCAAGGAGTCGATGACCTCCAGGAACGACCGCAGCGAATTGAGCTCTTCTTCTTGCAGTTTAACACGTTTTTCCAAGAAGGATTTCATGTCGGCAAGTCGCTTCGTCAGCTGCTGGTCGGATGCAGTCATAAGTTTCACTGCCACAATTAGTGCTGCTTGAGGTTTATGAATCAACGGGAAGTTGCCAAAATAACCCAGAGAAAGTTATTGGCACGAAGTGCGGTAAAGCTCGGAATCAATTTAAATAAGAAATATACGTTCGTCTGGTTCGCAGCCATGGGTGAACGCTTTAACGCCACATCTAATTCACTCTCGAACGTATATCATCCATTTGAGATTAGCCCACGATTAGACGATGAGAAATTATGGTAGATGCGACGCACACTATAGCGAACATTTTCGCAGGCAAGTTTGATGGCACACACCTTAGGCTTCGAGGTTGGGTGCAGAATATTCGCGCAGGAGGCGGAATCCTATTCCTGCAACTTCGCGATGGGACAGGAATCATACAATGCACTTTGAAGAAGGACCAGGTGGACCCACAGGAGTTCGAGCGTCTCCGCAACATTCCCATTGAGAGCGCCGTCGAAATTTCAGGCTTAGTACGCAAAGACCATCGTGCCCCTGGCGGATACGAAATTACGGGTGAGAGAGTTAGTGTACTCTCCCAGGCCGAGGATGGATTTCCAATAGCCAAGAAATATCATGGACCAGACTTCCTGCTTGACAATAGGCACCTTTGGATTCGCAACCCGAAAATGCAGTCAATACTGCGCTTGCGCACGCGACTTGTTGAGGAGTTTAGGAAATGGCTAGTGGACCACGAATACTTGGAAGTACAAATGCCGATTCTGGTTAACGCCGCAGTTGAAGGTGGGTCAACCTTATTCGAAGTAAAATATTTTGACCAAAAAGCCTACCTGACTCAGAGTTGGCAACTCTACGCCGAAGCCATGATTTTTGGAGTCGGCAAGATATTCACGGTCGCTCCATCATTTCGAGCTGAAAAATCGCGTACCAGGAGGCATTTGACTGAGTATTGGCATTTGGAGGTTGAGGAGCCCTGGTTAGATTTGGCCGGATTAATGCGGCTTGAGGAGGAACTTGTCTCTAGTGCTGTGCAACGGACTTGCGAATTAATGCCTGAGGAATTGAAGCTTGTCGGCAGAAATCCAGATGAACTCAAAAACGTTACCACCTCCTTTTCCACGAATAACATATAGTGAAGCGGTCAAGCTAGTTCAAAAGTCCAAACCTGACTTCAAGTGGGGCACTGATCTGGGATGGAAAGAAGAAAAAGTGCTCACGGAAAACTTCGACCGTCCATTCTTCGTTACGCATTATCCAAAAGGAGTGAAAGCTTTCTACCACATGCCGGATCCAAGCAACCCGGAAGTCACACTCTCTGCAGATCTGCTGGCTCCGGAAGGATATGGAGAGATTACTGGTGGAGGCCAAAGGATACATGACTTACAACTGCTACTAGCCAGAATCAAGGAAGAAGGTCTAAAAACAGAAGATTACAACTGGTATGTCGACCTCAGAAGGTATGGTACAGTTCCTCACTCAGGATTCGGTATGGGTGTCGAGAGAACACTGGCATGGGTCTGCAAGCTAGAGCACATCCGTGACGCAATACCGTTCCCGCGTCTAATCAATCGGATCTTCCCTTAGTTTCGCACGATGACTAGGGAAAATGCTAGGCATGAATCAAATTCTCCGAATAAGGAGAATGCATCGCGCAGATATCCCCTTCGCAATCAGATTAACGAATTTAGAAGGATGGGGAATCACCGGAACCGATTTCGAGAGAATAATTCGTCTCGATCCAAGAGGCAGCTTCATCGTTTGTCTTGGAAAGAAGCGCGTAGGTATGGTGACGACTACAAGTTATGGCAAGGATACTGCTTGGATAGGTAACGTCGTTGTCAAAGAGTTGGCCAGAGGAAGACATATCGGACAAAGGTTGGTTGAACATGCTGTGGCTTACCTTCGAGGTTCGGGAATCAGCAGGATTGCGCTCTACTGCATGTGGAAGAATGTGCGATTTTATGAGAAACTTGGTTTCGTTAGAGATATACGATTCGTCAGATTACATCGTAAGCCCCAGTCTGAGAGATACCGGTCTGAGCATGGCCGAGATTTTGGGAAGCCATTGCTACCTAGAATGCTTGCCGTTGACAGGAAAGCGTTTGGCGCAGATAGATCGAAGCTGCTCCGTCTGCTACTAACCGAAAATCGGCATGGGGTAATATTTGGTTCAGAGAACGAGTCCTTTCTGGTTGTGAAGACGTATAATGATATGTCAGAATTCGGTCCGTGGGTTGGAACCGCGTCGTTCGATGAGAACGATGGCAGATTGATCAAGCGTTTGACAAACAAGTATGAAGGAAAACCGATCGAAGCCTCATGCCTAGTAAGTAACCGCAAGGTTCTGAATGGTCTGAGGAGAAATAAATTTCGTGTAACGAATGTAGGTTATCGAATGTGGTATGCGAAGAAGCAAAAAATTGGCGGTCGATCAAGCCAACTTCTTGCTTGGATTCCTCGACAAGGGCTGAAAAGTAATCAGTTCTGCTGCGAGCTGATTATTGGTGTTAGTTGCGGTGCAGGTTTACCCATTTTTCGATCAAGGGCGCCTCTGACCAATCCAAAGTATGGTGGGGATGGTCTATTTGGTCTAGACTTGAATTCGGCGTGGAATTGGGTGGCGACGTAGTAGAATTTGCTTGGAAGCTCAAATATCTCCATTCGTGTTCCGTCCATACTGCAACCGGAAAAGATGCCGCCGCTTTTCATAATTTTGTCGACGTAGAAGGGATTTACCTCATACCTATGTCTGTGCCGCTCCGATATCACTTCTCGGCCGTAGAGTTGGCTGGCTTTCGTAGCTGGAGAGAGGCGAATCTGATGCGCTCCTAGACGCATCGTTGCTCCTTTCAAATCAGTATCCCTTTGCTCTGGCATTAGATCGATAACAGGGTGGGGCGTATTCGGATCGATTTCAGTACTGTTCGCTTTTTGAAAGCCATTATGCCGTGCGAATTCCACTACCGCAAGTTGAAACCCAAAGCAGATTCCTAACGTTGGAATGTCGTGCTCTCGGGCAAAAGTTAGGGTCGCAATTTTCCCTTCGGCTCCTCTTGATCCAAACCCTCCGGGGACAAGAACGCCGTCGAATTTTGAAAGCATAGAACAGTCGGAGGGATTGGTTTCAAACTGTTCAGTTTCGATTATTTCGATGTCAACTCTACAGTCGCATGCCCCGCCCGCATGTCTTAACGCTTCGATAACACTAACGTATGAGTCTGCGAGTTCCGCGTATTTTCCACATACTGCAATGCGCACTGTCTGATTAGGATTGACGAATCTGTGAATGATATCTTCCCAACCTGCCCAGTCAGCTTTCCGATTGGGTAAGTGGAGGCAATCGGTTAGGAAGTCTCCCATTCCCTGCGAGTTAAGCTCCAAGGGTGCTTGGTAGATGGTTGAGAGGTCGGGTGAAGCGAAAACCCCACGTTCCTCGATGTTGCAGAATAAGGCAATCTTTTTTTTCGGGCCAATCATCAGCGGACCAATTGTTCTCGCTACTACAAGATCAGGTTGAATGCCGATTCTTCGAAGTTCTTGCACGCTGTGTTGAGTGGGTTTTGTCTTTTGTTCCCCGACCACGTCAAGTGCCGGAACAAGCGTGACGTGTGCGAATAATACGTGATTTTGGCCTTTCTCAAGCCTCATCTGTCTTGCTGCTTCTAGATACGGTAGACTTTCTATGTCTCCTACGGTTCCTCCGATTTCAACCAACAACACGTCAGGGTTTGTTTTCTTTGCTACGTTTTCTATCACAGTTTTTATTTGGTCAGTTATGTGAGGTATGATCTGAACGCATTGGCCCAGGAAGTCGCCGTGGCGTTCCTTGTTGATGACGGTCAGATAGATTTGCCCGGTTGTAGTGTTGTGATCTCGGCTGAGATTCAGATCGAGGAATCGCTCGTATGTCCCAAGATCCATATCGATTTCTCCGCCATCTTCTGTCACGAAAACTTCACCGTGAGCAATGGGGTTCATAGTTCCAGCGTCAACGTTCAGATATGGATCAACTTTCATTATCGATATTCTAAAGCCTCTTATTTGCAGGAGTTTAGCAATTGACGCAGCAGTTATTCCTTTACCGATTCCCGACATGACGCCGCCGGTTATGAAAAGATACTTTGTGTCCGTCGGCATAGCGGACTAAAATCAGTATGGTTAACTTAAAGTTTCTCCGATATCTTAGCGATACGTTTCCGCGAAAAATGAGCGGGCGCTATTTTGGCATTTGACCTTTAAGCCGACGTATTTCTTGGTTGATTAGGTTCAGCGCGACTTTTGCTGTGCTGATCGCTTGGTCTAATGATTGGGAGCTATCCGAATTCCAGATCTTGCTAGCTCCCTGGGCTGCCTGCGCACCAAGCTGGGTCAGGTAGAGGGCTCCATTCACGTCAAAAATCAACCCTGCATTTACCATTCCCTTTATTGTATCGGCTTCATGTGCTGTGAGTTGAAGTTCGGATCGTGGTCGAGCGGTCTCGCGTGTGAGAGCTTTGGCTTTGAGAAGTTTGATCATGGCGCTGGGGCCAGGAGGAACCGTGCCTCCGAATTCTGATTTCGCTGAATCTTCCAACTTGCGAAGTTGCTCGATTCGTGCGACCGCATCGGTGACAGTGGTTAGACTTCGTGTGATGCTGAGAAAAGATTGAACGACTGGGCTCTGGGGGTTCATTCTATAAAGTGTAACGGCGCCTACGTGACGTGACGGTGCAACCGCCCTCATTCGTTCTAGATCGTTCCAAACTCTATAGAGCGTTGTTCGCCCGATTCCTGCCTTTTGAGCAATTTCGGTCTTCGTTAATTCGTCCTGCGGGCGTTCAGCTAGGACATTTAGCACTTTGAATTGTGGACTTTTCGATAGTACTTCCATGAAAGCTGTAGCTTCATCGGCTGCCATGTACTGTCAATATCTAACAGCGACAAACGGTATATTAATGTTCGCATTACCAAACATCAGAGTTTCATCCATATCGATAAGTTAGTGTCAATTATCCATCTCCGCATGCCCGACAACCAGCTTTCGGAGCTCTCTGGGAAAATCCTGCTGTCATTATGGAGGTTGAATGGAATAGGCCCCAGGGCGATTCAAGAACAGATACTGAAAGCAGACCTGAAAGTGGAATCGGACCAATTTTCCCAAGAGACGGAGGCCCTCACCATGCAGGGATTTCTGGATAAATCGACTCTCGAAGGCAAGACATCATTTTCGTTGACGTCTCTTGGATTGGCCATCCTCCGACAGTTGGAGGAAGACAAGCTTCAGGAACTAGGATGACACACATCGACTGTGAATCTTTTAATGCTCGAGTCACAAATCAATCGAACTGGATGATGAATCCTTTAAGTGCAGAGCGCTCTCAGCCAGCGCTGTGATGTCATTCGACGGGCAGACTGAACAATTCTCTCCCGTCGATATCCGCGTCACAGCGTTGTTCGTGAGTTCGTTAAAGCTTAAATTCACTTTGACTTCCCCATGCGTGGGATACTTCGTGGCTTGCACAGTAATCGTTGGTGGATTTTTCGGTGATGAGGGAAAAGGCAAAATAGTATCGCATCTTGCGCTAAAGGACAAGCCGTCAATCATTGCACGTGCGGGGGTCGGACCAAATGCAGGACACACAGTGGAATACCACGGGAAGCGTTATTCATTGAGGCTTCTGCCGAGCGGATTTGTCTACGACAAAGCGAGGCTCCTGATCGGTTCCGGTGTCGCAGTTAACCCGAAAGTCATACTTCAGGAGGTGGAATTAACAGAATCCAAATCACGATTTGGACTTGACTACCAGTGCGCCGTCATCGAGCAGAAGCATATTGATCAGGAATCTCAATCTGAGCATTTGAGCAAGACCGTGGGCTCTACCAAGAGCGGTGTCGGGGCGTGCAACGCAGCAAGGGTTATGCGGACGGCAAAACTCGCCAGAGATGTTCCGGAACTTTCACCATACCTACGCGAAGTTGATGTTGAGGTGCATACTGCGCTGGAGAAGGGTGAAAACGTCATAATCGAAGGAACTCAGGGGACGTTCCTCTCACTTTATCATGGAACTTATCCGTATTCCACTTCGAAAGATACAACTGCGTCTGCAGCCTGCGCTGATGTGGGGGTTGGACCGACAGCCGTGACAGATGTGATTGTTATTTTCAAGGCTTACGTTACTCGAGTTGGATCTGGTCCGTTAGTCGGGGAGTTATCGTCTGAGGAGACGCGTAAGAGAGGATGGCAAGAGTTTGGAACAGTCACAGGACGAGAGAGAAGGGCCGCTCCTTTCAACTTCGATCTGGCGAGGCGAGCGGTGCATCTTAATGGTGCCACCCAGATAGCAATCACGAAACTCGATGTTGTGTTCCCTGCATCGAAGTCGACAAAGGAGTTCGGAAGCTTATCTGAACCGGCCAAGGAATTCATTGCCAATATTGAAAGGGAGGTTGGAATTCCTGTAACGCTGCTTGGCACCGGACCTGCGGCCGATGACATAATTGACCGAAGAATAGGTGCGTAATTGTTCGAGCGGCATTAACGATTATTCGTCGATAGTTTCAGGGGCGTCCTCTTTCTTACCTTTCTCTTCGGCTCCATAGAGTTTGCGCAGGATGGTTACAGTTTTCCTTACAGAATCATATGATTGCTGTGGCTGTTGTACGAGTAATTTCTGAGCTTCCTTGAGTAACTGTTCAGCGATTTCCAATTGATCGCCTCCTTGGGTTTCATCCATATTTGTAGCAAAATAATCTTCAAATCCCAATGTGGAGGCGATTCGAAACGCAACGTATTCAGTCTCTGCAGCTGCCTTCCACAACGTGAGCATGAAGGACGAGTTTATCCGAGCGAGTACTCTGCGCTTCCTTAAGTAAGGCCTGCGCTTTCGCCATACTCTTTAACAGCACTTGGTCTTGTTTGACGGATTGATTCATCTTTTCACACTATCGATTCTCTTACTGGACTGTCACCGATTTCGCTAGGTTTCTCGGGAAGTCTGGATTATTTCCCTTCTTGACTGACATGTAGTAAGCGAATAGTTGGAGCGGGATTACGTACACGATGGGCGATAGAACAGAAGGAATCCCAGAGGGCAATTTGACTATTTCATCGGACAGATTTACCACGTCCTTGTCCTGTTCGTCCACGAGAGCGATAATACGTGCACCTCTCGCCTTCATCTCCATGATGTTTCCGATGATCTTCGTGTAGGTTTCGTCTCTTGGCGCGATGAAGATTACTGGATAATCTTGTTCAACAACTGAAATGAACCCATGTTTGGATTCTCCAGCAGGATAGGCGATGGCAGGCAGATAGGAAAGCTCAAGCAGCTTCAGTCGTCCTTCGAGTGCGGTTGCCACGTTAACGCCTCTTGCTAGAAAACAGAAACTATTCTTATCGATGAATCTGTCCGCTATCTGGCTGATCCGGGTTTCCTGCCGCAGCGCTAATGAAATTAAGTCAGGTAGTTGCGAAATTGCGGACTCAAGTCGTTCAACTTCTTTCTGTGTAATTACCTGTCGTTTTCGCGCCGATGCTATTGCTATCTGTATGAGTATCGTATATTGCGCGGTAAACGTTTTGGTTGCCGCTACTCCCATCTCAGGTCCTGAATTTTGACCAATGTAGACGTTCGCCAATCGGGTAAGGCTAGAGCCCATGGTGTTAGTAATACCAAGGATTATTGCCCCTCTGTCCTTGGCACCTCTTACAGCGTTAAGAGTGTCGGCAGTTTCGCCTGATTGGCTAACCGCTAGAACCACTGTCTCGGAATCAATCAGTCCACCGTACATGTCTATGAATTCTGACGCAACTACAGGCGTTACCGAGAGCGCTGCCAACCTTGAGAAAGCATAAGCTGCTCCCATGCAAGCGTGATACGATGTTCCACATGCAACCAAGAAGATCTTCTTTGCACGGATGAGTTCTCCGGCCATTAGATCGAGGAACATAGGATGGGTTCGGGAAACATTTCTTATGCTTAATGGTTGTTCATGGATTTCCTTTAACATGAAATGCGCGTATCCGGTTTTGGCTGCACGATCCACATTCCAGTCTACGGTAAACGGTTCGCGGATTATTTCGTCGCCGTTCTCAATCTTAAGTATGCGGATTTGATTTGACGTAAGGACTGCCATCTCGTCATCTTCGAGCAAGATGGCTTTGTTGGTTTTGGAGAGAAAGGCAGGAATGTCTGATGCGCAGTAGTTTCCATCTTGGCCATTTCCTAAGACAAGCGGGCTTTCTCTTCTCACACAAACAATTTTGTCGGGTTCAACGGTCGAAATGATAGCAAGCGCGTATGCTCCTTGAAGCTTCTTCACCGCCGACCGGACCGATTCAACAAATCCGTTTCCTGAACGAAGATTAGCTTCGATTAAGTGTGCCACGACTTCAGTGTCAGTCTTTGATCGCAACTGATGACCTGCCGCTTCGAGTTCTTCTCGTAGAGTGAGGAAATTTTCAATTATGCCGTTGTGAACTACTGCTACGGTATTGTTGCAGTCAGTGTGCGGATGCGCATTCTCTTTGGAGGGTGCACCGTGAGTTGCCCACCTTGTGTGTCCTATCCCAATGAGTCCGGGGAGCGTAGATAGGTGAAGCTTCTCTTCTACTTCTGCTATTTTGCCCTTATCCTTCTTGATCGTCAATTCATCATTGAATATTGTCGCTTCACCGACTGAGTCGTAGCCGCGGTACTCGAGTTTGGTTAGACAATCATAGATTGCCGGCCCAACCGTTCCTTTCTTGAGTGCGACAGCGGATATTCCGCACATTACGAATGCTATCCTTGAAATTATTGAGTGCCCTTTGTGAGTCGTGCTTTGACTAGTTCCGTTACTAGTTTGGGATCGGTCATGCCACGTACTTCTGCCATCACAGATCCCATTATAGAAGCGAACGCAGCTGTTCCCTTTTCTTCTACTAGCTTCTTGTTCTTAGATATATGTCGCTCTATTATGCTGTCCAGTTCAGTCTTACTCAGCATACGGAGACCGAGAGATTTTATTGCTTCCGTCATTGTCCCTTGTGGATTTTTTGCTTGCCATTTCAATAATTCCGGCATCGTTTCTTTGGCAACTTCGCCGTCATTTACGAGTCTAAACATATTCTGGATCTTTTCATCGGGTACAGTACCGACCGGCACTCCCTCCCTTTCTAGGCTTTTGGAAGTTTCAGTCAGGAATGTGGCTATGAATGACGGTTGGACATTTGCCGAGCTTGCGACAATCGTTTCGAAAAGTTGAAGGTAATCTGAGTCAAGGAGCTGCTTTGCGAGTTTCTGGTTTAACGAATATTTCGTGAGGAGGCGTGCAATTGTGATCTCAGGCTTCTCCGGAAGATTAGAGGTTAAGTTGAGCATTAGTTCGTCAGTTATGGTGGTTGGGGGTACATCCGTCTCAGGATACATTCGCGCGGCGCTTGGTCTTGGCCGTATGAACTTGCTTGTGCCGTCAGGTGTTGCGTTACGGGTTTCTTCGGGAATTTTTGAGATAGCGTCAATGGCCCTATCTATGACCGCACTCAAAGCTTCCTTGGCTCGGACATACTCGTCGGCGACCAAGACGAAAGCATCGGTGGGTTCGAGACTGAGACTGGTCTTTGTTTTTTCAATCTCGTCCTGGCTTATGCCGTATGCGGGGAGTTCGTCTGAGTGAAATATACCACCTACACCTCCTGCAAAGATAGCGTAACTGGACATCTCAGTACCCAGTCTTAGTCCGGGGGCCAGTTCCTTACCTATGATACCGCCGAACTTTGGAAGTTTTACAGCAAGTACTACGCCGTTGTGAGAGATGGCTTCCTTGAATACGCGTGCTTTTGTTTCTTTAAAGAGGTGGGTTACGTCTACATAGTTTCGTAAAAGGTCCTCAGCATGCACGTTTCTCTTTCTTAGCTCTTCCTTTATCTCGAGTAATGCCTTCTGTCGATCTGCTTCTAGCTTCACGACTTTGCCTAATAATTCAAGTTCCTGAACTCCTTTAATTTCGACGATGGATCCATTAGGTATTGAGATGTTCAGGTCCTGTCTGACGCTACCTAATCCTCGCTTAACCTTGCGAGTTGTTCTCAAAATGTTGCCGATTGCTAGAGCGACTTTTTCTACTTCCGTTGGAGTTTGAAGCACGGGTGCAGTGGTGACTTCAATAAGAGGAATTCCTAACCGGTCGAT
The DNA here is from genome assembly GCA_963848755.1 of Candidatus Bathyarchaeota archaeon. Lineage (GTDB taxonomy): Archaea > Thermoproteota > Bathyarchaeia > 40CM-2-53-6 > 40CM-2-53-6 > FEN-987. The sequence continues at coordinate 47,638 of CAWKES010000013.1, read as the reverse complement.
CCGATAACCGGTGGTGTCACGTGTCTGCGTTGTTTTCCTCGCTGCGTCTTCCTCTAGAGAGATTTGATCAATAGGGATTGTTTTTCCGTCGACTTCCATTTTTCCGTTCATTGCTATGACGCAGGTTCGTTGAAAACCCGTAGTGTTTGACCCATCTATCACTATTTTGCGCATGACATGAATTTCATCTACAGGCCTAGCGTTGAAGAGTAAAGCGGCGGTCAAGCAGATTTCTATCGCCTCCTTTTCGAGCGTCCCTGGTGGTTCTTCGTCGCACTCCACTAGACACGCCGTTTGGTGATCGTATTCGTAATTGATTCCTTTCCCTCGATTGAATTCGAAGAGTGCTGCTCGATCAACTTGTCCAAGTTCGCTTTGCGTCGGTCGGAACCTACGCAAGAATTTCTGTTCAGGTTCTAACTCACCTAGAAATGTGGGGCAGGCGCAGAAGAGTTTGTGTTTCGTATCTAGCTGTCGGTGGACCTCGAGTCCGGCTTTGATTGGCATTGATTCTTCAACCATCGTGTTTCTCCTCGATTACTCGTCGTTCCGAAAATTCTTGTGCGAGATTGGTGCGCATGATCTGTTTCACGTTTTCAGGTTCACGCTCATTGCCGAAGGCCCACATCATTTTGACAAGCGCGGTTTCGCTGAGCATGTCGTAGAGTGGAATTACTCCGATTCGCAGCAGATCTCTTCCTGTTGAGTAGACGTTCAATTGTACTCTTCCCCAGATACACTGGGAGCACATTCCTACAACTAGCCCGTTTTTTATGGCTCTCTCTAAGGAACTGAAGAGACTCTCGCTAATGTGCCCTAGTCCGCTACCTTCCAAGATGAGTCCTTTGTATCCGGTCGCTGTAGCCCAGTCAATTATTCCTGCTGAGAGTCCAGGGTGGAATTTGACGAGTAAGATGTTTGGATCGAATTTCGGTTTGATAGACCAATCGTTCGGGTTTCGCCTTCTATCGTAGTCATCGGTGTTCATCTTTAGCGTACGGTGGATCAGGTCGTAGTAAGCCAAGGGTGAGGTGTTGATACTTCGGAACGCGTCGCGCCTGCTCGTGTGGCATTTGCGCACCTTAGTACCTCGATGAATGGCTATGGTTTCATCAGATATCCAATCGTGCATAGCGATCACAACCCCAGCGAACGGAGCTTGTCCAGCAATTGCTGAGGAGGCGAGAAGGTTTGTGGCAGCATCGGAGCTTGGGCGGTCGGAAGACCGCTGGGCGCCAACCAGAACTATCGGAATGGGTGGTTTGTTTAATGCGAAACTTAACGCAGCCGAGGTATAGGCTAAAGTATCGGTTCCATGGGCTACGACTATTCCGTCCGTGCCTTTTCGTATCTCCTTTTCGATGGACTCAGCGATTTTTGACCAGAATGGCGGCCCTATGTTTTCGCTGAATATGTTGGAGATAATGCTCGCGTCTACGTTTGCGATCTGCGCAAGTTCAGGCACGACACTGTGAAGGTCGTCTGCATCCAAAGCCGGTTTGACTGCCCCCGTTCTGTAGTCTACGCGACTGGCTATTGTTCCACCTGTGCTCATGATGCAGACTTTAGGTAGGCCTTGCTGTCGTGGCGGTAGTTCTGGACGGCTGAAATGTGGCTCTGTACCTTTTCCTATGACTTCGATTTTGGTACCTGAATCAATTCTTACACCCACATTGTATCCCGTTTTAAGTTTGACCACGACACAGTCTTCGTCGTCTCTGGTTGCGAATCGTGGCATTAGCAGACCTTCAACAACCTCCGGAGAATTGCCTCGCTTTATGATCAACCGTATTTTGTCACCTACGTGGGCATCCGCCGTTTCTAAAATCTCTTTACACTGGCCTGTGTACTGAAAATCGTCTGCCAACATCATACCTCATTTGGAACTTGAATCTGATGTCGACACTCCCCGAGGTGTCATGATAGAATCTTGCTCATGTACGGACCGTCGTATCCGTATCCAAAGCGTTTGTAGTATGCTTTCGTTCCAAGCGCGCTTATGATCACCATCTTCTTTGCACCTTCGGCTTTGGCACAAAGCTCCGCCTCGCTCAAGAGCATGCGGCCAAACCCTTTGTGTTGCCATGCACTATCGGACCTTTGTCCCACCGGCACTTCAGGCCCATAAACATGTAATTCCCTAACTATTGCTGCTGAGCCATAATCAATTTCATGTCTGTGAGCTCCTGTCGAAGGAAAGCGAACTCGAAGATAACCAATCAAAATGTCCGACTCTGGATCTTCAACTGATATGAAAAGTTCCGATCCAGATGACGCACGATAGGTTCGTTTCACGGTACGGAAACGTGCGATGTCTACAGATGCTTTTTCCTTCAGCATTCGATGCCCCACTTCACGGCATCTTATACATCTGCATCTCTTTCCTTCCAGTTTGAGCTTGTTAATGGCTAGTTCTCTTAAGTTTCCGCTTTTTGGGCCTCCGGCTATTCTCTTCACAGGAAACTCTCGTTGGACACGCATTATTCGAACCCAGGGAGGCACGATCGTTTTGACTCTGGCGATTAAGTCTACGGCTTCGCTCGTGTTGTAAGGTGTGTATTTGCCCTCTTGCCACCATTCATAGATGGTTGTGCCTTCTACAACGAGACATGGGTATATCTTCACCATGTCGGGGCGAAATCGTTCGTCTTCGAAGAGTGTCCGAAATGATTCGAAGTCCTTTTCAGGGGTCGAGCCTGGTAGACCCGGCATCATATGGGCTACAATTTTTAGGCCAGCGTCTTTCGCTATCTGGAATGACTCGACAACATCTTGTAACGTATGTCCACGGTTCGTCAATTCGTAAATGTGATCATCCAGTATTTGTACACCGATCTCTACTCTTGTCGCACCGAATCGTAGCAGTTGATCAACATGAGGTTTCTTACACCAATCTGGTTTTGTCTCAACCGTTAATCCCACGTTCCGCATCTTAGCCGTCTCCGCTAGGGACTTTGCTTCATCCAATGATCGTGAATCAATGTCATTGACCGCGTCTAGTGATCGTTTAACAAAGTGTTCTTGGTAATCCAAGGGCGCCGCTAGGAAAGTCCCTCCTTGAATTACAAGCTCGATCTTCGAGGGCGTATGACCGATGGCTTTGAGCTGGTTCAAGCGAGAGGTAATCTGTATGAATGGGTCATATCCAGATTGAAAGCCTCTCATGACTGCGGGTTCGCCGGATACGTAACTCATCGGATACCCATTTTCCATGGGACAGAAAACGCAACGGCCATGCGGACATCCACGAGGCGAACTCATGACCCCGATAACGTTTACGCCAGAGACACTTCTTACCTTCTTGAGTTGTAGACTGGCAATTAGTCGTTCTTTATCAGCCGTCGGAAGAGCATTAAGTATGTCAGAGTTACGCGGCATTCGATCAAGTTCATGTTCCTTACAGAAATCTAATTTCATCTTGTTCAGTATGGATGGATCGTATATTCCAAGGTCATGAATTCTTGAGGCAAGTTCCACTAGAAGGTCCAATTCCGCTTGCGACGCGGTGTGTTGATCACTCAACTGTGGTGTCACTGCTGGCGTAAGTGCTAGACCTGCTTGCCAGCGTCCACACAAATGTAGAGTATGTTGCTACCTCGGAGAATCACATTACCATAGTTTGCCGTAAGCGAATTTCCACGGTACTCGCTTGCGCCTTCCAAGATAATATTCATGTGGCTGTCGGCGTCGATCATGTGGCCGCGGTATTCGACGTCATTCTTGAGCCTAATGCTTACTTCACCGTTCAATTTCTTTACGAGGAGATTGAGAGGTTTTCTGGAAGGCTCCAATAGGAATCACTAAGATGTTGCCAGTTTCCTTTTGGCGCTAAATAACCTTGCGGGCAAACGTAATTCTCCTAAGCAAGCTGTCCTAGCCCATGAACTGGCTGAGTTTCATATCCTTCATTGTCTTAAGCACAGCAAAGCATCTTTCCGGCGAGAGTTGAACGAATTCGAACTTAGAGTTTTCCAGAGTTGATTGCGCACTCTTACGGAGTTCGGGTGCAGCGATAATTCCACGGATGGGCTTGTCGACTCTCCCGCGAAGCGTCTCAAGATAGCGTTGGAGCTGAAGCACGGCATCCTTAGAAGCTGCGCTCCGCTTGATTTCAACGACTACAATCCTTCCGCTCTCGTCTTCCGCATAGATGTCGGTAAATCCGGCTTCACCAAGGCTTTTCTCTGCTTCAAGCGGTTTCAAGCCCTTCTCAACTAGTTCTGGAGAAATCAGAATTGCCTGTTTCATCTGCTCTTCGGTAACGTGCAGGAAAAACTGGGCGGCATCTCTGAGATCGGTTGTTATGGTGAACTCAATGCTCCGGTACTCGATCGAAACGGTCTCTCTTGGTTGGGAACGTGACGCGATTAACATGAGACCCCCAGTATCGAGAAGCATGACGCGAACTAGGCATTTAGGTGGTTGCCAATTAATCGGTTCGTAACCGGTAGGCCGATGAACAAGCACTGATCCGTCCTGTTTTATGATAGTCAGCCTTTCGCCCCAGTCGAGTGTTGATGACGCTCTTCCGTCGTAGTCAACTTTGCATTCACCGATTAGAAGGACGAGTTTCCGTGCTCGAAGCGCTCCGTCGAGAGAGTCGACCGCTTCACGCATAGTAGGTTTGATTTTCATAGCCAACGAGAGCCACTCAGTGTGGGATTTACTCCGATCGCCTCATAAAACCACTTTCAGCCAGCTCTCTCCATTATTATTACGAATTGAATAGAGATCAGTCAATGTTGAAATAAGTAGTGTGCGATTGTTGGCAATAGAGCAGGTCTTGGAAGAATCATCCGGTTCACATGACGTAGAGAATAACGAACCGACGAGCGAAAAACGAAGAAGATATGAAATAATAGAGGATATTCCAGGCGTAGGCCCTGCAACTGCTGAGAAACTCAAAGAAATTGGGTTCCATACAGTCGAATCATTGGCCACTGCTACAATCAAAGAGCTTTCTCAAGTTGGGGTTAGCGAAAAACAGGCTGCGAAGGTAATTGCTGAAGCGAGAGAGAGCCTAGCGCTCAGCTTCATACGTGCTGATGAACTCATTAAAATGAGGCAAAACGTTCGACGCCTCACAACTGGCAGTAGACAGATTGATGAATTGCTTGGCGGAGGCTTAGAGACTCAGACGATCACAGAGTTTTATGGGGAATACGGGGTCGGTAAGAGCATACTCTGTCATCAACTCGCCGTCAATGTCCAACTTCCCGAAGAGAAAGGCGGATTAAATGGGTCAGCTCTCTACATTGACACTGAAAATACATTTCGACCTGAATGGATTGTCAGGATCGCTACTACCTTAAAGATAGACCCTGTTCAAGCAGCCAGGAACATCATCTACTCCGAGGCGTTCAACTCCGACCATCAAACTTTGCTCCTAGAGAAAGCGGATAAAGTTATTCAGGACAATAAAATCAAACTCATCATAATCGACTCATTGACTTCGCACTTCAGAAGCGAGTATTTAGGACGTGAAATGCTGGCAGAACGGCAACAGAAATTAAACAGTCACATGCATCGCTTAGTTAGATTGGCCCGCGCATTCAACGCGTGTGCGGTGGTCACGAATCAAGTCATGTCGAAACCGGATCAATTCTTTGCAAATGCCATTGAACCAGTTGGAGGACATATAGTTTCACACACTAGCCACACAAGAGTCTTCCTTAGACGAACTGCGAGCGGACCGGTCAGGATATGTAGACTCATCTCAAGTCCATATTTGCCAGAAGGGGAACGAATCTTCAAAATAACTGAAGAAGGGATCAAAGATATCACCGAAGAAGACGAAATCAAGCGTAGGCTCTAAACGAAAGAAAAACTCTACTCCCGAGGCTGATGAGGGATTAGATAGATTCTATCAGGCAGTGATCGAGAGAAGAATCGCTGATGCAGAAAAGGAGCTTGATCTGATTCGGGCTAGCGTCCAGCCTACAGAGAGCGGCAAGGGTTACCTGAAAGCATGCGAAGGGCTCATCTTAACAGCGAAAGCGAACAATGATAAGTATCTTTACTTGTCGAAAATTGAAAAAACACCAAAACAGTTAGATGAATTACGCAAAGGGTTCGCTAGGCAAGCAGCAAATCCACTCCATGCGGACTATGACCGAGCGTACTTTAAGGTTCTCGAGGGATATACAATTCGTCTAGAGCGAGAAGACAAAACTCAACCTAAATCTACAACCCGGACAACGAAAACGGATTAGCCCCCTCCAGTAAGTGTGTTGAGAGCTACCGATACCATCACCCACACAACTATGAATGTTCCACCGCCAATCGTCACGTACTTGTTCTTCCCACGCAATTGCGTTTCATCGTATTTCAAACCATAACGAACTATTATGACCGATAACGCATAGAAGATGACCCCCAGACCTATCCCGACAAACAACGCGAAATCACCGAATGTCGCCGTACCGATGTGAAGATAATTGTTCGCAACACCTGCCCCGACAGCTAAGAAGAAACGTAACCAGTAAACAACGGAAGTCGGTTTGATTTTGACCTTGGTAGGGGTTTTGTCCGTGATCGAAACCTTACTCGAATCTGCTTGTTCACTCAATCTGAACCACACATCAGGTATCGGATAGGCACGATTACGCAACTCTCTAGATAACCCTTGCCCGCGCTCGATCCGTACAGATCACGGCTCCCGTAAAGTCCATAAGGCGTGAGTTGGAAGATCTCGTTGGGTATAATGTCAGCTCGCAACGCTGTTCCGGACGTAATAGTTGAAGATGTAATGTCCAGTCCAGTCATAACTATCAAGGATACTGACACCGTCCTCACTGCAGCTAAGCTAATGAAGAAGCACAAAATCGGTTGCGTCGTTGTCGTAGACAAATCAGGAAAGCCTCATGGGTTAATCACCGAACGTGACATCGTAAGGCGGGTAACCGCACTTGACTTGGATGCGCGTAAAATACAGGCAAGCAAGTCTATGACAAAACCTCCAGTGACCGTAGATGCATCAGCCAGTATCACAGATGCGGCAAAGAAGATGCGTGAACTCAAAGTTCGGAGACTGGTCGTACTTGCGAACAACAAGGTGAAAGGAATTGTTACCAGTAACGACGTTGTAGATATAACACCCGCATTAATTGATGTTATCGCCGAAAAATCACAAATATCCCCAGTTGAAAAAATTAAGGAAACAGAACCGCAATCCGGGTACTGCGATCGGTGCGGATCCTGGGCTGACGAAATGAAGTCACGTAACGGCCAATTTGTTTGCGATGAGTGCGCATCCGATACAGAGACAAGTGCGGAAGAAGAAAGTTAACGCTCACGACTCATTTGTGCAAACCATGGGAAATCAACGCTGTCAACGCTTATCGAATCAGCGCAAATCCTTATCGGCCAACAATTGGACACAGTACACATTCTGCTTGAAAATGGCAAAATCAAGAAAATCAGTAAATCCCGAACAATCCAAGCAGATAATAAAATCAACGCAAAAGGCCTGATCGTCATACCCGGCCTGATCGACGCACATGTCCATCTTCGCGATATGGAATTGAGTTACAAGGAAACATTTGAGACAGGAACGCAGGCTGCAGCGGCGGGGGGGTTCACCACCGTCATTGACATGCCAAACACCAAGCCACCAACCGTCAGTAGTGTTAGATTGGATGAAAAAAAGTCGAAGGCCGAGGGCAGATTATTCGCTAATATTGCCTTCCAGGGATCACTCATTCAGGATCCGGGGGAGCTGCGTCTGATGAAGGAGCACGGCGCGATTGCGTTTAAATTGTATCTAAATAAGGCGCTTGAAACTTTCGATTCCGCAGATGATGCACAGCTCAGGAAGGCGTTTTTGTCAGCCAAAAAGGCAAACGTCCTCGTAACTGTTCATGCAGAAGACGGGGATGCCATAAGAAATCATCAGCGAGCAAGCATTCAAGCTGGCAAAACATCAATCAACGACTTTCTCAGAGCGCACTCTCCAAAATTCGAGGTCAAGGAAGTACGGAGAATTCTTAAACTCAGTAAAGAATTAGCGAGTACGAGTTCACATATGTCACACAAGTGTTCCCAAAGCAGTTCAGTATATTCGTCGCACACACAACGCAACCTGCGAAGCCACACCCCACCATTTGTTCGTAAACCACTCCATTTTCAATAAGCAAGGCTCATACGCAATATGCGTACCTCCGGTAAGGAGTGAACACGACCGCTCGGAGCTGTGGCGTTGTTTCAAGAAAGGACAAATCGATATTCTTGCGAGCGACCATGCTCCGCACACAATAGAAGAGAAAGCACAAGGCGTTTGGGAAGCTGCCTCAGGGGTTCCTGGTCTGGAAACCTCCTTGCCCTTGCTACTCACTCAATTCTCAAGAGGGACACTGAGCCTGCGTAGATTAATCGACGCGACCTCCACTCTTCCAGCAAAGATATTTCATCTCCCGAATAAGGGCCGGTTAGAAGAGGGATTTGACGCAGACATTGTACTAGTAGATCCTAAGGCAGAGACAACTATCAACGCGGCAAACTTTCTTAGCAAAGCCAAGTACAGCCCGTTTGACGGAATGAGATGTCAAGGTGCCGTCGCCTATACGATTCTGAACGGCGAAGTGGTTGCACAGAATGGCAAGATAGTAGGTCCATCAAATGGCAGGATCGTCAGCGGCTAATGCGTTTCCTAATAGACGGCATGTTAGGCAAACTGAACCGTTGGATACGAATTTTGGGATATGAAACAGAGTACGCAAAGGATAAGGGAGATGACGAGTTAGTTAATTCAGCTAAACGCTCCTCATCCATATTGCTGACCTCGGATGAAGGGCTGTACAGATCTGCGGTAACTCGCGGAGTGGATTCATTCTTGATCAGAGACAAAACTGAAGCCGAGAGACTAGCCGCTCTCGCATATCGATACAACATTCCATTAACGGTTGATCCTGATCTGTCTAGATGCCCACTTTGCGGTTCAGCAATCAAACAAGTCTCGAAGGCAGATATCGAGGCGTTTGTTCCGCCAACAACCTTTAAAGTCCATCAAAGTTTTTGGAAGTGCACCAATCCTATTTGTGCCAAGATATACTGGCATGGAAGTCACTGGAAGAGAATCGAACAAACACTTGAAACCGCGAGGAAGCTACATGACTCCGAAAAGAAGTGAACAGAAATCTCAAACTCAGAATTTGACACTTCGAGAAGGCACCATTCTAGTGAGACTGGCAAGAGAAGCAATTGCACGCTATATTGAGAATAAGACTACAATAAAGCCTCCTCCGTCCGACGGAAGCTTAGTGAGAAAATCAGGGGTATTTGTCACACTGAATAGATTCAAGACTCATACATTGCGTGGCTGCATAGGTTTTCCTTATCCTGATCAACCGTTAATCGAAGCAACCGTGAAGGCAGCGATTTACGCCGCGACCGAAGACCCTCGATTCGAACCAGTATCAATTGAAGAATTTGGGCATTCAATTGTAATCGAGTTGACAGCTCTGACAGCCCCACAACCACTTACAGCTGCAAATCGAAAGGCATTACCCGAATTGATTGAGATTGGGAGACATGGCTTAATTGTTGAAGGAATGAGATCTTCCGGACTATTACTCCCACAAGTTGCAGTGGAATGGGAATGGAATGGAACTGATTTCCTGACGAATTGTTGCTTGAAAGCAGGGCTTCCACCAGACTCATGGTTGCTCAACGAGATCACGGTAAAGGTCTTTGAAGGAGAGATCTTTGAGGAAATCGAGCCCGCAGGAGAGGTTAAGAAAAAAAGTTTCGGTGAATAACCACTTTGCGTGTGTACATTGCGCCTTGCGGAATTGGCCTCGGGCATATTACGCGTACGGATCCGATTGCAAGGGAATTGAATAGGCGCGGAGTCGAAACAGTATTCTCAACATACCTCGACGGGCTTGAGTACGCGAAGCACAATCACCTGCGAGCGTTTGAGGCCGTACCGATTAATTTCAAGGTCACGAGTGACGGTACAATAGATTTCAAGATGACCGCAGCAACCAGTGGCTTTTCCCTGGGAATAAGGCGATTTCTACGTCAAGTGATATGCGAAATCCAATTCATGAAGCGTTTCAAACCTGACGTTGTCTTGTCGGATTCTAGAGCTTCGTCGCTTATCGCCGCGTGGCTCTTGAGGATACCAGTAGTTCTAATGCTTAATCAATTCCGTGTCGAAATCATCAGGCGACCATCATTGAAAAAATTGTCATTGTTCGATAAGGTCTTCTTCCTAATAGCCAACCTGGGGTGGATTTTCATTCGTACCAGTATCCAACTTGTATGGGTGAGATGCAAGGTCATACTCATACCTGATCTACCGGCACCGTATACGATCTCCGTAGGCAACCTTGCTATTCCGAAAGGGTACGCTGCCAAAGTGAAGCTAATAGGTCCCATTGTCTCAGGATCAAACGAAATTCAAGTCGATAAGAAGAAGCTTGGGTTCGATCTTCGAACTCCTCTAATTTACGCTGCTGTTAGCGGACCAAGAATTGAAAGACAAGCATTGAACAGAGTTTTAATGGATCCACTTCTGGAGCTCTCCAAGAAGTACAACGTGGTCATGTCCAGAGGACAACCGAATGGTGAGTTTGCAAAGGAAATTTCTGAGCGATTTCAAATCTACGATTGGATAGAGAAACAGGACGATTTTATTCGAGGTTGCGATGTGGTCATTTCACGTGCGGGGCACGGCATCATAATGAAATCAATGGTGTACGGCAAGCCGATGATCCTAGTCCCGATCCCAGACCACACGGAGCAGTACGGTAACGCAAAGCGCGCAGTCTCAATCAATTTGGCTGAATTAATCGATCAATCCGAACTGAACACTAAAACATTGAATGAAGCAGTAGAGAAGATTTTGAATTCTCCAGAATTCGTTCTAACCGCTCAACGCGTAAAGGAGGTCGCTGCTTCTACGGATGCCGTTAAATTAGCATGCGATGTGATCATGAACATCAGTGGCAAGTCCTAACGGTATTTTCTCAATAATGATATTGCCGACGAGATCGTCAGCCACCTCACTTGAATTATTCAAATCCTTACGCACAGACGCAAGCTGTGAGCTGAACTCCTGCTTTGAAATTCCCACTAAATCACACAACGAGCTAAGCTCTTCAAACTCTAGCCCGAGAAGTGGATAGAAGGTAGGAACTTGATAACGATTCTTGGAGACCTGGGAGATATCACCACAAATATCAGAAAATATGACCCCACGGAACCTCTTAGTAATTGCGAATTGTGCAGCCATCTTCCTCACGCTGTCATGCGGAATTTCTGAAATGCCGGGTTTCTGTATCGCATCAAGATTAACCAAATGACCGAAGTATTGTGACCTTGGGACCAATTCACCCAACATCCTTGCGAGGGTAAGTTGTGGTCTCTTTCGCAAATTCGGAAGCGCTCCGCGAAGTTGGGATAAACGGTTCAACCAAGCATCCCCGGCGCATCATGGCAACGGCCGCCAATATAGAGCAAAATCCAGAGTCAAGCACTACAATCATTTTCCATCGTGATGAAAGAGGTAATCCGCCCGGGCCAGATACTCGTTTTCGATAAATCAATGCCAAATCATCGGCCGTGTCCACGGAAATCAAAACGTCAGGTTCTTCCAAATTCACAATTAGTTCTCGGTCGGCCAGTTGACGCAGAACCTCTGCACCGCCTCTTGTTTCAATTTCTCTTCGGGGAAGTTGACTAATCTTGGAATGTCTGGAGCGTATTGCAAATGATTCTCCGCGAGCAAGACTTTCATCCGCGTTTTTTACTACCGCTTGCAATACGTCATCTAGTCTTCCTGGAACGATGTCTACTGGGGCAGCGTATGCGACGCCAAAGATCTTTCCCGAGGATTGAGGCGGCACTCTCTGGGTCCGAAACAGCTCTCACTAGAATTCTCGCGGCTCGTCTTTCAATTTTGAAATCTCGAAAACCAGCTCTGGTCAATGAAGAGCGTAAGTCATCCATCAATCGGTGCTCCAGCGATCTCCGTACAGGCGAGCTCTTGAGGACAAATTCCGATGAAGCGATTAATACTCCTTGTTCATAAGAGTCCAAAGTTGTCCCAACGGGAATTGCACATTCTCCCGTACGGGCACGCATGGATAAAAGCAAGAGAGAAAAGCAGGGAGGAGGGAATTTAGTAGTCCTCGTGGCCACCCATTCCGCCTGGTTGGCCAGGAGGCTTCATATGCTTCGTTCCCTTGGCTGAAACCACGTCATCAATTCTTAAAAGCATGGAAGCGGCTTCAGTTGCGGACTTTAAGACTTGAGATATGACACGGAGTGGCTCGATGACGTTACTAGAGGTAAATCATTGGCTGAAATCGAACAACTTGCGATCCGTGACTTGGGAGATGCTTTTCTGTGCACCACCGGCTTGACAATGTCTTTCTTCTCGTCCGCTATCTCAGTAAGGATAACGATCGCTTCACCGAGTGTGATGTTGATTATTACGGCAAGCTCCTTTGAGGAAATGTCGGATTTCTCCTTCATCATGACTTCCGACACGTAACGCTTGTGAGTGTTGTACATTGGCATCGCATGTACTGTCTCTACAAGAATCCGCCACAACTCGTCGCTGTTAGGAAGCGATCGGTCAATGACTTTATTCATCTGCTGTTCACGAACTGATGTGGGTAGCAGGTCATTGATGTGCGAAGCATGCGACCATATGCTTTGAAGAGGTACTGTCTATTCGACAGAATCCGAACCTTACGAATTGGATAATAGAGTCAGCTTCTTCCTTTCCTAAGTCGGCTTCAGCAAAACCGTCAACCGAAGTCCCATCCGGCAGAAGAACTTGAACCGCGATATTATCGTTATCAGTCGACGGGACCCACTGTAATATGGGTGCCTTAGAATGATGTTCGGTGTCTTCGACGATTTGTCCTGCAAAATCCTTGTCACTCCTAGCGCCTCACTAGTTTGAAGTTGAAGAGATTCATGAATCGAACCTCCGGCTGAGACTTTAGGAGATTGGAATCGTTTCCTGACACTAGGAGGGTTGCTTGTCCATCCTTTGGTTCAATACGGATGGTTCGATTACCGAGGTTAGGTTGTTCTGGATGTAGAGGCGGATGAACCTCGAGAGTTTCCTTCAACCCCGATACAGTAACTTTGATAGGGTTTGCAACGAAGTAGTAGCGATGAGCGATTGGATCAACAATTTTTCGGTTCATCGCATTCAGATTATCCCAACTGATCGTGACGTCTACTGGTTTTGGTCCGATGTCCCATATGAGATCTCGGATCGTTTTCGGACTATAACCTCGTCTACGAAGTGCCGCAAGTGTCCCAAGTCTAGGGTCGTCTACTCTTGAAATTTCTCCTTGCTCTACTGCTTTCATCATCTTTGACTTGCTGAGGTCCATTCCTTGTATTTTGAGGCGTCCATAGTGTATCGCTTCTGGGTATTCCCAGCCTAACTGATTGTACATGAATAGTTGGCGATCCATGTTGGTCAGATGCTCTTTTCCTCGAATTATATGCGTAATTCCGAGGAGATGATCGTCTACTCCAGATGCGAGATTGTACAGAGGCCAAACGTCGAACTTTGATCCGGTTCTAGGATGAGGAGTTTTGGCAGTATCTATGATGCGGAACGCAGGCCAATCTCTCACTGCTGGATTTGGATTCGTGAGATCCGTCTTGACGCGGACGACAGCCTCGCCTTCTCTGTACTGGTGTTCGAGCATCTTGCTCCAACGTTTTTCATTAGTTTCAACGGTGAGACTTCTGTCAGGACATGGCAAGCTTGCGTTTATTTTGTCGCGAAATTGGTCGGGTTTGCACTGGCAGACGTACGCTGCTGCTTTACGAATGAGGGTTGTTCCGACTTCATAGTAGATCTGAAGCCGATCACTCTGTATGTATTCCTCATCCCATTGGCAACTTAACCAGACTAGGTCTTGTCGGATCTTTTCATAGTACTCCAGTTGAGCTTTCTTCAGCCTTGGATCGGTGTCCTCGAACCTTACAATGAATTTGCCCTTGTACATCCTGGCGTAGTCGTGACTAAGGATCGCAGCTCGCGCGTTACCCAAATGTAGCACAAAGTCGGGATTTGGGGCGACTCGAGTCACTATTTTTTCGTACTTGCTTGCGTTGGTTAACGGCGGGAGTGTTCGCTCTTTATCCAATCGTTGTTTGGATAGTTGCTCAGGCCATTTTTGGTTAACCAGTTCGCGTAAGGTTTGAAGAGAGGTGGAGTTCACTTCTTGCACAATTGCCTGAACCTTCGGCATTAGATCATTGGCTTGGGTACGTAATTCTTGATGTTCTCCGAGTAACGTGCCAAGGACTGCCTTCGGATTTGCTTTTCCTTCGTGTCGAACTGCGTTCAGAATTGCTGCCTTTCGTATTTCTTCGCTTATATTTTCATACATGTGATCGTTGCTCTTCACGTATGTTTGATCAGTATAAATGCTCGTTTAGCAGGCGAGCTGCGCCACCAACTTCGCTTCTGAGAACTTTCGTGCCGACATTCGTTTCGATGTCTTTGCACACTTCTTCAAGGTGTTCCGGATACGTATTGATGTACACTGAAGGTCCGGTGTCAAGCGAGTACCATACAGGCACGTGTTGTTGGCGTAGGGTTACGACACGTCTGATTATGCGGATTGTCTCAGGGCTCATCAGTATTAGTTCATCTTTTCCGGTCATGGTCACTGCGTGGAGGCTAAGCGATTCGATCTCCGCGAGTTTGCAGATCTGATCTATATTTGCGGATTCGATGGCGTGCAGCATTCTTGGCAAAGTAACTCGCACTTCTGAGAGTCGTGCTTTGAAGAAAGGTGATGAAACGGATTCATCGTGGGCGCGGTCGGTTTTGATGTCTGAAGATATTGGGATGATGCCCATAGCCAAGCGAATTTGTTTTTCTGAGGCTAGCTGCCGTGCATATGATCTGCCTTTTCTCATGGTGTACCATATTGAGAAACCACCGACCAAGCTCCTGCTTGCCGAGCCAGCTCCGAGTCGAGCAAATTCGCTGAGACGTTCAGGTGGCAAATTCAAGTCCAAAGCGGTTGCGGTAGCTAGGGATATCGCTGCGAATGCTGCTGCCGAGAACCCCAGCCCTTTTCCTTCGCGGAGTGAGTTTTGGCTATCCAACCTATAATTTATCTTAGTTTTGGCAAATTTACGTAGAGGATTGATAACGGCAAGTATCCGTGCGGCTTCGTTTTCATTTGCTTCGGCGCCATTTATCCTTGCTATGTCCCTTTCGAATTTATTGTCAAATTCTACGGTAGCGGTGGTAGTAAGTCGCCCCACGCAAACTGAGATGCTGTCGTGATAAGGTAGTCGTAGTTTCTTATCTTTCAGTCCATGATATTTGACCAGGCCCTGGATAGCGTGCGCAATGGCGGTAGACTTCAACGACGTCACCTTCTAATTGATTACTCCAGTAATTGTGGCAACACGTACTGCGGCTTCTTTGGTAAGACCACTGTCTCCAAATATGGTGTATCGATCTGGTCGGATCGAGTGAGCTTTCGTTAACGCTTCAACAATGTATTCGGCGTCTATGTTTAGTTCACTGGCGGTTGTCGGGGCCCCTATTTTTCTAAGGACATCTCGTATGAGCTCCCAATTCGCTCCGTGTAAGTAGGCGCATAAAATAGTTCCGACACCGCACATTTCTCCGTGCAGGGCAGGCATTGGTGCTATCGTAGTCAATGCGTGGCTGAAGAGGTGTTCGGAACCACTACACGGTCTACTGCTACCTGCGATGCTCATGGCGACTCCGCAACTGATGAGTGCTTCAACGAGAGTCCTGACGCCAGATTCAGAGATTGTTCTGATAGTACTCGCATTCTTGATAACTAAACGCGAACTCATCAATGCAAGCTCCGCAGCGTAATCGCCGTAATATTCACCTTTTATTCGGTGTGCAAGTTTCCAATCTCTGACAGCTGTGTATTTAGCCAGCACGTCGCCGCAGCCGCTTGCTATCAGTCGGTAAGGAGACTTAGCGATTATCGAGGTGTCTGCGACTATGGCAACTGGTGAGTGGGCGACGTAAGAGTAGGGACGATTCATTCCTTTCATCGAGACAAGGGGACTGGCTATGCCGTCATGCGATGCGGCGGTAGGAACACTAAGGAAGGTTTTTTGTTCTTTCATGCTACTCAACTTAGCCACATCGATGTCTTTGCCACCTCCAACTCCTACGACGATGTCCGCACTGCGGAGCTTTATCTCACGTTGAACATTCAATACTTCATCCGTGGTAGAGCTTTCAGTTATGATGATTGATGATTTGAATCCTGCTTGATCGAGTGATTGAATCACTAATTCAGCGGCTATAGATCTGACTCTTGGTCCGGTCACGATGAGAGCAGTTCCTGAGTATCCTAGGCGTTTGAGAGTTGCACCAACATGCGGCGCCACGTCTTTCCCGATAAGAACTTCGCGTGGTAATTGCATATAGTGAGAGTCTGTAGGGAATTGGGACGTCGGTGCCAATCTCACACCAGCATTAGTAACGAGATTGTTGCTACGCTTATTATAGCCACGAACATCGCTAGAGCCGTCATTCTGGAGATCTTGTATACAACGCTCATCAGATGTTTCAGCGACTTCGAGCCCAATGTGGTTAGAGTGACTTGGTCCGATACGACAGCGACTTCCGAGGGTTCTAGGTCTTTGAGTGCGTCTTCGCATGCGACTTCAACCTCTTTGAGCAAGGATTCTTCAGAAACAGCTTCGCCCACTGGATGATAGCCCAGTCTCGCTGATACAATACCGTTCACCATGTGAGTGTCACTAGTCAGGACTTCGCAGTCTTCGAACCCAAGCCCCTTCACTTTCTCAATTATTATCTCGCGCAGCCCTGTTATCATATTATTACCGTCGATGTTTATGTACGCGAATCGGTGTCCTGCTGCTTCCACAACAATGACGGAGATTCCACCCGCGCCTAATCCATCCCTGAGCGTGAACTGACTAGGGTGTCTCGTTGATCCTCCTACGCTGAAGGAAACTCCTTGTTGTTGAGCTGAAATCTGGAGGCTTGCCAACGCAGCGTCTTCTAACCCCCCGACCTTTTCGGAGGTCATCGTTGTGGGTCCTGTTAAACAATTGTGTGCATCAATTAAGCCGACATGACGGAATTTCCCCCTTGTTAACCCAGTTATCCGGTTCAGGACTTCGGACGGTACATCTTCCATGTCATGGGGCGAAGTTGTCATCGTTACTAGAGCACATCCATCGAAGATCTGTGAAGTTGCGGTAGCAATTTCGTTGTTGACTCTGATTACTGGAGTAGCGTGATCGGAATACGATAGGTGGGGGATTGACTCGATTACCCATTCAATGATTTTGGCGTTTTGTTCTTGCGAGACGAGGTTAAGTTCATGCCCTGATACACCGTGTGGAACCATGCCGACAGCGTCCAGACGCATTCGCATTGCCGTTTGAAAAAGGTACGGAAGAACGCTACTGCCGACGTTGAGAAATGGTCCTGGATGAAAGTTTGAGACGAGCATGATGCTCTTCACCTGGTTCGTGGATTTACGTCGAAACACGTAAGCCGCGACATCGATCTCTGTCTGAATGCCGAGCTCACTCAGATACGATTCGAGTTCATCGTTCTTTCCCTCCAGCCAGTCGATCAGAAATGACCGAAACATTCGAATCGGTGAGAAACCGATTATTTTCCGGCCATAGGTCTCGACGAAGGTTATGAGACCAAAAGCAAAAGTTAGTCCAACCAGACTCGATAAGATCAGTGCAGTTGCTACGGTGGCCCATGGAATTTTGAACAGTACTGAAATTAGCACCGCCGTCATTGTGGGTTCTATTAGCGTGAAAAGTGTTCGTTTCAGGAAAGATATTCTTGACATTGAAAAAACAGTTACTGCTCGCAGCGGAATCACGATGAATAGTCCGACGATGAACGCGAAATTGGGGAAGATGAGCGCAGGTATTGCCAGTGAGATGATGCTGCAAACTACGAATATGACTACCCACATGATATTTGTAAACAGCGAAAAGGCCAAACAGCGTCGGAAGTAGAATAGAGGATCATCGCCCACTATAGCGTAGCTTAGTACGATCGTAGAAGCGAACGAGGGGAGAGTGAACATGGTGACTCCCCATATTGCGCCAGTAAGGAGAGAGCTGAAGCTTTGCTCTGCGATCAGGAAAGATATGCCTATACCAGCAATTGTATACAGGAGACTTGAGGCGAGAATGACTCGCGTTGAGGGAAACGCAACTTTTCTGATAAAGTTGTAATATGGAGTCGTTCCGCTAATTCTTTTTGAAAATGAATGTGCCAACCAGTTTTCCTCAGCACTGGTTTAGTGAATCGCCTGAATGATCTTTCGAATTTTCTGCGAAGAGCCTGCTCTCTCAGATATTGTTCCAGTCACGATTAACTTTGCTCCACTTTTCACCAGTGATTTCGCTTGGGCGGGAGTCTTGATACCCCCTCCCACTATGACAGCGATCTTCGTAGTTCTTGTTACAATCTCAACCAGGTTCGGTGAGACTATATTCCGGGCTCCTGATCCTGCTTCAAGGTACACATATCGCATTCCTAGGTACTCTGCCGCGAGAGCATACATCGCGGCGAGTTCCGGTTTGTCGTTTGGAATCGGATTCGCGTTCCCTACGAAACCGGCAGCACCCGAATGATCTCCAATAATTAGGTACGCGAGAGGGATTGGTTCTAGTCGATATCTTTTGACCAAGGGTGCGCCTAGAGCTTGTGCGCCAGATAGGTAATATGGGTTAATTGAATTCAGCAAGGACATAAAAAATACCGCGTCTGCATACTGACTGAGACCGGCTACATCGTTGGGAAACAGAATAACCGGCAGTTTCGTGGATTTTATTGCGTTAACAATAGCATCCAATTCATATACTGAAGTCGCCGTTGACCCTCCAACCATAGCTGCAGTTGTACCTGCCTTCTTGGCTTCCGCGGCAAGTAGACGTGCAACCGGCGGCGTCAACTTCTCGGGATCAAAGAGAGTAAGATGAGCGACACCATAGTTCTCGATGGCCTCTTCCAATTTGCTTTCGATTTTTCCGATTTTTTTATCGCCCAATAGACCGGACCTTAGTAAAGTTGCAAATTAGCTAGAGTTAGTTGCACAAACTGCCCGTGATACTATTAAAACCAACGGGTTTGCACCCGTAATACAAACCGACGGCCACTCAGGCAGTTGAGTTCTGTGATTAAACTCGTGAAATAAGATTAAAGCTGTATGTACCAGACTACAAAGTTCCGTGGTTGGAGACGCGTAATGAACTTAATCCGGGACTGATTTCGTTGATGCGTCTTCCCAATTGCATTATGATCGGCTTTTCGGTCATAGTTGGTGAGATAATCGCTAACGCCCCTTTTTTTAGCGGCCAATCGGCTCTCTACGGATTCTTAACGGGGTTCCTTCTCCTCGCTGCGTCTATGGTACTTAATGATTATTCTGATAGCGACGTAGATGCAATTAATGAGCCAGAACGACCCATTCCGTCGGGTAACGTAAAGCCCCCTCAGGCGATGTCATTTGCGATTGTCTTATGTGCGTTAGGTTTCTTGTCGGCTTCCCAAACTGGTCTCTTGGCATTAACCGTTGCGGCTTTTAGCATGGTTGTAGCTGTAGCTTACAACTTCAAGTTCAAGAAAACCGGTCTACCAGGAAACGCTTTGGTGAGCGCGAACGTAGCTCTGCCGTTCATTTACGGTGGACTTGTAGTTGGGAGACCAACATGGGCGCTCCTGATATTCGCCACTCTTGCATTCATTTCAAGCATGGGACGTGAGGTTGTGAAGGGAATTGTTGATGTGACGGGTGATGCGGCTAAAGGGATTCAATCCGTCGCTGTGAAAATGGGAAACGCGTACGCAGCGAAACAGGGGGCCGCATTATTCTTGACAGCTGTAGCACTCAGCGCCGTGCCTATCGCTGTTGGCGTAGTTTCAAATACATTCTACTTCCTACCATTGGTAATAATCTCCGACATTGGGTTTGCGTTGACTTCATACTCGATTGTGACAAACCCCTCGGCCCGAAATGCGAAGAGGAACAAGAAGTATACCCTTCTTTGGATGCTCTTCGGATTGTTGGCGTTCGTTTTTGGTGCACTGTGAAGGGCTTACTAAATCAATGTTGCTTATCGGGCCTGCTTGCGGTTGCAGGTAACATTTTTATGAGATCAAGTTGTACCGATACTCGAGAGAGGTTCCATTGCGAATTAATAAGTTGCACACGGAGTCACGCGGCAAGAGGAAACTATCGAAGGAAGTTCTAACGGCTTTTCCGAAGGAAATAGTGGGAACCTTTGCACGTCTTCCTCGAGTTTTCAAGAAAGTTGACATCGACAGATTGATGGGCGATAAGATCTCCAGAAGCATGAAATGGCGTTACGTACGCAGAATGGAGAACCTTGGAATCGTTCGACATGCCACGAAGAAATATTATCGGAAGGTGTACGACACGATTTCTGACTGGATGGAGAAGGACGCCATACCAAAGATAAGGTTAATGGAGTCTCTAGTCGAAGTGGAGACTCCTTCTTAGTGCTTGTTAGTGTATTCAGTTAGAAGTTCCTTTGCTCTGTCGAGTCGCACCATTCTTTCTGCAACCATTTGAGCAGAGATCTTGTCAATGAGATCGCCCGATGCGCCTGCGCTGATGGCGATGTTTCTGGCGTGTAGGCTCATGTGGCCACGCTGAATTCCTTCAGCCGCCAACGCTGCGCAGTGCGGCCAAGTTTTGCGCTAATCCAACAGAAACTATTACTTCTGCAAGCTCTTTGGCACTTTTTATTCCCATAATCTTCAGGGCTAGTTTGGCCATGGGATTCGAAGCGGTAGCCCCTCCGACGATTCCTACCGCCATTGGCATCTCGAGAGTGCCTACGAGGTCTCCGTTCTTTGTCTTCTCCCAAGTGCTTAGTGGGGTGTAGTGCCCAGATCTTGCTGCGTACGCATGAGCTCCCGCCTCTATTGCACGCGTGTCATTGCCGCTCGCCAATACGACGGCAGTTACTCCGTTCATGATGCCTTTGTTGTGTGTTGCACAACGGAAGGGATCGGCTTGGGCGAAGGCATATGCATTGATTATGCCGTCGACGACTTCCTCTCCTCCCAGTAGTTCCTTGTCGAAGACTGCTTTGGCATAAGCCAAGCGCTTTACTGCCAAGTTTGAAATGATTCTTAGGTAAACTCGACCACCGGATATTTGCTCAACGAGCGGAGCAACAGCTTCTGCCATGGTATTAACTGCGTTTGCGCCCATCGCATCGCGGCAGTCTACCATTAGTTCAGCTATTACCATCTTTCCTAGCATAGTCTCGAGAACTCGTACCTCTAAGTCGCGAGCTCCGCCGCCTAATGATACGAGTACGGGGTCTTGATTATTGGCATGTTTGAGGATCAGCGTCTTTTTGGGCAAGTATTTCGAATCTGGCTCGGTGCACATCGTGAATCCCAACTATCTGAATCTGACCGATCATAATGGGGTCGGTTGAGACTGTTCGAAACCCACCTTTTCCTCTGGCCATTCTAGCAGCATTGCTTGCTGCGGCGACGACAGACGGTTCCTCTATGGCCATTGGGACAAGTCGGTCTTTATCGTTCACTAGGAAGTTGGCTGCGATACCCATTGGGACAGGCATCACTCCTATCACATTCTCTATCATGCGGTTGGCAGTCTCTAGTTGTAGAGCTCCCGATTGACGTAGGAGATCTGTTTCTTGGTCGGTTAGTCCTGCGTACTCTTTGATGGTCGTGATTCGCTCTTGGACAGGGAGTTTGTAGAATCCTGATAATTCTGAGGATTTGGTCATATTGTGATCACCCTGCAGTCAAGAGCAGATCATTGATCTCTATGGGCGTATTGTTCTGGGCTGAAGCCTCTCTGCTGCAGCCATTGTTGCGTTTCCCCAGTAATAACCAACGGGGCTTGGTGAAGTTCTTCAAGGTTCTTTGACCCAGTTAGGAACATGGCGTTCTTTAATTCTTCGATGATCGCAGTCAATCCATCAACCGCAGTTTTTTCTCCAGCATTTACCGATTTGAGCATTGGGAGCGCTGAACCGCCGAAGTGTGCTCCTAACGCGATAGCCTTAGCGATGTGCAACCCGTTTCGGACTCCCCCTGATGCAAACACCTTGAGCGTGGTTGTGTTTGCGACTTCTACTATGCTTGGAACTGTCGGTATTCCCCAATCCCAAAAAGTGGTTCCCAGATGCATCTGAAGTGAATAGTGCTTGTCTCTGGCACGGTAATATTCGACACCTGCCCAACTTGTGCCGCCTAGACCGGACACGTTTATTCCTTGCACTTTCGTGTTCTTTAGTGATGTCGCTGTTTCTTTGGAGATTCCGGCTCCAGTTTCTTTGACTAGTACGGGTACCGAAATAGAGTCAGCAAGCTTAGCGATGTTTTCTATCATGTTCCTGAAATCAGTCTCTCCTTCGTATTGGACGGATTCTTGTAGAGCGTTAAGATGGATGAAGATCCCGGTCGCATCAATCATCTCTACCGCCTTTTTTGCGCGATCAACTGCGTCTTTTCGCATGAGTTGAGGGCATCCCAGATTGGCAAAGAGTGGGATGGATGGCGCAACTTCTCGAGCTACCTTGTACGTGTAGGCCAGGCGGCTATCTTCGATCGCTGCACGTTGGCTTCCTACACCCATGGCTATCCCGAGTCTTTCAGCGACTCTAGCAAGAGAACGGTTGATCTTTGCGGCTATCGGAGTTCCGCCAGTCATGGATTCGATTAGAATAGGAGCATTAATCTTGTATCCGAAGATCTGCGTCGAAAGATCAATTTCTTTCCTGTCAATTTCTGGAAGCGCCTTATGGATCAGACGAACGTCATCGAATCCTGACGAAACATGAGCCTGTACTGGTTCTTGGAGAGTTGTCTGTATATGGCTGAGTTTCCTTTTTGCGGTTTGGTTTCTTCGCATCGATCATTCTTCCTCGTCAATGGAAACTTTGACGCCTTCTGGCATGAAGGTGCCGTGGAGGATTTCCCCTCCTGCCTCCTGTATCGCTTCTGCAACGTTGGACGCATAATCGTTGGCTAGAGCAATCATGCATCCTCCTCCACCTCCGCCGGTCAACTTGGCTCCTAGTGCTCCGCCTGCTCGAGCTGCTACTATTAATTTCTGAAGTTCTGGCGATGAAACTCCTACTAGCTCTAGGAGTTCCTGATTCTGATTCATTAACCTTCCAACTTCATGTGCGTTTCCAGCATTCAACGCTTCGATAGCTAGATTCGCAATATTCTGTGCCTCTGAGGCGAGTTGATCATAACGTTTCGGATCATTTTGACGCAGCTCCGTTACTTTGCTGATGAGTTGTCCTGTAGATCTGCGCTTTCTAGTATTACCTATTATAATTGTTGGGAGATCTGCGGGGGTTAGGTGCGATTCGACGTATCCTTTTCGGAACGTGATTAGACCACCGAAAGTCACGGTCGCCTGATCTACGCCTGAAGGTCGACCGTGGATAATTTTTTCTAATGAATAAGCGGCTTCGAATATTTCCTGTCTGGATATGGCCTTCTTCAGTACTGCGGATATTGCGGAGACGGTGGCTACTGCCGTGGCTGCTGATGATCCTAGGCCCATTCCAATCGGAGCATTTGAGGTGACGGTGATGCTTAAGCCAGTGTTCGCGTCATATTTCTTTAGCGTGAATTTTGCTGCTTCAAATACTGGTCGAAGTATCGACTCGGCGTTTTCTCGAGTCGCACTTACCAACTTTCCGGATTGTGTCGTGAACGTTGCGGCGATGGCCAGGTCTCGAGATGCTATCGTTAATTTATCGTCGAATTTTGTTTCTACCTGTACCCTCGTCGGAAGATCTACAGCCATTGAGATTGCTGTATTTCCGCTTACCACGAAATGTTCGCCGAACAGGATTGTTTTCGCTGGAGATATTGCGGTAGCCTTCACGATTCGTTTTCACTGTCGCGTGATGATTATCGATCCGTATCCGACAACTGAGGTTTTGTCTCCTGTTATGTCCCCGCTAGTCTTGTAAGTGAGGAATTCAGTTTTCACATTACTCATCTTTCTAGCGGCGGCTAAGAGCACGGTGATTGGACCGTATCCGCACATTGTTACCTTATTCGAATCTCCCAGTTCGTTTAATTTTGAGTCATCCAGATTCATGATCGCATCAATTGCTGTTTGATCGCTTCTCACGGCTTCGTCGTGTGGTTTGTAGTGCGTGAAATCACTTGAGGCAATGATTAAGCAATTTTTTTCTTTTATTTGGTCGATAATAGTGGTCGCAATCTCTCTGCTAGTTTGAAGATCTTGCATCATCATACAGATCGGGACAAACTTGACTGAGGTATTGTACAGGAACTGGAGAAATGGGAGTTGGACTTCGATCGAATGTTCGTATCGGTGAGCCACTTCATCCACATCCATAATTTCGCTCGAGCGCTGTACTTGTTTGGCGAGGTGGTTATCAATTTCAAGAGACCCTAGAGGAGTTTCCCATTTACCTTCGGTTAGAATTGAAACGCCACTTCCGTAGCCTGTGTGGTTAGGTCCTAGGATCATAACAACTTCCGGAACTCCATCGAGGGCCATTTTACCGTAACCGTTGGCTGCTACGGGGCCTGAATACATGTAGCCGGCGTGCGGTGATACTATACCTACGATTTTTCTTTGACCTTTGAGGTCAACTTTCGGAATTTGGCCTGGACCAAACTTGTGTGTAAAGCACTCAGCGATTTGTCTCGTTAGAGCAGGCTTAGTTCCGGCATAGAAGGCGTCTGCGACGCACGGGGGTCTTGTCTTCAAAGTTCACCGCCCGCCCGTGGGGCGATAGCGGCTAACTTTGTTTCGAAATCATCAACCGTAGCGGTTATCGTTCCATCTTTAGGTAGTTCATTTCGCTCTCGGAGTACTTGCCTGGCTAAGAGCCAGTATACCATTGCTAAGGCACGTCGCCCTTTGTTATTCACAGGTATGGCGAGGTCAACTCCGCTGAATACGTTATCCGTGTCACATAACGCGATTACAGGAACGCCAGCGTTCGAAGCTTCTTTGATTGACTGCCAGTCTGCTCGTGGGTCTGTGACCATTACTGCTTGTGGATCTGCATGGTATGGTTGAAGCGGATTTGAGATTAATCCGGGCATGAAACGTCCGACGACTGGCGTTGTTTTGGTGATTTCACAGAATTTTTCCACTGGGGTTTTCCCGTACAGTCTCGAGGATACGATCAAGGTGCGTTCGAGTTCGAAACGTGCTATGAAGCGTGCGGCAAGCCGTATTTTTTCATCGGTCTTGCCAATATTTAGAATGAAGAGACCGTCGGGCCTGACTCTGTAAATGTATGGTTCCATGTCACCTGTCTTAATTCTGGTTCCTATGTGCAGGCCTGCCGCCAAGAGTTCTTCCAGTGGGAGAAGAAGGTCTTCTGATTTCGGCATCCCTTCTCTTTCTTCTATATCCGACACGTGTATTTCCTCAGTACTATTACTCGAACTGTGCTCTTCTTTTCGCTGTTACTTGAGCGTAACGAAGTAAGTCATCCACGACATCGACGTGTGAGATGAACATTCGCCTGCAGCAGTATCTTGACATTCCGATATCGTCAAGCACTTTCTTTGGGCGTTCACCTGCTTTGACGCAGTCGTGCGAATTCTTCCCAACGATCTGCAATAAGTTTTCCACAGGTGAAGCATCTAATGGGTATGATCATGGTTTTGAATCACCTGTATGACTTCTGTTCTCTTCGTCTAGCGCCTGGTCCTCCGAATTTCTTAGGCTCTTTTCTTCGGGGGTCGCCGGCCAGCATGGTTCGGTCGTAATTAATCATCAATTTTCTTAGTTCGGAACTGCGAGTCCACGCTATCAGGCCCTTCGCTATGGCCATTCTTGCTGCTTCGGCTTGTCCCATAAAACCGCCTCCCGCAACTTTTACGTTGAAGTCAAGGGACTTCCCGCGCTCTCCGGAGAGCACGAGTGGTTCGCTCATTTTGACTCGGGCAATATCCGGTGCAAATACACTTAGAGGAATACCGTTAATGATTGCGTTGCCTGATCCGTTCTTTACTATGGCACGCGCAATTGCAGTTTTTCGCTTACCACTAACCAATAGGATGCGGCGTTTTTCAGCCTTTTCCGGCTTCTCGGTTTTCTCTGGTTTGACGGCTGGGATCTGGGGTTCTTCAGTCATCGCGATTACCCTCCGATCTCCGTTGCTAGTTCTTCCAATGACATAAATGGCGAGGAAAGCCTAGAGCTATCGGCTCCAGGGACTTTGGAAGTCTCCTTTCCAGCATATTCTTCCGGCACGCCGATATACACGTGTATTCGGTGATATGCCATTCGTCCCTTGCCTGCCTTCCACGGTAGCATTCCCCTGACGACACGTCGCAGGTATAAGTCCGGTCGTCTGGGGTGAACAGGAGCGTGAATTTGAGTTCCTAACGTTCTTGTGTGAAGTTTGTGTTTGGCCTCTTCGACGATATTTGACCGACGGCCCGAAATGATCGCTTTTTCAGCATTTAGAACTATCACAGTATCACCTTGTATTGCTCGCTTCGCGACGAAACTCGCTAGCCTTCCCATAATTTGATTCTTAGCATCCAACAATAATTCTTTCGACACTTAATTCATCTCATAATTTTAACGTTCGAACCATTCGGATAAAGCGCAATAAATTCTTTGATCGTGACACATTTTCCACCCGCCCGTTTGATTTTATTTTGCGCTTCTTGCGAAAATTCAAATGCTCCGACCGTTACAGGATGTTTGATAAGTCCAGCTCCTAGAACTTTACCAGGAACAAGGACGACGGCGTTTTGTTGTGTCGATCGGGTGATGTGCCCAAGATTTAACGCCGCTCGGTTCCTTCGTGGACGTGAGAGCTGCTCAGCCGCTGTTGCCCATATAGTAGCCTTATTTTCTCTTGCTTTCGTTTTCAGTAGTCGAATGGTGTCGAGAAGTTCAGTATTCTCAATTTTTGGGTGCAATTATGTTCCTCCGTCACTCGAGTCCTTTCCGAAGTAAATCTTCGAGAGCTGTAGCCTTCCGGTCCAATATCTTCGTAGCTTCCTTCACGATTCTCTTTGTCGGAACCGCCTTTGTAGATTCAACGTAGAATACGAATGACGTTTCGTCACCCTCCACTTTTATTGGCGGCGACTTTTTCGCCTCGACCGGTTTGGCTTTTTCTACGCAATCCATGCATAACGTGCAGGCTAATTCGTCGCGCACTGCTATTTTGTTTTCAGGATCGCGAACGTAAACATCCGTTGGGCAGATGTGTATTATTTCGTCTGGGTTAGCCAAATTTTCGGAGTTCAATGTAACCTTCGGTAGATATTTGTAGGCACAAGCTGAAACGGGTTGCCACTTCGCATGTTCTATCCCTCGGCCGAGTCTCGCGGTACACTTCCAGACGCAATTTCTGGGATGGCCCTAACTTAACGATTGGAATGTTACCGCTAACGGGGGTAACATCGCTTTCAGGTTTGAGGTCAGAGGAATATACGATGAGAGGTTCATCTCCTGCTTGGGCGTCCAGGGTGAACGATGCTCTGCATTTACTACATCCTAGCTCGCTTTTGCATTCACATTCTTCGGGCAAAACGTAAGCGTCAAGATCGGTTTTTAGAGGTATTAGGCCAAGTCTGTGAGCGATGATTTCGTCGTAGAGCACTGAGGTGTTCTCTATGATTATGACGTCTTCGATCGCCATTGTGGGTACTTCCGCGAGCATTGTTCTACGTAACGCATTGGCGTATGCGTGATTGGTTCCCTGAAGCAGGAACCGAAGTGAATCTTCCTTATCGTCTAGTATTTTGACTTCCATGACCTACGGACCTCGTTTGCGAGACAAACCCCAAGAAGCTAATGCACCGGCAGTAGAGTGTACGATTAGATGAGGCTGTTTTAGTCCAAGATGCACGTTGTTTCCACTTCTCGTTGATGAGCTTTGCGAGGTAGCCTCTGTCAAGCTTATAAACTATTACGGGTCGTTTTACGAGCTGACCTGCAGAAGAGTTAAGGTTAACGATCTGACGTGCTACTCTGACTACGCGATGTCGAGCAATCAAGTTGCGGGAATCGCTTCTGCACTTGTCATTATGGGATTTATTCTTGCAGCGATTGCTGTAATGGCAGCATCAGGAGTCGCTCGGAACGGTAAGCATCATGCAGCTGGGATTTTACTGATCGGTCCAATACCAATCATGTTTGGAACAGATAGAGAATCAGTTAAAATCCTGGCGGTTCTTGCGGTAGTGTTAATCCTGATTGTTCTTGTATTCATGCTGCTTCCTTCATTCGTAGGTCGATGAACTCATGGTTCCGCTCTGTTCGGTTTGTGGCAAAAATTCTGCTTCCTATATTTGCCGCGACTGTGGTCGATCGGTATGCGGTCAATGCTTCGACGCGGTTCAATGGTCTTGCGTAGAATGTCAAAACCGCCGCGGTGGGAATCCTCACGCATTGGTTACCTCGAGTGCGAACCCAGCGCTTTACCTGCTCTTTATTGCCCTTGGTATGATATTCGTTGGAATATTTCTTTTGATGATTAGTTCGTCACTTAACGGGATTAATGGGGGAGGAGTGATATTGATTGGGCCGATTCCTATCCTATTTGGAACCGGGGCCAATTCGACACCGCTGATACTAATAGGTGCAGCCGTGACGATTTTTGCGCTAATCTTCTTCGCTTTCACCCTGAGAAGGGGTCATTGAGCGGGTTGTTCAGTCTGCGCCGACATGCCCTTCCGTGTTGGATGATCGTCCTTCGCCAGTGCGCTGTGCGCGAAATAATTGATCTTTTGCTCCTCATCTCGGTTCACAAAGTATCCAGGCACTGAAACTATTTTACCAGAGACAGATATGTGCCCATGTGAGACCAGTTGTCTAGCTTGGTAAAACGACTTTGCCAATCCTCGTCGAAGCACCATTGTTTGAAGTCTTCTCTCCAGCAAGTCTCTTATGTCTAAGTCGAGAATTTCGTCGATCGACGCGGCTTCAGGCAAAAGTCCAATTCGGCTAAGCTTGGTTAGATAGTCATGCTCCAATCGAGCGCGCTGACTTTCCGTTTCACCGAGGAGGGATCTGGCGATGCCTCTGACCTCCGATAACATAGTCTTGTAGCGCCAGAGCTCACGCTTGTTACGAAGTCCGTATTCGCCGACGAGGCGAAGCTCAACTTCAAGTTGATCACTTCGCCATGGATGTCGTGGGGTTTCGTAACTCTTACGTTGTTTCTTAGGGTCTCCCAATCATTCACACCCTTTACTACTTCTTTTCTTCCTTCTCTTTCTCAAGCGCAGCCGTTCTAGCCGCTTCCATTATAACTTTCTTGGCTACACCGACAGCCCTTCCTTTTCGTCCCGTGGTTCGTGTCCTCTGTCCGCGGACTTTCAACCCTAGAGAATGTCTTATTCCCTTCCAGGTTCTGATGTCGGTCATGAAATCAATATCGCCCTTAATGCTCAAAGTTAGATCAGGACCAATTAGGTGCATGTCGCGTCCATTTTCAAGCGATTTCCGTTTATTGAATAAACGTGAAGGCAGACCGTATTTGGCGGGATCATGCATGACGTCTTCAAGCTTCTGAACGTCCGTTTCCGAGAGTTCCCCGATCCTGAAAGTAGGTTTCAATTCAGATGCTCTCACGATTGCAGTCGCGTAGCTTGGTCCGACACCCATTATTTTCGTTAGGCCGTACACGAGATTCTTGGTACCGTCGACGTTAGTTCCTGAAATTCGCAATATCTGCCTAAATTCGCGTGACATTTATTTCACCAGTGTCGGCTGGCCGAAATCGTCAACGAATCATATTAAAGCTTGCCGAACAGTAACTTTTACGCCCACACGGTCGGTAGAATCTCGGATCTGGCGCCGGGAGAGGGATTTGAACCCTCGAGGCCCCAAGAGGCCACAGGCTTGCAGTGTCCCGATTCCAGGCGTGGGCTTCGATAATCTGCCCCTTACCAGGCTAGGGAACCCCGGCCCAGACGACCAGAATTCTGAGGTTGATTTAAGTCTGTTCGACTTTTTGATGCTTCCACATCGACGGATACGTGTTTCTCTCCATCAGTACCCTTTCCGGCCTTACCGCCAGTCCTCTCTCTTGAACAAGGATCTCATCTGCATTCATAAGAGCTCTACCAATCGCTACCGCTTCGCCTTTCAGAGTGAATACTGCCACTGGCTTGTTTCGCGTAGTGCTTGAATCAAGCTTTGAGATTCCAGGAACAGCAAGCTCCGCACCGTGGCAAATCGCATCTACAGCAGAATCTCTAATCACAATTTTCGGGAAAGTTTCAAGCGCGGTTTCCATTGGTTGAATTATATTCCGGAGTTGTGTCTCGCTTCCGTTCTCGTACTCGCTCTGCGCAGCGCTCAGTTCATGAAGGGTAACGAGATGGTTCTCCTCGGTAAGTGGACCTGCACCGCGTTCTTCTAAGTTCACGCATATGGGCTCCGCATCCTAATATTTCTCCTATGTCAGAGCAGAGTTTCCTCATGTAAGTGCCAGCTTGGCATGTGCAAGTGAAGAGAACGGTTCTGCCTTCGATTTCATGAACGGCCAGTTCGTAAATGAAACGTTTTCTCGTCTCTCGCTTCACAGATGCTCGAAGGGGAGGTTTCTGGTAGATTTCGCCAACGAATTCGTTCAGAACTTCGCGTATTCTCTTTTCATGAACGTCAGCATGAATTTGCAGCACACAGACGTACCGTTTCCCTGAATAGAGAAACGCCTGCACGACTTTCGTCGCATCTTCCAACGCTACGGGAAGAATGCCGGTTACTTTCGGATTTTCCCGACTAGTTTGTCTCTAGGGTTCCTCCATGTCCGGCGTGCGACAATTTCATCATTCGCTTAATCCACGCGACTACTTCGTGGCTTGATGGGCCGGCCGGTTTGTCCACGTTGATGATACCATATTTGATTCTTTGCGACATTGGTCTATCATCAGGCGTACAACCGTATCGACTGTCTGTAGTGTCTTCGATTCTTGTGAGGATTTCTCGCGTGTGAGTTGGTGATTGCAGTTTTTGTTCCACCTCTTGATTATTTCTCGACTTACCTAACTTAGCGTAACTACGCGAGTGAAAAAGGCTTGATCCAATACGGTGGATTAACTGGCTGCAAGACTGGCTGAAGCAGACTCTTTCATGTAGTTCGATTTCTTGGCCTTGCTAAGCGCTTTCTCAACTTCATCGTCAGCTGCGCTTTTCTTTACTTCAACAGACTCCGAGGTGGGTTCGATGTGATCGACATTGGTTCTTCGTCGTCTTATCCCAGTCACACTCTTCGGTCCAGTGATTAGCACGAAATTTTTGTCTATCACATCGACAATAACGCATTTCTTTCCTGCATCGCGGCCCGAAAGTTTAACGCAGATTCTACCGACTTCTATACTCGTCATACTAGTTCACGCTTAGCTTTCTTTTACAGCGGATGAGCGATAGATAAGTGTATCAGCGATTCAGAGTGAATGATTTGTCCGCCAGCAATCGCTTAACAGCCTCTACGACGTTGGCTTTCGTTTGCTCAACGGAAGTTAGACTGGTATCAATCTTCAGATCATAGATAGTCAAATCATCAACGTCGATATTGTAATATCTCTTGTATCGCTCTCTCTGTATCATTTCTCGTGCCATTGTCTCTTCTGTCAGCCGTCGACGTAGGTATGCCTTCTCGATCGGCGATCCGTCTTATACCTAACCTCATCAGGTGCGACAAGCAGAAGTTTAACGTCAGCTGAACCATCTACAATCCACGCAGCTAACTGCGCGTCTATCACTACTCGCCCAGCTTCAGCTTCACGGCGTGTCCTCTCGTCTATCAGCACATCTATCTGCTGGTCCTTAGCAGCTAAAACGCCAAATTCCTCAAGGCTCATCCCTCGCTCCTTGGCCATCTGTCTGAATATCGCGCCTGCACAGACATATCTTAAGTCGAATGATTCGGCGATGGCTTTAGCGTAAGTCGATTTTCCGGATCCGTGGGGCCCACTCACAGTGATTACTAAGCCTTTTGTTGCCCTATTATGCGTGGTTTCCTGTAGTTGCCCCATGAAATGTGTGACCTAGCGGCCACTGTTCATGCGCTCCCTATTTTGTTTGCCTCGAGTGGTGGGGCCTCACGGCCACGTAAGAGTCGTAGTTTCTGGCTTCACGATTTCATCCATTGCGCTTCTGAAATTGTTTTCTAGTGTTGGGTTAGGGTCGGTTTTGATGTGATTAGCGTACTTGTCTAGTGAATCTTCTAGATCTTGGTAAAGGCAGCTTATCCCAACGGGCAAGATCCATTCGCCCGGTTCGAACTCCTTTGGTACAAGGTGAGTAATAACGTCCTTGATGCCGATTGTTCCACCACGCATTCCAGTCATTCTCTCGGTCAGGCCTGCTTTGAAGAGATACCAGTGTATAGTTTGGATGCCGTTTGTGAGAATTTTTGGTTCGTTTAAGTGGACGGTGCCGTGTCCATAAATTTTCCATAATAACTTGGCTCGAACACGATATTCTGCGAATACTTCTCCGAAGATATCCTCAAGATATTTGATCGACTTCGGAGTTGCCGTGAATACCGGTCTTCCGCCCTGTTGTTCGATTGTTCTCCAGCCGCAGTACAGGGCGCCGAGATAATCAACGCAGCTGAGGACTAGTCTCGGCGTCGAGAAGTATCCACCTCTTCCTTGCCCCATTTGTATGGCGGGTAGAATGTCGTCTCGAATTACTTTTTTGAGTTCCACTGACAGATACTCTATGATCTCGTCTCTACTCATGTTGGCTTTTCGCACGGTTGAATTTACTCCTACTGTGTTCTTAATTTTTTGGCAATAAACTTCGTTTGACGGGATCTCTCGAAATTCAGGTGGGCGGATCTTCATTACGTCGAGGAGAGCGGCATTAATTTTAGTGTGTAGTTTCTTTAGTTCTGGGTTTAAGTTGCGGTTAGTTTATCCATTCAGCAACTACGGAGATATGTGGACTCATTTACTCTATCTTTCAGGTCCATAAAGGGTCCAATTACGTATACGTGACACTGATGGCCCTTTCACTCTGAGCTTACTCTCGTGGTCTGACGAATTTTTTCCTTGAGGCAATTGTGACAGAGCTGTCCGCCGAACGGTCGGCTTGGTCTTCTCGAAGATTTAGAGATGCTTCGAGCTGCGCTAGCGGGTACTCCTCTCAACGAGCGTCCGCACGAGCTACAACTACCGGTTGACATTACTTTTCTTCGATAGTGTATCGTAGATCGTCCCCCAGGGAGAGTTATTGTCTTCCTTTTCACCGAGCGAGATCGTAGGGCGTCGTCGTGGCATTTAGTTCTCCCCCATTCCTATTCCGAATAGGCGCATCAATGGAAAATTCACTGAGAATGAGCTAAGGAAATACCAGGATACAAAGTTTAGTTGCGTCCCCGCGATTGGCAGAGGCCAAGGTGCCACCGCTACGATATTATGGCCAAAGACGGCGTTGAGTATCCACCAAATGATTAGGAAGGGAACGAATGTGACGCCGGTTACTTTGAATTGTTCCATGCTTGCTCTGGCCTGCAACTTTGTCATCGCTTGTTGTTTCTTCATGAGTTTTGACATTGTCTGGGTGTCGTTTGCCTTTCTTGCTTTGTCTAATTCTTTTCTCCAATTTTGGAATTTGCGCATGGAATTCTTTACCATGTCATAGTCCACCAACACTTTTGCTGCTGTTGAGGATGTTAATCCAAGTGCGATTGCTACGCCGATAGTGAACAGTGTAGATTGCGGTAAGTGGTTATAAGGCGTAAGAACGGTTACGAACCATGCCATGATGTTATCTATGAAGGTCATCTGGGTTCTCCTCTACGTGATTACACTCTGGATTGTTTGGAGGAGATCTAGAGCTGCCTGCTTCTGTTTGCCCGGCTCGTTCCTTATTATTTTGATGGGAGCGCCTGTAGACACCGCTGAAGCTGCAGCTGTTGCTCTCGACCATTCTAAGTCAAATGTTATTTCGGAAGATAAGGATTGATCTCTGCGTCTCTCAGAGTCGCTCTTGCGTCGATCAGCAATTTGTTCGGGATCTGTTTCAATCAAGACGAACAGTTGTGGACGGAGTTTTTGCAATAAGTTCTGAGGTAGACCGGCCCACAATCCTGAGGAGGTTCTAACGAACATGTGTGTATCAACAACCAGAACCTGGTGTTGCGTTGCTCGATTGTTTATTTCGTTCGCAGCGAGTTCCTGCACTTTTCTTTGCGTTTCGAGAGTTTGTACCCTCATATCGTCCCTGTGCAATTCCTTTCCCAGGTTCGCGCATGATTTCGTTCATAATGGTTCCATAATTGAGGACGGATAAGTCGAACTTGTTCTGACGGGCAAGATCAGTTAACTCGTTGAGGACCGTCGTTTTTCCTACTCCAGGGATGCCAGTGACCACTGCTAAATGTGGCACCGGTTACTCACCTAGGAATCCTCTTGCGGCTGGATACATTTCGGTGATTTTTTCCTGCACTAAGATTTGATAATACTGCTCGATTATTCCCACCGTTAGAAGGATGCCTGTTCCTGAACCGAATGCGCCTAGGAAATTGGCGATTGCCGCTATGAAACCGATCATTATTGCGCCAATTATGGTCACAGTTGGGATGTATCTCTCGAGAAGTTGTCGGATAGGTACTTCAGATCTTCGGAAACCTTCTATCTGCATTCCTGAGTCAAGCAATTGTTTTGCGACTGCTCTCGAATCCATACCTCCAACTTCAACCCAGGTTACGGCGAAAAAGACGCAGCCGACAACTAGTAGAATCGTGTACACGAATGCTCTTAGCGGATCCTGCAGAGTTAACCCGAGACTTGTTGGAGGCACAACATAAAACACTAAGCCCCCTGAAGGTTGATACTGATTCCCCTGAATGGTAAACTTACCAAGTAAGTTAAGCCAGAAGTTTGTATTGGAACTATTATATCGCTGCCAAAGAAGTTGTGAAATAAAGTAGATGTTTCCGAATAGCGCAGCAGCAAATATTACTGGAATGTTGGATACGTAGAATAGCTTAAGCGGGAATTTTCCACGGAATCCACGATACCGCGCATAAGATACTGGAATTTCTACCCGCATGCCATTGAAGTAAATTATTACGATGAAAACTCCTATGGTCGTAAGAAATGCAACCATGTCCGGGAGCCCTTGTTGTCGCAACAAAACTGCGCTTAAGTTTTGTTTAGCCATGATACCTTGACCGAAAGCTATCAGCGCTCCGAGATAATGTCCATCCGCCATCGGACCCATTGGTGCGACCGAATCCCACCAAATTGCGGATGCAACGCCCGCAGCAATGAACAGGCTGATTCCACTTCCTAACCCCCAACCTTTTTGGAGCAACTCATCAAGAAGCAACACTATGATTCCTGCTCCTACTAACTGGAGCATTATGATGACTTCAGTGGTGAACGGCAGGGCGCCGTAAGTTCCGCCGATAATGTATGCTGCCGCCTCAAATACGGTCATCACGACTGAAAGAATTTTACTTGCGCTGGTGAATAGAGAGCGATCTTCTGGGTTATTCATGTCGAGATTGATCATCTTTGAACCCGCGAGGACTTGAAGAATTAGACCTGCGGTTACGATCGGGCCGATGCCCAACTCCATTAATGTGCCACGGTTAGAAGCGAAGATTACTCGAAGCGCTCCAAGCGGATCGCTGATACCTGTCTGTGCGACGCCGTACAGCGGAACCTGCGACATGACGAAGTAAATTATTAGTGCCATCGTGGTCCAGAAAATCTTCTCATTAAATGCAACTTTCCTCTCAGGCGATTTTATGTCCGGGAAGAACCGTGCGATAGGCTTGAAGAGTTCGATGAATCTAACCATGCAATGTCACGTGGCCTGGCTAAGAATCGCCTCTCCACCAGCATCTTTGATTTTCTTTTGGGCGCTCTCGGAACAACTCGCCACTTTAACTCGAATTGGACGCGCTACAGTACCATTCCCGAGCAGCTTGGTGAATCCTAACGTCTCCAGGTCCACTACGGGGATTTGATTCTCATATTGTACTTTCTTCTCTTCGATTAGGTGCTCTATAATGACTGAGAGCTGGATTAGGTTTAACGACCGGTAAGGTTTACGTTTTTGTGCTACCGAGACGAAGCCTTTCATCCCCACATATTTCATGTGGACGAATTCTTTGTGTCTGATGAGGTAAGATTTCTTGTGTCTATATCTCCCTGCACGTCCGAAGCCTCCTCGTCTTCCGCTTTCCCTGTGCTGACCTGATTTTCCCCATCCGCAAGTTCTTGAACCTCTAAAGCGTCTGCCTTTTCGGCGTCTTGTTGCCATTTGTGTTATTCCTTCAACACCGATTGCTTTCCGAGGTGGGGTGGATCAGGGATGCCGAAATATAAGTTTCCGGGAAGTTGTGATTGGCACTCACGGACTCAATCAACGCTTTCTAGTCTAGATCCACGTTTTTCGTTTTGGAGAACTTGGAATTGCCAACTAAATCAAAGAGTTATGCGACCCAATCTTTGGGGGTAACGATCCCGTAGGTGCTTCGTAGAGCCTCATATACTGCATAAGCCATTGAACCTAGCGTACTGGTCGATCCGAAACTTCGAGTCCAACAATCCTTAACGCCCGCTAGAGTGAGAATGGTCTTCGGTGTTTCGCCGCCCACAAGCCCTAAGCCTCGTGGCCCTGGAATGATTTCTAGAGCAACGCTGCCGCATTTTCCTCTGACTCGGAATGGGATCGAGTGAGGCTGGCCGCATCCACATTCCCAGCTTCCACATCCTCGGCGGAGTGGAACGACGTCAAGTTTGGCCTGTAAGGTCGCTTTGTCGATAGCACTTCGGACTTGTCTTGCCTTTCCGCCCCCAACTCCAAGGAACCCCGTTCCGTTCCCTACAGCCACTATAGCCTTGAATCTTGATTTTTCACCAGCATCTGTTTGTTTTTGTACGAATCCTATTCCCAAAACCTCTTGTTTCAGTCCAGGTAGGAGGATGTCAATTATTTCTGGTTCCTTTATTTTCAGTCCTTGAGTGAATATGTCTTCGAGGGATAGTATCTGTCCGCCCTGTACCATCCGTCCGACCTTAGTCTTCGGCACCCAGCCAGATTCTGATCGCTGTGTTTGAGCGGTTTGCATCTATCGACGCCTCGCTAGCTTGTGAGTTTCAATGTACTCGTTCAAATGTGCTGCACTTCTGAAGCTACCACCTTTGGCCATAAGAGAGAGCTTACGATAAGCTGCGATTGTAATTAGACGTTTGTCGCGCAGTGTTCTAAGCCTATTACGAATTGACCTGATGCGCACTACCCATGCGGCTTTCCCAGGTCGATTCGCACCCTTCCTACTCCCTTCGCCTTTGTGCCTCCCGGCAAGCAATTCCTGTCGATGTCTTCTCTTTCGGCCGGCACTGATGCCGACCTTGGGAAGCTTGACTATGCTTCCTTCATGGATTAGTTTGCGAATCTCTTCACGGGTGATTGCGGAAGAGACACGATCGGTGTCCTCAGGATCTATCCAGACTTTACTGGCTCCAACCTTGAGAATTCTTGCCGCTAAGCGCCTCTGACCAACTACGCTCATGGCTTCTTCTCCTGTGTATCTTCGTCGGTTTCCTTTTCGGCTTCGGCAGCATCCGCCTTAACCTCCTCTTCCTCAGCTTTAGCTTCTTTAGCTTCTCGTTTCACTCCGGGGTTGAGGATTCTGAGAGTCTTCTTCTTCGCTTCTTCAATTATCTTATTGCGCTTATTTTCGCCAACGGTATGCCCAATTCTGACAACAGTGGTCGACGGGTTAATGCCCTCAAGATCTTCTGGTCGCCATATCAGGATCTCTCTTAACCCGGACGGATGGAGATTCCGAGTAGATTTGGCTCTAGAATACCCAATTTTAACTACCGCAGGCCAACCTTCCTTACTTCGTCTGACACGACTCGTCTTTCCACTGGGGCTTCGCCATGATTCCTTGACACGTTTATACCGCCAGCTTTCTTCTCGAACAAAAGTTGGTCTTCGATATGTCTTCGGCAAGTCATGAGCCCTCCTTCTTTTCGAATATGTAGATGCCGTCAAGGAAGACCCGCTGATCCTTATCTCTTATCCTGGTACCCTGCTGTATGTTTGAAGCGGTTTGGCTAACGTCCCGCAGATTCGTGCCTTGGACGTGAATCTCATCACCTGCGACCTTCACTTTTGCGGAACCAACTATTTTGATTACGTGCGGCGTTTTTTCGCCTGTAAAATTTTCAATTGTAAGCTTTCGTTCCTTTTCCTGAACTTTCACTGTAACGGGGAAGTGCGCGTAAACGATCTTCAATTTGTAGGTGTAACCCGACGTGACGCCACGTATCATATTCTGAACGTGAGCTAGTGCGGTTCCCACAAGGGCTACCTCGCGCTTTCGTGCCCACTGACTGTAGACTCGCAAGGAACCGTTTTCGAGGATGAAATTTACTGGCAGGTGAGCGAAGTTTTCTTCCAGAGTTCCTTTTGGTCCGGTGACCTTAATGTTTCTTACATCTACAGTCAACTGAACTCCTTCCGGGATTTGGAGGCTTCTTTGAGCGAGTTCTACGAGGACCATGGTTCATCTACATTCTACATGTATTTCTTGAATCCGAGACTTGGCGCGAGTTCTCGGAAACACTGTCGACAGACGTTCAAATCATACTTGCGAATTACTGGTCCGTATTGGCCGCATCTACGGCATGGTCTGCTTCCCTTTCCATACTTCCGAACTTTTTTCGGCTTAATCTTTGCCACCCAGTTACGCCTCTTTTATTTGCACTCCGAATTTCTCAACAACAAACTTGATCGCTTCCTCTTTTGTTATCTGGTGGGATTTCCCGATTGGAGACGAACGTATTCTTCGTCGCTTGATGCCATATCCGGGGCGTTCCAGGGTGCCCACGACGTCCATTCCGACTATTCCGAGGGCAGGATCATATTTCGTTCCAGGAATTTCGATGTGCTCCTTGATTCCGAACTGCGAAATTTCCACGATTGTCGAAGCTTGAAGCTCTTAACGTGTTTCCAACTGCTTCGAGGCCGCGCTTCAAGAATGCCTTCGCATCTTCGCCTCGGAGAGTTGTGAGACATGCTATGGGCTCGCCTTCACGTATTCCGAAGTCTTTGATCGTTTGCTTCGCCTGTTTCGTGCAGGGTTTACGGCCGGTTATTTCGCCAAGTACCTTTCTCGCCTTCTCTAGCATTTCTCCTGAGCTTCCGACACCGATGTGAACGGTTACCTTGGCAAGAACAATAGTCCGCATAGGATTCTCGGTTGGCGTCTGGGTGACGGTCTCCATTGATCTAACTTGCCTCCAGTTTAATTGTTGCTTTGTCTGTTCCGATTGCGAACGTGTAATCCATAATTGTGTCGATTCGTTTTCCTTCGCTGTCTTCAATCGTGACCATTGCAGGTCGAGTGGCAGTGCCGTTCTGTATTTCTATGATCTTTCCGCTTTTTCCTTGGTTTTTGCCTGCCACGACGAGAGCGATATTTCCTTTGGCGAACGGAATATGGTTTAGGATACGTTGATTCGGCAAACTAATTCTAAGAGTATCATATGTAGCATAGGAAACCTTTTCTTCCTTTGGCAGAAGAATTGTCCTTCCATCATGGAGTCCGAGTTGAGCAACGCCATCGGGAGCTACTATTTTGTCCATGATCTTACAGAGTTTGAATTTTGCCTCGTCCTTCGGGATGCGAATGATTGACAGCCCGCGCCGTTCGATCGGAATAACTCTGTATGAAAGATTAGCGTCAGGGAACTCAACAACGTCCATGAGTCCCACAGCATAATTCACATCAATTCTTGCCCTGCCGTCGATTTTCACTCTACCCGCAGAGAGAATTCGGGTGACTTCACGGCGAGTCCTGGCGGAGTGTAGTTCCTCTCGAATAATGAGTCCTAGTGGCAGGCATGAGTTGGATCCATGCGCGCCAGGATGCGGCTTCGGTGCCCAAGTGAATTCTTTACGGTGTATCGGCCAAAAAGCCGGGGTTGCGAGTCGTTTTAGATGTTTAACCCCACTTTTGTGTCCCATTTATTCTTCCGCCTTTCCTGTTTTGGTTCCAGCAGAAAGCTTGACAGATTCTGCTCGCCATTTGTCATCGAGACTAAGCTTGGTGATCATGACTTTTGAACTGTGAACGGACACGGGGGTTGAGGTGCCGGCCACTTTTTCTCTTGAAACTCCCTCAACAAACAGGCGTTGTCTTCTGGTATCCACTGTTGCAACTTTTCCTTCGATGCCTGCGAAATCTCCACGCACGATTTTCACGGTGTCTCCTCTACGAACAGGATAAGAGCGTCTTCGTTGCGCGGTTCGCAGTTCGTCCGATAAGGGAGCGGATAAGAGTTTACGAACGCGATGTGCGGAGGCTTGGTACAAATATTTTCTTTGCTTGGAAGGTTTTTTCGTGAGCGTTCGCATTCAGTTCCACTTCAAATAATGATGCTAGCTAGGTTTGCCACTCTCGGCCATCGTTCAGCGGCCTCTTTCGCGACGGGTCCACGAATTTCGGTTCCCTTCATTTCCCCTTCTGGAGTCATGATGACCCCCGCGTTATCGTGAAAGAATAATCTTGTTCCATCAGGCCGTTTGATTGTCTTCCGTTGGCGGACAACAACTGCTGGAAACATTTGTCTCCTAAGATCTGGTGAGCCTTTTGAAACAGAGATCATAATCATGTCACCGACGCATGCAGATGGTACGCGTCTTAGCCGGGTATGTGTTCCTAGGACTTGGATGATTTTAAGCTCCTTAGCACCCGTGTTATCGGCACAAGTAATCCTGCTCCCGTTAGGAAGTCCTCTGGAAATACGAGGGCGGTATTCTACCATACCCTTCGCGCTTACTGCTCGAGTCTTTGGGGCGGGCATGTGAACTCACGTAAGAAGCTGCAGATTGTGGCTGCAACAGATTAAGATTATGTTAGCTTCAGGCCGCTGTTTCAGCGATTAATTTCTCGACAACAACAAAAGCTACTTCCTTGCTAAGTGGTCGACATTCAGCGATTCTTACCCTGTCTCCTTCGCTCAATTCCAGACACGGCGGGCTGTGAGCCATAATTCTACTTCGCCTTTTTTCATATCGAGTGTATTTTTTCACGTATTCGAGGTAGTCTCTTTCAACAGTAACAGTCCTTGTCATTTTGGCACTAACGACTTTGCCGTCGAGGAATTTCCTTCTGACAGATAAGTGTCCGTGAAACGGACAGTTTCGGTCGTCGCACGGTTTCTTCGGAGATTTAACGTCTAAGCCTATGTCTGACATTACCAGCGTCGCACCTTCGATTTCAATCGAGTTTCTGGACGTCCCAATAGTCGGTATCCGTCTACCTGCACCAATGTTCCGTCTTTCAGCGTGAACTTGAATGTGGCTGCATCTTTTGGAATCATGATTTTTCTATCACCGTCAGATAATGTCAGCATGTTCTTAGATTCATCGATCACGGTTCCTTTGAGCCCGCACATGGCGTCATTGGGGGAGCTTGAAACTTTCGTAGTGAGCCCTATGAGTTCGTGACGAATAAGCGTGCTAGCATTCATGGTTAAGATTCCTTCACAGGTGTCTGATGCATAGTCGTCATAATCCGTGCTATCGTACGCTTGAGCTCTCGTATTCTTCCTACGTTTTCAACGTTTCCCCCTGACTTCACAGTAGTTCTCAGCTTCACTAGCTCCGTTCTCAATTCAGTTAGTTTCTTCTCGCGTTCTTCCGGGAGAAGTTGTTTCAGTTCACGCTTTCTTAGTATCGGCAATCTCTGCTACCTCCGGGATCTCCGCGGCGGGTTCAACTGACACAATCTCTTCAATGACGGGTTTCGGAACTGTTGGAGTCTGTTCAATTTCCTTTATGGTCGGTCTGTCAGGCAACGTGACATTTGGCGGCATCAGTTTCACACTGATACCAAACAATCCCTGTTTGAGTTGAGTGTCAACTACTGCTGTCCGAAGAATTCTACTTATCGCTTCGCCCACCGCAGGCAGATATCCAGCGCGATATTTTTCATAGCGAGCCCTATCGGTCGTTAACTTTCCTCGGATACATATCTCGACACCTAACGCTCCAGCTTCGATTGTCCTCTGGAGCGCCCAATACGCAGCTCGTCTGAAATGGATACCTCGCTGAAGCGCCATAGCAATTTGAGAAGCTACAACCTTGGGATCAAGCTCAGGTATCTCAACTGTCGCCACTGAGATCTGAGGGTTTTCGACACTGAATTTTTCTTCGAGGATTTTTGTTAAGTCCCGAATGCTTTGACCTCGACGGCCTATTACCAGCCCGGGCTTAGCTGCGTATATCACTACACGCGTACCTAGCGGAGTCTTAGCCATCTCGACTTTACTGTAGCCAGCCCTCTTGAGCTCTTGCGCCAAGTACTCATCGATCTCGGCTCGTCGCACGTTTTCCTTTACAAAGTAGGTGTACATGGGC
Source organism: Candidatus Bathyarchaeota archaeon (assembly GCA_963848755.1). Taxonomy (GTDB): domain Archaea; phylum Thermoproteota; class Bathyarchaeia; order 40CM-2-53-6; family 40CM-2-53-6; genus FEN-987. Next base: position 5,240 of record CAWKES010000013.1, on the reverse strand, counting down.
AATTATTCGGCTACCTCATATCCCATGAGTTCAATGTGCACTAGAGTATTATGGTATGCTGTTGCTCTTCCCATAGCGCGTGAAATAATTCGTTGCGATTTCATTCCTCGCTGCGAGGCTGCGTGAACGATCCGTAATCGGTCAACGTCAAGGCCCTTGTATTCAGCGTTGGATTCTAGCTCTTCAAGTAAGAACAGAAAGGTTTTCGCCGCTTTTACAGGATAACGCCCCGCGTACCAACCTTCATCCAGGCTACGGTGCGGAACCTCCTTCTTGTATCTCCTATATGCTATAGCACGTTTCTTCTGCTGAACCGCTTCAAGTAACTTTTTGGCTTGTTCCAACCTCATCCCTCGGAGCGTTCTACATATCTCGGTGGCTGCTTTAGGGGAGATCTTCAATTCTCTTCCCGAACATCTTACAGCTCGATCAGGATCGAACGCTTTGACCGAGTATCCCCAATTTGGCATCTATTGCACCGTTCGGCCGTGCATGTGCGCAGTAGCACTAAAAAACGTTGTTTGAGCGGCAGCGTTTCCGCGACTTGGACAGTATGTGGTGAAAACGTATGATTTGAGGCTGTTCGAAAACCTAGTTTTGATGAATTCTAAGCTTAGGCCGTAAACTGTTACAGGAAACGCCTTTTCCTCGTTATAATCATCGTCGGACTTACCATGCTTCGCGTTTCCTGATTGGCAATAGCTCTGGCCCCCTAGAGCGTCACTTAATTCGGCTATGCCAGCAATCCGGATCAGAACAAAGTGCTCGGACTTCTGACAGCGACCTGCATATACTGGGTGCGGAACTAGCTGTGGGTGATCGCTGCCCCATTTTCCTGGTTACGAGAACACGCATTGCTTCGTTTACTTTAGCGGCACATACATGGAGCTTCTTGAGGCTCCGATTCCAGGCGTTCCGTGTTGCACTTTCTTGTTGGTCAAGACGAATTCTCCCAGGTAATGGCCTATCATTTCCGGTTTAATTTCAATTGAAGTAAACTCTTTTCCGCTGTGGATTAGGAGCGTTAGTCCAACCATTTCTGGAATAATTACCATGTCACGACAATGGGTCTTGATCGGCTTTGTACTCTTAGTTTTGCTTCTGCTGTAGGTTCTCATGAGTTCCATGAGTATCCTCTGATCGGCGGTGAGTCCTCGGGTAAGTGATCTGCGCTGTCTGGAAGGCAATATTCTGATAAATTCGTCCATAGACATCTGCTGGAGCTCATCAATTGAATGACCCCGATATGAGAACTGTCGTGGCATTGCTTAGCACTTGTTGATTTGCTTGATACTTTTCGCTAATTAACGTTTGCCAAGTATCTACAGCAGTCCTAGTTTAACGGCGAGGTCAGCGGCTTTGAAGTCAGGTGTCAACTTGACGAAAGCTTTCTTTTCGCCCTCCGAGGTTATGAGCGTTGTTACTCTCTGCACTCTTACTTCGTATAGCTCTTCGATCGCTCTCTTAACGTCCCGTTTGTCCGCGTGAAGACTCACTATGAACGTTATCTTGTTCTCGGCTTCGAGTAGTGTGACAGCGTCTTCAGATAGTAGAGGATATTTCACAATTTCGATGGAAGCCAATTTCCCTACCATTATGCAGGACCTCCGAATCTTCCTTGAACCGATACTATTGCTGATTTAGACCACACGGTGAGACGACCCGGGTGAGTTCCCGGCGCGAGATCAGTTACGTTGAGGCTTGACACTTCTACGACTTTCACTCCTGGAAAATTGCGAAAGGCTCTCTCCGCACCGCTTTTCTTCCCCACTACAAACAGCACGCTCACAGAAGATTTCGACGGTCGTCCGCGAGTACTACCCTTTCCTGCTCTTGATCCTCGATGTGACGCTCGAAGGACATCTTCCCAGACATCGATACTTTTCAATACTTTACCTGCCTCGGAGCTTTTCACTATTCGTTCGATATCATCAGACACGACGATCGGTACTTCACGATCTTCCTTTATCCTATGCCCCCTAGCTTTGACTAAATCGATTGAACAGGTGGCTGCAAGCGCAGACAGCGTCGCAAGTTTCAACTCTTTCTTGTTGATTCTCTTAACGAGAATTCTAGCTGGAGTTGGCGGAAAAGTCAACCGTCCCTTGACTGTACTGGGCGCGAAGGCTGCCAAATTTGCTCTCGGATACCTATCACCCTTCACACGTGGAACTCGAGCCATTGCTCGACCTACTCCTAGCGATTGCGCGGTGGTGCGTTTTCCTGCCATGGGATCCCGACCTTGGGGCTGAAACGTAGCGCTTTGAAGTGCAACAACCGCACGTCGGATAAGATCAAATCGAATCGGGCCTTCGAAACATTCTGGAAGTTCAACTTTACCGACGGACTTCCCTTCGAGGTCGTAGACGCTCACATTTTTCGTCAAATTCTATCACTTACCTAATCGTGCTAAGTTGAGAACTCCTAAAGTTATCATTACGGCTTCTTCAGTTCGCACTGTTGAGACATTTTGTGCAGGAATTGTGTTGACGAAATAATCAAACAATTCGTTCGGTGTCTTCCCTTCCGAAGCGAGTATGTTTTGGATACCCTGTTTTGGCGAACCGAACACTATCAAGACCGATCCACCCTTCCTAATTGATTCAATAATATTAGACCAGCATTCCATTATACTTGAGCCAAAATGTGACGTGCCGATTTTCAGTTCGTACCTCTCTTGAAGCAATGTTCCTAGCTTTGATTTTCGCACATTAACCTGATAGCCCCAATATATGTCTATTTGGGATCTGTCAACGATGTCACATTGAAGACCGGCTCCGAGTTTAGACAACCTAACGGTCAGCCGGCTACCATTCGGTAGCTCTCCTTTGCATAGAGCGGGCCTACCGAGACCTAGGTCAACTCGAAGATATTGACTTTCACGTCCTATTACGACGCCCTCCCTAAGATCACCTACATTTAGATCTCCAGTTGATTGACCGACGTTGTGAGATGGGATTTGGAGAGGTGGCAGTATTCCTGTGAAACGCAACATTGGATTGATGCCGAACAATTGTTTCCTCAAATATTGAGGAGTTTCCATAAACCGTAAGATCAACTCGCACAGAGCAAATTCACTTTGCTGTGTCGCTCCACCATGATCAGCATAAAGCACAATTTCGTTAACGCCGAAAATAGAACATGCTCGTGCGATCATACCCAACTTCGCAGTCTTCTCTCGGAGATGCGGAGTATCTGAGACGATCGAAGCGGGCAAAGCGAGCGTATACTTGACTCGCTTACAAGTTACATTGGCCATCTAAACGCACCTAAGGTCAGTAGGAATAAATGATGAACCTGACGGACCATCTACAGGTCCAAGATGAATCTGACGGTCGTCGAAGAAAAATCATGAATGACCTCCATCTTGTGATACGTGACTGCTTTAACTTCCACCTTCGCACTGTGCTTTTGTTTTTCGTACGGTTCTCCTGAAATCTTTGCAGTAGCGATCATTTCCTCATTACTCACGATAATTCGATTTACATGGAACTTTGAATACACTTTACCCTCGAGTTCGAATTTAAGGAGGAGAGTTTCGAGCCATGAAAAAAGCAGGTTCACGTCGTCGCTTCCTTTCACCTCTATTTCTTCAGTCAAATGTGGCGAGATTGCAATTACGTCACAAAGGGTGTCAAACAGCGCTGCAGCCGCTTGTTCTAGGGCCTCACCGAAGGTCGCTCCGGTTGCCTCAATATAGGCGTCGGTTGTATGCGGTAAGATCGTGTAACCTAACGCCACGAGAAGCCTCTACGCCTCTTTTGCGAACGATGTTATATGGGAACTTAAATAGGAATCGGCTTAGGCCAATACCAGCCGGGATGGCCGAGCGGATTAACGTGATGAATGGTCCAAAGGCGCAGGCCTTGAGTGTTAGCGGCAATGTCAGCCTGTGGCCCTTATGGGCCTCGGGGGTTCGAATCCCTCTCCCGGCGCCAATTACTTGAAGAAAATTCGAGGGAATGAAATGAACAAGCAGATATTACTCATAGGCTTATCATTTCTTCTCATTCTAATCATTTGCCCAACGCCTGCTCGGGCTGCGCCGAGTTTGAGAACGATACAACCTCTGTACACGCTAAGAGATTCGCAAGTAATGTTGGCCGGATCGGGCTTGACGAGTCAGGTTTACTATATCTGGGTGAAAACACCTGGCGAAAACAATACATCGTATTCGGGATTGAATTTCTTGCCAGTGACCGGCGGCGTTATACCGCCGACCGTTGGATTACCGATAACAGCTAATGCGATTTTAGGAACATATCTCGTTAGTTTATCGTCGTCAGCAACATCAGATAATGCGCAAGCAGTTGCTCATTTTGGGATATGGGGTACCTCGAAACCGTTGTACCAACGAACTGAGTCGGTGCAAATAATTGGAGGCGGACTTTTTCCTGGAACAATTTTCAAGCTGAGTTTGCGTGATCCGTCGGGAAACTATGTGGCGACGCCTACAATCGTGGCTGCGGCCAATGGATCATTCAATTATTCATGGCGTATCCCAGTAAACGGCATTACTGAAACGTATAACGTTCTGATCGACGGAACAGGAACCTTTGACAACGCACAACAGGATTACGTTTCCGAAGCCAGGTTCAGCGTGACGCCGGCCACACTGGAAATTACCACGACCACTCAACCTAATCCAACGTACGAACGAACTCAATCAGCCACGACCTCATATTCTATAGCGTATCCAGACGGTACACCCGTGACCACCGAAAAAGCATCTATTCAACCCGCATTATTGATGCAGAACCAATCTACTGTCGCATTTTCCACTTTGACGCTCATCGATCAAGCCAATGGCGTTTGGCAGGCTCAAGTTAGACTACCAGCGAACGCGACTTCGAGCAAAAGCTACAGATTTGATCTTTCGACTTCGTCTTTCGACGACGGTTTCGGTAACGTCGGTGGTTCAACAGATACTTTATCCACTTATTTTCAAGTCGAAAACGCGAGTTTGGTAATTTCGAGTTCAATTAACGGAACGCAGATACAAGTCCCATTTGGCCAAGTCAGTATGATCTCCAAAATTGACTATCCTGACGGAACACCCGTAACCAATGGAACAGTCATGGTTTCCGTTTCGGGTAGCTCATCGTCAGGGACTATGATTCAATTGACTTACGATCCAACAATCGGTGCCTGGCGTACATCATATACGAGCGCATTCACTGACATTTGGCACATTGGTACATGGACGTTACACGTTGAGGCGTATGATACGTTCGGCAATT
>CAWKES010000012.1:0-168009 GCA_963848755.1 Candidatus Bathyarchaeota archaeon | reverse complement strand
AATCAGCTCTTCGATGCGGTTAAGGCTCTTTCGATGCAACCACTACCTGAGGGACGGAATCTTGTGATGGTGACAAATGGCGCTGGACCATGTGTGATGGCAGCAGATAAAATCGACCAATACCGGTTGAAGATTGCATCACTCTCCCAAACTTCGATTTCAGAACTTACCAAGGCTCTACCATCGTATTGCTTCATCAGCGATACGACAGTGGATCTAACAGGAAGTGCGACCTCAAATGATTATGAAGTGGCATTACAGATACTTGCTGATGACTCTGCGGTACACGTGCTGATGCCCTTCTTCGTGTTCCAAGATACACCACTAGACGAACGCATAGTCGACGTTCTGCAGCAACTCAAAAAGTATCATAAACCGATTATCTGCTGTGCCGCTGGTGGTCCATACACGCGAATGATGATAAAGAGAATAGAAGCGTTAGGAATTCCTGTATATGAAACAGCGGAACGAGCGGTTGACGCGGCGAATTCTCTTGTTCACCAGGCAGAAATCGCCGGAAAGATTGTCTTTACATAATTTAGGATTTCGACTAGCCCAACTCGAATTTTTTAACTATCGTGAGGAATTCTTCGTCCGTCAATCCACGCTTCTTCTGTATAGCTTCTTGTTTCACTTCCGCCAGAATCTTGTCAACCTGTTCGTCAGATGCTTCTATCCCTAAATCTTCAAGTCGCCAGCGGATGCTGTGGGCGCCACTTTTCTTGCCTATGGCCACGTAGAATTTGTTCCCGACGAATTCCGGCATATAACTTAGTCCGTACTGCAGTGCGTTTGCTTTCTTGAGGTTGTGACAGAACATTACTGCGATGCCTGCCTCGTAGCCGAAAGCTGTCTCTCCAACAACCGGTTTTTGTGGGGATACGGGTAATCCGCTTGCTTCTTGTACAAGTCTCGAGAGTTCGCAGAGTTTCTCGTACTTGAATCCTAAATCCTTGTCGTACAAGATTCTGAGTGCGACAGCAACTTCTTCTGTCGAAGCTCCGCCTGCTCTCTCTCCAATTCCATTCACGTTAGTATGCGCAACCGATGCTCCGGCAGCCAATCCTGCGATCGCATTCGCAGTTCCGAAGCTGAAGTCATTGTGGCAATGAACCTCCAGAGGAACCCGCACCCAGCGCTTAACCGAACGAACGATCTCGCTCATCCCTTGTGGCGAAGCTACTCCAAACGTATCGACAACTACTATGCTGTCCACACGCGACTCCTTTACCACGCTAGTATACATCTTCTTCAAGAATGCCGGATCAGCTCGAGTTGAATCAACTGCGAAATAAGTCGTGTGAAGGCCATGATCTTTTGCATAGGCGGTGGCTTCGGTAGCCATCTTGAACATTTTCTGTCTAGTCCAGCCGAATCCTTTTGTTATGAGCTCATCACTCGATGGAGTCTCGATGAGTACACCCCACACATCACATTTCAGCGCTAAGTCAATGTCCTCTTTACGGGCCCTAGCAGAACGCGACAACATCCGCATTTAATCCAGAATGCGCTATCTCCCTCACTGCGTTGAAATCGTCTTCTGAGACAGCAGGCATGCCTGCTTCGATCCTTTGAATACCCACCTCATCCAATTTCTTTGCAATAGCGATTTTGTCTTCTTTTCGGAAAACAACCCCCGGCCTTTGCTCGCCATCTCTACACGTCACGTCATAGAGTTGCAGTTTTTTCGGAAAATTAAACTGCTTCAGGACAGCTGATTTGAAATTAAATGGGCTCGAAACCCATTTCGGACCGATCCACGGTTTCCTTGGCAAAGTAATCCTTCCTAGAAGCTCCCTTTCGTAACCATACGTTCTCAACGCCACTTGTTTTCTGATCGAACGGAATCTAACCGATGTACCTGCCTCTCTCACAGCAGTTCGCACAACCGCCGCAATAGTCACATAAGTAATAACATTCCTGTTTGCAGCGTGGACATCGGTATAGCTGCATTGTCGTACTGTGTGTCTGCTCGCTCATCTCGAATCCCATTTGCGGGTATCACAAGAGTTAGGATTAAGGTGCCGATTACTTTCCGAATGTGAATCCGAACGGTACACGTAAATAACGCTATTTTCTCAAGTCTGCTACATTTCTGTGAAGATTTACGATCGAAACAACGACGTGGATTGACTGGCGCGATAACGACAATGTGAGAGACAAAGCTGGTTCTCAAATTGGGATATCGTGACTCCACAGATATGGTTGCGTTAGTGAATCAATTCATTCGACTGAAAACTGAATTTGAAAAAGTTAGCATTACCTGGGCAGTTTTCGCTGGTGCAGCCGCTCATGCATATGGCGCTACACGGAAGATTACAGATATTGACATCTTGGTGAAGAAGAGCGACATGAGAAAAGTTGAATCCGTCCTTGGACTCTCAATCCGCAACATGCAGACAAAGGTGGATTCCATAGATCTAGTATTCGAAGTAGACATCAAAACTAAAAGCAAAATTATGAGATTTTTCATGGACGAAGAGATGCAAAAGAGATTGAGATACAGACGCCTATACGAGCTTGAAGTTCCAGTCGTTCCACTGGAAGACAACATCATCCTGAAGGCTGCATTGGGCAGAGGCTCGGATCAAGGGAAATTCGATTTGCAAGATATTATCGACATGAAGAACGACTCTATCAACTATGAATATCTAAAGAGGAGAATCAAATTCTATAATGTGGAAGAGATTGTTGTCCCGATCTTATCTAAGCTAAACGTCCTTTAACACTCTATTTCATGCGAAATTATGACATCAGTTTCCTTTACAATGACCTAGCGAAACCGTCGATGTGCCTTCTTGTAGGTTCTGCCCTAGAATGTTGCTTTGCTAACATCTAATAATCTCAACACAAACGCCTGCTATGATGGACATAAGATGAAATCTTCTCTTAAACCTGGCATTGAACACCAACTTCGATTCAGAGTGTCTAATGCAAAGACGGTGCCGGCCATTTATCCAGAGGCTCCCGAATTGCAATTGATGCCGAAAGTATTCGCAACCGGCTTTTTGGTCGGGCTCTTAGAGTGGGCGTGCATTGAGGCGGTGAATCCGCACATCGAATGGCCTACCGAGCAGACAGTGGGCACACACATTAACGTGAGTCACTGTGCAGCTACGCCTCCCGGATTAGAAATCTGCGTAAATGTAAAACTAACCGAAGTGGACGGCAGGCGGCTAGTCTTCCATGTGGAAGCTAACGACGAATTTGACTCCATATGCAGTGGATCCCATGAACGATTCGTTGTAAATGCGGAGAAGTTTACTGCAAAAGCCTTCGCAAAGGCCCAAAAAAATGCGGGGTGATCGTTAGACCATATACCCATGTAACCGCCAGAGGAGGTCCCAACTTGGTCGGCTACTATCGAAGAAGGAGATGATCCACTGGAACGATTCAACGAGTTCACGGCTCCAGCTCGAATTGAGATGGAAACTTTTTCAAGATCGTTTTTTTCTCATGCTTTCTCTTAGTAGCCTAGTCTCCTCTTGGACAATCGTACCGTTTTTGTCGATGACTATCCCGTAGTCTTGGCGAGCCTTGACTTCTGATATGTATCCAAGGAGTACATCTCGTCAATACATCGTCCGGTATTTCTTTCCAGTGGATTACCATACCCCCCACCTCCTCCCGTCCTGAATGATATTACATCGCCGCGGTCTAGTGGATAGTCGGTTATCTTCGTGTGTTCTTCGCTCGTTCCACGTTTGGAGTTAATAACCAAGTAGTTTGTGGATGCCTCTCCACCGCCGAGTACTCCCCAAGGAGGTGAGTATAGGTGCCGATCGTAGCAGGCGGTTATATGTGCCGAGGAGAGCATTTCATAGTCACGTCTAACTCCTAATCCTCCTCTGAATTTTCCTGCGCCGCACGAGTCTTGGATGAGTTCCCATCTGTGGACGAGTAAGCGGATAATTCGCTTCGAGCATTTCTGTCATGGGATAGGTCGAGTTTCCTTCAGAAGTAGCGTATAGTGTTGCTCCGTCTGAGTCAGGGTTACCGCCCCATCCGCCTTGTAGCGTGTCAACTATGACGTAGAAGCGTTTGTTTTGCGGGTCAGTTCCGTAGATGAAGTTTACTACGTCTGATCCGAACGTTGACCCTCGCACTTTATCAGGTGCGGCAGTGGAGAGAACTTTGAAGAGTAGATCAATCAATCCTTGGGCTGTCTCAATCCATAAGGCAACTGGTGCTGGTGAGACGGGATCGAAGATTGTGCCGTTCTTTAGGATGACTTTGAGGGGTCTGAAGGTGCCGTCGTTGACTGGGGAGAACGGGTCAACTAGCGATTTATAGGCGAATTTCGCGAATGAGATAGAATTTGCCTTTGCACTATTCATTGGGCCGCGGCTTTGAGGACTCGACTCAGATAGATCAATGGTCAACTCGCCATCTTTAATCAGTACCTTCATGTTGACTTTGAGTCTTCTACTTATTGGCTGATTGTCGTCACCGTCGCCGTCCAAGAAATACTCGCCCTCATATCTCCCCTCAGGGAGGCGACTGATTTTGTTGCGAGCGAACTTTTCGGATTGGTTTAGTAGCTCTTGTGTGTACTCAACGAATTTAGCGTATGAATATTTACTCACCAGATCACGGATTCTCTTTCCACCAGTTTTCAGAGCGGCGACCATTGCTCTGAAATCGCCCATTAATTCGTCAGGAAGGCGATTGTTAATCAGGATCAGTCTGACGACTTCTTCGTTTAGTTCTCCCTTTCGGTACAGCTTGACGGGTGGGATTCGAAAGAGTTCCTGATAAATCTCAGTTGTGTTGTTATAATATCCAGACGGCTTACTCCCTCCGATGTCTAAAACGTGGCCTTTGAAACCTGTGAAGGCGATCAGTTTTCCATCCAGGAATACTGGGTATAGTGCAACCATGTCATTTCCATGCGTGCCGCCTCCATAATATGGGTCATTGCAAATAATAACATCTTCAGGATCGAGGTGTTCTTTGCCTATTATTTCATATGTGGTTCTTACGGCGTAAGGTAGAGCGTTCGGGAAGATAGGGGTTCCGAGGCTTGCAGATAGGAGGCTGGGCTCGGAGTCGAGAACGCCGCAAACAAAATCTTTCGAATCGTAAATTGCGATGCTGTGAGCAGTTCGAATTACGGTTGCTTCCATTTCCTCGGAGACTCGTTGTAGATAATTTCTGACGACTTCCAACGTTATTGGGTCGATTGGCAAATTTGTTTACTCCAATTCTGTTATCACGAGATGTCCGTATTCATCAACCTGCAAGGTTTGGCCGTCCAGTAGCATTGTGGTCGATGCTACTTCTTCAATCACGGAAGGTCCATGAATTACGTTCGTTGCAAGTAGTTTTGATCTTTCGTATACGGTGCATGATATGAATTTGCCATTGATGTAGATTTCGCGAGATGGTTTCTTTGCTGTTGCAGGAGGTTCTTTGTTTCCCGTTTGGATTTTTGGAAGTTTGGCTTTGTTCATCAAACCGATTGCTTCTACTCTGAGGGAAACAGTTTCTTTGCGCATTTCGGGAGCATTGTGAAGATATCGTGCGAGATGTGCTTCGTCGAAATCTTTGGCTAGGCGTATCTTGTCTTCGGGAATTAATTTTCTGTCAGGGATCGCGATCGTAATTGCGTGCCCTTGGCCCATGTATTTAACGTCCAGTCCTCGTACGAATTTAACTCGCTCTGCATGGTATCTCCTGTTCATTGAGCGATTTGAGTGCGTCTCGTTCGATCTTCTCGTAGAATTCAGTGAGTTTTTCCATGTTCAAGTCTTCAAGGTCCGCTAGGTATGTTTGGGCGTAATCCTGCCTTAGATCCGTCATCAACATTCCCCATGCTGAGAAATTACCTGGCATCGTCGACACAATCACTTTCGGTATGGAGAGTTCCCTAGCTATCAGAGCAGCATGAATTGGGCCAGCCCCTCCGAAGGAAACCATTGAGAATTCTCGAGGGTCTATTCCGCGCATGACGGTCATTGTCCGAATCGCTCCTGCCATGTTGGTGACGCTGATTTTGAGAATTCCATCTGCCGCTTCGTACAAATCCATACCAAAATTGTCGGCGATTTGTTGTACAGATTTCTTGGCTAGATCTGGGTAGATCTTCATTTGTCCGCCTAGAAAATAATCTGGGTTCAATCTTCCCAGAACCATATTCGCGTCTGTAACCGTCGGCTCTTGCCCACCGTGGCCGTAACATGCTGGACCGGGGCGAGCTTGCGCGCTCCTGGGGCCAACGTGGAGTGCGCCAACTTCATCGATCCAAGCTACGCTTCCACCTCCGGTCCCGATGGCATGGATGTCGACAGCCTGAATAAGCAATGGATAACCGTCAAAGCCTGAGTGCGGGGTGCGTACCTTCATCATTTTCGCGGTTTCATAATCCCCATTTATTACGAGTTCAACGTCAAAACTTGTTCCACCCATGTCTGCACCTATCAGATCTTTTAGGCCTAGAATGTCCGATAGTGACCTTACAGCAATTATGCCGCCAACTAAGCCAGAATTTATTGTGTGTATAGGTTTTAGTTTGGCCGTAGGTGATGTCATGACCCCTCCGTTTGATTGCATAATCATCAGACGGCCGCGGTAGCCGAGAGATTGGATCGCGTTTTCAAGCGAGCTGAGATACTTTACCATAATAGGTAAGAGGGAAGCGTTAACTACCGCTGTGACCGTTCTTTCGTACTCATTGTATTCCCGCGTAATCTCGCTGGATATCGTAACGTAGAGTTGCGGATACTTCGTTTTGATGAGTTCCTTGAGCCGTCTTTCGTTTTCGTCGTTTACGTAACTGTTTATGAAACAGATCGCGATTGCGGCAACTCCCATTGTCGCGAGCGAATCAACTGCCTCGGATGATTGTTTGATGTTGAAAGGCACTTGACATTGTCCGTCGGTTCTTATCCTTTCTTCGATTTCCAGACGCCGATCGCGAGGAATCGGCGGAGGAGGTGGCTTATAGTACGGATCGTAGATTTCTACTCGATTGCCTCTGCCGATTTCAAGGATATCTCTGAAACCTTTCGTGGTCAGAAGTCCTGTGTCGGCTAGAGTTTCTTGGATCAGCGCGTTCGTTCCGACGGTGGTTCCATGCGTAAAAGACTCTACTTCGTTCATGGATTGGATGAGTTTTGTAATGGAGTTGATTACTCCCTCTGTGTAGTTGGGTGGAGTAGTTGGAACCTTAGATAGCAAAACTTTCCGATTTCGCTCATCAAGGATAACAGCGTCTGTAAACGTTCCGCCGATGTCTACTGCAAGTCTCAAAAATATTCTCACAACGATTGAAATTGCGCTGACCATTGATCCAGTAGTTTAGGTTTTCTAGTCACACGTGATCTCGGCAATGATGGTAAATCGTTATAACTTAATGGAATATTTTTTTTCGCATGGATCTTCTAAGCAAAACAAGAAGGCAAAATCCGGAATTAGTGAAGGCTGCGGCTTCACTCCATCGGTCTGGTGAGATTCCTGCCGACACTTATGCTTTAGATCTTGACATGATTCGCAATAATTCCGATAAACTCTATCATGAAGCAACAAGACACGGGCTCACAAATTACATGTGCGCCAAACAGTTCGGTAGGAATCCGCTCGTCTGCAAAGCCATTATGAATTCAGGAATCCGGCAAGCCATGGCCCACGACATAGAGGGAGCGAAGAATCTTCACAGACATGGAATCCCAATCGGCCACGTTGGCCACTTCGGGCAGATCCCAACTTCTGAGCTAAGATACGTTCTTGAGAAAATTCGTCCTGACGTCATCACAGTTTTCAGCGTAGAGAAAGCTAAGCAAATTTCAGATATGGCCTCAAAACTCAAGGTCAAACAGGGCCTGCTGTTAAAGATCGTTGATGATCCGCGTCTCGAACTCCTAATGGTGGGAGGTGGATTCACTGAAGAAGAAGCTATTGATGCGGCCGGGCAGATACAACGCATGGACAACGTAAGGGTGGCTGGGCTTACTGCTTACCCAGCTTTCGTGTTCAGCATTTTCAATAAAACATACCAAGTCTCTCCGAACTTCAAGACAATGATGCGATCAGCAAAGCGCTTGGAGAAGGAATTAGGAATTAAGATCGAACAGATCAATGCGGCAGGTCGAAATAGCGTCGAAAATATGGAACTTGCAGCTCAGATGGGAGCAACACACGTAGAACCCGGCCATTCCTTCATAGGAACGCTCCCCTGTTTCGCACTTCTAGAAAATTCAGCTGAAATTCCCGCAGTTGTCTACGTAACAGAAGTCTCGCACTTCTTTTCAGGACACGCCTTGGCATTTGGAGATAGTTACATGACTACAGTTGGCTTTGGAAGCGTCAAGAGTGACATAATGTACGAATATGTTTCCGCCTGTGTCGGAAATGATCCAGATACACTGCTCGAAAACGTGGTCCCGGCTAGACCGCAATATTTGCCGCATGATGATTCAGGCTGGTTCCTTTATTGTGCCCTGGTACCAGACAGAGAGAAAGTGATCAAAGTCGGAGACACGGTGATCCTTAGTTTCCGCCCCCAGGTGTTCCGAACTCCAAAGGGCAGAGTGGCGGTTATCGGCGGAATTCACAAAGGCAAGCCTCGGCTCTTGGGACTCTTCGATCGAACGGGCATGCTAATTGATCGTGAAGACGATGGACCAGTGGGCTATGATCGATCGAAGACACTCCAGCTCATGAACGAAATCAAATGAATACGTCAGCCGGAAGAAATCAAACAAGAGACAAGTGATTCATCAACCCGAAAACCGGGCCATAGTGTTAAATATTACTACCAGGTCGACTAGCGAAACATGACAGAAAGGCGCACGCCCGTCTTCCTTCGAGAAGCAACTGGCTTAGTACGTGGGTTCACGACGAATGATGCGATTATCTTAGCAATTGGGGCAATCATAGGTCCAACTTGGGTGCCAATTTTTGCGTCGGAGTGGTATCTCTTTCCGGGAGTCAACGTTGCTGGCTCCTTCTTCTTCGCAGGTATACTGTCGCTCGTAATGGGATTTTACTATTGTTTCATAACATCGGTGATGCCGAGGAGCGGAGCCGGCGGATATGTTCCTTTGAGCAGAGTTATCCACCCAGTAGTGGGCATGGCGTTTAGTTTTCTTTTTGTGATAGCGAACATTTTGAATCTGGGCTTCATAGCTAACGTAATGCTTACAGTGGGTGTTTCGGGTCCTCTTGGATCCTATGCGACCCTTACAAATAACTCGTGGCTGCAGAACGTAGCAACACTCATTGCTACGCCAACGTGGGGATTCATCCTCGGTACTGTAGTAATAATAGTCATCGGGTTGATTATGATCGCTGGAACTTCACTCATTAGAGTGATGAACCGGATCGCGATCATAGTCGGCACCGCAGGTTTCGTTGTCATTATCTCAGTTCTTTTACTCACCACGCAACCGCAATTTCAAACCGCCTTCAACAATTTTGCTGGAGCTAATGCTTACCAGAACATAATTGCTACCGCGCATAGTTCAGGTTGGAGTGTTCCCTCTGACTGGTTAACGCCGACGTTACTATCGATACCTCTCTCATGGTTTGCGTTTCTTGGTGCCTTTTACAATACTTATTGGGCCGGGGAAGTGCGGGAAATAAAAAAGAGCATGTTTGTTTCGGTAATTATCTCGATTCTCTATAGTACGATCTTCTTTGCGATCGTTGCTTTTATGATGGTGCAATCTTTTGGGTTCGACTTTCTTTCAAGTATCGGGTACCTGTTTAACGCTCAACCAGCGCAATACACTCTGAGTGTTCCGCCTTGGGTAAATACGTTTGTAGCCATGATGAATAGTAGCCCCATACTGAACGCAATTCTTATCGCGAGTTTCATTGCTTGGGGGTATTTCCTCATAATCAGTTACTTCCTAATTGCATCTCGCCATTTCTTGGCATGGTCGTTCGACAGAACTTTCCCTTCAGTTCTGGCAAATGTGAGTGAGAGATTCCATACACCTGTCGTATCAATAATCGTCACAAGTGTGATTGCTTGGGTAGCATTGATCTTCTACAGCTTTCTCCCTACAATTCTGGGTGCGGTTAATCTGGCGTTCCTGTTTATTGTCGCATTTATGCTGGATGGGCTAGCCGGCATTGCTCTTCCATGGGTGAAAAAGAATCTCTTTGAATCAGCTCCGGCGCTCGCGAAGAAGAAGATAGTCGGTATTCCAGTGATTTCCATTTTAGGGGCGGCAAACATTCTCATCCTCGTCTTCCTGTTCGTCGCGTCTGCGTTCAACCCAGGAATAGCTGGGCCTCTTGGTATTGGTACTGAATTAACTGTGATCGTATGCCTCGTGATCGGCGCGCTGACATACTTAGGTATGAAACACTACAACGCCAAGCGCGGCTTAGACCTGTCGCTTGTCTTCAAAGAAATACCCCCAGAGTAAGGACTCTGGTCACAGTTCAACGTTGAAGATTGCACTGGACATTGTTCGTCCAGGAGGTCAAATAACCAAGGTAGGCTGGGGACCACAACCCTGCAACTTCTCCCTCGATCCTCTCGTAGCTAAGGCGGTCACGCTTCAAGGCAGCTTCAGTCACACGTGGCCAATGTGGGAGAAAGTGCTAGCTATGTTAGCGAGTAATCAGCTCAACCCTGATCCTATACTGAGCCGAATCGCCCCACTAACTGAGTGGCAGAGTTGCTTCGAAGCAATGCTAACTAGCGAGATCGTGAAAGGCGTACTGAAACCCTGACATAAGGGTTAAGAACAATTTCTCAAATCCGTGAATCACTGTCAGCTTATCTGAAGTTCAAGATGGAATACTCTTTGCGTAACATCAGCCTCACTTTATCAGCCTTGCACTGAGACCCAAACCAAAGCGCAATTCGGACATGTCAGGACAATGATGCATTGGGTCAAAAGACCATAGCAAAAGAATTGTTAAAGCACTACAGTCAAAGCATCGTTGGAACGTGACATCAGTATGGTGCGTAAGAAAATACTGGGCGACGGAGAAAGGAAGGTACTGGAAGCGTATCTTCGAGGAGAACGGCTAAAAACCTACGATGTGCTGCTCAAACGAATACGAAATATTGGCCTAACGGAGATGATCGAAGCATGCGAAAACGATTTAGTATTATTGAAAAAACTGTTAAAATATGAATTGGAAAACTAACGTTTCCGCATAATCATGGTGGGCCGATGTGATTTTAATCACATTATGGCGGGTTCATTGATGATGAACCGTATTGCGTAGCCAGGTTTACCGAACATTTCGTGAGTTGTTAAGTGTGAAGGCTTAGTTTTGTGATGTTTCGCGTGTGTCGAGTATCGTTTGGCAATTGAATCAACAATTACGAGGTTGCGGAAGACAATTTGCTCCGAGGCTAGGATCAGGGAGATTCACATGGCAAGGTAAGAGTTGCCGCTGTCTTCAAAATTGCTAATGAAATTCTCTTCCTCCCGTGACGTTGATAGCTTGACCCGTCATATACGACGCCGCCTTCGAGCATAGGAAGACCACAACGCGTGCAACATCATCAGGTTTCTCTAATCTC
Organism: Candidatus Bathyarchaeota archaeon; assembly: GCA_963848755.1. Lineage (GTDB taxonomy): Archaea > Thermoproteota > Bathyarchaeia > 40CM-2-53-6 > 40CM-2-53-6 > FEN-987. The sequence continues at coordinate 156,518 of CAWKES010000012.1, read as the reverse complement.
CCTAAAGCAATTGTTTTGAGCCATTCCTTTCTAAGTTCGTCAGCCGTGACGCCAGTCAATTTTTCTAACTCAGCGACCTCTCGTGCCAGCATGCTTGTCTCAACGATGCCAGGGCATACAGCGTTCACGTTGATGCCATATGCTCCTAATTCTAGAGCCATAACTTGGGTCAACCCGATAACCGCGAACTTCGAAGCCGTGTAAGGAGCGTAAAGTTTGCTGCCGGTCTTTCCTGACCGCGAAGAGATATTGACAATTCTGCCTTCCTTCTGTTTCATCATTTGTGAAGCAACAAACTTTGAACAGAGAAACACGCTCTTTGCATTCACGCTCATTACTTTGTCCCATTCTTCTTCAGTTACCTGAATGAAAGGCCCAAGTGTAGCAATGCCAGCATTATTGACCAAAATATCTATTCTACCAAATTTCTGGACTGCCTTCTCAACCATCGACTTTACTTGTTCGCCATTTGTAACGTCCGCTTTTATCACAAGTGCCTCTCTTCCAAGCTTCGTTATCTCTTCAGCTGTTGCAGTTGCTGTTACAACATTCAGATCATTGGCGACAATGTTAGCACCGTTTCGCGCCAGCTCCAAAGCAATAGCATTTCCGATACCTTGCCCGCAACCAGTCACCATCGCGATTTTATTGTTAAGTTCTTTCTCTGCACTCAATTTTATCACCGAAGAGATGACAGCGGAACGCCCAGACTCTTCTTAAGGTTTCAGCCCAGAAAACATTCGTGTGTACAAAGTCGAGCAGGTTGAGACAGGTGAGATACATCCCCCGAAAAGGTTCACGTACTTTATGTCTGAATTTTCGGCGACTTGGCTACATTCAGGGTGGAGGAACCTAGTCTGGTGATACGCGATGTTGTTCAGGTGACGCATACTCTATACGGTTCAAACCATCAACTAAAATCGTTTTCTGAACTTCGGTGGATATCCAATAGATGGTGGGGCCACACCAACTCCCGTGAGCGTAGCAGCCCTAAGCTCCTTCTTCAGTTTTTTCGAATCAGATACTCTGGTCAACCGTTTTCTGTTCTGTCAATGATCATCATACTCCTGGTTATTTCAAACAGAACTCCAGTACGCTTGCGGCGCTGTATAGTTTGTTTGCGCCCTGCTGCCAAACAATCGACTGCTCTCCCTCAATTACATCATCTGTGATCTCCAATCCTCTATGTGCTGGGAGACAATGCATTACGACCGCACCAGGATTCGCTGCTTTGAGAAGCGCAGAGTTGATCTGGTAACCCTGGAACGCTTTCATTCTGTTTTTCTCGTTCCGTCTTCTCCCATGCTCACCCAGACGTCAGTGTAGAGCACGTCAGCGCCCTTGACCGCTTCTGTTGGTTTCCGTGTTACGGTTAATTTCGCACCCGTTTCCTTTGCTAGGCCCTGTGCTTTCGAGGATTGCTGATCAGGATTGTATCCCTCAGGGCAGGCCACGTTCATGTTCATACCGGCCAACGCAGATCCTAGAAGTAGTGAGTTACACACATTATCTCCATCACCAATATACGCCAGAGTTAACCCTTGGAGTTTTCCTTTTGACTCGATAATCGTCAGAAAATCGCTTATAATTTGTGTTGGATGTTCAAGATCACTCAAAGCATTAACAACAGAAACGCCACTATACTTAGCGAGCTGAATCACAGTATCGTGCGCAAAACTCTTGCCACGATGCAATCCAGATAACTCCCCAGTATCCTAGCCGTATCCTTTATCGGTTCGCCACGAGTACCCTGCAGTTCGCTTGATTGCATGTAAATCGGTTCACCCCCGAGTCGAAAACCGCTACCTCAAAACTCGTTCGAGTCCGAGTAGAAGGTTTCTCGAACAATAACCCAATCACTCTCTTCTCAAGAATATTTCCTGGCGACCTTCTGGCGATGTTTTCTTTCAGTGCCCCCGTTCTTTCAAGAAGATCAGCGAACTCACGTTCACTTAAGTCAGCTACAGATAGAAATGACTTACGTGACATTTGCATTATTCTACCACAGGCGGTTTCTACCCTGGTAGCTGATGCTTAATAGTTATGTCTTTCAAGTGAAGACTTAGTAGGTGCGCCTCTTAGCCCAGCGGGCGACGCCGATGATCGCCACCACTATGCCAATCAACAGTAGTACACCTATAGCCACTGACCCAATAACAGCGACAATAGCCGGTACGATGACACCAAACATCCAGAATGGAATTATCACGCCAAGACCAATACGTCGGAACAACGCGATCCCAAAACCTACGCCAGGTACGACAGAGTTCGATCCCACCATTATCAAAGGCGCAACGTACAGACCAAACCTGTCTACAACCAAGTCAAGGCCGAATATCAAACCGAGAACAAAATACCAGTCAAGGCCAGCAAAGTTCCATCCCGCCAAGCCCTTATGTTCATTATCTCTCCCTGGCGCACCCTGACCAGCAACTCCGCCCGCGGCCACACCAACAGTAAACGACACCCATCCCCTGTCACCAACCTCCCACATGTCCGCTCCTCTCCAGTACGAGCTCTAATACTGATTTCATTGATATCTAATCAGGTTTAAGAACTGTTAATTTCCAATGAGGGCTTTAACAAAATGAGAGTATGAATCACATAAACGAAATTAATTCCATAAACTATCGTATGAAGCCATGATATGGTGGGGCCGGTGGGATTTGAACCCACGATTTCTGGCTTCAAGACCGGTTTTTCTTGAGGTCACCAACGCCCCAGGTTCACCGCACGTATTTCGCGCTCTGGTATCCTGTTGGCGGAATCGTGTTCCCAGACCAAGTTGCCCAGAGATTAACAGCAATCGATCTCTTCTAGACGACGGCCCCTCGCAATTGCAGAAGCCTAGGCACTCATAATAAGCTTTCATGCGCATCGAGTGAAAGTTCTTCGAGAATTTTGTGAAAATTCGTTACCGAATTATCTTCCTTGTAAACACTCAACGATCTCAATAATGATTTTCTGCTCCCGAAGAGTCGCCGTGCACGTATTTGTTTGGAGAGTTGCCCGAACATGAAGTATTGGAGTAATGAGGTTACGTTCGCTACTCGTCTGGAGGTGCTGGCCGTTTCGAAATCAACGATACAAGACCTGCCGTGATGGCCGACTAGCACGTTCTTGGGTGCGTGGCTTAATTCCCCATGATCCAATCCTATCGCATCTAGTCTGAAGCAATCAAGGAGCAGGTGTCTAAGAATGGGTCTTAGGGTTTTGGTTTCTCTTTGGGTTTGAGCCCATTTGAATAATGGTTCTCCTTCGAACAGTTCCATGGCAAGAAAATTTCGTGTTGCGGCGATTAGACGAGGGCCGACATTTACACTGTTTGCAGTCCGCAATAATCTGGCTTCTTCCATCATATCGGATCGGTTTGCATCGGTACGGCGAATCTTGAGTGCAATTGTGGTTCTGTTGAGTGTTGCTTGGACTACTAGACCGACGCATCCTTTCCCGAGTAGTGGTATTCCGTCGATTCGGGTTGATCCTCGGAATTTTATTGCAGTTATGTCTGCGGCATGCAGTTCGTCTATTCTATTCTTTGCTTCCGTGGGATCGGTTTGTGGATATGTTAGAAATCGTGAAGCTCGAGTTCCGATTATGGTTTCTAATTGTAATTGTTGGTTTTCAAGCATACCAGATCGGTCTTCCTGAGAGGTAGATGCGTATGTATTTAGCGAATTGAGTATTTCGAGAAATCAAAGTTGCGATCTGGTTGCCTTCGCATAAGCGTGATTGTTTCTTTAGGGACTTTGCGAGTAGGCTTGCGACGCCTACCTGTCTCCCGCCCGATCTAAGATTTGATGCTAATAGCTGGATTGCGGATGTTTTGGGTCGTTGATTGTGAACCATCCATTTTTGTCCTTCGATCCAGGGGCCTGAGATCGTGCTTTTTTCACGTCTATGTTTTTTGATGAAGTTTGCACTCTCGTTCATTTTGCTTACTGGTGGGCCGCTGTGGCGTCGCAGTTCTCGGTAATCGTTCTGTTTCAAGTTCGAAGAGGATGAGGTTCATTGATTTTTCGTCGGTCCATGATCCTGTTCGTATTACTTGAAAGTCGTTGGTTTTGAGTAGGTTCGTTAATGCGCGTTCTGTTTTGTAGAGTTGGCTCCATAGAACGTCGGGCACTGCGTCGATCTTTCCGATTTGGAGGCAGATGAGCGATGAGTTGCGATCTTTTATGAGAGCGCGATATTCGTGTGGAGTTAGAGGTTTGATTTTAGGTTCGTAGAAGAATTTTCGTGTTGGATTTTGAAGGAATCGTCGCGAGGCTGCCACGAAATTCCATAGCTGTTCTTGGCGGACGGCGGCGGCTAGGTTTCGGCCTTTATCAATCGGATCTATAACGATTAATGGCTCTCGGAAAATTTGATGGATCTCATCAGATCTCTTGGAGTAATAATTTTCAATGTCGATGAACTTGTTTTCTCTCCATGTGGTGAAGTCGGTTATGACGTGCAGGAAGCCCCCATAGGCGAGGATTAAGGTTTCCGTGAGCATCCCGCTGAAGCCTCCTGTTCTGATGTCGGCACCGTATGATCCGATTCCTCTTAGGAACGCTTTCAACAGTCTTACTTCATCCGTCATTTCGTTCGTTAAGTGTTCGCGTACGTATTGCGTATGGTAGGGTGTGCGATCGGTGGCGCTCTGCCATTTACCAAATTCAACATTGTAGCATGGGACGACGTTTACTCGAACTGTTCCGCTTGCTGTTGGAACATATGATTCCACGTATGGGTGGTCTGCGTATCGTTCGATAATATCGTTCGGAGTGAGCGCTTTCTTTGCTATGGGTAGGCAAATCTTCTCGAGTTGCAATTTTGTGAGCTCGGGTGAGACTCGTATGAAGATATCAACATCGACATTGTCTTGGATCCAAGTGTCCTTCGCCAATGAACCGTCCAGTCGAACTTCTGCTTCTAATCTTGCCTTTACACATTCACGTTCGACGGCTTTCCTGATTTGTTCAGCCGCATTCTCGATTTCTTGCCTCCGCTTCACGGATGGAGTTAGCTTCCGTTTAGTCAGATTACAGATGGTGATGGTGTCGTTCAATGAGTTGACCTTGTCGGAATTCCTCAAGAAGCTGTGACTTCATGTATTGTGCTGTAAATCGGCCCCTTAGGCGTCAGCGTGCTCTTCTTCAGTCGGAGCGAGGAAACGGAAATCGTGCCAAATTTGACAGCTTCAAATTTTGAAACATAGTCGGCCAATGCGTCTCTGTTCAAGTTCGATTTGACCCGGGCAATTGTAAGGTGTGGGTTGAAGCCTTTATCGTCACGATCGATTCCAATCTGGCGCAGTTTCGGTTCCAACTGTTGAAAGAGCTGTTCAAGTCGGTCTGCGCCACTACTCACTCCTACCCATATTACGTTGATTCGACGAAGATTCGGAAAGGCACCGATTCCATTGATGGTGATATCAAATCGCTCAAACGCTAACTCGTTCATCGCTTTCTTAACCATCTCAATCGTCTCCGTAGAGACTTCGCCTAGGAATCGAAACGTGAAATGCATAATTTTTGGGTCGACTAATTTCAGTTGCGCGCCAGTTTGCTCGAGATCTCTCTGTACGCGGCTTATCTCTTTTTTAATTGCCTCGTCATCAAGGTCGACGGCTATGAAGCTTCGAATGCGTTCGCTTGACAAGCAGTTTGCCAGCTGAAGGCTAATATTTGATGAGTGGATTTAACCGTTCACAACTCAGGAGCCATTGAATCTTGGAGTTTGCTGGAGCATGCAACAGAAGAAAGTGATTGCTATTTCAGGTATGCCGGGTGCTGGCAAGGGTGTCGCTTCTGAGGCAGGAAAGAGTTTAGGATTTGAGGTGTTCGTGCTTGGGGATGTTATTCGTGAGGAGACTGAACGGAGAGGGATTGAGCCGACTCCTAAGAACATGGGTAATGTCATGTTGGAGTTAAGGGCGAATGAGGGAGTTGCGGTCGTTGCCAAGCGACTACTACCCAAGATTGAAAGTGCCCGGTCATCTACGGTTATCGTGGAAGGAGTTAGAAGTATGCATGAGTTGCAGGAGCTCCAATCCAAGTATGAAGCTATCACCGTCGCGATTCATGCGTCTCCGAAGACTCGTTTTCAGAGGTTGCTCTCAAGGAAACGGAGTGACGATCCGAAGACATGGGAAGTATTCTTCGAACGCGATTCTCGGGAGCTCAACGTCGGATTGGGACATGTTATCGCTCTCGCGGACTTGGTGTTGATTAACGAGGGTACGATTGTCGATCTTCAATCAGAATTTAAGAAAGAGATTTCGCGGTTAGGTTTCGTATGACTGTTCGCATTGCAATAGAGGCTATGGTAAACCCGACTGAAGATGAGGAGAAAGTGGTTCGAGCGTTACACAATATTTTCCCTGAGGTATCAGTGCAGAGGATCCCGACGGATAACAGAAGGGTAAGGCTGCGATTGAATGGGAACGGTTTGTCAATCTTGGCGACCTTACGTAATCTGATTAAACAAGATCGAATACGAACTGCGGCAAGAGCAATAATTTTGCGCAGAACCGAGGATACTCGGATTCAATTTTGCTTGAATAAGCAGGCGGCTTTTGCTGGACACGCTTCATTCTGTGAACCTATGGGCGAGTCCCCGCAAGGTCCCATAACTGTAGAGATCGTCGCGGATAATCCTTCGAGCGTTGTGGATTATCTTGCCGCCATTCCAGGACAAGGCGGGTATCAGCGATTTCACGAGACGTAGATCGTATCCATATCTCTTGCAAGAAGGGTTTGACGGAAAACTTTTCGAGCTTGAATCAGAAGTGGTGTTGCGTCTTCGTACTTGGCACTTATGTGAAACAGGGCGAGTTTTCGGGCCTTGCATCTTTTCGCAATTTTAGCCGCTTCGGTTGAAGTTGAATGACCATAGTCTCTAGCTTTTCTTTCGGCAGCGTTATCAAAGGTGCTGTCGTGTATTAGCAGGTCAGAACCCATGGCCAGCCTGATTACGTTCGCGCATGGTCGAGTGTCCACTGCGTATGTTAATTTCAGGCCTTTTCGAGGCGGTCCAACTACGAGCTTAGATGGAATTGTTCTCGTACCGATCTTCACGGATTTTGCTGATTGGAGTTTCTTCCATAGAGGGCCTTCAGGTATTCCAAGTTGCTTTGCTCTTTTCGGGTCAAATCTTCCCGGTCTCGGTTTTTGTTCGAAGGCATAGGCGTAGCAAGTTATTCCGTGGTTTGCTCTGGCTGCGCGGACAACGTACTCATCATCATCGACGATCTTCCCCGCGTGAACTTCTTTTATTACTAGCGGAAATTGCGTCGAATTAAATTTCACGATAGCGTTGATTGACGACACCAATTGGTGTATGCCTTTCGGCCCAAAAATTTCCAGTGTTCGTGTTCTTCCCATGAATGCCAGGGAGTGAAGCATGCCTGGAAGGCCGAAGACGTGGTCTCCGTGTAGGTGGCTGATGAAGATACGCATCTTCCTATTCATGCCAGCTTTTGTTTGAAGGAATTGTTTCTGTGTACCTTCTCCACAGTCGAATAGCAAGAGATCTGGGCCGGTTCTCAGAAGAACGCTTGGAAGGTTACGAAATCTATTGGGGACACTTCCTCCTGTGCCCAGGAAGGTGACTGATAAGGGCGTTGGATTTTCACGTCCTACTGGTTCTGTATTACGACGAATTGCCTTGTAAGGCTACGGTGAATTTTTACAAGATACTTCTCTCGCACTTTTAGCCCGGCATCATTGGCGAAGGATTCAACATCAATCTCCGAAGGCGCGGAAATGCAAACGTGTGCGTCTTTCCTTAGTGAGGCTTGGGCTCCGGCCAGAAAATCACTGTACAGGTTTTCCACTTTGACGCCTCGCGTTGAGGAGTCACGCCCGTACGGCGGATCTGTCGCAATTGCATGTAATCCCTGGAGTGGAACTGAACGTGCATCGCCCAGGACGAAACCGAGAGAGTTGAGTGCGAAGTGTTTGAGGTTTCGACGTGCTCCTCGGATCATGCGAAGGCTAGCATCAATCGCGACGACTTCGCATCCGATAACGGCAGCTTCTATAGCGATGCCTCCGACGCCTGAGAATGGATCAGCAAAATTGTCGTTGGGCTTAGCGCGGGCAAGATTTACCATGCATCTCGCGATCTTGGGCGGCATAGTCGCGGGATGGAAGACGGGTCGTTTTCGTGGTCTACGAGGAGCGATTAACCCGGAAGGCTTGGTATATGCAACGATTCCGAACAGAAATGAGTCATCAAACATTACGCAAAGAAATGTCACGTCAGAAGCGTGGAGTCGAACATCCAAGCGCGGCACCTGTTCCTTAATCACAGCTCCCACTTCTCGTTCGAGCGGGACGACGAATCGTTTTGCTTACTCCATGCAACCTAATGGATCGAGCGGCAAAGCTTTTCGCAGTTGCCTACGATCTTGTCTAAGGGAAGACTTCGGATGAGTTGAATTAATTCGTTCTCGCTGGCGTGACATCTGCCTAACTCTAGACCGCATCGATCGTACATTAGGCTGCGTTCTGCTACCTCATGAAGTACACTGCTAGGTCCTTTCACATTCAACATCCGGTAATGTTTTTCGTAATCCACGGAGCCAAATTTTCCCGAAGATTCGAGTATTGCTTTAATTTCTGCGGAAGGGAGAGATTCGTGCTCTCCAGAGACTATGAAAAAAAGAGGTTGTGAATCTGCTTGTGTATCAAGATTAAACGTGATCGAATTCATCGTATGCTGTGAGGGCGTAGAGAAGATCTCGCGCAGAATGGTCAATAGAATCTAGTAACGCAATTGGTTATTCGAATCCACTCTCTGAATTCTCTCCTGCCAGCGGATCACTTTGCGAGGAGACCGGGAGTTCTGAAACGGTAGGCCGTGGTTTGTCGGTTAACTGACTGCCGCAGTTGATGCAATATGTCTGCCACGCAGCATTTTCCGCTCCGCAAGATGGACAATTAACTGGTCCTTCGCCCTCCTCTGATGGTTTTGGTGTGGTGCTTGTTTGTTGTGGAGGAGGTGGGGGTGGGGTAGCTTTAGTTGTCTGGCCTCCACCAGATCGTCTTTTGCGGACCAGAATTATCGCAACCGCGATCAGAGCTATTGCGCCTAGGGCAATGTAGAGTTGGGTGTAACTCGTGGTCCATGTAGCTTGGACGGTTTTCGGGCCGTCCATTACTATTGTGCCCTGCGTGGAAGTCCCAACGTAATCGCCTTGCCATTGAACAAATGTCTGCTGAATCAAGATCCCGCTAGGCGAGGATACTGAGAATGTAGCGGTTGAACCGGCTGCGTACCATCCAGCTCCTTGTGGATTCCCGTAGGGAGAGGTTATTGTAAGTTGATATTGAGTTTGGTATGTGGCAATGGCTGTGTGAGGTTTGTCGAGGGTCACAGAGATCGGATTCCCTGTTTGAGCTACTCCATCTAACTGCCAACTTTGGAAAGCATACTGTGTCCCAGATGATCCGGGGAGTGTGGAAGTTGCTGTGCCGGTTTGTACGGTTGATCCTGCATTGTACCAACCTCCTCCCGATACCTGCGTTATTCCGTTAGGATTTGTGCCAACCGTGAACATATATTGGCCTTGATAGTTGAACGTGTGGCTTCCGGAGGAGCTTACGGTCAAACTGTTTTGTGCGGCGAAATAACGCGTTCCCGTATTGCCCGGCACGTATTGATCTACGGTGACTGTGTGGGTTGAGCTAATTGGGAAGCTGAGTGACTTGATCTCTGATCCTGCGATCGTTCCAGACCCCTGACCGTCAACTTGTATCCCAGCGGATATTTGCGGAGGAAGGCCGGAGAGGGAGACGGATATCTGGTAGGTGTTAGGAGATACGTCGAAGTAAGCTACTGCGCTGTTGGATCCACTGCAGAAGTCATCAGTCTGCAGATTCACTATATAGCGTCCGGTTACTTGAGCTGCGAAGGATCTGGCTAACGTGTAGGTCGGTCCGGCGAAGACATAATTGAAGACAGCCGGAGGACCGGAGGGCGGAGTTATAGACAATGTTCCCTCTGCCGGACGGTTAACTGCCATCTGAATGTTTACGGTGTCACCGATAGTGTAGGTTGACTTGTCAGTTGTAACCGTAGCCGTAAGTGCCGGGCCAACCTGGACTACGTTAAGAGAACCGCTGCCGCTACCGGAATCGATCATGGTTCCGTTCACGTCGTTTTCGGTTGCGGTGATGGTGAAGGAGTAAGTTCCGGGGCAGTACAGGCCTCCCGGACCTGAGCTTCCGCTCTGGCTAAGACTGATAGTTAGTTGGCTGTTGACTCCCAATCCAACATTTCCTGAACTTGGAGAGAATGAGTAAGAAGCACTTGAAGGAAGACCGGAGAGACTCAGGCTAAAGGTGTTTCCGGGTGTAAGATCACTAAAACCTAAGTTAATAGTGTAGGTCGCTTGGCCACCCTGGTTCGCCACCTGCGAACCTGGAGTAACAGTTAGGCCAACGTTCGCGTGTACGCTGACGGGGACCGTGAAAGCAATTGCGGCAAGGACGACCAGGAAAATCAGCTTCGCGTACTTCATGAATGCTTCAACTGCTGAACGGTTTACTTAAAGGATCAATAATGAACCGTATTTAAGATAGCTCACATAGGTATGCATTCCACCGGCGAGTACCCTCCCCCATAATTAACACGAACTATTCATGACAGGCTCAACTACGAGGCGTCGTTAGGTAATTGAAATGTTATGAGAAGACTTGATCAACTTGTAGCATTTAACGGAATTTGGCGGGAAAATGAAAGCGGTGGTTCTGGGCGGAGGATTAACGGGCAGATGTGCCGTTCGCGACTTGATCGAGAGCCAGAAAGTGACTGAGGTTGTGGTGGGAGATATTGACAAACAACGTCTCGAGAACTTCGTTACAGATCTTAAGACTAACAAAGTGAAAGCCGAAACGGTTGACGTAAGAAATCATGAAGCAACGGCAAGGATACTGAAGGACGCTGACGTTGTTCTGAACGCGGTGCAATACTACTTCAACATGGACGTCATGAAAGCCGCTCTATTGGCTAGAACGCATTACCTCGACTTGGGCGGATTATTCCATACGACGATGAAGCAACTTGAACTTGACACAGAGTTTAGGAAAGCGGACATCACAGCCGTTGTGGGAATGGGAGGGGTTCCTGGCATGTCAAATGTGATGGCACGTTGGGCTGTCGATCATCTCGACTCAGTGGACACGATTCGAGTTAGAGACGGATGGAGAGATTTCACTCCAAATGCTCCCCGTTTCGTGGTGACTTGGTCAATTCAAACGTTCGCTGATGAATTTACCCTTCCGGCGATAATGTTCGAGAACGGAGAGTACAAGGAGGTACCTCCGTTAACCTTGCCTGAGTCCTTGATTCTTCCTTCGCCGATAGGCGAAGTTGAAGTTTTCACCACGCTCCATTCAGAGCTCGCAACATTTCCTTCTTCCTTCAAAGACAAAGGGGTTAGGAACGTGAATTGGAAAGAGGGAAGCGTGAAGGGCTGGCAACAAGATTACGAACTACTCGTTGCCCTCGGGCTAACGAGCCAGGATAAAATACAAATCGATGACACCAAAATCTCACCACGACAATTCCTACTCAAACTGCTAGCTAGCAAGAACCTGCTCGGTCATCCTGAAGGCATCATTCCAGATGATTGGGAATGTTCACGAGTCAACGTGCTCGGTAAGAAGAACGGTAAATCCGTAGAACTCCAACTAGATGTCCTGTACTCTGCTAAGAAGGAATGGAAGATGAGTTGTGCGCAATACGGCGTCGGTATCCCCTCTTCGATTGTTGCTCAAATGCTCGGCAACAATCACATCGAGAAGAAAGGCGTACTTCCACCTGAAAACTGCGTCAACCCGACCGACTTCTTCAATGAACTTGCGAAGAGAAACATTGTGGTTAGCATCCGTGGCCCCAGCGAACTAATATCATAACTGGATTTGCGATCTGTCATAGAAGGGTAGCATTTGCCTGTACCAAACGAATAACTATGTGCGCGTTCCTTATTTTTCCCAGGTTTCTAAGTTGAACGTCGGCGAATTGATGGGCAAAGATTTCGTGAGTGTAAAGCCAGATACTACGATCACCGCCGCCACCAAGGTAATGAAGAGCAAAGGGTCAAGTTGTGTAGTAGTCGGCAACAACAAGAAACCTGTTGGAATAGTAACTGAAAACGATTTTGTTGTACGAGTCTTAAGCGTAGGGAAGAATCCACGTTTGACTCTAGTGAAGCGCAATAATGTCGAGCCCATTGGTTCATGTTGAACCGGAAACAAGTATTCTTGATGCGATAGCAATAATGCATCAGAAAAATTTCAGTCAACTTCCCGTGCTTCAAGGAAACCGAATGGTCGGATTGGTCAGACTTACGGATCTAATGCGCTATTTAGTCGGATTCTTTTCTGCCCACCGATGGTAAAATAGGTACCAGAGCAGGCATCGTAAGGAAGACTTAAACAAGAAATAGACATCGATGATCCTTTGCGACGATGAAGGAATCAGAGTTAATCTGAACATTATGTTGAGAAGGCATTTACCCTGAGTCGCACACTTAGCCTAAACTCAAACTTTCCGTCTGACACCAGCCGTCATAAGGGCTAAATCGGCGATTAATACAAGAGATCCATTCAGTGATGTATGCGGTAATGAATGAATAGTCTGTTGCACCTCTAGTCATCATACCCGGTACGTTAATTGCGACACCGTAAAATACGCCAGTCAAACCAGCCAATACCAGAAGGACCCCCGCAATCACCATTATAGTATCCATTCGCCTTCACCAAGACTAAATTTCGATTGTTACGCCGAACCCGCACTCTCTCCCCTCAAGAGAGCGTAACCGGACAGGACAATTAGCAACGATTGTGCGACAAACACCTGAACGGCACCAGTCGGCCACCAACCTGCCGACCATGAGAAAACTCTACCCATAGATAGCATAGAAGGAACCGTTCTAGTATAGTAGATCAACGCGTTATCTAGAATTGAGAGCAACATTAATCCAAGATTTGCAAACCTGAACCATGCGCCTGACGTACGCCACGCGAGCACACCTCCGGCAACAAAGAGTATCGTTGCGATAAGGAAGTATCCTCCGATCATTTCAAACCGAAAGATAATCTGCGCCCACCAAGTGTGACCCAGAGCAATGAGGATCGACACTATTACAATCGCATAACGTAACGCACGTGAGACCATAACCAACAACTACGGGCCGTAGTTTAGATCATGGATTTAACGTTATCTTCGAACATCACTGCGGTTTCCGCGAAGCAATCACTTCGATTTGTAAAACATGAACATTTCAGTAATGGTCTATGCTGGTCTATGCTGGAGCGCATTAAACCACACATACTATACCGATCTGAAGCCGGAAATGCGCAAAGCTGAATTAAGGCAACCGTAGACTGTGATAGCATAATTGGAAGTGACTCGAAAACGCCATTTTATTTATGTCAGAACTGTGCGCGTGACAAGGTCAGGTTAGATCTCACATATTCTGGAATTAACCAGATGTGGTTGCGAACCTCCCCATCAGCTGACGGATTTGGTCCACCTTGCGAATTCTGTAACGAAACCAAGACAATATATCAAGTGCAAATCGTCGGGACAAAATTCGACACAGAGAACGAGCATCTAGAGAAAATGAAATCGGAAATGAAAAGGGAATCCTAGGAGTGGTTCCCGCAAATCCGAGATCGATCAGCTCATAGTTCGAATTCTACGCGAGGGTCTCGATGCAAGCACTTGGACTTCATCGTCGAAACGAAGTCGAACTTTCGAGCATAATGGACTATTTTTCCCAGCTTCCCGATTATCATCACGCAGGAGCGATCGCATGCTTTCTTGGAGTAGTCAGAGAAGATCCAATTCGCGATGCAAGCGATAAAGTCACACACTTAGAGTATGAGGCTTACGCAGAAGTCGCACTGAAGAAAATGGAGGAGATTCGAAGTGATATGTGTAAACGTTCTGGAATAATCGAAGTTTCGATCCATCACGTCATCGATAGATTGAGGGTCGGCGAACCGAGTTTGTTTGTTGCGGTTCTGGGAACGCATCGTCAGGAAGTGTTTCCAGCGCTTAGTGAGACGGTGGAACGTGTCAAAAAGGAGGTACCGATTTGGAAGAAAGAGTTCACCTCCAAGGATTCGTATTGGGTTGCCACAGACCAAGCCTAAACCGTCTTAACCACTGCAAGTTGTGAAATCTTATTAGTTTACTCAGGGAAATTGGCTCGTTGGTGAACTTAGATTGGCGATCAGCGATAGAGTGAGACGATCACTCCAAGAATTCGGCCTAACTGACTATGAAATTCGTTCATACACAGCACTTCTCGAGATAGGCCCAGCCACGGCAAGCCAGCTCAGTGAGGTATCGTCCGTTCCCTACTCTAAGATCTACGAAGTGCTCGGCTCGTTGGAGAAAAAGGGTTGGATCGAAATGGAGCATGGTAGGCCGAGCAAGTACTATCCCAAACCTCCCTCAGTAGCAATGGAAATCACCAGATCTCAGGTTGAAGATTCACTTAAGACGAATCAGTCGCTCGTTCTCGACGAACTTCAGCCACTATTCGAAAAAAAGGGCGTACGCGAGCGACCAGACATTTGGATTGTCCGCGGTAACTTTAATGTTCTCGCGAAGATCAGAGAAACGATTGAACACGTCCAGAAAGAAATTTTAGCTTCAGTCCCGGCGATCCCTGATCCAATCGCTGAAATGCTGATTCCTCTCGTGAAGAGCGTGGTCGAACGCGGTGTCCATGTTCAGGTTATGACATTGAAAAAGCCTCTCAGCGAACCAATGGCTAGGCTGATGAAATTGTGTGACGTACGCTCACGCGAGCAGATGTTCGGAGGTGGAATAATTTCAGACGGCCGCGAAGTAATTCTACTTCTCGGACAAGAAGGAGACCAAGCAATCAGTCTAGCGATATGGTCAGATCATGTCGGGCTCGCCAAGTTCGCGAAAAACTATTTCGAATATTTGTGGGCCGATTCTTCGGAACCGATGACTATCCGTGAGGGAACGAAAACTAAACGCCCTGTTTAGGCTCTGAGGAAGGCGTTTCGTAATTCCAGCACCGCGATGATATCTTCAATCTCCTTGTCAGAGCGTAATTGAATCTTTGCCCATTTGACGTCTCCGTTTTCCTCAGCCTCTTGGACGCTCTCAATGATGTGGCTGTCCAAGTCCTCGTCTTGTAGAACTTTCTTCTCAAAGGCTGGCTCAACTGGAAAGTTGATCCAAAGATGCTCATCGAAATGTACCCAGACGAGGTCTGAGTCGCGAACACGATATGCTGGACACCATTCGCCTTCTATATCATCGATCTCAATTGACTCCACCGTCTCGGGCAAAGCGAGGATTGCGGATTGAAGGTTGCTGAAGATTTTTTTCTGTTTCGGGTTAACCCGAGTTAGGAATTCGCGCATCATCGTTTTCAGATTGCTCCAATTCGCTTGACAAGTCCGTTTGTTGGACTATTTGAATTTGCGTATGCGGAGTCATATAGAGAGTGTGATGGATGTCAAGATAGTCTGGTATAGGCTTCTCTTAGCTCAGCCATGAATCGGTTGTGCCATTCGTGGAAACCGTCTGGGGATGGGGGGTAGTCCATGTATTGTTGAATTAATTGTCTACTTTTCATCGCGGTGTATCGCAGTCCGCGTGCGAGCGCTAGTCGAGGTAATGCCCAAACTATTTTTGATGGGCTGAAGCTCACTCTTCTAAATTCTGGGTGTTCTCTTCGAGTTATGCTTTCTACGTCATCTTGTCCAAGGAAATGTTTCATTCCGTAGTTCAGATCATCGTTGCTTAGAGTTTGTAGGAACCTTCTGAGGATTTCAAAACTAGCCATTCTGTGACCGTACATTTTGACGTATTCCGTGTTAAATTTCCAGAGACCACGTTCGGAAACGTCATTGCTTTCGATTGCTTCTGCGGCTACGGCGCCAGCGATGGTGCTGGCGTAAATTGCTGGTCCAATTCCTCCCGCGTCGATGGGACGTGGCATCCATGCGGCGTCGCCTACGATCATGTAACCATTGGCGACTAAGCAGTCGTTTTGTCGTCGAACGGGTACTTGCCAGTTCCCCTTAGCGTTTCCTGAGTCTTCTGGTCCACTAGCCAAATTCCAACTCTTAATCGAAGGATTTGATCGCACGTAATCATCGATTAGCGACTGTAGGGTATCCTGTCTTCCGAGCTGCCTATTCCTTTTGTCTAGGAGACGGCGCTGGACGCCCAATCCAATGTTTACTTTGTTTTGGCCCTTAGGGAAGACCCAAGCGTAGCCACCGGGAGCGATCTCTTGATCGAGGTGGATAATACAATAATCCGGATCGAAGAAGGTCTTGTCTTCTTTGCCCGATTCAAAGGTCAGGATATATCGGCCTGTGGATTCCATGTCATTTTCTTTGTCAATCTCCTTTTCTATGTAGGCTTTGATCGGCAACCCGCTTCGTAAGCGGGAAGCGGATCCTGTCGCATCGATAACTAATCTAGCGGTTTTTTCAAACGTGCTATTGTCTTTAGATGATCTGCATTTAACGCCTGTAATGAATCCGTCGTGGGCGGTCAGTAATTCCGCTGAAGCTTCAAAAATGAATTCGACTCCAAGTTTCTCTGCATCACGAAGCTGCCTTTGTGGGAGGAGACGTCTGTTTAGGACGTACCCCTCTCCGTCGAACATTGCTTTGGATGCATGATCGGGTGAATATGCGACTACTCCATGAACCTGTCTTTCCAGCTCAGGTTCGCCGTAACGGACACCTACGTTAGCGGCCAAGTAATCAAGGCTGTTCTTGCTTACGGCGTCTCCGCATACCCAGCCGTTGGCAGTTTTCTTTCCCATCTCATCTCTAGAATTTCTATCGATCACGACGATCCTCAGATTCTCTTTCGCATGCTTTGCCGCGGATGCTGCGGTCACCAGTCCAGCGATTCCTCCGCCGGCTATGATGACGTCATATTCTGGCTTCATTGAGAGGAGGCACCATTAATCGTTAAGCTCGTAACAACGGCGATTACAAAAACGTTCAGGTTCCCAAAATATACCACGAGTCGTTAATTTGATTCCGGTTTAAGGAGTGAAGTGAGCAAAGAAAATAGGATTAAAAAGAAGAGAAGGCGAAGTGACAGATTTACGTTTGTCTACTTGCCTTGTATCATGCCATTCTCGATCGTCAGTAGTTCAGAGGATGGAGTGTTCAGGGCGCCGAGCGGGCAACCGCATCCTGCTGCATGACCTTTGCCCTTTCTTAGTGTGCCCTTGTACAGTCCTTGCTCTATGGTTGTTTCATGTTCTCGTTCCCACTGCTCGATCGGAATTCCGTATTTCGGTTGGATCGCATCCCTGTACCATTCTGGGATGACGTTGAAGGCACAGAATGGAATGATTCGCATGTCTGGGCTGAGGTAGTGTATGTCGCATCTTCGCAACCGTTCTTCGTCGTGGTTGTATTTGTCCATGAAATGCATCATGCCGAGGAACATTGACTTGTGGTGGAATGCTCCGAGGGCGCTGTAGTCGTTCTTGACGAGAGCATTGAACAGCAGCTTGCTTAGAGCAAATCCCTTGGGTTGCTTGCTTCTGTCGATGAATGTTCCCATCTTTGCGAGAACCTTGGCGACAACCAGGTACTTGTTCTTGCCAGAATTGAGTTCGTCCGCCTTCTCTTCCAAGTATTCGAGTATTCCTTCAAGGTCCACGAATGAGGAGATTGGTACCAGTTTGTCGTCGTCTTTGAAGACGTAGGTTCCTGCACCGCATGCGAAGTGGATCGATAGCTCGTATCTTGGCCGTTTCGTGAGGGCTTCGACGAAGTGCGTAATTGGGACACAGCTGGGAACTGGGAACCAGGATTCCCTTCCAACTTCTCCGTTTGTCTGCTCTTCGATGCGTCTCGATGCAGTCGGGGATTGTGATTCGATACTTCTCACGTTCGGATTTGCTCAATCGACCAGTCAGGATACGGGTTGGAAGTTCACGGCGTGGATTACGTCCATGTTCCTCTGGCCGAATCTTATGAGCCCGCCGAATTCGTGGTCGTTGATGGTTTTGATTACTGTTGGAACCAAGTACGACTCCCAATCCTGCCTTGTCTGCAGTTTTCGATGGCGATTGGTGCTTCCCAGTGGTTCTTGGGGTTGGTTCTTGGGGTGACTCCGTCGAAGCTCATGTAAACCGTGTTGACGCCCGCTCGTCTGACTCGCCCTGCCATCTGCTGGGTCTTGGGCCAGGTTTATGGCGTTGCTGTTGAGTTGGATATGTTCGACTCCTTCTTCCCTGCAGATTCGTATCATGTCCTCCAGATCCTTGCGCAGTGTGGGTTCTCCACCAGTAATCTGAATTGCGTTGCCTGGGACGGGTCGCTCAGCACGGAGTGTTTTGACCATTTGGCGAATTTTTTCCTGCGAGGGTTCGTAAACGTACGCCCCTTCTACTCCTTTCTTGGCGTAGAAGAAGCAGTACCAGCAAGTGAGGTCGCATCGGTTTGTGATGACAAGATTGGTTAAGCCTGAGTGGCTTAAGTGGCTAGTGCAGAGCCCACAGTTCGTCGGGCACGCACATTTCTCTAATGGGACGTTCGGATTCTCGATTCCTTTCCCGTTGTGTGAGAATTTGGCAAACTTATAGTACATTTCAGCTGAGCCGAAGTATAGTTCCTCGACTTCGCCGTGTTCTGGGCAGGTTTTGCTTATCCAGATCCTTCCGTCACGCTCGTAGACGTTCGCTGGGAGAATCCGGTTACAGTCTGGGCAGATGCTGCGTGTCTCTCTGATTTGTTTAGTTTCAGTTCTCTCGATTTGTATTGTTTCCAGTTTTAACCACCGTGCTAGGTAAACAATCTGGCGGTTCGTTTTCATCTATATTAATCCTTTCCAAACCAAAACTAAGGGGAATGGTGGGTTCCAAAACTAACCCATCTTAGAGTAGGTCGCGTTTATTCTAGAATTGAGTGCCTAAAGCGAAGTAGATATCCGTCTTTGTTCATCGTTGGAGTCCGGTGGTTAAATTCTCATCCAAATCTCCCAGCGAATCGTCAACAACAGTGGTCCGTATTATGATGCCCATGGACGCTAACGTTGCCGGAAACGTGTTCGGTGGTGCCATACTCCGATTAGTCGATGAAACCGCAGCTATCGTAGCATACAAACATGCCAGAGCCAATGTAGTAACAGCCTCTGTGGATCGAATGGATTTCTTTTCTCCAGTGTATATCGGAGACCTGCTCCGCCTGATAGCATCAATCAACCTGGTTCACAAGACATCTATGGAGATCGGTGTCCGTGTCGAAGCCGAAAATCCAGTGTCAGGAAAGATCAGACATACGGGCACGTGTTTCCTAACTTACATAGCTCTCGGTAAGAACGGTAAACCGACAGAAGTACCTCGACTGACCCTTCAAACAGATGAAGAGAAACGCAGATGGGCTGAAGCCGAAGTGCGACGACACTTGCGACTGAAACAAATCGGACGAGAAAATCAAACTCAGGAAAACTTCAAGAAGAATCAGTAGCTAATCAACATCCAGGTGGCAGAAGAATATGACCATAGGTGTCGTAATTACCTTTGAGGACGCTGAGAACAAGGCTTGGCTAACAATTCCGGAAATGGACGTAGAGAGATACGTCGGACATGAAGCCAGCTTCCAATTCTCCAAAACCAAAGACTACAAGGGGAAAGTGATCGGGATCGAGGATGATTTTCTTGTAGTTAAATTCGAAGAGCAACCCTTAGGCCTCGGACAAGGCAGCCAAGTATCCGTAAGCGACTAACTACCAGCAGTAAATAGTCTGGTCAGGAATATTGGATTACGACTTAATACGACGTAGCACAGTAAGATTCGTACGAGTCTAGAGCGAGAAATCAGGTTGACGTTGTCTTGTTTCAGAACTTGGACAAAGAATGGCGCGAACGAGTAGTCAAGAACAACTTAGACCTGATTATTCTCAGGCTTCTACGCACGAAACCATTGTGGGGATACGAAGTGAACGGCGCTATACGCGATAGATTTCAAGTCTATCTTAGCGCAGGCACTCTGTACCCATTGCTCCATTCGCTTGAGGAGGACGGATACATTCAAGGCGAATGGGATTCAGAGAGAGGCCGAGGAAGGAGAATTTATAAAATTACGGATGGCGGAATAGGCTTCCTTGAATCTGGAGAACAGCGCTACCCTCGAGTTAGCAAGGCTAATTCAGACTCAAGGTAAGCGTGACTAATTCGAAAGCAATATGAATAGAGGAAATCTTTCGTCCCCTGACACGAAATGTCGAAAGATAGCACCTGCGCAAAGACTCGGAAGTTCTTCCAGAAGAACCCGGCTGCGCGAGTTATACTCATCATACTAATTCTCTTCGCCGCAACCTATGGAAGCGTAGCGGTATTACGGGTCGCATTGAGCACTGATTCTCCTCTGATGGTGGTCTCGTCGGGGAGTATGATCCCTACGTTGAACGTAGGCGACATAATCATAGTTAGGGGAGAAAATCCTTCTGAGGTTACCGTGGGAACAATAATCATCTTCCATAATCCCTACGACTATGAAATGCCGATTGTACATCGAGTAATCGCCGTAATGAATCAGAATAATCAAATCTTCTATCAGACCAAGGGCGACAATAATCCCGGACCTGACGGCTGGCAGGTACCAGCCCAGAACCTTATGGGCGTATATGTTGCTAAAATCCCCTACATCGGCTTGGTCAGCTTGGAACTTCGAGGCCCGGTTGGAATAACTCTCATCATAGTACTCGTTGCTTTGATTATTGCAATCGAATATAACGAGTCGAAACCTAAGAAGCCTAAGCGAACTTAGAGTTAGCTTAGTCTCCAGTCGTCATAAGTTCGCCGACAATCGCAGTGTGCGTGCGTAGTATACCATTAATTGTTTGGACTTTGCTCCTGACGATTTCGGTGAGATGATTGATGTCCTCAGCTTCAACATACGCGATAATATCAAACATCCCCGTCACGGGATGAGCGGTTCTCACTCCTTCAATTGACGAGAGTTCTTCGGTTATAGTTCTTGATTTTCCTGGAGCGATTTTTATCAGAATGTACGCGCCAATCTTTCTCTTATCTGCCATGGCTTTTCGCTGACACACCTATTCGTGGGGGGGCGGAACTGTAACTTCGTAAGTTATCAAGGCTTTTTCTTCCAGCGTATCTTGAAGCTTGTTCACGGCACGGTGAACTTCGGTCTCTTTCTTAGCACCTGTACAGACGAGTTTCCCGCTAGCGAACAGAAGGATGACAACTTTCGGGTCATCCATTCGATAGATCAATCCTGGAAACTGTTCAGGTTCGTACATGGTGCGCTTAAGGGAATAAGTAGATTTTTCTAAGTCAATGTAGCCTCCCAATCCTGCTGAAGCGACGATGTTCTGGATCTGAATTTCGGGTTTGCCGAGAATTACGATCCCGTTCCTCTTCAGTTCATCAACAACTTTCATCACTGCCTTTCTGGCCTGTCTCTCAGATTTTGCGCCAGTGCACACCATCTTACCTGAACTGAAGATAAGCGTGGCCGTTTTAGGTTTCTTGAGCCGATATACGAGCCCCGGGAACTGTTCAGGACGATATTCAACACCCGGGAAAACGCGGACGATAGAGTTCAGGTCGATATTTTGATGAAGCGTGGCAGAGGCAACCACGTTTTCGATGTTAATGAAAACCTTCTTGCTCTGCAGATTCTCCACCTTAAATATACGGCATATAACCGTAACGCTTCTGTATATAAGCCCTTTTTAAAGTTGAGAACCGAGAAAGGTACCTAATTGGCGTTCGGCTAGTGAATTCAAGCTACTACAACTAGGCTCCGTTCAGACACCAGGAGAAGGCGGATTACTCAGTAGCTTGAATATGCGGGAACTGCCCAATTGACCGTCATTTGCGCTGATCCGAAGTTTCCAGCATTATCGTATGCGTAAACGGTCACAATGTAGGTTCCTGATTGAGCGTAGCCGTGGTTGCTTACGTAGCTGATTTGAGCCTGGCAGCAGTAGGGAAGTGACAACGAGGCTCCGTCACCATAGTACCAGTTAAGCTGTGTAATCCACAAGCCGGTTGCCGTCTTTGCACTAACCCCGAACTGGTAGGTTTGTGGATATGCCAAAGTAATTTGTGCGGAATTAAATTCAACCTGAACAACTCCGCTGTTCGATGTGCCCAGGCCGGTCGTACTTGTTATAGTGTAGGAGATCAGCTTGCGCGCTTGTGGTGGGTGTTATGCTCGCGAAGGTTGCGAGGCTAAGCGTGATAGCGATCAAAATTACTAGTGTACTGACAGAACTCAACTTCATGAATTGCACATCTGAACGTAACGAGTCGGCCTATGCAAATAAACCTGGAATAGGTGAGCGCGGGTACATGTAATTCTTCGTTACTAAATCGAATCGTGCTTTACACGCCGTAGCGAGGCTGACGATTTCAGTTACTCTTTCCGACCCGTCTTCTCCTCAGTAGACCGATAACTAGTCCACCAAGAATTATGCCCAACAGAATAGCCTCCAACGGGAAGCCAGGTATTCCGGTGCCGCCGGACGATGGATTCTGAAAAGTAGTAGACCCTACCGTAGCAACTGAAGTTACAGTTACAACCTGGATAGAGCTGGTTGTTGACAGAGCCGTCGTGCTAGTTGTTGAAGTCGAGGTGGAGTTCCAAGTGAATACGCTGAGCGATTGCATCGTCGTAGTTGACGTGGTCGATACAGTAGTCGAAAAGGTGGTAGAAGCAGTCTGGGCTTTGATTGGTATGCTAAACGAAGATACTAGAACCATGACCGCGATGACGACCAGTCCGACGGAGACACTGCTGCGATAGGATCGGTGCATTAACCTTGACCATCTCTCTATCAGTTACTTGTCCTACGCCTTCGAACTAGAGCAATCACAGTTATCCCGAACAGAATTCCGGCCAGTATAGATTCCCAAGGGAATCCTGGGATGCCAGGCACCTGGAGTGTGTTGACGCTGACCGAAGTGCTCACTGCAGTGGATGTGCTGGTCAGCATTGTGGTCGACACGGAACTGGATACGGCAGTCGCTGTAGCACTTTGTACGTTGATGCTGGTTGAGGTTGTTGTTCCAGAAGTGCTAACCGTCGAAGCGATAACGTTCGTGGAAGTTGTTGTTGTCGACGCAGTTGTTGTCGCCTGACTTGGTCCACTTCCACCTCCGTTATAGACCGGAGGATTCAGTGGGTCTAGGTGGAAGACTCCTGCAAGAGGAGCACCGGTAATAGAGCCTTGCGGAGTAGCTCCTACTGCCCAACCGTCCTGAGTATTGCCTGACTGCCCCCACACCGAATATAGAGCAAGGCCAGGCGCTATTGGAGGCGAGATTGTCGTGTCAGTCCAAATTTGTCCATCCCAATGGGCGAAGAGCGAACTAGCGCTTCCTGTCTCATCGGTACCTCCAACCGCCCAACCGTCACCGTTACCCTGAACCAGTATTTTGAGTGTCAACGAAGACTGATCGCAGAACACCTGTTGAAGGGGCGCCGATCACTTGATTCTCTCCACCACTCCATCCCTGTCCTCCGTTTGTTGTTGTTAGTACTGTGTTGTCGGCTCCCACGATCCAACCGTGATTTGAATCCGTAAAGAAGACACTGTAGAGATTTGGAGTTGCTCCTCCAAGCGCAGAGAGTGTGATTTGCGACCAGGTGGCTACTGAATTCACCTCCGACAATGAATATACGACACCATTATTTCCAACAGCCCATCCAGCGAACTGATTAGCGCCGTTATTGTTGATGAACACGGAATTCAATTTCACATCTCCAGTTGCTTGTGCGAATAATCCCCACTGGTTTACGCTTGTTGTGTAGTGGAAGAATTGGCCCTGGTCACCCACAGCCCACCCTTCACTACTACTAATCATGTACACGGAAGTGAGAGAGCATGTGCACACTGGTTGACTCGAAGATGCACCGGTCCACGTGTTGCTGTCCCAATGCAGAGCGAACGGAACTTCGGTAGTAACATGGCATGGCTGCGCGCCGGGTGGAGGACAAGCGATTCCGCCGACAGCCCAACCATCACCGGAACCATCCATCGAGATACTCGTAATGTTGAACGGTTGCCCGCCCAGTTGAGGTGGTGGCTGGATTTGTGCGTGGTGCCATTTTACTCCATCCCAATGGAGTAGTGAGGGCTGATTATTCGCGAAATCCCACCAGCCGCCCATCCAAGCATCGCTCTGACCTATTTCGTAGACGGAGGTTAGGTTCGTCGTCTGTAATATTCCAGTGTTCCCTCCCCAGCATGGACTTAGCACGGAATTTCCACAATTCGAATTCTGCGTATCGATAATCACACCCTGAGTTCCAACCGCCCAACCATTCCCGCCGCTCGGAATTGACAAACCTAGTAGGTTTATGCCAAGGCCAGTCGCGGTTTGGCTTGGGGTTGTTAGCGCAAGCCACTGATTCCCATTGCCTTGCCCAAGAGTGTTGGAAGCTAGAATGACACTACCGAAACCAACTATGACACCCTGAGAGGTACTGGTCAAAAATACGCTCATGAGATTTTGACTCGTTGCTCCTGGGCTTACGGGTCCATTCCAACTTCCCGCTGAGCCGCAGCAGAAATGCCAAATCTCTCCATTATTACCTACCGCCCACGCTTCGAGGCTACTACTACCCTGATCGACGAAGACGGAATTGAAAGTGACATTGTCAGCTGGCTGTGTTTCAGTCCAACCACCACTGGTGAGTTGCGCTATGTCACCATTATTACCGACCGCAAATCCACCGAGATTGCCGGTCGAGTCAGTATACATGTAGACGCTGTTGAAGACGGTTGCATGTGTGCTAGTGAACGGGCATCCCCATGAACCACCAGCCAGTGGATCTCCGTTGAAGTTGCAGATGATGCCATGCGATCCAGTATTGGTTTGGCCGACTGCGTAGGTGAGTCCTTGTGATTGGAATGGTCCTGAGCATCCCGTCTGTCCGGTTTCAGGTGAATTGCATACCATGAACACTGATGTCAGGTTGCCAGCGCCTGCTGCAAAGAGTCCTTCGTCTTTCTCGGTAAGTGTACCACCGTTCCAGTACGAAGCGACTGGGCAGGTCGGTGTCGTACACGTGCCGAAAGCGACCGTGCTGCTGCCTACCAACCATCCATCCGCAAGGTTACCGTTCTGAGTGTACGGAGTACAGAGCGAACCAACTCCTGGCGCTCCAGGATTCAAGCAGAAGTTTGCAGACGAGTACACGGCAGTCGGTACTGGTGGAGAGAGTATTTGCCATGAAAATCCATCATAATGCGAAATAACTCCTGTCGTGCCATCGCCGCCCACTGCCCATCCATCACCGGAACCAATGGACGCTGATCCACTGGATTGTCTCATGTATATTCCACGAAGAGTCGCGCTAGGATCAGCAGCAACATACTGAGTCGGGTTGATGTCACGCCATCGTCCGAATGTACTAGCAGCCAACGTTGGCGCAACGCTGAACGCCACAATCAAAATAATCAGTGCTGCAGCAAGTAGAATTCCGCTACGACGCAGCGATCGATATACCGGATTTCTGATAACTCAATTTAGTTTTTCTGTGCTTAGGTGTCATTTTTCGAATTCCTTCAAATATTTTCGGACGGCTTCGCGAATCACGAAGGACCTTGACGGAACTTTCGCTTCATCGATCAATTCGTCAACTTTGTCGAGAAGTTGGATCGGGAGGGTGGCGGTAATGTTTGCCATCCTCATTCTCCGATTCGACATCGTTGTCGCCTCGGCAGTCAATTCTACTTGCTTCCCCTGAAGCGTCGTCGTCTTAGGACGATCAGGGTTAGCAGGCCGACTGAGATGCCGGCAATTATGGATTCACTTGTGAATCCTGGAATCCCTGGATGCCCTGCGGAAGTGGTAGCGTTTACGGGGATCGTAATGGTGCTGTTAGTTGAGAAAGTACGTGTTATGGTAGTTGATGTTGATGCGGCTGTGTACTGCGTCGTTACAGTGGAAACTATTACTGAGGTTGAATTCGAGTAGATACTCCCCACCGAAAGCAGAGAACTGCAATATTGCAGAGAGTGGTTTCCCGGTGAAGCGGAAGAGGATCAGCTAAGATAGCTGGGCAGCTAGAAGTAATAACTGGCGGTCCTGGTGTTAGCACATTGCCGCGTAAGACAGTTAGCCCTGCGGCGAGTTTGGCGGCGGGTTCAGACTGACCGGGGGCCACGTGGTGTAGCTGCTACCTGTAATCCCTGGATCTCCGCCCACGATCCAACCGTTGCCTCCAGAAGTCATGTAAACTGACGACAGAACTGGCGGAACCTGTCCAGGAATTTGTCCTATTAGCGGTGGGGATAGAACGACGACTCTCCACGAGGTCCCATCCCAGTGATAGATCGATGCAGTAAGCTTCCCTGGAAGACCAACAGTCCACCCATCGTTGGGGCTCGTAAAGAAGACTGACTTCAGTGTACCGCTTTCAATACCCGTAGACGCAATCTTGCCTGGCAGCGGTGGCATCGGAACGGGTTCCCATTTCGTTCCGTCCCAGTACAAGCTGATCGGTCCAGCAGCAGCAGCTTGAGGATTCTCGATCTCCGCAGGTGGACTCGGAAGCCCAGTGGGATTGCCTACTGCGGCGCATTCGGGTTCGGAGGGGTTGCATCCGTTCTGAATACCTCCGACAATCCAACCCGTCGTTGGGTTCAGCATGAAGATCGAGGTCAGATTTGCATCGGTCGATAATGTTGGGGTTCCGCTAATGGCAATGGGGTTCCATGTACCGACTCCTCCCGACACGGTATATTCAAGTATAGTAGCGTTATCCCCGACGGCCCAGCCGTTAGTTGGGGAAAGCATGAAGACTGAATTGAGTGGCGGTGTCGGTGTTGGGCTTGAAGGAGATGGAAAGACCCCCCACGTTCCAACGCCACCTGAAACATGTAGTGCAAGATAATCCCAGACGGCAAAGGCGAGCATGTGGTCGGATTCGTACAAGTTCCCGCTTGTTCTCCAACCGCCCAACCTTCTGTTGAGCTGACCATGAAGATTGATTTCAATACGTATGCTCCAGGAGGCGGAGTAATGGTGCTCCAACTTCCTCCAGTGAAGTGTAAGATTACAGGGCAATCGACCAATGTGCATGAGGCGGTAGTATGAGTACCTCCCCCCACGGTCCATACATCACCTGGACCAATCATGAAGACGGAGTTTAGATTGTTCGTGGTACCTATCGATACACCCTTTGTCCACACAAATCCGTTCCAATGATATACCGTGGGCTCAAAAGTGTTGGCGCCCGGTGCAGGTACAATTGGGGATGGTGCGGACGCATTGCCGACAGCCCAGCCATCATTAGGATCGATTGGTCCAGTTAATGGCGGACCGAACGAGATCGATGTAAAATTGTTGATTGTGGGACTAGTTACAGTGCCATAGTTTGTACCGTCGAAATGCATGATGACTCCGTCGGTTCCAACTCCCCAACCGTCACTGGGGTTGTTGAAGTATGCCGAGTTGAAGTTCATTGCTCCTACAGGTGAAGTTGGTACTAAGTTTGAAGAGAGTAGGGACCAGCTTCCGCCTGAATAGTGGATTATGGTTCCGCGTTGGCCAAATGCCCATCCTTCGTTCGATGAAACCATGAACACCGAGAGCAGGTTGAATGAAGTCGTTCCGGGGCTTACTGGCCCGTTCCATGTTCCTGAAGTATATTGAATTATGGTGCCGCAGTCGCCGACAGCCCATCCCTCGGTTGGACTTAGCATGAAGATTGATCGTAGAGAAACTCCGCTCGATTCCGTTCCGCAGGTGGTTATGCCGCTTGCGGGTGAGGTGAATGCGCTCCATGCACCGCCAGTGTAATGCCAAATGGCTCCACCTGAACCAATAGCCCAACCTTCCGTTGAGCTGACCATGAAGATTGAGTAGAAGATTACACCTTGGATAGGAGCTTGGGGCATGTTCCAACCACCACCTAATCCTGGAACGCCAGTCCAATGCCAGAAGATTCCGGCCGTTCCCGCAGTATTCTCACCAACAGCCCACACGTCGGTCGAACTGACCATGAACGTCGTCCCAGAGGGGACCAGCATTGATGCCAGCAAGTCCGGCGGTTTGAAGTCGCCACCCGACGCCATCCCAATGAATCGCAAGCGCAGTACAACCCAGATTTGGACCAAGCATTGGGTTGACGAATGCACATTGGTTTATTGATGGAGGAGTGGGAGGCCCAGCCGTTGGAGCAGGAATGGGAATGTTGAATGTGAAGTTCGTGAATCCGACGGCCCAACCGTCAGTTGGACTGATTGGATTATTTGGCGGTCCGAATGTCACAGCGGTTAAGTTGTATGCAACAGGAACTGTCGGGAATCCCATGAATTGTGGTGCGGGCACGAAGTTCCATGTTTGACCATCGTAATGGAATATGGCCGGGAGACCTGTTGTCGTATTTGTTGTTGGCCTAGAGTCACCTACCGCCCAACCGCACTCAGTCGTTCCCTCACACTGTGGGTCAAAACCTCGATTGAACATGTAGACAGAGTTCAGTTGTGGATTCGCGGGTGGACTGATGTATGATGTTGGGTTGATGTCGCGCCATACGCCCAACTGCGCGCTTGCAGGTGCCGTTGATGCCATGAGAACAATTAGGATGCTCGCGATTAGGAGTAGGGAAATTTTACCATTGAATCTACGCATTTTGAACCAGCCGTTGATGATGTTGGCTATGATTAACAATTAATAACATTAAGTAGACATTACATGTTAAACGGGGCACATGTGGCAGTGTGTTTCTTAGCGCAAAGATGACACGTTTACCCTGGGACCAATAGCATCAAACGTGAGGTCCACAGGTTCTTTCGTGCTCACTGAGACATTTTTCGCACATAGTGTTCCCACATTTCTTACATGCCTTTAATGGCCCCTCGAGCAGAGCCCCGCAGAACCCACAGTACACTCCAGCGAGATCCAAAATAGTCTATATCCGTGTGAAAGTTCACGAACCTATAAGCTAGCCGTCTGAGAATAGAGAGGACGGAACTTGCGACTTAGGCTGAGGTTGTACGGAGTATTCAGGTCTACAGCGCGTTCTGGGGAGATAGTTCTTGAACTTCCCGAAAAGGCAGGGACAACGGTACGGTATGCTATAGAGGAGTTGATTCAGAGAGAGGACTTGCGGGATTTGAGGAGCTTATTGGTGAGCGGAGATAGCTCTGACCCTCGTCTCTAACGCGCTTATAATTGTCTCAGGACGTGAGATCGGCTCTTTGAACGGTCTAGAGACGGAACTCAAGGACAATGATGAATTAGCATTGCTTCCTGTTGCACATGGCGGATAACACGTCAAGCTAATCTCGTTAGTTAAGGCATGGAAGAGGATTGGACGCTCATGAATACTGGTCTGCCTAACCCATTCAGAATAACCATTTACATTTCTCTATGCATTGTTCTTTGCGGATCCTTTCTTGGGACGAGCGCTGTCAGAGCGTCCTTATGCCAAATAACGAATATCTCAGTTAACTATCAGCAGCCTGCTCCGCCCAATCAGCAGATTCAACTTTCAACCGTCGTGTCCGGGATTTGTAGTCCAGCAGAGCAACAAGTGTTCTACACTGCCCGTGTTGATATCCATGATACTGCGAGGAATCAGATATTATCGATGGCTAGTGTTCCGATCGGCTATCTTGTGTTACAGCAGCCCAATTTTGTTGTCACTGTACCTAATGTGGTGACAACGCCTAACGTAGTGTTGTCATGGCAATTGGCGGTTGTCGTCTATTTGTTCGCCAACTTTGAGCTCGTCGCTAACGGGATAGACACTTCTACAGTTGACAATATTTCTGTTCAGGTTGGTACGGTTCAGATGACAACGATGTCGTCTATTCAAACTACCACGGCAATGATCACGATGACAACGTCGAGCACTAGCATTATGGCTCAGTCAACGTCCACTATCAATGAGGCTCTGTCAGTCGAGCCGATTTGGCAACAGGTCGAATCTATAGTGTTACTAACTGCTGCCGCGATCATTATCATACTGGGGGTTGCTTTACTTTTCAAGTCAAGAAAATCGCGTTCCAAAACCGCGAGTTAAGGTTCCATCTAGTTTTTGATTTTCAGTAAATCGTTCATGCTCCCGGTTCTATACCCACGGACGTCGAACGCAACATAAGCATAGCCGAATTCCCTTAGAGCCTCACTGATCTTGTCGAGTGTTGATTCATCAAAAAGTAAGTGCCTTTCGTCCTTGCCAACTTCGATCCTAGCCAGATTTCCGTGATCGCGTACTCTCAATTCCTTCACTTCGATCAGAGACCGAATGTATTGTTCGGATCTCTCGATTCTGAGGAGTTTTTCTGGAGTGATCGCTTGGCCGTACTCTACACGCGAGGACAGGCATGGGTTTGAGGGTTTTTCTGAGTTGGGTAGTTTGAATATTCTGGAAAGCTCTCTGACCTCAGACTTGGTCATGCCGAAATCCGCTAAAGGTCGCCGTACGCCGTGCTCAGATAATGCCACAGCTCCCGGTCTGTGTCCTTTCAGATCGTCCGCGTTCGTTCCATCCACTATAGTGTTGATGCCCAGCTTTCCTGCCAAGACGATGAGTTTCTGGCTTAGTTCTTTCTTACAGAAGTAGCATCTGTTCGATGGGTTCGAAGCGTAACTAGGATCGTCCAATTCATCAGTTTGGACAATGATCTGCTTCACGTTCAATACTGCGGCAATTTTCTTCGCTTCTTCCAACTCTGATGATGCAAGGCTAGGGGAGTTGGCGGTAACGGCTACGGCGTTCGATTGAAGTTCAAGCTTTGCAAGATACAACATAAGCGTGCTGTCGATTCCGCCTGAGAATGCCACAATCACTTTTCCAAAACTCTGGAGCTCACTCAGTATTAACTCAGCTTTAGTTCGGAGTGCTGATGGGATGAAGGTGACAACCTCGCCCCTAACCGTTACGAGCTTTGTATCGCCTGTTAACATTTTATGATACGCTGAACGTTCAAGGTACTTAGGTATTTCCAAGGCGAAAATCTTCGCGAAATCCTCGAGAAACTCGCACGTGGAACCATTTCGGTTGATGAAGCAGAAAAGGAACTAAAATTTGACATCGTCGAGAAGGTTACTGGCATCGCGAGATTGGATGTAGGGAGAGAACTACGAAGAGGAGTTCCGGAAATCGTTTTTGGTGAGGGAAAATCTGTTGAAGATTTGCTTGCGATCTCTGAGCGTATGCTTGACAAAAATGGCCGCGCAATACTAACACGAGTCGACAATATCCAACTAGCTAGCTTAGAAACAAGATTTGATGGCAAGGGCAACATCAGGAAGTTCCCTCACTCGAAATCAGTCGTGATTAAACGAGCAGACTTTGAGCTAAGACAGACTGGAGGAAGAGTTGGAATTCTCACAGCTGGAACAGTCGACTTGGCGGTGGCTGAGGATGCTGAAATGATTGCCAATGAGATGGGCTGCAGGACCTTCCTTGAGGCGGATGCGGGGGTTGCTGGTATTCATCGTTTGATCGAGCCGTTGAGGGATCTCATCAAGAATGACGTTGACAGCCTCATAGTTGTGGCTGGACGCGAAGGTGCGTTGCCCACGGTGGTGGCGGGATTAGTTGATATTCCGTTAATCGCTGTTCCTGCATCTTCAGGCTACGGTTATGGTGGTGGAGGACGCGCTGCCCTCATGGCAATGTTGCAGGCTTGTTCCTTGGGTCTTGCCGTAGTGAACATCGATTCAGGGATAGCGGCTGGAGTCGTGGCGGCCCAAATCGCCAATCGTGTGGCTAAGGCTAGAAAGGGTAACTAGATCAGGCATCTATCCTTGCACTGATTTGACTGTCTTAAGATGACTTACGGCGGTCCTCACGACGTCTGCAGATTTTTGAAAAGCGGCTCTCTCTTCATCATTTAATTTTAGTTCAATAATGCGCTCGACACCTTTAGCGCCCAGCACTGCTGGGACGTCGATGTAGAGATCTTTGATTCCAAACTCTCCGTTAAGATGGGCGGTCATACAAAGCGCCATCCTCTTGTCTTTCACGACAGTCTCAATCATTCTGGCTATCCCGTGAGCTGGGGCGTAGATGGTTGCTCCTTTGAGAGCTATTACCTCAGCCGCCGTCTTCCGAGTTCGATCGACAATCTCAGCCACTTGATCTGCTGGGAGAAGTTCGGTGATCGGTACTCCGTTCACAGTAGAGAATCGTGGTAATGGGACCATTGAGTCGCCATGTTCGCCGATGACAACTGCCTGCACTGAACTTGTCGAGACTGCGAGGGCTTTCGCGATGAAGTATTTGAAGCGCATAGTGTCGAGCATGCCACTCTGACCGAAGACACGCGAAGAATCGAAACCTGAGACTTTCCAGGTCAAATACGTCATAACGTCCACCGGATTCGTGACAAGCATGATAAGTGACTTTGGCGCAGTACTCCACAATCTTCTGCGCGATCCCTCGAATAATTTCTTCATTCTTATCCTGCAGATCCAGTCGCGTCATTCCGGGCTTTCTTCCCAACCCTCCGATCACGACAATTAGGTCAGAGCCCGCGACATCTTTGTAGTCATTTGATCCGACAATATCCACGTCAGCCCCCTGTTCCGCAGTCATCTGCCCAAGATCCAGTGCCTCACCTTGAGGAAGTCCTTGGATAATATCGATGAGTCTAATATCGCCAAGTTCACGAGAAGCCACTTGTAGAGCCACCGCACTACCAAGTTTGCCTGTTCCGATGATTGAGATTAGTTTCCGCGCTGCCAAAATTAACCACTTTGCCGCATTTTTCGCGTAAGAACATGTTGTTTAATAGTTCTTCCTATAATGCGTCCGATGGAAATTCGCCAAGAATCGTCACGATCGTCCCCTTGTCGTTGGAAAAGGCTTTTATGGTCTAGTCATGCGGTAACAGAATCGATTCAGATTGGGGAGGGAAGTTCATTGGCTGAAATGTTTTGTGTGAAATGTAAGGAAAAGAAAACCGTACCTGATGATCAGACAACGATGGAAAAGACCGCAAAGGGCCGAAACATGATGCGTGCTGTCTGTCCGACTTGCGGTACTAAGATGACCAAGTTCACGAAGTAAATACTCCCGTGAGTATACTTCGTCGGATTTCTTCGGTTCGCCGAAGAAATCGCCTCCGTTTTTCTTCATCCGAGGTAATTTGGGCCTCCAGCAATCATGAATTTCCGTCGCAAATTGGGGTTCAAAATTGGAAGTTAGTTCGACGAATCTCAATTTCAAGCTCGCTTTATTGGAACTCAGTCTTCTCAATCCTCACGAAGAAGTGATCGATAGTCTTGTACGCAAGCTTTCGAACGAGATGGAATCAGAAGAGGAAGTAAGGGATCCATTAATTATCGATGAGAAAGATCACGTGATTCTTGATGGGATGCACCGCTTCAATTCGTTGAAGCGACTGAGATGTCGTTTTGCACCGTGCTGCCTTATCGATTATGATAACCCGGAAATTAAAGTAGAATCGTGGTATCGCGTCTTTAACATTGAAGAATCAGAAAAATTCGCTGAAGAGCTGCTCGAAGAATTCGCAGTGAACTATAAGAAGGAAAAGGATGCTCTTAGTGGGTCGGAAATAATCCTAGCGAGTAAAGGAACAAGGTTCATTCCTACACAACCGATCGATGACGTTCAAAGCGCTAGACGAGCTGAAGAATTGGAGAGAGCGGTGTCACTAAAGGGACACAAAGTAGAGTACCAACCATCAATCGTCGCCATCCAACGCTGGAAATCGGCTAACGCGAATTTTGTTATCCCCCTGCCAACCTTCACCAAACAAAGGATACGAGAACTTGGAGAGGAGAAAATCCTGCTTCCTCACAAATCCACCTGCCACGTTATACCGTCAAGACCCCTTCGATTAGATGTGCCACTAACCTTGTTAAGAAACGAAATCATTACGCCCATAGAAGCGAATGCGCGACTGACGGAACTCCTGTCAAGCAGGAAAATTGACAGAAAGCCACCCGGCTCCATCATAGACGGAAGGCGATATGAAGAAGAACTCTTAGTCTTCACGGCCTAATCTAATTTCACGTTTATATCTGACTCATCGCTCGTAGAAGCACTCGAGATTCACAATGCCCGTTGAAATTGCTGACGCCGAAAAATTCATCCAAGTATCAGAACGAGCAAGCGTATGCCGAGTAAAGAGACTTCAGGACACGGTGAAGCTGAAACTTCGAACACGTAAAGCATTGTACACAATAAAGGTCGATCCGAAGAAAGCGGAAGAATTGATCAAGCAGATAAAGTGCGAGATCATCGAAGCTTAACACGTACTGAACGTGATCGTCTCTGTTCTTAGCAGAGATGAGCTACTACTTCATACTGCTGCTAGGAATGCTAGCAACTTTAACGTCTCTCTACACCCTGCGCCTAGGGAGAGATTACGAAAGGAAAGCGCTAACGGTTCTCTCACGACCGAAGACGGGGTTCTCACCTACGACCTGCCTAATCATGGCATGTAAAGGTGACGAACCAGGATTGGAAAAAAACATTGTCGCAATGCTCCACCAGGATTACGAAGATTATACTTCAGTAATAGTAACTGATGATACGAAAGACCCAGCATATAGTGTAGCTGAAGCCGTGATTACCCGTTATCCAAATAGCAAAGCGACGCTAATCACGTCGAAAAATCACTTACACGCCAGCGGTAAAGTCTCCGCTCTGCTTACCGCCTTAGAGAAAAATACAGCCGAAGTCTACGCGTTCCTAGATAGTGACTCATTTGCACCACCTTACTGGTTGAGTGAATTAGTTGATCCGCTCTCCGATCCATCGATCGGAGCGACTACCGGATACCGATGGTATTTTCCAACTCAGAACAAATTTTGGTCGCATGCCCAGTCTGCCTGGAATGCCTTCGGAACAAGCCTTCTCTTCGACGACAAATACAACTTCCCTTGGGGTGGAGCGATGGCAGCGCGCGCCGATGTTCTGGACAAAATCAAGATCACAGACGTGTGGAGTACTGCCGTGAGTGATGACCTATCGCTCAACTCCGCCTTACGAGAATGCGGGTTTAGAATATTTTTTCTCCCGCAGTGTATGGTTGCCTCAATAAGCAACATTACCTTCCGAAAGTTCATTAAATGGGCAACGAATCAAACGGCGCTCGTCAGAGCGTATTACAGGCGTCTTTGGGATTACGCGTTAGGAGTATTTGCGTTTTTCAATTTGACATTCGCCCTAGGAGTAAGCAGCTTGCTCGCAGGTTTACTTCTGACGCCGAGCTGGTTCATACCAGCATTCCTACTTCTTCTGCCTTCCATGATAGGCGTTTTGCGCTGTAAGGCTAGATCTGATTTGTTCAAACGTATTATGCCTGCTATGAAGTCTCAATTTGAACAAACGTCTCATATGGATTACATCGCAAGTCTTATTGTTCCTTGGATCATGAGCTACTGTATCCTCAAATCATCGCGGATCCAAGAGATTGAATGGCGAGGTCATACATACAAGCTTGCCACATCGTGAAGCATTCCTTAGGCCACTCTTCGCAAAGCAACTTGATCTAGTAATTCTCTTCGTAACTTCAATATGCAACGCTCGATGCAGAACATGTTTCTACTGGCTCGAGTTAAATCGTAAAGGCGACCTTACTTTTGATGAATTTGCGAAACTGTCGGTTACTATGCCTCAGTTCCATGACCTTTGGATCTCAGGCGGAGAGCCTTTTCTCCGGAAGGATCTTGCTAAAGTCATTCGACTCTTCTACTTGAATAATCAAATTAGAGACGTAAGAATTCCAACCAACGGACTACCAACTGCTCAAACAATTTCGATCGTTATGGAAATTCTTCAAACCTGTCCTGAGCTTCATCTTGAGATCGATATCTCAATAGACGGACCAGCTGAAATTCATGACAAAATCAGAGGAGTTCCAAGAAACTTTGAGCAAGCGCTCGAAACATTAAACTCACTCCAAAAATTACGGAACCAATACCAAAACCTAACGCTCTACGTTAACTCCGTGATTACGCAGGAAAACGAAGACGTGATCTCAGAACTTGGAAGTTACTTCAAGTCAACGTCAGATCTGGACGGACATTATTTCCAAATAATACGAGGCGACCCCAAAGACCCCCAACTACAATCGGTTTCTCCTCAGAAGCTTAGGGAAATCTACAATCAAGTATTGCCTCTAAATCTTGAATATGTGTCGAAACCCCCACGAAAGTTCTCGCTCCTCGAGCGATTCAGGCAAGCATACTGGAAAGCTGGGTACAAGTTCAGCTATGAGACGCAGTACCAAAACTATGTTCATCAACGCAAATGGAAGATGCCATGTACGGCAGGACAAACATCAATTGTGATCGATTACAATGGCGACGTACGAGTATGCGAACTCCGCAAACCAATAGGAAATCTCAGGAAATACGGGATGAACTTTCAGAGCTTCTGGAATTCAAGAGACAGACAGAACGAAGTGCGGCAAGTCAAAAGTGACCAATGCTTCTGCACACACATTTGTTTCATGTACGATTCAATGAGACATAGTAAGCGCGTCATGTTATGGGAACTTCCGAAAGCGTATTTCGTCGGTCTAATTTCCCGAAGCTTTCAAAAAAGTCCGCAAAAGCATCTTCGCACTGCAAAACCCGAGATTGTCCTAAATAAAGCGTAATTGCATGTAGGAGGCAAGCGCATGTCTTCGCTCAGCGAAGACTCCTAGCTGCCAATTTGTGTAATTTCTCAATCTTTTCAAGCGAGAACTTTCGATCAATCGTCACGAGTGCATACTTTCGTCCGGAATGAAAGATCGCTGCGATAATGTCTTCATGGATTAGGATAGAATATTCAGGTTTGCCGAAAAAAGTTGCGAAGTCCTCATGCTTTTGGACTGAAACGAGTCTTGCGATTAGATGAGGCGTCTTTTCGAGCGGTTCGAGAGGTTGAACACCTTCCCTCATTCCACCTTCAAGAATTCTGCCGTTAGTGTCAACGAGAGCCGCAAACCGAACACGTTTATCAAATTTCATGAATCTATCGTAGATCTTCGTCATTTCACAGCAAACCTTCAGTCATCCCACGTACACAAAGACTTTCCTATAACCGAGTTCCCCGCGGTTCATAGTTGGCTATCAGTCGTCGGTAGGTTTTATTTCTCAGAACTTTCAATCAGACGACCCTCCGGGCCGGTCGTCTAGTCTGGTTAGGATACCTGCCTGACAGGTTAGAGCAAGGCGCAGACCGCAGGTGGTCGAGAGTTCAAATCTCTCCCGGCCCACCATATTCCAACGCATTATGGCCCATAAGTGGCGTAATACAATTAAGTGACCGCAAGTAATACGTTGATTTATGAAGCGCCGCTACAGCATGACGCTCGACCCGTCGCTTGTTCATAAAATCGATCTGTT
This sequence comes from Candidatus Bathyarchaeota archaeon, assembly GCA_963848755.1. GTDB lineage: Archaea > Thermoproteota > Bathyarchaeia > 40CM-2-53-6 > 40CM-2-53-6 > FEN-987. The sequence goes on along the minus strand of CAWKES010000012.1, from coordinate 119,179 downwards.
AGTTGATGGAACGCGGTTCACGAATCGCTCACAGACAGCGGAACATCTGTTGAAGCTCGGAGTAGAACAGCTTCGTCCCGAGAGAACCGCGTTGATATTGTGCGGCGGGTTCGAGACACGAGTTAGGCCGACTTCGTTCTCGACACCGAAACCTCTACTTCCTATAGGCTATCAAGCGCTTCTGGAGTATCAGATCAGCTACGTCAAGAAGTATGAGTTCGATAGAATCATTTTGGCCATAGGCTATTTGCAAGAACAAATCGTACGGTACCTTGACGAACATAAGCTTGGGGTGCAATTACGGTTCAGTTTTGAGAAGGAACCGCTTGACACGGGTGGCGCTATCAAGAACTCCGAATCCGTCATCAACTCTGACTTTCTCACGCTGAATGGTGACGTGATTTTTGCGGGACTCGATCTTGACAAATTAGTTTACGCACATAAGAAATCAAACGCACTTGCAACGATCGTGCTGGCAAAATCGAAAACTCCCACTAGATTCGGTGCGGTAGAACTTGACGAAACTGACAAGGTGATAAGTTTCGTGGAGAAACCAAGGAAACAACCGATAGGAGAATCCTGGGTTAACGCAGGCATCTATATTATTCGACCGTCGCTATTTTCCAAGATTCCTAAGGGTAAACGAACATCTTTGGAATTGGATGTTTTCCCGAAACTTATGCGAGAAGGAGCGATTTCAGGATACAAACATACAGGGTATTGGGCTGATGTCGGTACTCCGGAGGATTATCTTAGAGTTCAGAAAGATATACTGACAGGAGTTCTGAAGCCTGAAGAGGTTAACGCTGAAGCGTAGGTTTCAGGAATCCAGAAGCCCGATATTCGCTTTGAGTTTTGCCAGAGTTGAGGAGACCATTTCAGAGATGACCTCTTCCGGCAAGTCGTGATAGGCGCATTCGCTGTCCAAGGTTGTGGGTGCAGGTTCTCCGACTAGCGCTTCGAACAGCTTGCGCCAATTTTCCGGAATCTCGTTTGGCAGCGAGTAACCGATGGAGGCAGCTGAAACTAGCGTCCAAGTGCGAGCTACGTTCGCCAAATTGTAGCCTCCTCCGCCAAATAGGATAAGGCGTGAGTCCGAGACCTCGTGTGAAAGGGCGTCCACGATAGTGGTCGCTTCACGATATGTTTTTGATGTGAGCTTCAAGTGAGCGAGAAGATCGTTTGCGTGAGCGTCGGCGCCGCACTGCATGAGAAGGATTTCAGGTCGAAACTTTCGTACCGCCCTGGGAACTATCTCTCTGAAAAGTTTCAGGTAACCATCATCATTCATGAATGGTGGGAGTGGAATGTTGATCTTCAAACCTGACGCCTTTCCTTCACCTATCTCGTTGACGAAACCGGTTCCAGGAAATAGGTTCCGTCCATCTTCGTGGAAATCTATATCGAGTAATGCTGCGTCATCGTAGAATCCGTACATTACTCCATCTCCGTGATGCGCATCCACATCCAAGTACAGTATTTTGTTAAGGCTATACTTCTTCTTCAAGTAAGCAATTGCAACCGCTGGATCGTTGAATATGCAAAAACCGGAGGCGTGATCTTTGTGAGCGTGGTGAAGACCGCCAGCAATATTCACGGCATGTTTCGCGTGCCCGGACATTACGATATCTACTGCTGTAAGCGAAGCACCAACTGCGAGTGCTGAGGCTTCAAAGCATCCCTTGAAGGCAGGAGTATCGCCGAGATCCAAGTAGCCATCTCCAGTTCGACTCATCTCCTGTACGAACTGCAAATACTCTTCACTATGGAACATTTGCAATTCCTCCATGCTGGCCATGCGTGGTTCCTTGACATCGACGTTAGACGCAGTCAACAACCCAAGGCTTCGCATCAGTTCGAAAGTCAACTTGAGGCGTGTTGGCTTTAACGGATGAGATGGACCAAAGTCGTAGTGTTGGAAATCGTCGCTGTACACGATGCTAAGCGTATGATCCAACTACTAATCCGTCCTTAAGCAAAAATTAACTGACAATAGTGATATGTGACTGACTAGAATGATTTCCATCTCTTTCCGTTCTAATCCAAGCTTAAATAAGCGTTATTGGTTAACGAACATGCAGTGGAAATAATGCTACACCCGCCAGACGCACTTAACCTAACGGTCACTGAGAAAGCTGCTGCGAAAGTTAAGGAAGCCATGGGTAAGGAAGGAAAGACCGACGCCACTTTACGACTATACGTATCAGGCGGCGGCTGTAGTGGCTTTCAGTATGGCTTAGCGTTTGACCAGAAGAAAGACGACGACTGCGTGATCGAGAAACACGGCGTGAAAGTTCTAGTTGACGCTGAAAGCGCGAAGTATGTAGAAGGAGCAGAAATTGATTACGTCGAGTCCGTTATGGGCGAAGGCTTCAAAATCAATAACCCCAATGCGACCGAGACCTGCGGCTGCGGGCACTCCTTCAAGCCGAAGTAACTCCGCGCCTTTTCTTCATCCTAAGTCGAATCGTAGCATTAGCTATGCTTATTCGGTTTAGCAGGGCTCGATCGTAGATGGCGGCTTCGAAGTAACAGAGTAACTAACCCAAGTCACCCCTGGTATCTCGCCTGTAATTCGAGTGCTCATTTCCTCAAGTACACGATCTGGCAGCCTTGCCCAATCCGCAGTCATGCCGTCGAATGATGTTACCGCACGGATCGTTACAATATGACCGAGCTTCCTCTCATCTCCGAGCACACCTACAGCCCTATCTTCGCCAACAACAGCGAAAGCCTGCCACAGCTCGTCATACAACTTATGACGCCTTAACGTCTCCTCGACGATATAGCTAGCCTCTCTGCAGATTCGCAATTTTTCTCTAGTCACCTCTCCTATAATCCGCACAGCCAAGCCGGGACCCGGAAAGGGATGGGCGCTAACAATGGATCTTGAGATGCCAAGCTCGGACGCGATTTTCCTAACTTCGTCCTTGTAGAGGAACCTGAGCGGTTCGATGATCTCGAATTTGCTCCATTCAGGAATCCCTCCAACGTTATGGTGTGTCTTAATTCTTGACGCAACACTTCCTGTCCCCCCGCTTTCTATTACATCAGGGTAAAGCGTTCCCTGCGCAAGGAATTCAAAACTTCCCAGTTTCGCGCTTTCCTCATCAAAAACGTTGATGAATTCTTCCCCAATTATCTTGCGCTTCATTTCAGGATCGATGACTCCTTCTAGGCGCTTTAGAAAACGATCGGTTGCGTCCACATATCGTACGTTCAGCTCCAAATCCTTCAGAGCTTTCATAACCGAATCTTCCTCGTTTTTCCGAAGGAGGCCGTGATTCACAAAAACGCAGGTCAACCTGTCTTGTACAGCTCTCCTCACTAGGGCTGCTACGGTTGTTGAATCAATCCCTCCGCTCACGGCGACGAGAACCGCCCCATTTCCGACAGCCGAACGGATATTCTCGATAGAAGTATCAATAATTGATCTAGGCGTCCAATTTGGCGAACACCCGCAGATATTTATGACGAAATTTCGAATAACGTCCATACCCTGAACCGTGTGAGCTACTTCAGGATGGAATTGTACTCCATAGAGCCTGTCGGATGATTTTCGTATCGCAGCCATATTGCAGCTGTCTGAGCTTGCAAGCACTTCGAAACCTAGAGGCAGCACTTCAGCGCAGTCCCCATGACTCATCCAGACATTAGTCCTGGAGTTCACATTCCTTAGTAGATCCGACTTATCGGCAACCCTGAGTTCAGTCTTACCAAACTCACGTCGATTTGTGGCTTTGACCTTTCCACCAAGTGCCTGAACCATAAGTTGCAGACCATAACATATTCCAAGAACCGGAACTCCGAGGGTAAAGATCCGCGGATCACAATTTGGAGAATGGGCCTCGTAGACGCTCGCAGGTCCGCCGGACAACACGATACCTTTCGGTTCTAGTTTGCTCACTTCATCCGCAGATACAGTGTACGGAAGCAATTCGGAATAAACTTGACATTCTCGGATTCGTCTGGTGATCAGATGTGAATATTGTCCTCCAAAATCAAGAACGACGATAAGTTCCTTAGCCATCGGACATCATGCCTACAGATCGACTATCGAGTGATCGCTCGATAGTTTCCACTACGTAATAATGGCAAATATAAGTCGGCTTTTTGTCAAGCGTGTGAACTGATTTTCGCTTCCAACTGGTTCTTTGGAAGCGCACCAACGATCCGATCCACTTCCTTTCCATCCTTCATAACTAGGAGCGTGGGGATGGCCATTATTCCAAAGCGGTCTCTAGTTTCCGGATTCTCATCAACATTGAGTTTGCCGAAAACCATCTTACCACTATAATCCTTAGCGAGCTGATCCACTATCGGTGCAATCGCACGACAGGGGGCGCACCAGACGGCCCAGCAGTCAATAACGACTAATGGGTATGATTTGATAGTCTGATCGAAGTTTCGATCACTTACAATAATGGGCTTGTCAATATCAGGTGTTGAAGGTTGACTCATGAGTTCTCGCATCTTCCTTTCTCTTATTTTATCCAGCTCATCCAATACTGAAACACGTGATGGCCTGATGCAACCGGTGATCATCGGTTATAAGTTTAGCCTGAAATCAATCAGGATGAGTGTTGGTAATTCCATAAACTTCCACAAATAACCAATCCAAAAATTCTTCGGATAGATGATCGACCTCGCACCACACATGTATGCCACTAGGCAGTACAGTAAGTCGTCCAGATTCGAGATCAACGTGAAAACCTTCGTGTCCGAACCCGACAGGGACCACCCGCGCGTTCGGGATACGTTTCAATAATTCACGATGAACTTCCTCTTCAGAGAATTTTGGAAACTTCTTGCGTGAGCTATCTACGATCATACTGATTCCTCGGGAACTGAAGGACTTCAAAGCATAGATGCTCTTGGCGTTTGGAAAATTCAGAAAAATCTGAACGCCATAAGTTGAACCGATATCGGAGGTGATTTGGTTTACTTCATGATAAACTCGATATGTTTTTCCATCGTTAAGGAGTTCGTCGAAATGCGTTTGGTTTTCAGCGATTCTTTCACGGATTTGATTTAGAATCCAACTCATTCTGTAACCTACGTGTTAGTTGACAAACCGATACGGTTGATTCAACGATCACATGAATTGAGATTGTTAGTTCATACGATTATTTTCCTTCGCTAACGATGGTGGTTAGAGTAGATCGGATCTTGTCAAGCCTTCTTACTTTCCAAGTTATAACTTCCTTGAGTCGGTCCATTGAGTCAGTTTCAATTTTGGCCACGACATCGTACACGCCATATACGAAGTAGGACTCCTTTACTTCAGGCACTTCCCTAAGACTCTTCAAGACCTCAACTTCCGAACCGGCATCTATATTCATGAAAACGAAAGCTTTGGGCACGTCCAGACCTCGATACCATGTATCGTAGACTAACATTAAGAGATTATCGCTTCCTCAGTTAAAGGGCATCCTGCTTCCCGTCGTACTCGGTCAATGATACTCGGGATCGATGAACCAAAAGATAGCGAATTACGCGAACATATCACGAACTCTTAAGTACACTGCCAAGAATCTCAATGCGTACCAGCCTTGTTCAAGGTCATGCTCACTAACCGTGTAATTGACAAGATCGCACGGGACATTAACAGGCCGTTCGAACGCATAGGGCTCTTAATGGGTACCCTTGAAGATCAGGCGCTATGGATTAACGAGATTATTGCCGGAGAAACGGAAAGGGATACGATTTCATGTGTCTTCCCGGCGGATCGTCTTGCGAAGGTGGCAAATGATATTGTTGAGGGAAGGATAACTGGTCGCATAGTTGGCTGGTATCATTCTCATCCTGGTCACGGGTTATTCCTCTCGCAAACAGACATCGACACTCACATGCAATTCTACCAGTTTTCACCTTACGCCATTTCGCTTGTGGCTGATCCCACCTCCGAAGAATTTGGGGTCTGGATTTATGAAAATGGCACGGGCATAGTGCAACTTCCTGCGAATTATCTCCATATAATCTAAGTCTGCCGACTCACTAGATGCAGAGTTTGCGTTCTTTTGCAATCATACGTTGAATTTTTCGTACCGACCTCAATTTTGAGTTAGCCAGCGTCTCACTAGTCTTCTGCCAAAGGTTACGCATCATGGTTCCAGGATAGCCTCTATGTTCGAGGTTTATCACTTGGAGTAGTATGTCGAGGCGATCTGCGGCGTGAACGATTTGTGCCTCAATCGTTTTATCCTTAAAATATTCGGCGCAGACTGCTGCATAGTCTCTCGAGATCCCGAAGGGTTCCATGGCTTCGCTTAGATGAGCGCATGCAGATTTTTCGATCTCGTTCTTCAGCTTGCGTCCTCTTGCCCCCAAATATTCAAGGTAGGCCTTGCTTATGTCGAAAGTAAGAACCTCAGCAAGGTCATGCAGCAACGCCATTTTCAGAACTCGTTCAACGTTAACACCTCTTCCCGTTTTCACTTCGAAGTTTGCCAGAACCATAGACAACACACTTGTGGAGAAGCTGTGGTCCGCAACAGACTCCACATCTTGTATGGAGATTCGATGACTTAACCACCCACTCCTGGGAATATTCTTCAAGTCACTCAATGCTTGCAGGAAACTTACCAAATTTCAAGCATCCTTCAAATGACGAGAAGAGTTATGGCTTTAATTAAGGACAACCTGTTTGCCGGCTGATCCTCTTGGCAAGCGAAACGAATCTAGGCGACTTGCGAAAACGAAAAGTCGCAAAGTCGATTCTATTTCGATTGCCGCTCGTTCTTGGCATTTTACTAATCGGCATATCAATTGTCCTAATGGTGGCTGCCGGGACATACGCCGACTGCGAAACACTCACAATCGGCACCAGCATCTGTTTCTTGTTTTGGTTCAACTATCCACTCCAACTAAGCTTGGTCGCATTAGGTGCATTACTTGTGTTCTCGCATCGTCTTACGAGATATCGAACGGCACTCGCAGCTTTTGGACTTGGAGCTCTTCTAACCTACGCTACGGGATTGGTTTCGTATAGAAGCTATTCTATGATTCTAGATACTGGAAACTATCCGTGCCAGCTTCTGGAGTACGGTTATCCTCTTCCTTGGTTAACCCAAATTGTTACTTGCACTATGACAGGATCCTTTGTAAACCAATTAATTATTCCGGCTGGCAGATTCGGACTTGACATGGCAATCTGGACGATTATAGCGGGACTTATGTTCCTAGCTTTTAGAGCAAGACAGTTAGGCAGGCTTACGACTCTGTTAATCGGCGTAACAGCTCTTATGGGTCTCGTGATCGTGGTTCTAGTTCTCGGAACATTCAGCTAGCCTTTGGAGATCTTGATTTATGAGTGTGGTTTTTGTTGAAAGAACAGGCGAAGGTTACTTCAAATGAAGAAAATAGATGTGATCTTGCTGATATTGCTGCTCTACGGCGCTACCTTCGCTGCGTTTTGGACGACGTCCGTACGGACATTAAATCTGAACCCGACGGCGGACAGCTACTCCTGGCAATCGGTTCCACTAGCCAATAACGGAGGATCTGACAACTTTGAAATTACTTCATACAATCAGCCTCCCTACAATATGAGAGGCTGGATTCAATTCAACATCTCAACTGTTCCTCAAAATGTGTGGATACTTTCGGCAACTCTACGATTGCGCTTGTGGCACAAGACAACGGATACCCCACCTCAAATGGGCGATCCGTCCGGTAGAGTGTACGGAGTTTATGAACTGACACAGCCTTGGTCCGATTGGGGAGTTAATTGGGCTGATCAGCCACCATGGACCGAAAATCATTCTGCAACTGCAATTATACCTCCGGGCCAAGGTGGGTGGAGCGGGCCCTATGTATGGATGGAATGGGATTTGACAAACATAGTAAAAGACTGGCAATCTGGCGTACCAAACTACGGAACGGTCGTAATAGATACACAGGAGAATGCGTCGTTACTATACTCGACGCAATTCTTCACAATCCATCGAGTTCCGAGCTCACTTTTCTTTCCAAGACTGGTCGTGACGTATCTCTACCCCGAAGGAGTGTATGCGGCTGTTGTGGCTTTTCTTATCGAAACTGCACTAATCGGACTTTTTCTTGTGAAATCTCGTCGCCGAAACAATTTTGGCGAAATAAGACCTGAACGAAAGCAATAAGTAACAACTTTCAGTAGTCAGCCTCGCTCTAATTGAGGAACCTGTATTGAGTTTCAAGCCAGGAAAGATCCAGAAAGTGGCTGGTCCCGTAGTCGTTGCCTCCGAGATGCGCGGCGCTCGAATGTATGAACTCGTCAAGGTGGGCGGCATAGGACTCATCGGCGAGATAATTCGTGTTGAAGGGGATACTGCAACAATTCAAGTCTACGAAGAGACAACAGGAATCAAACCAGGTGAAGTAGTTGAGCGCACAGGGAACCCATTGTCTGTCGAACTTGGCCCGGGTTTGGTTAACCAATTTTTCGACGGAACTCAACGGCCACTCCGGGTATTACTTGAAAAAGGTGGTGCGTTCATTCGCAGAGGTGTATCAGCGACTCCACTCGACCGGACTAAGAAATGGGAATTCTCTCCATTCCTCAAGAAAGGCGACAAAATTACTGGCGGAGACATCCTCGGCGAAGTCCCAGAAACGGTACTCGTAAAACATCGAATCCTAGTCCCCCCTTAATCTCAGGTACGCTAAAGTCCATAGTGCCAGCAGGAAACTACACACTCGATGATCCAATCGCTGAGGTAGAGACAAGCAAAGGCACGACCAAACTCTATCTCATGCACTCCTGGCCGGTTCGAATTCCGCGACCGTCACGTGAGAAAGTTCCATCCGATACTCCTCTAATCACGGGGCAGCGAATAATTGACTTCTTCTTCCCAATAGCGAAGGGCGGAACGGCAGCAATCCCAGGCGACTTCGGCACGGGCAAAACGATCACGCAACACCAATTGGCAAAATGGGCTGATGCCGACGTAATCGTTTACGTCGGTTGCGGCGAACGCGGGAACGAGATGACAGAAGTTCTTGAAACTTTTCCAGAACTAAAGGACCCTCGATCAGGCCAACCATTGATGGAACGAACGCTCCTTGTCGCTAACACATCGAACATGCCAATCGCCGCTCGAGAAGCGAGCATGTACACGGGCGTAACGATCGCCGAATATTTCCGCGACATGGGATATGACGTGGCGTTGATGGCCGATTCAACATCACGATGGGCAGAAGCTTTGCGTGAAGTCTCCGGACGACTGGAAGAGATGCCTGGCGAAGAAGGATACCCAGCCTACCTGGCCTCACGCCTAGCCGATATCTACGAACGAGCTGGACGAGTCAAGGTGATTGGAGCGAATCCAAACAAATTAGGATCAGTCTCAGTCGTCGGTGCAGTCTCACCATCTGGAGGAGACTTCTCAGAGCCAGTAACACAGAACACTTTGCGAATCGTGAAAGTCTTCTGGGCGTTAAGCAAAGCATTGGCGGAACGCAGACACTTCCCTGCGATCGACTGGTTAACAAGCTATTCACTCTACTTAGAGTCATTAGAAACATGGTACCGATCTGAAATCGGCCCAGAATGGTCTACCCTACGGAAGGAAGGCATGGCACTGCTACAACGAGATGAGGAGCTCCGCGAAATAGTTATGCTTGTAGGTCCAGACGCGCTGTCCGAAAGCCAACGTGTTGTGTTGGAAGCAGCAAAGATGATCAAAGAAGACTTCCTCGTCCAGAGCGCATTACATCCAGTTGACAGTTACTGCTCCCCTGAGAAGACCTGCCGCTTGATATCGCTCATAATGAAATTCTACGACCAGATGAGGCAGAGCGTTGACAAAGGAGTACCATTGCAAAGAGCACTAGAAATTCCAGCGAAAGATGAGATTGCTCGCGCGAAGATCCATCCATCAGATACATTCGAAGCATTCGCGAATGATCTTGAAAACAAGATGGAAGAACAATTCCAAGCCTTATCGAAAGAAATAGTTGAGGTTGCCAAGTAGAGGGAGTATAATGTCAGTCGTAGTCCGTGAATACTCAACAGTAAACCAAATCTCAGGTCCACTACTATTCGTGAAAAACGTCCGAAATGTCGGATATGGAGAACTCGTTCGAATCCGCACACCAACAGGAGAAGAAAGAAGAGGGCAAGTGCTGGAAGCTCGATCCGACATTGCCGTCGTGCAAGTTTTCGAAGGAACATCAGGCTTGGACGTTTCAACCACGAGCGTGAGATTTCTCGGTGAGACCGTCAAACTACCCGTCTCAAGCGACCTTCTCGGAAGAATCCTCGACGGCAGCGGACGCCCTATCGATGGCGGACCAAGAATCATACCAGACGAATACTGGGACGTTCAAGGAGCCCCAATCAACCCCTACGCTGCGCACATACCCACGCGAATTCATTCAAACTGGAATCTCAGCGATCGATGGAATGAACACGCTAGTCAGAGGACAGAAACTTCCCATCTTCTCAGGTGCAGGACTTCCGCACAACCGCCTAGCTGCGCAAGTAGCACGGCAAGCAAGAGTGAGAGGAGCTAGCGAACCATTTTCCACAGTCTTCGCCGCAATTGGCATAACAGCCGACGAAGCAAGATTCTTCAGAGAAGATTTCGAGAAACAAGGTGCCTTCGAGCACGTCACCATGTTTGTCAATCTTGCAGACGACCCAGCAATAGAAAGAATCCTAACACCCAGAATGGCACTTACGGCCGCTGAATATTTCGCATTCAAACTCGACATGCATGTTCTCGTCATCCTTACAGACATGACAAACTATGCAGAGGCGTTGAGGGAAATATCGGCGGCAAGAGAGGAAGTACCAGGAAGGAGAGGCTACCCAGGGTACTTATACACTGACCTCGCTTCAATTTATGAAAGAGCAGGTCGAGTTCATGACGCAAAGGGTTCCATAACCCAGATGCCCATTCTCACCATGCCCGATGACGACATCACTCACCCGATACCGAACCTCACCGGCTACATCACTGAAGGGCAATTGATTGTAGACAGAGGCCTTCACCGGAAAGGAATCACCCCACCTATCGACGTATCACCTTCGCTCTCACGACTAATGAGAGAAGGAATCGGCAAAGGACGAACTCGACAAGATCACCGCGAAGTGTCCGACCAGTTATACTATGCATACGCGGAAGGCCGAGCATTCAGAGACTTAGTTGCTGTAGTTGGTGAAGAAGCACTCTCCGCTCGCGATAAGCTCTACTTGAAATTCGCCGATCAATTCGAGAAACGATTCATCAGCCAAGGCGAATACGAGAACCGCGAAATTGAGAAAACCCTCGACCTAGGCTGGGACCTCTTATCTGAACTACCGGAGAGTGAACTGAAGCGCATAGACCCCGCTACAATCAAACAATTCCATCCGAAATACCAAACGGGAACAGGAACCTAGATGCCTGAACTCATCCCAGGCGTCCACCCGACTAGGATGGAACTTCTCACATTACGCAAACGCAGAGCCATAGCACGACGAGGACGCGATCTGCTCAGAGAAAAACTCGACGCCCTGATGATCGAGTTCTTCCAATTCGTTCGTGAAATTAATACCCTGCGCGCGAAAGCTCAAGACCTCCTCGCAAAAGCCTACGAAGATTATGTGGAAGCCCAGATGGCCCTAGGATACATGAAACTTGAACAGACATCCGTCGGAGTTGAAGACAGATTCACCATCGAATCCAAAAGCCGTAACATCATCGGAGTTACCATACCCTACATTCAAGTTAACCTAATACCCTTAACTGCATTCCCGTACGACCCCTACGACACTTCAATAAAGTTAGATGAAGCATACCTCAAGATGGCTGAGGCGATCAAAGCAATCGCTGAACTCTCAAGTGCCGAAGCCGCAGTCAAGAAACTTGCAGAAGCAATAGCTGCCACCAAGAGGAGAGTTAATTCGCTCGATTATATCGTGATCCCACGGATCGTAACAACAGTTCGCTACATTGAAATGCACCTAGAAGAAGCCGAACGGGAAGACTTCTTTAGACTTAAACGCATCAAGGGAAAAATGGCTAAGGAATCAAATCAGACCGCAATTGCCGTGTAAAAGAACGACTACCCTTTCAGCATAAGTATCGGCGGGCCAGATCACCGTCAGAGTCGACCAAAGCCTTTCTAGCTTCCTCTGGCGTCTTCCCCGTCTGCTGAACCACCAACAGAACATCAGCTTCAGGAGGACCACTTGCCCCGGGTTGACCACTCACTTCGGCTTGCGGTTGCATCTCTGACACCTCGCCCCCGACTATTTGATACATGACTTGACCCTGCACCGTAACCAGAGTGACACTCGGCGCTCCTATCACAATATCTTTGGAAGGAGTCTTGATTATGACTTGTGAAACATCTTGCAGCTCATCCATCTTAACACCCATTTTCTGCATCATTCTCGACGCGTCTCGTGAACCATGCACGCCTCGAGCCGCTCGCATAGCCTTGTACGCCACTTCTTCTCACATCATAAAGCTCGGTGACCAACAGGATAAGAATATCGCATAAACACTCCCTCTACCTCAAAGTTCCAATTCGTGATTCTACCGCCTCGAGAATAGAATTATCGAAAATCAAGCGGCAGATCAAGTTTATGTCGCCAGCTAGCGGCCGATCTTCCGTTACCTTTGGCACAGTCTCGCGGATCTTCACATAAGCCGCTCGCGTGCCTTGCCCACATTTTGTGCGATCGCGGAATTCAAGCGCCTGTGTTGCAGATAGAAGCTCGATAGCGACCACCTGCCTCGTATTTTCTAGTATTCGCCTAGCCTTGAGTGCTGCAGATGGGCTCATGCTTACGAAATCTTCCTGGTCAGCCGACGTTGGAATGGTATCTGCCGTCGCCGGATGTACGATAACCTTATTCTCGGACGCTAAGGCAGCTGCTGTATATTGGATGGCCATGAGTCCTGACGACAGGCCTGGAGATTGCGTTGAGCCTACTAAGAAAGCAGGTAAACCGTTATTGAGTTTTGAATCGAGCAGTCTGAAAACTCGACGTTCCGACAGGTTACTGGTAATCGTCAGAGCGAGAGAAGTTGTATCCATCGCCAGACCGACTATCTGCCCATGAAAGTTGCCTCCGGATAGGACCTTTCTGGAATCGGGGAAGACTAGCGGATTGTCGGTAGCAGAATTGATCTCTATTTCAATAAGTCGCTTAGCAAAAGCCAAGGCTTCACGAGAAGCTCCCAGAACTTGAGGCGCACATCTCAGGGAGTACGCATCCTGAGCATGACCATTTCCTACGTTATCCCGAACCAACCCACTCCCAGAAAGAATAGTTCGAATATTGTAGGCCGAATCAATCTGACCAATGTAAGGTCGAGCGTCATGGATCTGCGAATCAAAGGGTTGTATGAAGCCATTCAAGGCCTCAACCGAAATCGCCGTGGCAATATCAGCTATTTTAAGCAGACACTCCGCATCGTAAACAACCAAGGCAGCAACGGCGGCAGACATCTGAGTTCCGTTGTTTAGCGCAAGGCCCTCCTTCATTGCCAAAGATACAGGTGACATTCCGAATTCATGGAGTACGTCAGAAGCATGACGAATCTGTCCATGAAATTCAACATCGCTTTCGCCCATCAACGCGAGTGCCATATGCGAAAGCGGAGCTAAGTCTCCACTAGCTCCAACGGAGCCTTTCGAAGGTATAATGGGATGGATTCCATTGTTAAGGAAATTTTGAATCATATGAACAACGGAGAATCGGACTCCAGAGAAGCCTTTAGCTAGAGTACTTAACCGCAGCAACATGATCGCACGAACAACCTCGGTCGAAAGAGCCTCACCAACACCACAAGCATGACTTCTTATGAGATTCTTCTGAAGCTCCGTCTGCTGATCTAAGTCAATCCGAGTATTGCTTAAGGCTCCGAAGCCGGTTGTGACGCCATAAATTATTCTACCCTCTCGAGCCAATTCCTCTAATAGTTGACGTGATTTATTGATCGCTTGAATGGCGCCATCTGCAATTTCGACGCGGACCATTTTTCTTGCAACGTCGACTATTTGATCCAGCGTAAGTGAAACACCGTCGACCACTACTCTATCCTTAGGCATATCACTCAACTCAGGACTCAGATGCTACTCTGACATCGAAATATTCCGAAGCTTTTTAGCGTCAACGCCTCTTCGGATCCGTACCGCCACACCACGTTTGAAATATTTCATATCATTCCCAGAAAGATGTACGGCGCCAACGCCAAGTAAGTTTCCTTGCTCGTCAGTAACGATCGCCTCTTCAGCAGGCCGCAGGCTTTCAGGCGCGGATACGACGTGCTTTGCGAAAACATCTCCTCCTTTCTTGATGAATTCAGCAACATCGCTTTGTACTACAACCACGTTCGGTGGAGTGCCCATTTCATCAAGTAACAGTTGACCTCCGGAGAGAGTTAGAGCAAGATAGCCATCAGTCGGTCTGAGAGTGGCTAACAGCTTCTTACCCTTCGAAATATGTCTAATCCGTTTCGTCCGTCTCGAGCATACGATCCGAACTTTTTCGTTGAAGAGGACCTCACCAGTATGTGAACCAAACTGGTAGTTCGCCACCCCAATCAGCTTCCGAAGCTGCGCCTGAGCAGGAGGATTCATCAATATCGAGCAATGCCTTTACAGCAGCAAGCCGATTTAAGGTTGGACTAACCCCACGTGAGATCAAAGCTTTGAATTGTGACATTTGTGGACGAATGATCGTAGGGCAAGCCTTCAAAGTAAAGGTTGAAGGGGCTAAAATGCTCGTATGTAACCATTGCCAAGCATTAGGAAAACCGTACGCTGAAGAATCACCTCCGCGCCCTCCCGTAACAATCGCCCCGCGAATTATACCTAGCACAACCAGAATCGCTCCCAGATACATACCTCGTCGAACTCCAGAAATTCCGAAGGGCTTGGATGATGTCGACATCGCTGACGACTATGGGAACAAAGTGAGACGCCATCGGATGAAGCTTGGATTATCTCAAGAGGACTTAGCCAGCCGAGTTAAAGTCAAAGTCTCAGTAATTCAGAAAATAGAAACAGGAAAAATGACTCCAGATCTTCGATTGTGCCGAGACTTGGAACATGAGCTGAAAATTAAGTTAGTAACTCCTCACGAAGCTGAAGACGCCAAAGTGCCGAAAACCGAAGTCCCCGAAGGAGTAACGTTGGGAGACATAATTCACGTTAAAGGAAACACAAAGCCTGACTTAACAGATTAATTCTCAATAATTCTCTTTCCATGCTCAGTCGGAAGAATCGTTAACTTCCCATCTGCAAATTGTGTCCCGAGGTTATGATCGAATAACCAATCCAAGAAGATTCCAAGCGCACTTACTTCACTTATCGGCTGATTCGTAACCGCAACATTCCAGTCGGCCAATTGATACAATTCTGCCGGCACCTTCTCAGCCCCAACAACGATCATCTTATCATGTCGCGATCGTCGGATAGCACGAATTATTTTCGGTAGGGGAAGACCATACGTGGTCAAATGAATTACAACGCCACCGGACCTCTTCCATTCAGCAATCAAAGGTCGCCAAGGCATACCACTCTCAACTGAAAATTTGCCTCCAAAATCCTTGGTAACACGTGTTATCGTCTCGACAAGTTGACCATCATGGGTATCCGCGACCAGTACCGCATCAGCTCCTAGTGCCCTTGCAGTCAAACAGACATGCGTGGTAATGCGATGATCTCGAGGAATCCTATGCCCAAGACGCAGAACAACAACCCTACCATGTCTTAGGTCCAAGGAAAGACTTACCGTGTCTTCACTATCAAGTAGATTCCGATAAGAAAAATCAAGCTCCCTAAGAGCTCCATGACACCAACCTGAAAATAGACAGGAGCGGGAGTACCACCTTCCGTTACGAAAGTCGAACCAGCGATATCAATCATCGAGCCAGCGAAGAACAGGATGAAACCGAAAGTCGCTAAAGTCTCTTTCATCTTTCGCGGCCCGGGAACGCTACCCCTTCACCTTCGTATAAAAAACTTGCTCGCATAAGCGGACTTTCTTTGATAAAGGATTAATGCAAAGACCGCTCCTTAGGTACTTAGGTAATATCCACGGTGATCCTGTGTCAGTACTTGATGAGGAACTGATTAAAATCGCTAAACTCTTCGGCGGCGACGAGGCGATTACGGTAATCAAGAGCCTTAAGAAACTTGGCGAAGGCACTGACGAAATCATTGCCAACGACTGTGTAGTGAGACTGAATACGGTTCGGAAAGTTCTGTACAAACTGTATGACCACGGTCTCGTTTCCTGCACCCGAGTTCGAGACGAGAAGACAGGATGGTTCATATTTTATTGGCGACTACAACCCGATCAACTCGACGCATTCATTCGAAGCAGAAAGAAACGTGCCTTGGATAAACTAAAGACGAGACTCGATTACGAACGTAATCACACGTTTTTCATCTGCAAAACAGACATCGACATGCGAGTACCCTTCGAAGAAGCTATGGAGACATCGTTCAAGTGCGCTAAATGCGGAAACCAGTTGGAGAGCCTTGAGAATGCTGAAATCGTCTCTATACTAGAGTTAAAAATAGAGAGACTAGAGGCTGAGCTCAGCAGATAGAGACGGTATGAAAGTTACACTCCTGCAAAGAAGAGGCCGGACATCAACAACCGCCTTCACGACATCCCTCCAAAACAGCCTATCCAAGTTGAGGGGAAACTTATCAGTAAAATGGGAATTAACCGAACTCTCAACACGCGGCTGGGCGGCCATAGATGTTCAAGGCGCTGACCAAGAAGTCTTCCAACAACTCATAAAACAAAAATTTCCCGTAGCAAACTCGAACTTCCAGACAATCGAAAAACACGGAGTATACGCCGGCCAGATAACTCGATTCAATCATGATCTCGAGATTGACATAGGAGTCGAGTTTCCCGATCAAGTAAACGTAATCGTGAGGCTTAGCTCACTCCGAGCTCAATTAACTGAAGGCAAACCTAGCTCAGTAAAGGAAATTCAGGAAACATACTGCCTCTTTCCCGGAAGCAAAGTTGATGTCCGAATAACGATGATCAACCATGACGAACCAATTCTAACGGGATGGCTAGCGGACTCACAGGTAGAATTATTTTCCGACTGGATTAGATCTGGCCTAGACCGCGTCATGATATTCAATTGCACCGTAGAACAACTCGATTTCGCAATTCGTGAAACGAGGCTCGAAAGGGATATTGTAGCAGTCGAATCCCTTACCCTTACAACACACGTAGTCTCATGTAAACTCGGAACAGATGGAGTGGGTTTAATACCCAAATTAGGCGGCCTGCTTCGCAAAAGCGAAATAAAATTGTTCATCCCGAAACGAGTACTAACGCTAAGTCATAGCTGGTAATCAGATATCGAAAATCGCTGGAGACTACTCAAAGTCAGTTACTCATCCGCAAATCAAAACTTAGCTCTAGAAGAATCATTGTTCTCATGCGCTGACTACCAATTTCAGCCAACGATACGATTCTGGATAAACCCTCCCTCCGTCATCGTCGGACGCTTCCAAGCAGTGAAGTTAGAAGTGGACACGAATCTGTGCACCAAGCATGGAATCGCAATCGTTCGCCGTTTCACAGGCGGCGGTGCCGTCTACCATGACGAAGGTAACCTTAACTTCACAATACTCAACCGACGGCAAGGCGGATCAGTTACAAAATTACACGAAATCAATTCATCCTACATCATCGCCGCATTGAAGAGTATGGGGTTGCAAAGCAAATGTGTCTCTCCCAACTCCGTTTACCTCGAGGGCAGGAAAATATCGGGAGCAGCATGCGCGCTGAACTCACATTATACCCTCTGGCATGCGTCCATACTAGTATCAACAGACACAACCACACTGAGGCAAGTGCTCTCGCCAAGCCGCGAAACAATCGAATCAAATTTTGTTCGGAGCAAATGGCGTCCAGTCACCACCCTGAACGAACACCTCTCGAAACCGATTAACGTCGAAGAATTTTCGCTCCAACTAACCCGCTCAATCGGGCATCTCACGGGGGTTGACCTACAACCCGGTCATCTTTCTGAAACTGAAGAAGAGATGTCTCGGACACTCTATGATCGAAAATATGGTCCTAGCCGATGGAATCTTCATGGCACAGTTGAGAACGATGTAAAGGGGGAGTAACTCACACGACTATTGCCGTATGAGTTCTCTCAACACCCTTCACAGATTGAATCTTTCGTATGACAAGTTCCGATAGGGACGCCATGTTCGATAGCTCAAGGTAGGCGATCACGTCGTAGACTCCCGTAACCGCGTGTACCATTTTAACTCCGCGAACCTTAGCAACTGCTTTAGCGACAGTTCGCGAGCGTCCCAACTGGGCCTGTACCAAAACGTATGCTTTGACTACCATGCCAAACACCACTAATGACTGTATTTCAGAGGTACCTAAAACCTGCGGTTCACCGGAAACATTACAAATACGGCTTGATCCGCACCGATTACTCCGGATCGACTGCTTTAGCTTCAATTGGCACTAATTTTGTCATTAATGTTTCCGGTACGCTCGGTTTATGTCGATTGCAATAATATTCTACCTTATCAAACAATTCAACACGCCATTCTGCATGGCGCCCACATAATGAAACGTTACAAATCAAGTCGTTTAATTCTATCTTGTCTGAGCTCATGGATGCTCACCTAGCTGAAACGGATAGTTTTTCTAATCTCTTTTGGTCTGTCTGGGCGGACAGCTCGCTATTGGGATTGAAAATGGACCTCTTACAAGTTAACAATGTATCAAAAGGCTTCGGCGAGCTGAAGGCAGTTACCGACGTAAGCTTCTCAGTCGAGAGTCGCGAAGTCGTAGGATTACTAGGTCCAAACGGGTCTGGGAAGTCCACTATGATGAAGTTGACAGTAGGAGTCTTGAAACCTGACATCGGCACGATCCAAATGCTGGGATCAGATGTTGCTTCTAAGCCGACGATTGCTAAAAGGAACGTCGGTTTCGTGCCGGAGAGCCCTCGACTCTACGAATTCCTTACAGGGATAGAGTATCTCGACTTTGTTGCTGAACTATACGGTCTAGATCGCACCGTCAAGCAGGATCGAATCTCAGAGTTCCTCAAAGCTCTGGATTTGGAAGGTCGAGAAAATGAGCTCATTCACGGTTACTCCCAAGGCATGAAACAGAAGCTCGCGATCATAGCCGCAATGCTGCATCGACCCAAAATTCTGGTGCTCGACGAACCACTAAATGCTCTGGATCCGAAATCAGCCAGAATAGTGAAAGAACTGATTCACAAATTCAGAGATGAAGGCGTTCCCACAATCTTCAGTACGCACGTATTGGAAATTGCTGAAGCAATCTGTGATAGACTCATTATAATGTACCAGGGTAGAATTATAGCCGAAGGGACCTCAGAACAGCTGAAAACGAAAGCAGGCTCAACAGGTTCTACTCTTGAAGAAGTGTTTCTCAAACTTACGGGTACCTCGGACACCCGTGAAATCGTAGAGGCACTCTGGAGATGAGAACAAGAGCCGTCTACAGACTTGCCACGGTGCTAACAAAATCCCAACTTCGAGGCAATCAGCGAGGAAGAATATTCACACGATGGTTAAGCAAACCGTGCACGATACTAGTCGTAGACGTGAGCTTGATCTGCGTATTAGGCTGCTTAGGATACGCCGCATTCTCAAGCTACCTGCCGTCGGATTTCACGAGCGCATTGCAGGGAACGGAAATACAGGGTCTTACAGCAATTCCAACCGCGACTTCGTTCGCTGTAATACTTCTAGGCATCCTAGGAGAATTGAGTCAATCAATTCAGTCGAGTAATACAGACCTTGTCAATTGGCTCCCAATCTCTCCATCCGAATATGTTGCTGGGTCAACACTCTCACTTGCATACACGTATTCATTCCTCCCATCACTATTCCTAGGAGCCTCGCTGGGACCGGCGATCTTTTTCGGCCAACCAAACGTTTGGTTAGCATCGGCAATTATGAGCACCGTATCGCTCCTAATTGGAGCCTGTGTAGTGGAGATGCTCCGCTCTATAACGAATCGTATCTCCTCGAGTTTCTACAAGAGAAGTGGGCGTTCAGGAATAATCGTGCGCCTTTGCTTGACAATCCTCGTGCTAGTATTTTTCCAACTTTTATTTAGTGGACAAATAATCGTGTACGTCCTCCACGCCATCGTGCAAACGGTGGAGGCTGTCTGGTTTATTCCGGTGGTCTGGCCATCACTCGCAGTACAAACTGCATCCGAAGGCCTCTTCCTCCCTCTGCTCTTCGCACTTCTATCGTTAGCCTTCACGTCCGTGCTATTCGGATTAGCAGTAAACTTCCGAACACGTTACTGGATACCCGTACCGGTTTCAATCAAAATTAACTCTAAACCATATCAACCAACGTCAACCAAAATAGGAATCCCAGGCATCACATCTGCCGAGTCCGCAATCTTCAGGAAAGATCTCCGTTCCTTGACCAGAAGGCGAGAGATGGCACGTTTTCTTGCGATACCTTTCGTCTTAGCTGCATCTATGGCGATATCGCTCTCGCAGATCAGCACCGCCTCTGGATCCGCAAATCTTGCGGCAACCATACCGCTCTACCTTATCCCAATAGCGGTCTTCTGTGAAGTCCTTTCAATGACAAGCATCGGACAAGAAGGCCAAGCCGTCTGGAATATTTATGCTGCTCCAATAGAACCGAAACAGCTCCTAAAAGCCAAAATGTTGCTCACGACTCTGTTAG
This sequence comes from Candidatus Bathyarchaeota archaeon, assembly GCA_963848755.1. GTDB lineage: Archaea > Thermoproteota > Bathyarchaeia > 40CM-2-53-6 > 40CM-2-53-6 > FEN-987. Next base: position 98,500 of record CAWKES010000012.1, on the reverse strand, counting down.
GCATAGCCTTCACATTCGCTATGCTTATCGCAATAACCTTCTTCGTAAGTCCTACCGCATCCGATATCGCGCTACTTCTCTGCCTGGGCTTTATCGTAGTACTAGAGGAGGCATCGTTTGGGCTCTACGTTGCAACCAAATTCCCAGATTTTCGTGAAACCGTACGCAGTCGATACGTAACCATCTGGGGATCAATGATTGGAATGTTCCTTGGAATAGTTATCGCATTAGTAACCGCTACTCCAATACTCCTCGAAGCTTTCTTCTCCGGACTAACAATAGAGCTTACAGCGGCAACATTCCTAGTTGGACTGATCATCTGCCTCGTTTCGTGGAAGGTAACCATGCGACAAGCGAAACTCATGTTCGAAAATATCCAAATCTAGCGATCACATGATACCTTCGATAATTCGGCATCCATAAATGACCGTCCCCGTCAACCCTGGTTGAAGTTCATGCCTTACAAACGCTTAGTTCTATCATTATTGTTAATTGCTGTGCCCTTACTAGGATTAACGCCGCAAGTCAGAAGTCAGAACTTCACGACGACAACCAGCTTGAATACTCTGACAACAAGCGTAACTATAACGGAAATGAATTTGTCAACAGTTGGAAAGGTGACTACTACGATGAATCAGGAAGCTACTCTGTTTGCCACTCAAGTTACCCTTTCAGGAGTAGGCGGAGCGCAAGGTTGCAATGAAGGTCACTTCGGAGTCTACGCTAATTTCACCCAACAGGTTGTAGGTACGTTGACTTCGAATCAGCTCATCAACTTCTATATCATGAACAGTACTCAATACTCAGCATGGAACTCCGCGACGACTTGCGACCCCAGACAAGCAGATGGCGCGGTCTACATGGACGAACAGACCAACTCTGTCTCGTTATATTGGAGAGCTCCGAAAAAAGGACTTTACCACTTCGTGTTTACGACCAGTAGCTACAGTGATGCCATAATTATTGCTAATCTGGGAACCCCGATCCAAGTCGTCACTTCATATCTCCAATATATCACACTGAGCAATTTTCGCACAGGTGGAGTAACTGAAACAATCACTTCAATCTCATCATCGCAACTCGGACAACCATCTCAAATACCGACGGGCCTAATTGAATTCGTTCTCGTAATCTTGGCGGGGATGATCGCGATCGGATTTTGGAAACGTCGGCACGCGTGAGCTCTTGAACTATTCGATGGCCGATCAAAGTTTTCGTTTAGTAATCTTACCCACCACAAGGATTAACACAATAAATCCGATTATTGTGAGGAACAGGAAAGTTCCGTATCGGAAGGTCTCACCCTGCCCGCCTTCTAGAAGGTATGGCAGCAATACAGTGAACAGGTACATTGCCACGAAGACAAAAACAATCGCTAAGGTTACCTTCACATTCTCCTTCACATCGACAGCCTCAGACACTATTCGTCATAGCACGGGTATAGAAAATTAATCGTATATTTGTCTAGGAAATATTCGAAACACCTAGCGAGTTAAGAATGCCTTGCTGCTCACTTCCGCACGGAAATCGCTCCTCCCGTGCTAAAGATCCTTAATGAGTCGCCAAATTTTCGGAGCTACGTTTCTTGGACTGGTGATCGCTAATGCGCCTACGTTAACGGTGACTGCCCAGGTTAGAGTATTTCCGGCTACTACCAGCACGACGTCCAAATGCCAAGGACCAGTTTTGTTCGGTGTCAATACGGACACGGTTTCACTGTAAGTGGATTGAGGTTGAATTACGAAGCTTTTCGTTGCAAGTACCTGGCTAGAATCAGCAGAGAGCAGTTGCATGTTTGCAGCTCCCGAACAATTGCACTTAACAGTCATCGCGATTTGGATTTGTGTATTCGGATGTGGTGCAGTTGGAAAACTTATTACGAAAAATTGAATCGGGCAAGCACTTAGATTTGTGTTAGTGCAAACTGCAGCGTTAGACGTTCCCATAGCCATCGAAACGGCAAGAAGGGACAGGATTCCATAAACTACTGTTTTCATTACCTGTCATGAAAGCGCTAACTAACTCCAGCGCCTTAATGATTCTAGATCAAATCACCTTTAGTGAAGCGCCCCGCAGCTCGTCAAGTTGAACATAGTTAAGTTAGTTTAGACATCCAACTCGCCGTATGGTCTAGTGAGCGACATGAACCAGAGCATATCAAACCATCAAATCAGGCTTCAATGTTATAGTTAGTAAACTGCACGTAATTTGTGGGAATCGGTCCACCAATCGGGACAATGACATATAATGTCACATAATACGCGGCTCCATGCAGGAACAGTCCATCCTTGGAATACACAAGTACGTTGAAAATTCCGGGACCATGATAGTAATAGTCCTGACGATCAACCCAGTATGGAGCAGGATCAGATTTCGATATGCTCACCATCACATGCACCCGATCAGAAGCCTGGACACCTTCAACTTGGAACGTTAATTGAACAGCCCGGTCGTTCGAAACGAACACGTAGCCGCCGTAGAAATAGATACTCGGAGCTGCGAACACCTGCTGACTCGCAACGATGATGACAAAAAGTAAAAACCCGCAACCAATCAAACAATTTCGGGTTCCTTGACCTGTCATCTATAATTTCTTCCACTTTTGCGAGTGAACAGTGGAACGAGCATTGCATAAATTAGTTTCAGTCGAAATCCGATTTACGAGCTCTTAATTCTTACAGATTTTAGATTTCAACAGTTCATTCTGGACCCTTGTTCGCCGTGTTCACGTTCATCAAATGCATTGCTGGCACCGAACAGTCATTTCAAACTTCGGCAGCTTCTGTCAATCATGTAACGCTTATAGGCACCCATTCTCGCGTTTTCATTCGTTAGGTTGCGAACACGAAAAACGAAGACCTTAATGCGACCGTATCATGCAACCCTCCGAGAGCGTTGAGAACTAGTGCTTACGTGACGATTCTCATTCTCGTACTCTCATTTTCGCTAAGCGTCACGCCCATTCAAGCAGCTACTTGCCCGGTCACTAACCTGGCAGTAAACTATCCACAAACAGTGACACCCGGTCAGTGGGTTCAGATTCAGGTAACAGTCATAGTCGCCTGCTCTCCTTCCGCGTTTGGAGGCCAGTATCAAGGCACGATTCAACTAATGCCGACAGGCATCACTCGAGTGATAACGACACAAGCGATTTCAGGTCCAGTGACTAGCGTTATCGTAACTGCGCCAACCGTCACTGGCCCATGGAACATTACAGTCGTAGTCACAATCATCGATGAAACATATGGCTTAGGCAGAGTTGACAGCATCACCAACCAGCCAATTTCCATCCAGGTTCAAAATCCAGTGTCATACTTGACCACAACAGTTACGACATATGCAACATCAACCGTCACAGTCGCTACACCAACTTCAACATTCACAAGCACGACAGCCCAGTCGATCTCACTAACTCCAGCCGCTCAACCATACCTGCAATTCTCTACGGCCCTCTCAGCAATCGCCTTCGCGGTCGCGCTCTTCATGTTACATCGAACTCGACAGAAGAAAACAACCGCAGACACGAAGGATGAAACATCAACTCAGAAGTCATGAACCGCTTGATGACCTCGCCTGGATCACATGATAGGACAATAAATGCTTCTGCAGGATACGTTCATGTAACTGCACCTCACCTTTTTTCATTAAAACTTCAGCAAGCGAAAAGTACATACGAGCTCATTCACGACTCATCCAACAGTCAATCACAACGATCATAGGAAGCTGAAGACAATTAGGACACCAATCTTCGTTCTGCTATGCCTCTTCATATTGACAGTTAGCACCGCCGACCTAATCCTCGGTCTAGGCTTGGCCGCATACTGGGTTGCTCTCGTGATGCCAGGCCAACTAATCTTATCCATCTATGAAACCTACAGTAGATACTATATCGTCTTCGCAATCTTTGCAATCCTAGGTGCGATCGCCGGATTCATAGGCGTCATTTTTGCTTGTTCGCGAAAGTTCTTCAAGTGAGACTGGATTCCAAATCCAACAACAACTCGTTACGATACATCCAATTGCCCCTCAGCGACTCATACGAGTAATTCAAATTACGTCAAAATAGGCCAATTTTAGTCCAAAAAACTCGCAAAACGACGTTTTGCTGCACAATGTAGATCAGCGAGTTCGAAGTAAAGCTTCTAAACTCGGTACATGCCGACCCTATTGTAGGAGGGATGGAATCGTGGTCAATGAAGAGTTCAAGAAGGGTAAGGTAATCTACCTTTGCGAGCTATGCGGCTACGGTTACTTAGACCTCGAGACGGCTGAGCAATGCGAACAACATTGCTATTCAGGAAATCTATCAATCCAGAAGAAAGCCATCTATAAACCAAAAATAGACGTTCTCGCATGAGCAAGTGAGCACGACCTCGCTCACGAAAATTTCAACTAACGCTGGGGGTGTGAAATTATCGAAGGCGTCACTCAAACATAGGATCAGAAATTTCCTACTCGGCGTGATAGCGCTTGCTGCAGGCTTGGTGGATTGTTCATAATCTTCCGAAACGAACTGAGCCTGAGACCAGGCATCGCTGAAATCCCGCCTTTTTTCCCACTCTATTTTCCAGGATCGTTCCTATTGATCCTCGCCGGAGTTGCAGTAATGGCCAAGGGCCTCATGCTGATGCAATATGAAATAAGATTCTGTCTAATCTGCGAGTCAATCACGAAACAATTCCGAGCAGATCCAAGATTCAGAGACGGAGAAAAGATCGGGATTCCTACGTTTGCGAAAAATGCGGACAAAAATACCTGCATACGAGCTAGGCGGGAAGCAAGCGGCCCGGAGATAAATGTATCAATCGGATCTACCATAACATCAAGATAGGAGGAAGCATGGCATGGCAAGTGTCCGTTCCATCTTCTTGTTGCCCATCATCTTCTTGATCTTGGTAGGCGCTCCCTTCGTTTCGGGCCAGCCCAACGGTTTGATAAGTCAAACAGTTATCGTGCAAACAATCAACTACACAACTGGCTTACCCTTCCCTGCCTCGGTCTCTGTCGCGTACACTTGCTCTAACCCCGACGGAAGTTGGACACCCTACTCTGTTCGAGGCTGGGTGAATCCGCCAGGAGCTACCTTCACAATCGTATGCCGCTCACCCTCAACGTTCAATTCGTGGATACACGTGTACGGTCAGAACGGCTACTGGTGGGGAACTACAGATTACCGGTGGATCCCAAGCCAAGGTGGAGCACCCGTAAGCCTTGTAGTCGCACTATTATGGACAAATCAATACAACAACTACTAGATCACTCAGAATATATCGCTGTCATTGCAAGCACTTAATTCGATCTAACAACGTCCATTTAATAGAAATAATACGCACCCGCACGATCTAGGATGTTTCTGGATGACTCTCTTTCTTAGAGATGGCACGGCATCTTGATTGATTCATCAGATAAAATCACTTTAGACAATCTCCTAAACGTTAGGGGATTAACGATGGATTATGCGTCCGTCGACGGCAGAGTCCGCGTGCTTGAGAATGTTTCGTTGCGGATGCAGAAAGGCGAGATAGTAGGCATTGTTGGCGAAAGTGGATCTGGCAAAACGACTCTTGGTTTAGCCATTATTGGTCTGTTGGACAAACCGCCCGCAGAAATAATCAATGGATCCATAATTTTCGAAGGAATTGACCTACTCAAGTTGGATCCAATCGAACTGCCACGTTATAGAGGGACTGGCATAGGGATGGTGTTCCAAGAAGCCCTAGCAGCGTTGAATCCGGTTTACCAAACCGAAGCACAACTCAGAGAATCGTTGGAAGTTCTGGCGAGAGCCCAGAAACTCAGTCTTACAACAGAGGCTGAAGCAAAAATGATGATTGATATCCTCAAGGACTTGCGCCTCGACAACCCCGAATGGGTTCTGAAAAAGTATCCGCATGAATTGTCCGGTGGAATGAGGCAGCGCGTTTTCGATAGCAATGGCCATCGTCGAAAAGCCAAGGCTTCTCATATTGGATGAAGTGACTACTGGACTCGACGTGTACGTCCAAAACAGAATACTGAACATACTCAAGGATTTGAATCGACGTACAGGCACAACTATGATGCTCATAACGCATGATTTGATGGTCGCTTCACAAATCTGCGACCGATTATATGTGATGTATGCAGGCAGAGTAATGGAAGAAGGCAGAACAGATGCCATCCTAAGCAATCCGAAGCACCCTTACACTCAGAAATTGTTCGCTGCGATTCCGCAGGGTTTTGTGGACTCCCCACCACTACCTGCTCCTATCGGTGAACCCCCTGATCTTCGAAAACTACCTACCGGCTGCAAATTCCATCCGAGATGCCCCTTCGTGATGCAGAAATGCAAGGACAGCGAGCCGCCGGTTTTCAACGAGGATGGACGCAATGTCGTATGTTGGTTGGCTGAGAAGACATGAACATTGTAGAAGTCGATAACCTTACCGTCACCTTCAGAGTGAGAGGAGGGAGTCTATTGTTGTTTGAGAGAGGATCGGGAATGATGAACGTAGTCAATGACGTCACATTTCGAATCAAACAGGGCGAAACTTTTGGTTTAGCCGGCGAAACGGGCTCTGGCAAATCAGTAATAGCTTGGGCCCTCGTGGGTCTGTTCAAACCAAGGCGTGGATCCGTAAAGATACTAGGTAAAGAAATAGACTTCCGAAAGAAAGCAGACCTAACTTACCTGAGGGAAAATGTTGGAATAGTTTTCCAGGATCCAGTCGGCTCTCTGAACCCACGTTTACGAGTTAAAGAAATCGTAAAAGAATCGCTGGTCGCCTCGAAAAATTTTGACAAACGTGACTATGATAGCAGAATAGAAGAAGTCATCGACCTCGTAGGTTTGAGGAAGAGCTGCCTCGTGGCATTCCCTAGAGAACTCAGTGGCGGTGAGAAACAAAGAGTGAGTCTTGCGAGAGCTCTTGTCGTGCCGAAGAAGATGCTGGTGCTTGACGAACCAACCAGTTCATTGGACGTATCTGTCCAAGCCCAAGTTTTGAACACGTTAAGAGAGTTGAAGTCAAAGTTACATCTCTCGTACTTCTTCATCACACATGACATCAACGTCATCAAGTACATGAGCGATTCACTTGGAATTCTCTACTACGGAAAACTCATGGAAGTCGGAAGGACTTATGACGTTGTGACTAATCCCAAACATCCCTTCACGGTGAGGCTCATGTCCAATGTTCCGGGAATCAAGCGAGTTGAGCTTCAACAGGAAGATGGTTTGAGTGAGCGAGGATCCTCCCCGACTGGTTGCGTATACAGCAAAGTCTGTCCGAAAGTTTTCGAAAAATGCGTGAATTCTCCACCGATGTTCAATTTAGGCTCAGACCAGTACGCAGCGTGCTTCCTTCATGACAATGCCGCCATCCCTGGCCAGGATACAAAAACGCGGTCTGAAGCATAACCGTTCGTTCGGTTAATGCTGCGCCAATTCCTGCTTTATCTTTGGCGTTTTGCCGAAGATCTTCTCCTTGAAAACAATATACGGCCTGACCTTCACGTCAGAAGCCTCTCGCGCACCCTCGCCCAAGAAACTGAATCCTAGAACCAGCAGCATCGTAACGAACGCAGGAATTAGTGCCTGCCAAGGATAACTGTACAGGTCATAGCTTATCGAACCAACCATTACGCCTAGTTCAGGTGTTCCCGGCGGAATTCCAACACCAAGAAAACCGAGGATAGATACTTCAAGCAAGCAAGTTCCGATATCTAGCGTTGCATACGTCATTACTGAAGGAGCGATATTCGGAAGAATGCCTTTTCTTATGATATTGTAGAAGGATGAATTCAACGCTTTCGAAATTGAAATAAAATCTTCAGAGCAAACTTCAAGCACGCCACCCCTAACTAATCTGACGTACGGAGGCCACCAAACGAAAACGAACGCGAGCATGGCGTTGAGGAGCCCCGAACCAAGTGTTGCCGCGATTGCGAGCACCATGATTATCGTTGGAAATGCGAGAAACAGATCGGTTACCCTCATGACGATCTCATCCACCACTCCTCCCAAGTAACCAGCGGCCATACCGAGAAAAATCCCAATGAGGCCGGAGAGAACGACAATTGCGATTGGCAAACCGAGGTCGATCGGAAGGGCCGCGATCACTCTAGCAAATATGTCTCTTCCTTCGAAGTCCGTGCCGAAGAAATGGGTGATGCTCGGTGCTAGATTCGATTGTTGGAGGTTAACAGCATACGGATTATACGGCGTGATCGAACTTCCGAAAAGAGTGAATAGAACTGCAGGTACGACTGAAACGATTACAATAACCAGACCTAACGTCGATAGACGGTTCGCGAAAATTAGTTGTCTAAATTTTAGTGATTGCGCCACTCTGATCTCCCATTGCTATTCTCGGGTCAAGTAACGAATATGCTACGTCCGCAGCAAAATTGGCCGCTATCACTCCAACCGTGAAAACTACGACTACAGGAATTAGAACCGGATAGTCATTAGCATATATCGCCTGGTACGCGAACTGCCCTAGCCCTGGCCAAGCGAATAGCTCCTCAATGACAACCGTACTTGTCAGAACCCAACCGAACAATACGGCGCTTAGGCTTGTTGCATCGATTAACGCGTTCCTAAGGATGTGTTTGCGTTTCACTTCTCCCTCTCTCAAGCCCTTAGCTCGTGCAGTTTTAACATACGTTGACCATCTCACATTCAGGATCGAGGACCTCACCGCCCTCGATACCAAACCGAAGTTCACGAGAGCTAGCACACACGCCGGCAGGATCAGATGTTGAAGCCCTGACAGAAACGCAGGTAAGTTGAGTTCAAGAAGAGCATCGACTAGAAAGAACCCTGTGACGCTCTTCACCGGCGCTATCGACAACGAATACATTCCTCCGGAAGGAAAAATTGGTATGTAATGCGCGAAAAGTAAAATCGCTAGAATCGCCGCGAGATACATTGGAGCTGACCAAGACGTTAGGTAAATCACTCTAATCACGGAATCTCCGAAAGTGCTGAAGCGCATTCCCGCGAAATATCCTAAGGCGACGCCTACAATGACCAGAATAGCGAAGGAGAACAGAACAAGTTCCAGTGTGTTAGGTAAATAAAATCGAATCTCTGATAGAATCGTCTGTCCAGTTAAGGGGTCTATTCCAAAATTTCCGCTGATCAGATCTCGCATGAAGTAGTAGTACTGTAAGTATATCGGCTCGTTCAAATGGTATCTCGCTGCTACAGCAATAATCGTGGACTCCCGAGCTCTAGGGCCTGCCCAAAGCTTAGCCGGGTCCGGGTTGAGAACATGCGAGATGAAGAAGATGATTGTGACTGTGCCGATTGAGACTAGTATTGATCCAACTATTCTTTTACCTAGTAGAGAAAAAAAATCCTTGAGGTAAACCAGAGCTCTTCATCTACGAACTATAGTGTATGGTGTTGTAAAACATGAAGTACCCCATGCCTGATCCTGCAGGGTTGGGAATCATTCCGACAACATTGCTTCTATTTGCTGCCATGAAGTAAGGTACGTACAACCAGATGTCCGTGTAATCATCATACATGGCTCTCGTAATTTGCTGAAAGTTTGCAACTACTGTACCTTGATCGAGACTAGTTGCAGCAGCAGATTCCCAGCCCGTAACAGTCTGATTACTGAACCCGCTGAATCCTACCTGGCCGGTCGTTATTAGAGCGGACACGTAGTCGATGCTTGCCGTGTAGTCTTCACTGTAGTAGCTTATGCCAAATGGATATGACGTGCTGTTCACGTCGCCCGTTGAAGTTACTACGTTCGCGTACTGTTTGAAAGTTAGCGGCGTGAGCGTAATGGTGACGCCTACGGCCTGCAATTCCGATGATATGATCTGCGCTACTTGGCCTTCGGTTGCTGAGTCAGCATCGTAAAGGAAATTCACGGACGGAAACACCTTCCCTCCTGAGTTCAGTACTGTGCCGTTTGGTAACGTGGATTTGTAACCGGCTTGAGCGAGCAATGTCGCTGCCATAGTCGGATCGTACTGGTAGGGCTGCAGACCCTGTGTTGACTCATTGTAGTCGGGAAAACCTGGCGGAACTGGACCGATCCATTGGGTTGCCAAATCGTTGAAGACGGAATGGATTATGGACTTGTAATCGATCGCGTAGGAGATAGCCTCTCTAACTCGTCTGTCTTGGAACGGTTGGAAGGCGTATGGATCCATGTAAACGAAGATAATGCTCTCCGCCGACCCGAATACGGGCGGCAGAATAGTTGCAGTAACACCTGCAGTTTGCTGCAAAATACTGTATTGGGTTGATGGTGCAATGATCATTTGAGCAGAATTGGATTGCAGATCCGCAATCATTGCAGATGCAGCTTTGTAATAGATACTGATCGTGTCAAGTATCGCTGGCTGTATCGCTTCGTTGAGTTGTGAAGCCGGAACATTCGCACCCCAATAATTCTGATTCCTGACTAAAGTGACGCTTTGCCCCTGCACCCATGATTGTAATTCATAGAAACCTGTGCCGATAGCGTTGGTTTCCATGTAGTTGTTCGGTTGACCCGCCATGACTCCTCCGTTTGCCTCGACAACCTTCGGATCAACGGCCATAGCCATCGGCGTAATGAACGTGGCTAGAAAGGCGGAGTATGGAGCTTGACCATTGTAACCGTATCCAAGATGAATCGTCAATTCGTTAGGTTGAACTACCTGAACAGATTGGTTAGGATAAGTCATGTAACCTAAATCTGTTGAATTCGGATTAACATAATTTATTGAGTTCAACATTGCGTCCGTAACATTGAAGGTCATACCGTTTCCTGCAGCGAGATTCTGGCCTAGAATCCAAGCCGGTCCTTGATTCATCACCAACGTCCGATAAATAGAGAACCACATCACGTAAGCGTTGAACGGATCACCATTACTGAACGTCACATTCGGCCGAAGCCAAAACGTGTAAGTCATTCCGTCGGACGACACGGTCCAGTTTTGCGCTAAGTCGCCGACGTAGGTGCTATAGCTTGTTCCGTTCGGTGCAAGAAGCCCCTGATAGATCTGCTCAACAACCTCCCACCCCGGCGTCGTGTAGGAAACAGCTGGATCCAATGAATCCGGCTGACTCTCCTCCTCAGCGACAAGCGACGTCGGCATTTGACTTGAACTCGAACTACTCGTCGCCGCACTCGTCTTACTTGCTGAATAGTAGTAGATACCTGAGGCTACGGCGACAACCAAAACTACGATTATAACAACGGCCTGAACTTTCCCGATAGCTCGACTGCTTACCAATTAAAATTTCACTCTGAGTTTAACAAACGTTGTTTGAAAATAAGTTTTAACGCTTCCGGCCCTGCTGCACGAAGTTTAAGCCTCCAACCAAAAATGCTTTCGCGTTTCGTGCACCTGCCCGAAGATCAATGAAGTACCTCCTCCGCGGTGTAGGCTCACGATTTAATCGAAAAAATCTTCCATTCAGACCATTACAGTTAGGCTCGGGACCCGATCTTCGGCCGCAAGCCTAGCCGGTCGACGATATGTTGCAATACCTGCGATTGGGATCATTCCAGGTCATGCTTGTGTTCGACTGGAGTAGAAAGCCACCTCAGTTGAAAATAGGCTCCCACGAATGGGAGTATATAAGGGCCCGCAGATCACAGGGACAATTAGCTGCCCAAAAGGCGATTTTACAGCCCCTGAACAGCTGAAGCCTTAAGAAGTTTTTAAGCAAATTATGCAGTTTTCTGCCACATAAGTGTGAGAAATGAGCTAATATACCAGGATACTAAAATATATGGCAGATTATGGTAGATATAGTCAATGAGGAGTTGATGGAAATGCTAGCTTTGGAACGACGAGAGGAACCAAAACTGCTCAGCATCATCGAGCCACAATCCGAAAGGAGCCCATCAACCGAAAGATCTAGGCTACTCAACGAAGAGGCGGGGCTCTACCTGCCATCCGGTGCGTCATCTAACGTTCGAGTTCACTTACACGAACCTTATCCGATTCTATTCAGAAGCGGCGAAGGACCGAGAGTCACGGACGTAGACGGAAATAGCTACATCGACTACTTGATGGCCTATGGATCCCTAATCCTCGGTCACAAGCACCCGAGAATTCTCGCGGAAATTCAGAAACAACTTGAGAAGGGGACAATGTTTGGAACGACAACGGAACTTGAGATCGAAGTCGCTAAGCTCGTAACCAGCGCAGTTCCCTGCGCCGAGATGATCACGTTCTCCAACACTGGAACCGAAGCTACGATGGAAGCAGTTCGGATAGCCAGAGCGATTACTGGGAAAGACAAGATAATCAAATTTGAAGGACACTACCACGGACATCACGATTCTGTTCTCTTCAGCGTCGACTCACCCTCACCCGTCTCAGGCTTGGAGACGAGCCCAACGAAACTACCCTACTATCCAGGCATTCCCGAAGGAGTTTCAAGATCGGTCATTGTTGCTCCCTGGAACAATCCTACCTCGCTAGAACGAATCCTCAAGAAACACAGCGGAGACGTGGCCGCGATAATAACCGAACCAATAATGGCTAATCAAGGCATAATTCCCCCAGAAACAGATTACCTGAAACAACTCCGCAACTCACCACAAAATATGATGTGCTCCTGATATTCGACGAAGTCTTGACAGGCTTTCGAGTAGCAAAGGGAGGAGCGCAGGAACTCTACGGCGTAAAACCTGACCTTGCATGCTACGCAAAAGCGTTAGGAGGAGGAGCCCCGTTGGCGGCCGTTGCAGGCAGAAAGGAGATCATGAGCATGATCGCACCTGGAAGAATCAGCTTCGGCGGGACATACAACGCTAACCCGCTATCACTCTCAGCTGCACACGCAACTCTGCAAACCCTCCTGGAGAATGATGGCGAAGCATTTCGCGGAATGACACAAATGGGCGCGAAACTGAAGCAAGGTTTAACGGAAGTATTCTGTGAGTCGGGTTATCACGTCATAATCAACCAAGTAGGCCCGCTGCTGTCAATATACTTCACTAAGCTACGCAAAGTTTCAACCTACAGACAAGCTATCCAATCTGACCTAGAGAAGTACAAACGCTTCAGAGATGAAATGCTGAAACACGGAGTATACATGCACCCAGACGGACTAGAGCGACTACTGCTCTCAGCCGTTCACACCGAAAACGAGATACGTGAAACAATCGCAGCCGCGGAGAAGTCATTGAAGGCTCTCCGCACCCAGGCACTGGCCTAATCAAAACGGCAAGACTTACGAAGATTTCTTATCTCGTAATTTCCAGATTCCAAATTCGCCGACTGTTTGCGTCGTCTCAACCGGATTGTACCATTGTTTCTTAGCTCCTATCATCGATCGCATTCTCCATCCCCCACTCTTTGGCTCTTCATCGATTGTCTTCATCAGTAGATCTGTTTTGGAAATCAAATCTTGTTTATCTTCAGCTGAGAATGTCTCCATAGCGTTGACGTGTTCTTTCAATCCACGCAAGTTATTCGTTACGGTATACCAGAATCCCCAATCGGCTGCCAAGAGTTTGGCGATGTACTTTGCGTTTATCCTATTCTTCTCCTCGGTTATCGAAATATCATGCGCTCGCATGAGTAGCATGATGTCTGTCACATCTTTCATTCCGGGAAAGACAATTTGCACTTTCTCAAGGAGAAGATCAGTTGGAGTTGCCGTGGGTGAGTCGTACTCAAGCCGGTGTCTAAAGTCTATTGGGTGATTAGCGGCAAGTAATTTGTCGAAAAAGACATCGACATGAAACCAACCCTTAGGATGAAAATAGATTTGGCGCTGAGTTGCGGCGCTTGATAACGTAACCTGTCTCTTATCGTAACCCACCTGTTGGAAAAATTTTTTGATATCATTACGGAATTTTGCGTATGACACAAAATCAAGATCCGTATACTCCTGCTGACCCTGCCCAACCTGGCGGCCAAGCTTACTTGCAAAATCCATGTATTCATACAATGGTACCGATAGCTACTCCGCCTAGCAACCTTAACGGAATATTGCTCTTGGAGGCTTCGTCAACGATACGTTTGCCCTCGTCAAGAAAAACCTGAGTCGGAATTATTCCTCCCCATTCAGCAGGCATCTCTATTACGCGATCCGACGCCATCGAATCGCCTAACCTACATTCATGTTCGTTGAATAAGATATTTCCCATGCACGTCGTATGATTCGGATTTCAGTCGTACCTACTTCGCTTACTTGATCGTGAAGACCGGAGCATCCAGAACTTCCGCATTAGGCGTGATCCCTAAACCCGGACGTGTACTAGCAGCCATGCGACCGTTGGCTCGATGTGGAGCTCCATCAGCTGTCGTTATGGTGACATAGCTGTTGAAGTCGGTCGTTGTGAAGAGAAATTGTGGCGGCGTGCTGTGAGCGAGATGCGCTATGGCAGCGGTTATGATATCGCTTCCCCACGTATCTTCGATCGTCATGGCAAGGCCGATCGATGCACATAAGTCACGTGCCTGCCGCGCTTTTGTTAGACCTCCAAATTTGCTAATTTTGATATTAACAACGTCCATCGCAAGATCTGCCTTCCCACGAATCAACATGTCTAGACTATCAATCACTTCGTCCAAAACGAACGGGTGATTTGTGTGTCGACGAACCGAAAGACACTCTTCGTAAGTCAAACATGGTTGCTCGATGTATACATCGACATCGCGCAGAGCATGAACGACACGCATAGCATCGTGCATCAGCCATCCGGTGTTAGCGTCTGCAACAAGTCGATCACTAGGTTTCAGTTCCGCGGCGACCTGCCGAACACGTTCAATGTCCACGTCTGGATTCCCTCCTACCTTTAGCTGGAAACGTCGATAACCTTCAGTGCGGTACTCCTTCACATGATTCGCCATCTCTTCCGGAGATTCCTGTGAGATCGCACGGTAGAGGCCGAAGTCTTCACCATAACGACCTCCAAGAAGCACGCAAACGGGTTGGCCAGTGACTTGACCGAGAATGTCCCAACATGCTATGTCGATAGCTGACTTCACGTAGGGATGGCCCTTCATTTCCATGTCCATGGTGTAATTTAGAGCGGTGAGTTCAAGCGGATTCTTGCCGATTAGGTGTGGAGCCAGCTCGCTAATACCAACGCGTACGCCCTTCGGATATGAAGGAAGATAGTACGGTCCAAGTGGACATACCTCACCAAAACCGGTAATGCCAGTGTCTGTCTCGACACCTACGATCGTGCTGTCGAACAGAGCCACGCTCTTACCACCCGACCACCTATACTCACCCTCGTGAATCGGGAGATCAACATGCCAGACCGAGATTTTGCTAATTTTCATTCTGAGTCTGAACCAAATGCTACAGACCTCTTATTATTGAAATAAGCCTCAAAACCCCCTTCGAGCGGAGGAATTTTAGCTAATTACCGATCAGAGATTCAACCGCCAGTTGTAACGACTAGCCGACCTCCATCGCTGAAGCGGTCGGCGCACTTACTGTTTATGCATGCCAGGATCTGGCACATCGTAGATGACGACGCTTTCCTGCTCGTTCGGGTCCGTCCGGCCAACAACCGCCGTACACGACATCTTGTCACTCAAATTGTATGGGAGGTGGGGGATATTCGCTGGGATATACAGAAAATCTCCTGCCTTCACAGTTAGATGTTGTCTAAGTGCGTTCCCATACCACATGCCGGCTCTACCGGAGAGCACGTAGATGATCGATTCATGACGTCTGTGGTAGTGAGGAGTCGAACGACAACCAGGAGGCATGGAAAGAAGATGCATGCAGAGCCCAGTAGATCCCGCGCTTTGAGTTGAGATACCAGCGAAATAATCAAGACCTTGTTTTCCATGGTACCCTTTGCTTGGACGTATCACGACACATGTCTTCCCTATCACCGGCCCTCGTTTCCGGTCGTCTCTGCTGACTGACTTCCTTAGCGAACGAGATTCATCTTTGCGTCTCCGTGCCATGACCTCTGTCTCGATTTGACTGGTTTAACCCTATCGTGGTCAACTAATCGGATCTATGGATCTCGAGGCTAAATGTAAAGTTGGGAAATGATTTCTCTTCGCTAAGGCTACGAAGGCTGATTCAATACGTATTTACACTTCTTGGAGGAGTCCTAACAATCGGTAGCCGAGGAGTGAAGTTGGATGAAAAAACGAGTGGCTTTGGTTGTGTCGGTTGTCATTTGCGTGATCGTAACAACTGTGCTACTCTACGTGTCACAACCACCTTTCAGCCAAATGAACCCGAACTCTGTTGTAGTAATTATTCAGCCCGGAGCCAGTGTTAATGCGAGCCTCGGCTTTGAACCTACGATGATCACAGTTGTGATAGGAGTCAATAATACGGTAATCTGGAAGAATGAAGATTCTGACTGGCACGACGTTCACAGCCAAACGGGCTTGTTCTATTCTGGAATAATTCAGCCGGGCGCAAGTTGGACTTACACGTTCACGTCACCGGGAACCTACCCGTACGACTGCGACCCACATCCATGGATGACCGGAACAATCATCGTGGATTCAATCAACCCCTCAACTTCCTAATTCGGAAAAGGCAACATCTACTTATGAGGGCGATAGTACCGATGTCTAACGGCCAACCATTTATACGAAGACAAATCAACAAGGCCATCGGTGAAAGAAAACGAAAACGAAATTTGCGTACACTGGCATCCGTGTTAAGGACTTAGAGAAATCTTTGGACTTCTACACCAGAATTCTGGGAATGAAAGTGATCAGCAGAACCAAGATCGAGCAAGCGAAAGGGGAAGTCATCAACTTGGCGACTGAAGAAAACGGACAAGTTCTCGAATTGAACTACTACGCACAGGACAGTAAATTCAACACAGAATATGAAGTCGGAGAAGGAATAGACCACCTTGCCTTTCAGGTCGACGACTTAGAGAAGGCCACCTCAGAAGCAGACAGATCAGGTTTTCCAGTAATTCTGAGCATGAAAACAGCATCGAGCAGATGGGCATACATCAAAGACCCTAACGGAATCTACATCGAACTATTCGCCTAGCTGACTACATACTGCGCTTGGACGCCTAGTCGAAACGCTCACAACAGAAAAGGATTTGACGAATACTACAAGCTAGTCCGCCAAGAGAATAGGACGACTCCGAAAATGGTTGAACAAACTGAGAAGAAACTAAAACTAAGAGAACGTAAAGCAGTTATGGATTCGGCCGTACCGCTGATCCTGGGCTTCGTTGCGTATTGCATCGCTGCAGTTTCAACGTTCTCAATCCCACAACTTACGCATGTCCACCTCGATCAAGTTGCAATCGCACTCGTGACGTCAGCAGCAGGGCTTCTGGTCATAGGCCTAGGTTATGGTTCAATCGTACTCCTCGGAGGCGTATGCTCGTTACGCATAGCAGGACTGTTTTCGAAGCTTACTAAGACGAGGCAGTTGCTTGAACCTAAAGAGGAAAAATCCTTGAAACTAAGAAAAACCCTCATCGAAAAATCTCATCTCATCTACCTTCCAGCAGTATTGTTCTTCACGTCGATTGCAATAGGATGGGATATCTACAGCGCTATTCCGGCAAGGACAACAACCACCGCAACCAAAACCACAACCTCAACCTTGCCCATTACCACAAGGCACTCTATGCTAGGCGTGGTACTGCGTTCATTGAACTTCTTCGCTACCCCGCAGCATGCGAATGCTGTCATATTTTCGCTACGACTGACACCAGGCTTGATCGCGATCACTCTGATCTCTGGTCTCGTTCCTTCGATAGCCCTTCCATATTTCAGACGCTTCAAGATTGTCGGCATCAATTCAGGACCATTTCACTCAACCATTCTATTCACTGTACTTGGATCAGTTGTCGGTATCAGCATAGTGATCAGCCTACTACAAATCTTCTACAAAGTGCTCTATGCAGGAGCGCCTACCTCCTACCATTACGCCCTCATAGTCCTCATCGGATTCAGTCTGCATTACTCAGCAGGCACTTACATCGGCCGAAGCAAGTCTGAGTCAATAATTCTTCGGAAAATCGCGAATGGCCGCTACGACCGGAACCGAATAGTAATATTAGATCGAAAGCTAAACCCGGAAGCAGAAAACATCGACCTGCGATCGTTCCTGCGGCCACAGCTTGACGGAGGGTGACGATTGATTCCACCGCTCTCTTGTATCCAAATAATAAGCGCTAGAGTGGTGGGCCGAGCCGGATTCGAACCGGCGACCTTTGCCGTGTAAGGGCAACGTTCAGGTCAGACCTTTACGTCTTCTAACCAGGCTGAACTACCGGCCCGCCGTGCGCATTCATCTCATCCGACCTAATCTATCTTACTCGACAACAGTTTTTCGCATTGAAGTAACGATTTAATAGAATTCATCTCAGTAGGTAACATACTGATTCACTTTGACTGAAAAGGAGCCTTTAGTGTACGTTGACGGGAAATGGTTGCCAAAATCGCAAGCGACAGTATCCGTCTTCGACCACGGATTACTCTACGGCGACGGTGTATTCGAATCATTCCGCGTATACGGCGGAGTCATCTTCCAATTCCATGAGCATTTGAAGCGATTGTACGTTTCATCAAAAGCCATCAAACTCAAAGTCTCACTTTCGCCAGAAGAGATGACCAACGCAATAGTAGAAACTGTAAGACGTAACGGATTGAAAGACGCTTACATCCGCTTGATGGTTACTCGAGGCGTTGGCGACATGGGTGTAGATCCAAGAAAATGCGGCAAAACAACAGTGATCATCATAGTCGAAAATATACCACCATCCTTCGGAAACGCCAAGCAGGGAATCTCACTAATCATCTCATCAATCCGTCGCGACACAGTGGATGCTACCACGCATGAGATCAAATCTCTAAACTACCTCAACAGCGTACTGGCCAAACAGGAAGCAGTAGACCTTGGGGCCGACGATGCACTAATGCTTGACAAGAATGGCTTCCTATCAGAATCCACTACAACCAACCTATTCATCATCAAAGGAGAAGAAGTGTACACTCCACCCACCTTCGCAGGAATATTATCAGGCGTAACACGCAACCGTACAATCAGGCTGATCCGCGATTTGGGCTACAAGATTTCTGAAAAAACCATAACCCCATTCGACCTCACCACCGCCGACGAAGCATTCCTAACAGGCACACTAGCGGAAGTCGCACCCATAGTCAAAGTGAAAGGATATCCGATTGGCGATGGAACGCCCGGCTCGATAACCAGAAAAATCATCACGGAATTTACTCGAATCAGAACCAATCCAGAAGAAGGCCTAGCAGTATACCCCGAACATAAAGTGTTAGGCGTAAGCGTATAGAAGCTTAGTCAGATTAGAAACGGCTCAACGGAGAAATTCGTGATCGCGAGAAGGTAATGCGTTCACTCAAAACATCTTACACCCCAATCATAACAGGCACCAAATCTTCCACAACTACGTCAGACCGCACATGAGATTAGAAGGCAAAACACCAGCAGACAAAGCAGGAATCAAAATCGAAGGAGACAATAAGTGGCTAACCCTAATCCAAAATGCGAGCAAGATCAAGGAGGATGAATTCACGACTAAGGAACCATCATAGACATAACGACCGAACTAGGTTCTTAGCATCACGAAAATGAGCGGGAGACGGACTGGCATGTTTACGGACCTAGCGAGGGGAATAGAAGAGTAAGGCATTAACTTCATGGTAGCTACGCGCTCTACTGCTTGAAACAGGATAGCTTCATTGTTAGGGTGGTACTTCGCTGAAGGTTATTGACGATAACTTCACGCTTGACAATGGAGTGGTTTCGAGTGATGATTGGGGTGGCGACAAACTCTCGAAAGCTTGGAAAACAACAACAATTCGTGGATTTCCTCGCGGATTTAGGGCACTCACACTGTAAGCACGACCCAACAAAGGGAAGTTTCACATTGGCACTTTCATCGGTTGGCTATTGATTTCTGGTAACATGCAAACTATGCCATTATGAGAAGTAATCGTGATGAGTTTATCGAAAAATTGCTCGATCTGAATCCGTGTCATGGGAAAACCGATGACCATCCGACCAGTCCTAGTCAAGAGGAAATAAATTCTCAACCCGAAGTCAGAGAACAGATTCGGGCTAGTTTTGACCCGTCATGGGAATACTCGACTGTAACTAGAAAGAACACACGGAGCCGCGAAGATGAACCTCTTTTAGAGATCCTGGCACAGAAGGCTTATGATGTATGGCATTCACACCCGACGATTTTGACAACCAAAAGGGACTGGGGCAACCGACGTGAACTTGACAGAACCCGCAGGTAAAGTATTTATAGAGAAAGTGTTACTACTGGTAACAAAGTTTGGGGTAATGAAACAATGGTATGGACATTCATCAAGACGACTTTACTGATAGGCTTCCTTACAGGCATCCTATTCGTAATCGCGTACTTGCTCGGATTATCACCAATTGCCGCGTTGGGGTTCGCAGCAATCATGAACTTCGCAATTTACTGGTTCAGCGACAAATTCGTATTGAAGATGGGCGGAGCAAAACTCGTTACTGAAGATGAGGCGCCTCGAGTCTATGCAGCGCTTAGGAACCTCACAGCTATTTCGGGAACGAAGATGCCCAAGGTCGCGTTAGTCAATAGTCAGGTTCCGAATGCGTTTGCAACCGGACGCAGTCCAAACAATGCGACTGTTGCCGTGCACACCGGCCTTCTTAGCATCGTGAATGATGAAGAGTTGGAAGCGGTCTTGGCTCATGAGCTTACGCATGTTCGTAATTGGGATACGTTGACTGCAACCATCGCAGCTACTGTCGCCGGTGCGATAACCTACCTCGCTCAGTGGGGCTGGTTCTTCGGTGGCGCCTTTGGATATAGCGGAGGCAGTAGTCGTGATAGGCAGGGAAACGTCATCACATTGATTCTGATGATGGTCTTGGCCCCGTTGGCCGCTATGATAGTTCAACTAGCGATTTCTCGCAGTCGAGAATACGCGGCGGACGAAGGCGGAGCGAAATTGTCAGGGAAACCTGAAGCTCTAGCCAGCGCTCTTGGGAAGATCGATATGTGGAGCAAACATAGGCTCCAACCGCAAGCAGCGAAGAATCAGAACGCTGTCCTTTCAACACTCTACATCATCAATCCCTTCCGTGGAGGTATCATGATGGAACTCTTCTCAACGCATCCGCCGACGGCGAAACGAATCGCTCGATCTACAACAAATGGCCGGCAACATGGGCTACGGCCAATTCAACCTTTAAGCGCAGACTCCATCAAGAATTCGCTTGAAGCGCAATCACGCGAGCAGGTGAACTCGCCGCCTTCACATTCAACGGCAACGCGAGCAACTGAAAACGCGGCTCCTCGATCAGATCTAAATTTCGAAGATTCTCAATCACTAAATCTCCTACTCCGGAAAAGAACCGAATGAACTCTCAATTTGGAATCAGTAGGCAGGTCTATGCTTGGCGCATCAATTCCAACTGCGGTGATACCCTTGAAGGCAAGATACTCGGCCGTGTTCATACTCAAGGCCGGATGAGCACGATAGCGTTTGGGTTGCGAATAGAATTGCTCCCAGCCGGTTTGTATTATGGCGATTTCTCCATCACGGATGGCTAGACCAGCACCTTCTTCCGCTCCCTCCAAATCCTCATCATCCACAACTCCCTTCGACACTTTACTTCTCAAATCCAGTAATACAGCTGATCGCACTAGACGCTCTGGTCCGAAGGCGTCGATTGTTTTCCCATTCTTCCGGATCAATGCGGGAGATTCGATATGTGTCTCAAGTGAATGCTGATGCTTCCTAAAGATACTTGATTTTCGAAGCGATAGCATGGTGCAGGGTTGAGTCAGGTCGACATACTCCAACAAACCCTCACCGTTAGCTTACAGTTTTCATGTGCAGCAATTAAAGTAAGGAGCTTTGTAAATTGCCAGAACTTTTTTAGCATCCAAGAACACAAGCGAAGCGGTTAGACTTTGGGAGAGACCCTGCAAACTCAAACGCCGCCCGGACAATTATTCGCAAAACGATGGGCAATCTACGCAGCCCTAGGAGTACCAACAATAAGCCTCGACGAGTGGACGTTATCCACTAAAGGATTAGTAGCAAAACCACTTACTTTGAAATTCAAGGATCTAGAAGCACTTCCGCAAGTGAAACTGACTCGAGATTTCCATTGCGTAACTTCATGGTCAATAAAGGATGTAGTGTGGGAAGGAGTGGCCTTCCGAGAAATCGCGACACTCACCGAGGTTAAGCCCGAAGCGAAATGGGTGATGTTTCACTGCGCCGACGGATACACCGCCCCTGTACCATTGGAAGATGCGATGGTGGAGGACTCGATTGTGGCATACAAGATGAATGGTAAACCAATCCCTGTCCAGCAAGGATTTCCAGTCCGACCCTTCATACCACAATTATACGGATGGAAGAGCGGAAATGGTTAACAGAAATCGAATTCATCCCTCAATATCAAGACGGATACTGGGAAATGTACGGGTATCATGAACGAGCGAACGTTTGGGATGAGGAACGTTTCAAAGGCCAAGGAGGAAAACACGTACGTAGACGCGGCCTCGGTTCCGTACCAGTGTGACATCATCAACTTCCAAAAAAGACATCAGACTTGTCTAGAGTGTACGGGCTGCTTACTCGTCGAGGTACATTGTGCCTAACATTCGTATGAGGTCTGAAGAGGCACTGATGAACGGCGTCGTAACGTCTGGGTTGTAGCTTAGGAGTACGATGACTTTCTTGACCCTGAAGAAGGCGAAAAGAAGTTTTTCATATCTTATCGTCACAGACTCCAAGTTGCCAAGTACTCGTTGGAGTTTTTCGGCTGCATCTATGATGATGAGCGGCATGACTTGGACATAATTGTGGCGATCCTCAGAAGTAAATACGCTCTCGATCCCCTCTCGCATTTTTGAGAGGAGAACATGATGTTCATTGTCTACGATTCCTACATAACGAATCCTGTTATCTCGCTTGAATGCTTCCTCTGCGAACTTTTCAACATCCAAGCCTCAAACACTCGGCTGGATTATCGAAGCGATTCATAGATTACTCTTTTGCATCCGAAAAAAAGCACCCAGGTGCGGCATTAGTGGCACCGTTTTGACTAGAATTATACTTTGTATGAGAACGTAGGAGTTTTCAGTTTCTGCATGGCGGTGTCCCAGTCGATTGAACTATTGGTGCTGTTCCATTCAACAAAAGCCGCGCCCTCTCCAGCCCAGTCTTTGAATTTACGTACGGCTTCTGCGTGCGGTTCGAGTTGGACGAAACTCTCGACAAATTTCTGGTCCTTCCAGACCGTAAATGTCCAAAATCGTTTGCGTAGAAAATCAGCTCTGACACTATATCTTGCTAGTCCTTGAGTTTGCTTCAATTGCTTCTCGACCCGGCCACTCATCTTCAGAAACGGAATTACATACACCCAGCTGCGGACTGGGAGGAAGGTTGCTACACAATGAAATTCGCCGCCCTGACCTCCACCTTCGACCTCAACTCTCCTCCTCTCCAACGCCACCATTCAGACTCACTCTAAATAGAGAGCAGATTCAATGATCGATTTTAGTCTTAGCGTGTGCACACCACGAGGCCCTTACACACGATAAAATGTTGTGAGTGGTGTGGGTAGCAGTAAGGCGTGTGATCGTCGTCAGCGTGTTTGTAGCTGTTCAGATGCGACGAAGAACGCGTTTGAGAAAGATGTCTTAAGATCAGGCAAACTTCCGGCCAAGCCAGACCTTGGCATCTTGCACTTCTAGTCCTGCAAGAGCATGACCAGTATTCACCCAAGTCAGAGTAACATCAGCTCTGTACTCTCGAAGCATCTTCACTAGTCTCTCTATTTCACTCCTCGCAACGATCGGATCTGTCACGCCCGCTGAGACGTATACCGGCTTACCAGCAAGATCAGGTTGCTTCTCAGGCACAAGGGGCACCATTGGCCTAAACAGGATTACTCCTCGAAGAACTCCTGGATGAAGGAGCAGTAAGCTTGCTCCAATATTTGCGCCGTTCGAGTACCCAACGCCAACAATTGAATTCTGATCAAAGCCATAACGCGACGACGCCGCTTTGATAAAACCAGCAAGCTCGTTAGTGCGATATTTCAAATCCTCAACGTCGAAGATCCCCTCAGCAAATCGCCGGAAGAAACGCGGCATCCCATTCTCCAGCACTTTTCCCCGGGGGCTCAGCATGGATGAACCAGGCGAAAGTTCGCTTACAAGAGGAATCAAGTCATCTTCATTCCCACCGGTTCCGTGGAGCAGTAGCAAGGTTATGTTATTGTTCGGCCTTGTCGCCGGAACCCATTTGTGAATAAAATCAAGTCTCGCTGACACTAGGGGCCACTCGCAGATCCGATGATGACTATTTCGAGAAGCCCTTGTTGGGGAGGTGGACAGGGGGCAGAGATTGTTCAAGTTCCTTTCTTAATGGTTCGAGCCAGGTTGGAAGGACCAAACGTGTTCCTAGCTCAGCAAGTGGCTGATCGACCGTGAAGCCAGGCGGATCAGTCGCTATTTCGAAAAGCACGCCTCCCGGTTCTCTGAAATATATGGAGTGAAAATATTTTCTATCAATTACGGGCGTAACATCCAACCCTATTTCAACTATGTTTTGCCTCCACTCCCTCTGCTGTTGATCATTGGGAGTTCTCCAGGCTACATGATGCACTGTGCCGACGCTTACGTACCCGTGAGGGCTGTCAGGAGTGCAGAGAACGTCGACGATACCTCCCGGCTCGGATATTCGCGCTTCATATCTGAATCGGTTATTCTCTTCACTGGTTGGTTTGAAACCTAATATGTCCTTCAGAAGCCACGCGGTTCTCTCGTATCCCTCTTCAGACATCGTTACCCCATGGAAACCCCGTATCGCTTTTTCTGGAGTGATAGGTCCTTCCTCCCAAGGCTTTCTTCTGTCCGTTCCGTCTTCTACCAGTTCAAGCCTCAAACTATCATAATCATGGAACGATATGATCTTCTGATCGAAACGCGTAATTGGGCCGTCAAAGGCAATTTTGTGTTCATTGAAGCGCAGCATCCAATATTCAAGTGAATTTTCGGGCACAGAGAAAGAGGTGGTTGTGAGCTGGCCGGTTCCATGTTGTCCCTTCTCGCCACCTGGCCACGGAAAGAACGTCATAATGGAGCCGGGATGACCATTTGTGTCACCATAGTACAAATGGTAAGTACCTGGGTCGTCGTAATTCACAGTTAATTTTACGAGCCTTAATCCCAGGATACCGGCATAGAAATTGATATTCTGCTGAGGATCTCCAGCTATTGCGGTAACGTGGTGGATGCCAACGATCTCCTTACTTGCCAACCTTTGCACCCTAGAAGAAGAATCATTAGTCCACATAAGAAGACTTCAGTTCAACTCTAGCAGCTAAACAAAATGTTATTAGCACATCAAATGAATTAACCGTGATGACAAACTTGCCTAAATATTCCATCAGTTGTCGTGGCGTTGGCGTACCCGATTGCGACTTCGAGGTTAAAAGTGCGTCAAGCGAACAAGAGCTTTTCGAGATACTGAAAACACACGCCCGAATGGGCCATAACATGCAATCGATACCGCCCGATAAAGTGGAAGCAGCCAAAAAAGCAATGAAAGTTCAGTAGTTCGCGAACTCCAGCAAACCCGCCTTTTTTACTGCTTGATCCTCTATCCTTGGTCAAGGTTCTGAATCGTCCTTCATCAGAAAAGTGTGTTGTGTGTGGGTATGCTGGTGCGCACACACACAAAACGACCGCAAAGGATATTCTTCGTCTAGCTAGAGCTCAGAACTGTTACGGTGCCCTTCATCCATGAGTGGTAGCTGCAGACGTAGTTGTAGGTTCCAGGCAATGTAAATGTGTACGTGAATGTCTGGTCTGGAGCCATATTTCCAGAATCGAATGCTCCGCTGGTGGACGTAACCGTATGAGGCACGTCATCATTATTCGTCCATATGACAGTGTTGTTGATTCCTATCACAACGACTAAGTTATCGGGTGAGAATCCCGTTGAGGTTGTATCGACTCCAGCATTTGGAAGAATACTCACCTGAACTTCACTCGAACCACCCACAGCCGTTGTAGTGGATACGGTCTCAACAGTCATGTTAGATTCCGTAAATATCGGGAACATCGGTCTCGGTTGGCTGAAGGCAGTGGCGTTTGCTGGGCTAACGAACATTAATCCTATCATACCAGCGTCAGCATGGAATACGACATGGCAATGGAAGAGGAATACGCCAGGTTGTGTGAAGTTGACGAGCACGGAATCAGCTATGCCCGGATCTAGAGGGATCACATTTCCAGGCACCTCCTGACCTGGCGTAACCCACTCGGAAATGAGACTCTGGTCATGCATGTGGAAGGTATGAACCTGATCACCAATGTTGATCACGTTGAATCGAGCGGTTTGTCCAACGTTTGCAGAAAATGCCAGATAACTCATATTCGCCAGTTTAAGCACGCCAGGTACTCCGCTCGTCGCCGCAATCTTCATCAACGCGCCTTCCCACCAGGTATTCCCATCCCATTCATTATGTATGGCGGTGCACCAGTACCCGTCACCTCAGGCCCCATCTCACCCATGAAGACCACGAAGTCCTTGTCGATGTGAGGTTTGTTCACAGAATCAACGATTATCGCACCATACAGACCTTGATGCATATGGTAGGTAATCATGTGATGATCTGAGGAATGACAATGATAGTAGTAGAGACCAGGAATGGACGTGTTAAGAACGTAAGTATACGTCCCGCCAGGTGGAATCATAGCCCCTCCGCCAATTCCAGTTATCATATTTGCTTGGCTTCCATCGTACTTGAAATCGTAGTCGAAGAGGTGCGTATGGAAACTATGAGTTAGATTGAGTTCATTGTGAACCGTAACAATCATGGTATCCCCCGCTATCGCGTAAAGCGTCGGCCCCGGCACCGTTCCGTTGAAGGTCCACGCATGCCACGTAGCGTTAGGTCCTTCCGGAATATTAGCGCCCTCGATCACAAGATAATAGTACCTTGTTATGGGAGTGTACTTTGTGGACTGTTCGACATTTTGGGTGGAGAGAAGTGTTGGCGCGATATCGGTTTGGTAGAAAGTGTACCCTAATGAAGTTCCTATCAGAAGTCCCACGAACATCCAAACCAACGGCGAGACCCAGAACGAATCCTTAGCAACCAAAATTTTCGCCTAATCCTCCGCTCCCGCCAAACCTAATTAAACGAAAACATTGAATCTCAAAACTGAGAACTAGCAAGCTACGAGTTCAAGATTTTCGTTCTATAGGATTCCGATCATTCGCCATCGCTAGTGATCGTTAGACTATAGATGACACAACAGAGATGACGCCCAGGATCACCACGAAAATTAGGCTCAACCAATAGGCAATCTTCCAGACACCTCTTGAAGCGTGAACGCCCATTATCTTTGGGTTCGACGCTATCAAACCCATCATTACTGCTGGCGCTATCAGAACGAACACGAACGCTACCATTAGATTCAGTATGCTTGTCAGCAAATTACCTGAGAGCATTAACGTCACTATAACGGCGGGGATTGATTCCAGGAAATAGATCACGAAAGCTCTATTTCTATGCCAACCAATCGCCTCAACCACTCCCCAAGCGCTTCCCAAGCGATATCACGACTAACGCCAAGAAAGACGCCGCGAAAAGCCCAATTCCAAACAACCAAGGCGCGTACTCTCCAGCAATATTCGTCAATCCCAATGAGAGTTGTTGCTCAGTGAAGAAGTCTAACCCATGATCAAGTCCCGAACTGACCATCACAATAATCACCATCAATACTTCACTCACCACAGCGCCTAGAAGCGTCTCGAGTCTAGAAGATGAGACTGTGGCAAGTTTCTTTTCAGCAGTAGCTGAAGCCTGATAGAACGGCATGAAGGGCATAACGACAGCTCCCGCATTCGCAGCAACAATGAACAAGAACATGGGACTAGAGGAAATGTAGAAGGGGCTGTAGCTCATTGCTCCACGCATCACCAACGATGCGAAATACGATAGAAGCAACACCGCTGACATTCCCAGCATCACCTTCTCCACTACAGCATACTTTCTCTTGTAAACCAACACTACATGCAGAACATAAGTCGCTGTCACCGAAACAACTACCTGGAATTCCTAGCAGACCTAATCCTAACGCAATCCCCAAGTATTCCGCAATGTAGGTTAAGACGTCTGTCAAAGCCATCGGAACCGCCGCAACCAAAGCAACTTTTTCGAGTAATTCTCCCTCACGATCTCACCCAACCCCTTGTGAGTCACAGCCCCAATCCTACCGGAAGCTTCCTGAATGAAGAAGAGAGGCACAGTCAGAACTATCAGTAACCATATCAGACCGTAATGGAAGATTGCACCTGTCTCCGCTGCGGTGATAACACTTGCAGCGTCAACATCAGCAATCATCACCAACCAAGCTGGACCGAAAGCCCGCGCAACATCGCTAATGCTCCTCCAGCCCAACATGGTCAACATAACCTGATCTCTCCGCGAAATGTTTCGGGTATCAAATCACGATCGTCAGATCAGCAAATTTGAGATCATGACACCAACCCTAAATATGCCATACGTCATACGCGGATAATTCTAAGAGCTCTGTGGGCTATTTTTGGTAGATGAGTGACTATTCTTGGCTCTAAACCAGATGAAGTGTGTTGCTTGCAGAAAAGGCGAGCCGATAGCAACAAACGCCGAGATTACCGAACTTCATCCTCATTGATGAGTAGGTTTAGAGAGATTCAAGAAATCCTATACGTTTGCATGCGATTCCCTTCCTACGAGTCGTAATGTTAGAAGCGGTTGTCCGCATCACCCCGCCACATAGCTGGATAAAACATCTGACCGATGACTTCCCTGCAATCATCCGCGTATTGGACTGCAGAAGCCTCTCGGACGGAAAAGGGGTCCAAGAACTCTTTGAGATAACGAGCGCTCCCGAATATTCAAAGAAAATTGTATCGCATCTTCGAAAGGATGATTACGTGTATGGCGTGGATATTGTAAAGAGTGAGCGCGGAAGAATCGTTGGGTCACTCAAGACCCATAACTGTACAGCTTGTCGAACCTTTGCGTGCGCTAACTGCTTCTTAGTCTCTGCCTTGAGTAAGCCTGACGGAAAACTAGAGTGGACGCTGCTTGGCAGCGATACGATGGTAAAGTCACTCATGCATGAGTTGGAGCAAGAGAACGTTATTGCTGAAGTAGTCCAGATTTCAAAGTTGGAAGATGAGAAGGAGCTAACGGCAAGACAGGAAAACCTTTTGCAAATCGCGCTTGAGAAAGGTTACTTTGAGTTCCCGAAGAAAATTACACTTCGCCGATTAGCTAAAATCCTCGGCGTCTCGCCCGCGACTTTAACGGAGATTCTGAGAAGGGGACAGAAATTGGTGTTGCAGCAACACTTCAAAGGCCACCCTTCCGTGCTAGGCAAACGAACTCATTCTCATCTTCATTGATTATCATATTAGGAAATGACCTAACAAGTTAGGGCATATCGATATTCGAAGCTTACATCGAATTACATCCTGTGTGTGATACAGGATGTGTGCCGGAGTTTCGTAATCGGAGACCGTATCCGCTCACAGTTGATGACGAAATCTCTAAGCAGCGAATATTGACTGCATTAGCCGATCCTTACTCAAGAAGAATTATGAGTGGAACTACACGAAAACCACGAAGCGTCCTTGAGCTAAGCAAAAGATACGAAATACCGTTGTCAACCTGCGTACCGGCGCATCGAAGAATTAACTCAAGCACAACTACTCGCCGCTGTGGAATCGTCCAGAACCAAGAACGGGAAATGGTTTGAAGTCTATCGATGTCTCGTCAGACGCATAGGCATCAGCTCAGAAAACGGCACATTACTGATTGGAATGGGAACCTAAAGTTGATCTAAACACCAAAGATGCGTCGAGGCGAAGCGAACGGCAGATTACTTCGACTTGGCTCCTTCAAGTGTCCGAGCAATTTTTGCCATTTCGTTGTAAATGAAAGCGTCGCCCCAATGCGAATTGTCTCGTAGGTATCTGTATCGTTTTTTCTGATCTTCAGTCAAAATATCATATGGCGGCCACTGGTTTTCATTCGCTCCCGAGGTCATTGTCGGCGATCACCGTGTATGTGATGGAAGAATTAAGTTGAGCCGCACCGTTTTACAACCAACTCACATGATGCTCGCACTCGTGAAGAAACGTGTGCCAAGCTTCATGAATACACTGGCACTCCCCATGAGTTGATGAGATTCGGCTACGTGTGGCACATCGTTTCTCTGGATGCAGCGGGTTCTTTGTGTCCAGAGCCATAACATTTGGATGTTTACCTTCCATTGTTGTCAAGGACCAACAATCTACCTAAACGTGTCACCAGAGAGCTAAATACTACTGTACATTGCAGCGATATATAGCTCTTTAACTGGATAAAGCGATATTTGTTAATGCAACGTGATATGAGCCGTTCATAATTTCGTGTCCGCCAAATTACAAAAGGGTGGACTTCGTGAAGAAATGGTTACGATGGAACCAATACGGTCAGGAGACGCAGAATCAAAGAAGTAAACTGCGCTCGCATGCCGTATTTTTGATTGGCGCCCAATTCCTGAATATATGCTTAAAGAAGGCTCGTGTATTTAATTTCCACATGAGTTCCGATAAGCCTGTTGGAGGCGTCGTCACTAAGCTTAGTAAGTATACCGTCGCGGAAACGTTAGAGCGTCTTGAGAATGTGATTCGGTCGAAAGGGCTTACGATTTTCGCGCGGATTGATCATAGCGGAGAGGCAGAACGAGTTGGTCTCAAGATGCATGATGCGAAATTGTTGATTTTCGGGAGCCCCAAGGCTGGAACACCGTTAATGATCGCTTCCCCTCTACTCGCTCTAGATCTACCGCTCAAAGCATTGATTTGGAAAGATAACGAAGGACGAGTCAGGGTAAGCTACAACAGCGTAGCATATCTTATCAATCGGTACAATCTGCCGGACGATTTAGCCAAGAATATTGCAGGAATCGACCCACTAATTGAAAGCGCAGTATCACCATAGCATGATGATAGAATAATCTGCATTTGGCAGAAACTTAGAGCACCAGTCACGGTCTATTTGGTATCACTTTGATCAAAGAAATCGAAAGCAACTATCTGAGACATCTCGAGAACGACGCTCTGTGATTCACGAGTTTGAATCAATCTATCTCCGTCCTAAGCCGTTTCTTTGATGGTCGTTATTTTATGAAGGCTGATTAGGTACTTGTGGCGACTGGGGAATGATTTTTGTTTGAGGTCTATATGCTGGTTGGCTGCGTTCGGAAGGTCCCAGTGGATGACTGAGCCGTTAATTTCTGAGTTGAAGAAGGCGTTTAGGGGATGGTTCTTACCGTTCAAGTATAACTTGGAACGTTGGGCTTACGCGCTTCAACGCTTATCGGGCATCGTAGTCACAGGTTACTTCCTGGCGCATATAGTGGAGACGGGAAATGTGGTTGGAGGATTGTCGGTTTGGAGTGTTCCGTCAACAGATATGGCGCGTGATATTTGGACCGCAACGTTTCATTTCCTCGATAACCCACTTTTCGACACCGGGCTTGTGGTGATTGGTTTCATGCTCGCGTATCACACGATAAATGGAATACGATTGACGCTTGCCGAGTTTGGGTTCCTTGAAGGTAAAGCTTCTCGACCTGACTTTCCGTACGAAGCGAAATCATTGTCAAAGGTTCAACGAGTAATCTTCTG
The DNA here is from genome assembly GCA_963848755.1 of Candidatus Bathyarchaeota archaeon. Lineage (GTDB taxonomy): Archaea > Thermoproteota > Bathyarchaeia > 40CM-2-53-6 > 40CM-2-53-6 > FEN-987. The sequence goes on along the minus strand of CAWKES010000012.1, from coordinate 66,847 downwards.
GTTGAGCATTCTCTTCGCTGTCGCAACGGCAGTGTACGCGATCAACGTATTCTTTGGAGTGTAAGGTTTTGAAGGAATCTACTAAGATGCTGCTTCATTACGTGACTGGTTTGGGGATTGTGATTGCAGGTGGGGTTCACCTCTTCACCGTATTCTTAACCGGTCCGTACTTGCAAAATTTAGCTTTCAGCGGTGGAGCCTACTCAGTGATCTCGGTATACCGTAACATAATCCTAGCTGTCACCCTCGAAGTACTCCTGCTCTTCGTTGATTACCATGCACTAAATGGAATCCGAGTAATCTTAATTGAGTTTCATCAGGGAGAAGCTTGGGAACGAGGCGTTTCATGGATTCTAATAGTGGCAGGGATTCTACTACTCATCTATGGTACACGAACAATTCTCATCGCAAACGCTTTGGCATGAAGACCTAACGTAATTGAAAACGATTCTTCTTCAAAAAGAGAAAACTCGAGCAGGTAGGATACTGGCGATCCTACGCAGCACGCTCACCATTCGTGACGAAGATTTCGCTTCCGTTTTGATAGCTAAAGAGACGAACGATCCTTTCCGCGTGCTAATCGTAACTATTCTGTCTCAGAGTTGCACTGATATCTCGGCCCTACGAGCGTACAGGATGTTGGATAAGCGAATCGGCGTAACGCCGGATAAGTTGAGTCATGCGAGGATTCGTACGATTGAAAATTCTATTCGCGTGGCTGGATTGTTTCGACAGAAGGCGAGGGCGATCAGGGCGTTGGCAAAGGTTTGCGATTCCAGTGACCTGCGTCGGATTCTTCGTGAGGACGTTGAGACTGCTCGTTTGGAACTTCAGCAACTACCGAAAGTTGGACCGAAGACAGCCGATGTTCTTCTTAGTATCTGGGGAAGGCCTACGATTTCGGTAGATACACATGTAGATCGGGTGTCGAAACGATTAGGTTTAGCTCCGCCAAACGGGAAATATGAGGAAGTCCGAGAATCTCTGAGGGTATTGTTCGATGAAGCGGATCACACGTTGATTCCATTGATTTTCATGGCGCATGGGAGGCGATTTTGCAAGGCACTCTCCCCACTTTGTTCGACATGTCCGGTTATGAAATTCTGCCCATATGCGCTTTCTATGCACGCTAAGAGAGCGCGTTGAATTATATTCCTCTCACTGTCTGGGCGATGAGTGGGGCAACACTCACGAAACTTATCGGACCGGGGATCGTATCAGTACCAATTATCTGTGCAGCTCCGGCTTGACGAATTTTTTCTAGCGCGTTTCCTGCAAGAATCGGATGTGTGCAGGCCACAATGACTTTGTGTGCGCCTTGCCCGAATAGGACTTTCGTCGCTTCAACTATCGTCCCGCCTGTGCTGATGATATCATCAACGATCAAAACGTCCCGTCCCTTCGCGTCCAGTTTTCTCGGCTTAACATCCACTATTTCTGAGCTTAGTCGTTTCTTTTCAAATACATCATAATCGGTCTTGAGCTGGTCCGCGGCCAGTTTAGCCCATCGTTCCGCATCAGCATCCGGGCCGATCACTAAGGGATGGTCCAGTTCCCCCGTCGCCTGCACGTAGTCTGCGAGAAGCGGCATTGCTGACAGATCGCGTGTTGGGATGCCGAATACTTCTGATGATTTGAGGACTCTGTGTTGATGCATATCGATCGTGAAGAGTTCATCGGTTCCAACAGATTTGATCAATTTACCAACGGTTCTAAAGCTCAGGGCTTCTCCAGCGTTGAATCGCTCATCCTGTCGGGCGTACGCGAAGTAAGGTATGAAGCTGTGTACTTTTTTGGTTCCAAGATCCTTCAACGTATCGACAATGAGTAGGTATTCGAACAGCAATTCATCGGGGGTGTGATGTATGGATTGTATTACTACAACCTCGTCTCCTTTCACGTCTTCGAGTACGCGAAGGTATTTCTCTCCGTCCGGAAATCGGCGGATCTCCAACCTCGCAGCTTTAATTCCAAGTTGTTCAGCTACTTTTGATGCCAGGTCTTGGCATGAGGAGCCGCCGACGACGATCATCGCTTTTTGACCTAGGCGTCTCCGGTACCTGATGGGCAATAAAAGTTTCAATAATGCACCGAATCATTGATGAAGGACGGTTTGAGTTCAGATTTTGAGGTCTGAAGGTGCTCTCGAGAATATCAGTTGTACTTGCGGATTGGTGCCCTCACTGTGTTCCCCTATCGGTGGACAAGGCTAATCAGCTTGCTAGTGGACTAAATGTTCCATTGCGTGTGTTGGATATTGACGACCCTAAGCAGGAGAAGATCGCTGATAAGTTGGTCAAGGAATATGGAGATGACGCAGAAGATTATCTTATTCCACAAGTGTTCCTAGAGAACGATGACGGATCCGTTCGTCACATTTTCACAGGCTTCTCCGAAGCTGTGAACGTGACCGAAGCCAAGTGGAACGACTTTTTCAACAGCGAATTCTATAGAGAAGAATTAAACGGCAAATAATCCGACATAGACAGTTAACGTTTCTTTTTTGATGTACATTCGGCGCAGAGGATGGGTTTTGATTTTCGGCTGTGAATGAACAACCTCATACACCCGGACTTACTTGAGTTTCCGGTGCAGAGCGAGATGGCGTTCTTCTTTTGTTGCTCTGTTTTCGGGTAACGAGTCCAATAAACTTCCTTTAGTTTCCCTTCCGGTCCGAGTTGAGATTGAAGCTCCTGTCTCGCTTTTCCTCCAAGCTCCCATCCATAACGAGTCGCTATTCTGATGTCTCGTTTGCTCACGTTCCTTTTTCCAACCTGCTCAGAGAGAAATTCGCGAAACCATTCTAGATCAGGTTTCGAGTCAGTGAAGTATACTACTTGCGATACGAATCCGTCTGGGCAGGTGTAGGCAGCGACGATTCTTCCACGCCCCTCCTTGATGATCCGCATCGTTGTAGGGTTTTTGCAATGATGGAAACATTTTCCCGTGAAGGTTAGGTGGTTATCGATGAATGTTCGGAGCGTTGGCATCTTAATCGTGGTCTGGTTTCTGCATGGGAGAAGCTTAAAGCATTCCATCCACGGAAGTTCGGCGGACGTCGGTTGAAGAAGCGAAGAGGGGTATCAGGGATTCTTTTCGTTTTAGGTGTGGTGTTGGTTATGTGGGGCGTATTTCAGTGGCTCTTCAGCTCGGTATTCACGTTTGATGACTCGGTTTTGATGATGTGTGGGGCGGTTCTTGTGGTCGTAGGATTATTGATTTTCATAGCAGATTTATTTGAGACGTTCCTCAGTCACGGACAGACTGCACTGGTGGATGGTCTTCAGGCAGGATAATGGTGATTTATGTTGGCGTCAGAATTGAAATTACTTGAAGTCGCGAGTACAGCCTGCGGAGGAAGGTGGGAAAGTACTTCTCAAGCTTTTCAGCGAAAAACAAATTATCAGTTCGACGCAAATTCGATTATCCGGGCAGCATTGTCACCAATGCAGATTTGAAATCTGAACGACTGATTTTGTCGACAATAAAGCGCAGTCGGATTCCGAGTACCGTCGTGTCCGAAGAGGAGGGGAAGTGTGAAGTTTGGAGGTTACAGTCCGATTGTTTGGGCAGTTGATCCGTTGGATGGAACATTGAACTTTTCGAAGCATGTTCCTTGTTTTGCGGTTTCAATTGCCGTTATGATACGTGACATCCCCATTGTAGGTGTGATTTACAATCCGATTTTGGATGAGCTGCTTACCGCCAGTCGCGGTCAAGGAGCGTATTTGAACGGGAGGCGAATTCACGTATCTGACACTCGGTCTTTGTATAATTCATCGTTAATTTTCGAGTGGTGGAACCCTGAACCTAGAATACCGAATCCCTTAGCAGTAGAACGACGACTCTACAGTTTCACGAGATCAGTTAGATCAACTGGCAGTGTCGCCATGAATTTGTGTTCTGTAGCCTCAGGCAGGTTTGATGGCGTCATTACGGTTTTCAGAAAGTCTCCGCTCTGGGAGATTCCTGCTGGATGCCTGATTGCTCAAGAGGCGGGAGGCCGGGTTACCAATTCTTCCGGCGGTCCCTGGGAAAATTTCGCTGGTTCGGTGGTCGTTGCTGGCGAAGCGACGCATCGCAAACTCATGGCGGTTATACGAGGAAAGTAACCAGGAACGGGGTTACAGTCCTTCTTTAGAGAGTTCCTGAATTATTTCACGCTGCCGCGACGTGAGTTTGGCTGGCGTGTTGATTTGAACAATTACTAATTCGTCGCCGTCGTCCACGATCTCGAAGGGAAGGCATCCCCTTCTTCCTCAACCTGAAGATGGCTCCGCTCTGCGTTCCAGGTTGGAGGGATATTCGAGCTGGCCCGTCTAGTGTCGGGACTTCAACTTCGCCACCGAGAGCCGATTTGGAGTATGTGATTTCGGTTTGACAGATTAGATCATTGCCGTCACGTTTGAAGAGGTCGTGTGGTTGTACGTGGATGACTACGTATAGGTCTCCTCGCTGACCTCCGCCTGTTGGTGCATCACCTTCATCACGTAATACCAGCTGTGAACCTGTGTCGACGCCAGCCGGAACCTTGATACTAATTCGCCTATCGCGTTCTACGACCCCAACTCCTCTACATTCCGAACAGGGTTTCTCAATCAATATTCCTCTCCCCCTACATTTGCGGCAGGGTTCCACTCGAGCGAATTGTATGAATCCGGCGGATTGAACGTGCTGAATTTGTCCGGCGCCTCCGCACTCGGGACACTTCTTCGGTGATGTGCCAGGACTTGCTCCGGAACCCCCGCAGACAGAGCATCGTTCGCTTCGAGGCACTTCGATCTCTTTCGTCAACCCCTTGTATGCCTGTTCGAGTGAGATTTCAAGGTCGTAACGAATGTCCTGCCCTCTCATAGGACCTCGTGGTCTGCCACGTCTTCCTCCGAAGAAACTCTCGAAGATTGATTCGAATCCGCCGAATCCTATATCACGGAATACTTCGTCGAAGTTGACTCCACGGAAAATATCTTCTGATGAATATCTTGAATCAATTCCCTCGTGTCCAAAACGATCGTACTGGGCACGTTTTTCGTCATCCGATAAAACAGCATATGCTTCCGAGATTTCTTTGAAACGCGCTTCCGCGTCAGGAGCCTTGTTTCTGTCTGGATGATACTGTAGAGCTAATTTCCTATACTCTTGTTTGAGTTGATCTTTCGATGCCTCTTTCGGAACATTAAGTATCTCGTAGTAATCGCGCTTTGAATTTGACAATTGTCATCTGCCGCAAAGTTAAGTCTACTTCTTGTCGTCTACGACCTTGTAGTCAACATCAACAGCTTCTTTCTGGGCATCGGTTGCTTCCTGTGATGGTCCAGCCGCGCTTTGTGCGCTCTGCGCGCTCTGTGCGGCTTGTTGCTGCTGTTGAGCTACGTTCTGATATGCAGCAGTTCCAACTTCCTGCAGTACCTTCTGAAGCGCCTCAAGTTTCTGTTTGATTGAAGCTGAATCTTTTCCAGCTAATGCCTCACGAAGTTCTGAAATGTTTTTCGTTATTTGATCAGTTTGTTCTTTAGAGATCTTGCCGGCTAGTTCCTTTGTAAGTCTCTCCCCTGCGTAGATCGCGTTGTCGGCGTTGTTACGCAACTCTGCCTCCTCTTTGCGTTGTTGGTCTTGTGAAGCGAACTGTTGCGCTTCTTTGACCATCTTGTCAATTTCTCCTTTGGCGAGTTTCTTGGAGGCGGTTATAGTGATCTTCTGTTCTTTACTTGTGGCGAGGTCTTTGGCAGAGACGTTAATTATTCCGTTCGTGTCGATGTCGAAGCTGACCTCGATCTGGGGAACGCCCCTGGGTGCGGGTGGGATGCCGGTCAGGTTAAACATTCCCAAGGATACGTTGTCCGCTGCCATCTGCCTCTCTCCCTGAAGCACGTGTATGGTGACAGTGGTTTGGAAGTCGGCAGCAGTGGAGAATATTTGGCTACGTTTGGTAGGGATCGTTGTGTTTCGGTCAATTATTTTTGTTGCGACTCCACCGAGAGTCTCTACGCCTAGGGCAAGTGGTGTGACATCTAGAAGAAGGAGGTCATGTACTTCTCCTGCTAGAACACCTGCTTGGATGGCGGCGCCCATGGCGACGCATTCCATTGGATCTACCCCTGCTTCAGCCTCTTTTCCCATATAATCTTCAACGAACTTTCGCACGATGGGCATGCGAGTAGGTCCTCCAACTAGGATAATTTTCTCGATCTCCTTCGGTGTGAGTTTGGCGTCAGCGATCGCTCGTTCCATTGGGGCTCGGCATCTATCGATCGTAGGCCGGATCAGTTCCTCTAATTTGGCTCGGGTTAGTGTCATAGTAAGATGCTTTGGACCCGATGCGTCTGCTGAGATGAATGGAAGGTTGATGTCGGTAGTGAGGACGGTCGATAATTCGATCTTTGCTTTCTCAGCAGCTTCTCGGACTCTCTGCACTGCAACTTTGTCGTTGCGAAGGTCGATTCCGGTGGTGCTCTTGAATTCGTTTGCGATGTAGTCGATCATGGAATTGTCCATGTCCGTGCCGCCGAGTTGAGTGTCACCGTTTGTTGCCATAACTTCGAAGACAGGTGGGGCATTGGGATCGGTTCGGCCGACGTCCATGATTGTTACGTCGAGAGTTCCGCCTCCTAGATCGAAGACCATGCTCTTCAGTTCTTTATCCGAGCGGTCCAGACCGTAAGCCAGCGAGGCTGCGGTCGGTTCATTGATTATGCGGACGACCTCGAGGCCTGCGATTGCGCCCGCATCCTTTGTAGCTTGGCGTTGGTTATCGTTGAAATATGCAGGTACGGTGATTACAGCCTTCTCCACTTTGTCTCCAAGGAAGGCTTCGGCGTCTCGTTTGATCTTCTGCAGGATGAACGCGGAGATTTGTTGTGGGGTATATTCTTTGCCATAGATGCTTACCTTATAGTCGGTGCCCATTTTCCGTTTAATCGCAATGACGGTCCCATCTGGGTTTGAGACGGCTTGTCGTCTCGCTGGTTCGCCGACTAGCAATTGTCCGTCTTTGGTGAAAGCGACGTAGGAAGGAAACGCTTTGCCGCCTACTGACGTCCCTTCTGCGCTCGGGATGATAGTTGGCCGGCCGCCTATTACTGCAGCTGCGGCAGAGTTACTAGTTCCAAGGTCGATCCCTATGATTTTTGGCAAGGACGTCAACACACCTCAATATAGATTACAGACTGCAGTTTGGGAGGGTGCGCTCAAAAACATTATGGGCATATCCTACTCGGTTTCGCTCTTCTGCGTAGTATTTGGACGGCTGACGACCACCAAGCTTGGTCGAATGACCGTACCGTTCAATGTATACCCTGTCCTGAGCTCCTCGATCACGGTGTTTTCAGGGATCTCATCTGTTTCTATATAATTCACCGCTTCATGCCTCGCTGGATCGAAGGGGCTTCCCGTCGACGGAATTTCCTGCAGTCCTTCACCACGTAATATATCGGTTAATTGTTTTTGGAGCATTTTCAATCCGACGGCTATCTCTTCTGGTGGGAGAGGATTGTTTGTGTGAGCGATCTTTCCAGCCTGTTGCAACGCATCAATTATCGGTAAGAGCTTTTGTAGAAGATTTTCTGACGCCTGTTTCGTTATAGTATCGACCTGGCGCTTTGTGATCTTCTGAAGGTTATCCATGTCGGCTTGAAGATGGCGTAGCTTGTCTAAGTACTCCTCAGCCTTTTTTTCGCTCTCCTGTTTAGCCTTGCTGAGTTCGTCTAATTGTAATTTGACTTGATCGAAGAAATCAAGTGGTTTCGACTTAGCTCGACCGCTCATCATCTACGGCTCCGGATATCGGAATGTGGAAAAACCCGATTTAAGTATAATTCCCTGTACGCTTGCTCCTTTCGCGATGCTCATATCCTTCTTCTTCAATGGTGATTGGTTCGAACAGGTGAAGTTGGCGGGGTTATTGAACGAAAGCAAAGCAGAGAATCCTTCGGGATCGAAGAGGCTACGTCGAGTGCTAGTCGACAAGACTTTAGCGATTCACCCACCATTCCACGTTCCTCAACCCGCCTTCGGCGCCTTAACGAGCATCACGCCATACGATGAGGATGAAGCATTTCATCATCCAGTCACGCTCAACCCTGAAATCGCGAAGGCGACTTACCTCAAGGCTGGGCTTCGACTACAGTATTCCCCAGAAGCGCTCAAGATCATCCGCGACCATCGGAGTGTGACATTCGAATACGACACGACGGGATACGTTTGGGTAAAGTCATCACAAGACGATACGCTAAGAGCGATGGTTGATCAGAGAAGCTACAAGACATTCCTAACCTGGAGCGCCTACTATGATGCATACCGGCTCAGACAAGCAGGGTCAGTCCGGGCAGCCAAGGAAGCCTTCGAAGATCAAGGCATACAGCGTAACGTTGAAAAACTTTCCCAGCACATCAACTAAAGTTAACCACATTAGACCTCCATCCGATTTCAACGTGGAATTGTATCCGTTCCAAAAACGAGCGGTTCAATTTGTCTTGAAGAATGAAGGAAGGGCATGCATCTTCGATGAGATGGGTCTCGGGAAGACAGTTAGCGCAACGGCAGCCCTCATAGAACTTGTGAGACGCAAGAAAGCTGCTAGAGCCATAGTGGTCGCTCCTAACGCGGTCTTGGAGCAATGGCGCGACGAAATGATCCAGAAGTTCAAACTCCAACCCACCCTTGTCACGTCAAAGAAACAGTGGAATGAACGCAGTGACTTGTACAATGAACCGCTGATCATTACGAATTACGAATTGCTTCGAACAGACATAGAGTCAATTTTGAAGAGTGGATTTGATACGGTGATTCTCGATGAAGTCACACGTGTAAAGAATTGGGATACGCAGACAAGTGAAGCAGTCAAAAAGCTCTTTGTCAAAAACGTGATCGCGCTAACCGGGACTCCACTGGAAAACCATATCGGGGAACTATACAACATCGTGAATTTGGTTAAACCAGGATTTTTCGGGCGCTACAATGAAGACTTTCTGGCACGTTACACAGTGAAAGATCAGCAGGGATGGCAAAGCGCTCGTCCGACGGTAAACCCTACCACAGTTCACGAGCTAAGAAAAAGGTTGAAACTGATTTCTATCCGACGAACAAAGAATCAAGTATTCAAGCAACTCCCAACGCTTACTACTCAATACATTTACACGGAACCTGCACGTAACCAGAAAATGATCTACGACATCCTCCAGGAGAGCCTTGGAGAAACCATTCTCGAAGAAGAAGCATTTAGCTCAGAAAAGATCGAAGGCCCCAACCCGTTCACAGGTAATCGTCTCAGACTGTACACACTTCTCAGAGAGGCATGTGCTGACATCAGCATGATCGCAGGTTATCTCCGCCGCAAACAACGAGAGAACACAAACGAATCCATCCGCTTGCAAGAAACTCAGGTCTTTAGAAAACTAGTTCAGATCCTACCTCACCTCGAAAATGAAAACGCCAAACTAACCGAATTGAAGGAACTGGCGAAAGATCTGATAGAACAGGGACACAAGATCGTAATATTCTCTCAATTCGTTCCGGTCGTCAATTTGATACAAGAAGAACTCTCCAACGACGGGATACCAACACTGATCTACACCGGCCAACTTTCGCACGACGAACGATCCTCGAACCTCAAGAACTTTATCGATCAAGAAAATTTCAGAGCTCTAGTGAGCACTGACGCAGGCCAATTCGGACTCAACCTTCAGGTCGCAGATGTTGTGATCAACTACGACCTACCCTGGAACCCGGCGCGGCTCCAACAACGAATCGCGCGGCTCCATCGAATCGGTCAAGCAAACAAGGTTCTAGCAGTAAATTTCGTCGTGAAAGGCACCATCGAAGAACACGTACGAGATATTCTGGAGAGGAAAAAGAAAACATTCAAAGACATAACGGTCAGCGAAATTTCGCCTGGCGAACAATTCACACTCGATGAACTTCGCGAGCTCTTCGGATTGGACATGAAAGGATTGGCTAAGAAAATTCAAGATCGATACGGACTTCGAGTTGAACCATCAGCAATGGAATTGAAGAGAGAAGCCACGCAGTAGAGAACTTTCACTCACCTCTCTTACGTAAATTTCCGAGTACAACTACTGCTAGGAGATGTGACAATCATGTGCGAAGCATGCAGCCCTCCACGCATACCACATTACGAGGGACGAACACTAATTCTAGAACGAGCCAAATGCAGCTGCGTGTGCCCGAATACTGTGTTCGAATCGAAAGGCCCCAGATGCCCGCGCTGCAGTCATTTAGTGAAGATTGAACTTACAGATAATTGGGAAGATCCTGAACTGTGGATTAACCCTCGGACAAGAAACACAGTCAAGCTTGACGAAATTACCCCACCAACTTGAACGATAGCCAACAGCGAATAACTGATCTCGCATCGAACGATTTGCTTACGAAACACCATCTAGGAAGTTTTTCAGAACACTAACGAACCTCTCTCTTTCCTCCCAGAAGGGCAGGTGAGAGCTTTTCGGAAATATTACGAGCTGCGAACCCTTGATGTGTCTATGAATATCCCTAGCCACCTTCGGTGACACTTCATCGTACTTTCCACATGTCACTAATGTTGGAATCTTTATCAAATGTAGCTGGTCGGTTACGTTCCAGTATCTAATATTACCAATGATCGTAAATTCGTTTGGTCCGTTCATAGTCTCGTAAACAGGTTTGCTAAGATGTTCGATAGAATATTTCAGTTCCTCAGGCCATTCCGCTAATCTACACACGTGTTTCCTGTAAAATATTTCAACGCATTTCAAATATTCGGGGTTGTCATATTCTCCAGCTCGCTCATACTTTTCCATCGTTCGGTACACGTTTGAGGGCAGCGCTTTTTTCATTCGCTGCATCTCTTCGAAAGTCATTAGTACGTTATGTAGTGCTCCGACCGTAGTGAGGCTCTTCAAGTTCTTCTGATACTTCAGCGCGTAGGCGAGCGCAAGCTGTCCACCACAGCTTGATCCGAGAAGATGCACCCGGCCAAGCTTCAAGATTCGCCTCACCTCCTCCAACTCCTCTACGTATCGTTCCATCACGAACAGGCTCTTATCGGCTGGAAGCTGTGACCTTCCGCAACCCAACTGATCATAGAAAACGACTCTGTATCCGTACTGCGCAAGATCTGCAATTGGCAGGATATAATCATGGGTCATTCCCGGCCCTCCATGCAAACAGAGAACCGTTCCCTTCACCGCGTCGCCGAAGATCTTGTAAAAAATCTTGTAGCCTAAAACATCAACGAAATCTTCCAATGTTCGTCATGAGAGGATTCTCCGTTCGAGCTTAACAGATTTTTCCCTAAAACAAACTCAGAGCCGGATGTATTCCACGTAATTAATTTGGTGGGCCCGGAGGTATTCACTTAAACTGTTAGGTGAACCCGGACCATTTGTTAGCGAAATTCTGGTTCAAATCCGGTGTGCGCGATCATCTTTGGATCGAGTCTCGGATTTTCTATCAACACATCAATCATGAATGGGATTCTTTGTTTAGATTTTGCAAAAGCTTCGCGAATTGTTGGGTGTCGGACACGATGGTGCTGAGACTTTGTTTTATCGATTCCAAGCTTCGTATATGGTTTTTAGTTCCTTCAATAATCTGAGCCAAATTAGATTTAACCTCGCCTTCCCTCGTATTCTCCAGCAACCTAGTGTAGCTATCAACAACATCTTCCTCAACCGCAATCCAGTAAGTGATATGGTCGTTCAGGATCTTGTAAAAACCAGATTGAACGTCAAGTTCCACTTTGATACCCTGCTCAACGGTCTCTATCTCTTGGATTACTCGCTCTCTTCCCCTGCCAGACACTCGCACGCTCAAAATTCATCGACCTTCTAGATGTGGATCATATCATATGCCATGAATAATTTATATTTGTTAATCGGACTGTAATTCTGGAGTCTGAATGAAAGCTATTCAGGAATTAGGTGCTGTTACCTATACTCACACTTACATGTTGAGTTTGAAACTACTGACTTCAGCGACGATTCTCATTATGGTTGTGATGGCTGGGCTTTACGTTTTCTTGGGTCTTCCTCCGGGTTTGGACACTTACTACCAAATATTGTATTTTCATTCGGTAGGGATTGGGATTGCTGCTCTCGCTGTATTTCTGGTTATCTCAATCTTCAACGTTCAGAGGTATGAGCCACCGATTGATTTTCCAATCGCGTATAGAGCATTCGCGGCCGTCATCTTTGCGGCTGTTGGCGGCATCTTTTACTTAAGCCCAATTTTGGATGCGGCCGTACCGGATATTCCGTTGGGATTGTATGTTGTAGCATTCATACTGATCGGTGACGTGGGTGGTGCTTTGTTGGTCCAACTTTTGCTTTTGCCTCGAAAGCAGGCTGGAACCTACAAGCCGAGAATGAAAGAGTTTCCGCCTCGCATGTGGCCGCAGTATGTGCTTAGGATGGTTCCGAGTAGGAAGGAGTTCTCAGTATACTCGAAGGCAGGCGCAGCATACTGGTTAGTAGTGCTTTCTGTGGGTTCGGCTTTCGTTGCAGGGTTGATTGGTGTTGTGAATCTTTGGGTTAGGATTTTCGGGGCAGGCGTTTTCTCTGGTTTTGTGCCGCAGTTTGGGGATGTGGGGACTTTTGTTGGTACGTTGAGTGGTTCTCATTCGCATGAGATGGGTATTGCGATCATTACGGGAGTTGTAGCGATGGTTGCGCAACGTTTCAAGGTTCTAGATCTGAAGGGGTTGAGGAAGGACGCTGGCCAAGGTTGGTTTGTTGGTAACGTCGATCGGCATAGTCGCAATATCAATTGTTTTGGTACTTGAAGCTGTAATCGCTTTCGCACCGCCCACTCTTTTTCAGGGTGGGCCTGGGGGTGTGAATGGTATGGCGGGTGACGATACGACCATGGCGATCACCGCGCTTGGCGCCATGATCGTTCTGATTCCGTTGGCGTTAACGAAGGTTGATGGGAAGAGTTCTTGGAAGGACAGTGTTCGTTTGGCTCTGCTGGGCACATGGATTGCAGCTGTGATAAACAGCGTTGTTGAAGGGTTTTACATTGAATTTCATGAGGATGTTTTCGGTTCAACTTTGGCTGCGAATCACGCGGTTTTCAGTGATGTTAATCCACTGTTTGGTATCATGACATTGCTCGCCGTAGCTTTGGTGCTTCTAGCCGTTGACTACTATGAGGTCGGCGGGATGCTAAGGCGTGTTACCGGCTGGGTTGCTGGCGTAGGGATCATCGTTGCAATTCTAGGGGCGTCTTTGTATGTCTTCGTGGATCCTTCAACTGGCGGCTTAAGTTACTGGCTCTACATTCTAGGCATGTTTGTCCTAGGCGTTTCCGCCTTGGCTGCAACAAAAGGCGTATACTCAGCTAGAATCTCGAAAATCTCACGAACGGAAATCTAGAATTCCGCAGGCGTGGCAGTAAAACAGGACCAGTTTACTAGTAGGTAACTCATGGGGTGGTTACCCCAAGGACAGCCTCGGGGGTCGCGTGCGCAAGTAGACCGAGAAGGAGGAAAACAGATAGGAAGATGATTGCTACGCCGGACAGGACGAATTTTGGGTTTAAGTAGATGAGTAGGTAGCCGCTTGCGCCGAGCGCGAGGGTTGCTAGAACGGATATTATGAGCCTCTCAGCGAACATGGTTACCACCGCTACGAGTTATGATTGCTTGTCGTTCAACTAATACGACTTTGTATCGTTAGTCAAAGAAGGAAACAAGAGCAATATGCAGGCAATTCATCTTTTTCTTATAAGTTCCCAACTTAGACCTTGTCATCGACTTGCGTCCGATCGAAACGATTTCATTATGGCAGCCAAGACCGATAAACTCTACGAACCCTATACGATACAGGTGGAGCGTGGGATTTCAGAAACTAGAGATCAGACAACTCAAAGAGCAAATAGATCGACTAGAGCGTCTAAGACCCATGCAATAAGGAAACTGGACGTGAGATAATCACTTGAGGATTCAGGAAATATATAGTCACGCAGCAACGGTTCGCAGAAAGTTCGCTAGAAAACTCGCTAAACTTCCCACAAAGACCGTGAGCAAGAACAATGAGGCGAGTTTTCATAGCATGAAGGACATAATGATCCATATGATCTACGTTGAGGATTGGATGTTGAGTTCGGCAATCCTCGGGAAAGGACGAGATTATCGAGAGAAAAATTTCAAGGCGTTTCATGATATGCTTGCCGTCCTTGCTTATCTCGATAAAGTAGAATTGAAGACTCGGGCTTACCTGAAAAACGTAGGCGAGCGTGAGTTGCGTAGGAAGGTCAGGCTTCAGTTCTCCCCTCGAGGCGCAGTTTACGATATGTCAGTAGAGGAGTGTCTCTACCAATCAATCACAGAACAACTCTACCACCTAGGGGAACTGATCGCTTTGCTGTGGCAGGAGGACATAAAACCGCCCAGCATGGAGTGGTTTTCAAATAACCCGCGACTCTCCAATGCCTAATGCTTTGTTCAGGGAACTTCTCGAACCCGAATTAGTAATCGCTAGGGTGGTGGGCCCGGAGGGATTCGAACCCTCGACCAGCAGGTCTCTTCGTTGGACTTATGAGCTTCGACTTCTTTGTCTGTCGCTCTAGCCTAGCTGAGCTTCCCGGGATCGTAATCTGATCCTTACGGGCCCGGGCCCGAGCTCTATGCGTTCTAACTGGTTGGATATGTCTTTCGCTACTACGCTTGTTGGGGACCAATCTTGTCGAATTCTGCTATTTCAGAGAATTCTTGCGAAGATTTTTATTTTGGATGCGTGAGTTGGCTCGCAAAGGGATAGTCACTTGAGGGATTGTTTTATCGCCTGAACTGACGGTCGCTTCGTTTTCTAAGCATTTCCCGCAGTCTGTTGAAATTTACGACACAACTCTGCGTGATGGAAATCAATCCGTAGGCGTCAATTTTACGTCATCTCAAAAATTGAGAGTGACGGAGGCACTCATAGGCTGGGGTGTAGACTACGTTGAAGGAGGCTGGCCTAATGAAACGAATCCGATCGACTTGGATTTCTTCAGGATAGCAAAATCGTTAGGACAGGAGTCACATAGGCGAGTGACCGCTTTCGGAATGACCAGAAGACCTGGTGTCGAACCGAGTCATGATCAGAACTTGGCTCAACTATTGAGAGCGGAAACAGAAACGGTCACCATTTTTGGCAAATCATGGCCACTGCAAGTTGAGAAGGTTCTGAAGACGACGCTTGAGGAGAACCGTAAAATGATTTCAGAATCCGTCGAGTTTTTGAAATCTCGTGACCGTAAGGTGATCTATGATGCCGAACATTTCTTTGATGGCTACGCGGCTGACCCTGTTTACGCACTGTCCACATTAAGGGCGGCTGAAGAAGCTGGCAGCCAGATGCTGGTTCTCTGTGATACACGCGGAGGCTCACATCCACTGCAAGTGTACGAAGCTACGCGAGAGATCATAGAACAGGCACACGTACCAATCGGAATACATTGTCATAACGACCGTGGAATGGCAACCGCAAACTCACTGTTCGCAATTATGGCAGGAGCATCACACGTGCAGGGAACGATGAATGGGCTTGGAGAACGAGTCGGTAACGCGGATCTTATCGAGATAATAGCTAACCTCCACCTGATGGGAGTGAAGACACGACTCGATCCCGCAAGGTTGACATCAATTTCACTCTTCATTGATGAGATGGCTGGGCTAAGAAATGACCCGTACAAACCGTTTGTCGGAAGAAACGCCTTCGCGCATAAGGGCGGAGTTCACGGAGACGCGGTCTTGAAGACTGAAGTGGCATACGAATTCTACCACCCATCCGCCTTCGGCAATGAACGTGCGATAACAGTGTCCTCACAGGCCGGCAGATCAAGCCTTCTCGCTACATTACAGCGGCTTGGATTCGATTTGCCTCGTGACGATCAACGACTCGCTTCTCTACTGCAAGAAATTAAGCATCTCGAAAGCCAAGGATGCAACCTTGAAAACGCTGAAGCAACACTAGAGTTAGTCGTGCGTCGGACTCTTGAGAGAGAACCTGAACCGTTTCATTTGGTCAAATGGAAAGCTGACGTTAGGCACGAGAAAGGCCGATCAATTGCACAGTGCAATCTGACTGTTCTAATCGAACGTAAGCAAGTTCGAGCTGAAGCCAAGGGGAATGGCCCCGTTAATGCCTTTGATCAGGCATTTCAACTTGCGCTCAGAAAACATTTCGGTTCAAAATTCTCATCAAAGCTGACAGGATTCCGAGTCAAGGAGATCAATTCTGAGTCTGGAACAGCGGCAAGAGTGGCTGTATACATAGACATCAGTGACGCGAACCAAGTATGGACGACAGTGGCATCGTCAACAAACATAATCGAGGCCAGCGTTAAGGCATTAATCGACGGCTACGCATACGGTTTCGTCAGGAAGAAACCTGTCGACCGAAAAAAGGTGGCTCAATCATCAGGGGAATAGAAATCAAAGATTTTTCGTTAGTAGAATTGAAACCGGCTAGATAGGCTTATTAGAGGCTTGGCAAATTACGCGTTGAAGTAGAGTAAACGAGCGCGTTGTCAATGTACCTGTCGTTAATTCAGAATGCAACGCTTCGACTATGCGAGAAGATCGTATCTCTCGTTGTGCTCGTCGTTCTTCAGTAGCCCGCATCGAACTTAATCTGTTCGGAGGCGGGTGTTGTAAAAAAAGGAGTAGACAATCTAAAGTTGAATCGAATGTCCGGCTCAGAAGCCCTCGTGGAAGCGCTCCGACGGGAGCATGTAGAAGTAACCTTCGGTCATCCCGGCGGCGCGAATATGCCGATCTACGATGCCCTATCCGAACTCAATACTTCCCCGAATACGGGAAAAGGTATTCGACATATCTTAGCCAGACATGAACAATCTGCCGCCCATATGGCTGACGGATACGCTCGCGTATCTGGGAAAGTGGGTGTGTGTATGGCTACATCGGGGCCGGGGGCTACCAACCTATTGACTGGTCTTGCTACAGCATACATGGACTCATCACCAGTTGTAGCTATCACCGGTCAAGTGCCAACCTTTGCAATAGGCTCAGACGCGTTCCAAGAAATAGATATAGTCGGGATGGCTACTTCAGTAACGAAGTATACATTCCAACCACTCCGTGCGCGAGACATACCCTACGCGATTAAGGCCGCGTTCTATTTGGCGCCTACGCGTCGACCTCAACCCGTTTTAATAGATATTCCTAAAGATGTTCAACAACTAGAAGATGACATTGAGTTTCCGAACACGGTCCATTTTCCAAATTATCAACCTCTACCGGACCCAGACCCAACTATTGTGAAGACAATCGCTCAGATGGTTCTAGGGTCTCAACATCCAATCATCCTCGTGGGCGGAGGCATCAAGATGTCAAATGCCTACCGCGAACTGCAAGCGTTCGCGGAATTATTGGTCGCACCCGTCACTACATCGTTCATGGGCAAAGGCGCATTCCCGGAAAACCATCCGCTATCGTTGGGTTGCATGGGGATGCATGGAGCAGAGCAAACCAACAAGCTACTTCCAGAATCCGACATCTTGCTAGTAATTGGGTCAAGACTGTCCGACAGAACCACCGGCAAGATCGAGAAATTCTGTCCCAACACCAAGATAATACACATAGATGCAGACAAAGCAGAAATCGGGAAGAATTACAAGTTTCCAGTGGTCTCACTGGTGGCTGACGCGAAGGCCGCACTGGCAGCTCTGATCCGAGAAGTAGAGGCGGGCATGATGGGACAACATCGAGAAGCGTGGGTTAAGAAGGCTCATGAAGTAATCGAAGCGACCGCCGAGATGGACACCGGTCCTCAACATTAAGCGGAGTGGAAGCAGTGAAGTTGCTTCGGAAGATTCTGCCAAGCCACGCTATCGTGACAACCGAAGTGGGACAACACCAAATGTGGTGCGAACAACACTACCAAGTCATCGAACCTCGAACATTTCTAAGCTCAGGCGGCCTTGGTACAATGGGGTTCGGATTCCCAGCCGCTCTAGGAGCTAAGATGGCTAAGCCAGACGTCCCAGTAATCGACATAGCCGGGGATGGAAGCTTTCAGATGACCGAAAATTCGCTCGCAACTAGCGTCGAAGAAAGCATACCGGTGACGGTAGTCGTGATAAACAACCGTATGCTAGGCATGGTCGCTCAATGGCAACGGTTCTTCTACAACAGACGCTACTCAGCAGTTAACCTGGGCAGTTCACCAGACTTCGTCAAATTAGCAGAAGCATACGGAGCTGAAGGAATCCGTGTGCAATCGTCCGCGGAATTGAAAGCAGCCGTGACCAAGGCAATCCGTTCAACAGTTACTACAGTGATCGATGTGCCAATCTCCCCAGAAGAGAACGTCCTACCGATGCTTCCTCCAGGTGCAGGAATAAAGGAGATGATCGTGGGTTGATGGATGACAAACAACAAAGGATCATCTCTGCGCTGGTCGAGAACAAACCAGGCGTATTGTTCAGGGTTGCTAATCTCTTTCGAAGAAAATCATTCAACATTGAGAGCATGACCATCGGACACGCTGAAACCCCTGGGCTCTCCCGTATGACGATCACGATGTCCTGCAACTACAACCAAGCAGACCAGGTTATGAAGAACTTGGACAATCTGATTGATGTCAGGCGGGTTGAACCTCTTGACAGCAGAAATGCTACGGTACGTGAACTCGCGCTCGTGAAATTGTCACCGGGCTCACCGCCAACTAGGCCGGAGATCATGAATTACATCGAAACATTTCGCGGAAACGTCGTAGACGTATCCACTGAAACCCTAACCGTTGAAGTATCGGGCGATCCGGACAAAATCAACGCATTCATCACGCTGGCAAGGAACTATGGTTTGAAAGAAGTTGCTCGGACAGGCGCGGTGGCTTTATCTAGAGAGATGATCCCTGCAGAGACGACCGCAGTATGGTAAAAGTCTTCTACGATCGTGATATCGACGATTCACTAATCCATCAAATCAAAGTCGGAGTCATCGGCTACGGAAGCCAAGGACGAGCTCAGGCATTAAACCTGCGAGACTCAGGAACCGAAGTCTACGTAGGTCTCAGAGAGGGAGGAAAATCATGGAAGCTTGCAGAAAACGACGGATTCAAACCATTATCAGTCTCCGAAGCTACCGCAAAAGCAGATACGATCCTAATTCTGATACCCGACCCACAGCAACCAGCAGTCTTCAAATCAGAAATCCTACCCAACCTCAAACCAGGAAAAGCACTCAGCTTCTCGCACGGATACAATATTCACTTCAAAGACATCGTGCCACCCAAGAATGTTGACGTAGTGATGGTTGCTCCCAAAAGCCCCGGACAAAGACTGCGAGAAGTATACCAGAACGGATTCGGCGTCCCAGCCCTATTCGCAGTATACCAAAACCCAACTGGACGAGCTGAAAAACTAGTTCTAGCACTCTGCAAGGGGCTAGGCTGCTCGCGAGCAGGAGTAATCGAAACAACATTCAAAGATGAAACTGAATCCGACCTCTTCGGCGAACAAGCCGTACTGGTCGGCGGACTAACGAGATTAGTCATAGAAGGCTTTGAGACACTAGTTAAGGCAGGATACCCGCCCGAACTGGCGTACTTTGAAACCTGTAACGAAATGAAACTCATCATGGACCTCGTCTACGAGTACGGCTTCGTTGGCATGTACCGACGCGTCTCCGACACAGCAAAGTTCGGCGGATTAACAGTTGGAGCGAAAGTGATCGATAAGAAAGTGCGCACGAACATGAAGAAGATCCTACGCGAGATTCAAACAGGAAAATTCGCGAAGGCTTGGACAGGCAATCCTAAGAAATCTGCGAAACAACTAGAGAAGATGATGCAAGAGCTAGAGCACCACCAAATCGAAAGAGTGGGCAAAGAAATCAGAAAATTGTCCGGCCTGGAAAAGTAGGATAACGTCTTGAGTTATCGAGTTGCACTCATCAAAGGAGATGGAATCGGCCCCGAACAAGCAGCTGCAACCACAGAAGTGCTAGCCGCCGTCGCCGAGAATTTTGGTGTATCCTTTGATTTCATCCCAGTTGAAGCCGGAGACGCGACTCTAAAGAAATATGGAGCAGCCCTACCCGACGCAAGTCTTAAGACAATAACCGAGTGCGACAGCTGCCTAAAAGGACCTGTCGGAGCGACAGCGTACGACGTCATAATCAAAATGCGACAACAACTCGACCTTTTCGCCAACATCCGACCCGCAAAATCAATGCCGAACGTACCATCCCTGAACTCGAAAACCGACCTAGTAATCGTCAGAGAGAACACTGAGGACTTGTACGTTGGTTTAGAATCAGGCGACGAACAGAAAGCAACCGCAACACGCGTAATAACAAGAAAAGCATCAGAACGCATTGCCAGATACGCTTTCGAACTAGCTCGCCAACGAAAAAACAGTGTAGTCGCAATACACAAAGTCAACGTAATGAAGAAAACCGACGGATTATTCCTGTCAGCATGTAGAGGGATAGCATCCTCATACTGTGACGTCCAATTCTCAGACATGCTAGTGGACGCAGCCGCTATGAACCTCATACGGAATCCCCAAGCTTTCGACGTGATCGTAACAACGAACATGTTCGGCGATATTCTCTCCGACGAAGCTGCCCAAGTGGTAGGCGGGTTAGGATTAGCCGCTTCCGCAAACATCGGAGAACGATTCGCAATTTTCGAACCGGTACATGGGTGCGCTCCTGACATAGCTGGCAAGAACATTGCAAACCCGATCTCCATGATCCTTTCCGCGTCAATGATGCTAGACTGGCTTGGCGAGAAGAAGAAAGACCGGAACCTCACGAAAGCAGCGAAAATGATTCACTATGCAGTTGAATCAAGCCTCAGAGCAGGAGAGTGCACTCAAGACCTTGGAGGAAAATTGACGACCCTAGAGATGGCGAAGGCAATTAAGAAACGATTATCGGAGAACTAGTGGAATGGATAAAGCGATCAGAATATTCGACACCACGCTAAGAGACGGCGAACAAACGCCTGGAGTCTCACTAACCGCCGAGGAAAAAGTGCGAATCGCACGCCAACTAGACAAGCTAGGCGTCGACGCGGTCGAGGCAGGCTTCCCAATATCATCAAAGGGTGAGAAGGATTCCGTCGAAGCAGTCGCGACAGCAGGACTATCATGTGAAGTCGTAGGCCTAGCGAGAGCCAATAAATCAGACATAGACGCCGCTCTAAGCGCAAAGGTGAACTATGTACACGTCTTTTTGGCTACGTCCGACCTGCATCTGAAACATAAACTGAAACTAACACAAGATCAGGTCATAGCACGCATAGCCGAATCAATCGCATACGCGAAGAAACAAAACGTCATCGTAGAATTCTCAGCGGAAGACGCGACAAGAACCGAAATTACCTTTCTAAAGAGAGCCTACCTAACAGCGCAAGAGGCTGGGGCGGATCGCGTCAATCTTCCGGACACGGTCGGCGTATCGTCACCTGAAATGATTTCACGCATAACAAAAGAAGTTGTCTCCACCCTGCGAATCCCGGTCAGTATTCATTGCCACGACGACTTTGGACTCGCGGTCGCCAATAGTTTGGCAGCGGTAAACGTGGGTGCCTCCCAAGTTCACGTTACCATGAACGGGTTGGGCGAGCGAGCAGGTAACACTTCGCTAGAGGAAGTAGTAATGTCACTACACCGACTATATGACCGCCCGACCAAAATCAAAACCGAACTTCTCTACGAAACATCCAAACTTGTGGCCACCTTGACCGGAATTAGGGTGCAACCGAACAAGGCTATTGTAGGCGAAAACGCATTCGGTCATGAGTCAGGAATTCACACACACGGTATAACCGAAATGCCACTAACCTACGAACCATATGACCCATCGATTGTAGGGCGCCGACGTTGGTTCCAAGCAGGAAAACATGCTGGAGCACATGGAATAGCTGCCCAGCTTGCCGAGGAAGGCTACTATCCGGACAAAACGCAGCTAGGGCAGATCGTTGCGAGAGTGAAAGACATTGGCGACAAAGGAAAGACCGTTACCGACGCTGACCTACTCGCCATAACCGAAGCGATCCTTGGAAGCCAGAGAGAACGATTGCTGGAACTACTCGACTTAGCCGTGATCACTGGGAAAGGATTCCTTCCGACAGCATCAGTAAGATTGCGATTATATGATCAAGAATACACATCAGCCGAAACTGGTGTAGGTCCGATCGATGCTGCGATCCGTGCAGTACAGAAGATCACCGACTCGTCAGTTCAAATCAAACTCAAGGAATACAGACTAGAGGCCATTACGGGTGGATCGGACGCACTAGCTGAAGCCATGGTTAAAGTTGAAGATGCAACAGGCAATGTTGTTTCAGCTGCAGCTGCAAGAGAAGATGTTGTCCTATCCAGCGTTGAAGCCATGATAGAAGCTATCAATAAAGTGCTTTACCGCAAACGAATCCAAAAGGCAGCACTCACAGCCAAGTAGTCGTTTCGAACGTTCAGAAGAAGATATATTCGTAAATCCGTTAGTCGGTCAACGATAGGAGAATCGATCCCTTGACTCCGAACGTTTTGAGAAGCAAAGACATCACCGAAGGACCTGAACGCGCGCCGAATCGTTCGATGCTACGCGCGATGGGCTATACATCTGAAGATTTCACTCAACCATTCATAGGTGTCGCGAGCACATGGAATGAAGTCACTCCATGTAACTTTCATTTGAACAAGTTAACCAAAAAAGTGAAGGAAGGGGTTAGGGCCGCCAAGGGTACTCCGTTCGAGTTTGGTACGATCGCCGTCAGTGACGGAGTCTCGATGGGAACCGAGGGAATGAAGGCGTCCCTCGTAAGCCGCGAAATTATAGCGGACTCAATCGAAGTTATGGCCATCGCTCAAAGATTCGATGCCATAGTTACGGTTGCGGGTTGCGACAAAAGCCTGCCGGGTTCCGCAATGGCTGCTGCCAGATTGAATATTCCATCAGTATTCCTGTACGGGGGCACAATTATGCCTGGAAAATTCGAAGGCAGAGACGTGACCATACAAGATGTCTTCGAAGCGGTCGGATCATACGAAGCAGGTAAGCTCACCACACAACAACTCTACAATTTAGAATGCTCAGCATGTCCAGGCGAAGGATCATGCGGCGGACTATACACCGCGAACACGATGGCCTCCGCACTAGAAGCGATAGGTCTCTCATTACCCGGAACGGCATCGCCCCCAGCGATCGACGACCGACGCTTCCAAGCATCATACATGAGCGGTATGGCAGTTATGCGACTTATTGAGAACGGAATCCGGCCAAGCGACATCTTGACATTCGAAGCATTCGAAAACGCCATCGCAACCGTCCAAGCGATGGGCGGTTCGACCAACGCCTTCCTTCATCTTCTAGCAATCGCCCAAGAGATCGGAGTAAAACTGACGTTAGATGACTTCGACCGAATCGGAAGAAAGACCCCAACCATCGGAGACCTCAGACCCGGAGGACAGTACGTAATGTACGACTTGGACAAAATCGGCGGCCTCCCCCTCATACTGAAGAAACTTCTCGACGCAGGATTGCTCCATGGTGAAGCACTAACGGTCACTGGAAAAACACTTCGCGAGAACATTGAAGCGATTAAGTTTGATGGAAAACCTCAGACCATCGTGCGCGAAGTAGCAAGCCCCATTCATCAAGAAGGTGGATTGATGGTGTTGCGAGGAAACCTAGCGCCCGATGGCGCCGTCATCAAAGTATCCGGGATACCAAAACTTCGCCATCAAGGACCCGCTAGAATCTTCGACTCTGAAGAGTCAGCCTTCTCCGCCGTTAACAAACGCCTAATCCGTCCAGGCGATGTGGTCGTTATCAGATATGAAGGCCCGAAAGGCGGACCAGGCATGCGCGAAATGCTTTCCGTAACTGCGGCACTCGTAGGTCAAGGCCTCGGCGATCAAGTAGCGTTAATCACAGACGGACGATTCTCCGGCGCGACAAGAGGGCTCATGGTTGGTCACGTGTCACCCGAAGCTCAAGTTGGCGGACCAATAAGTGTTCTGCGCGATGGAGACCTAATCACCCTTGACGCAGAACGTCGACTTCTAAAAGTCGAGATAACGGATCAGGAATTAGCGTCCAGGATGCGCAGTTGGAAAGCTCCTGAGTTAAAATACAAGAAGGGTGCCCTTTTCAAGTACGCCACACTAGTGCACTCAGCATCAAGTGGAGCGGTATGCGGGTGAACGCTCGCTCCTATTTTTGAATCAGTCGAATAGGCTGCAACTTCTCTTCGTACTTCCGAATCTCTTCTTCATGCTTCAAAGTTAACTCTATGTCATCTAACCCTTCCAGAAGTGCCTTCTTTCTGAAGGGATCAATGTTGAATCGTACAACGGAACCTTCAGGATCACGAATCGTCTGCTGCATCAGATCTATTTCTAGTGAGAAACCAGCGCGCTTCGCTTGATCAAAGTACTTCTCAATCGTTGCCTCATCTAACGTTACCAGTAATATTCCATTCTTGAAGCAGTTGTTGTAGAAAATATCGGCGAACGACGGAGCAAGTATAGCTCGAAAGCCATAATCCAGAAGCGACCATGCAGCATGCTCTCTAGAACTACCACATCCAAAGTTGGCACGCGTTATCAGAATTTTCGCTCCATGATACCTCGGCTCGTTGAGGATAAAATTAGGTCTGGGCTTACCGTCTGGGTAAAATCTCCAGTCGTAGAATAGGTACTGACCGAAACCGGTCCGCTGCACAAGTTTCAGGAACTGTTTTGGTATTACCTGATCAGTGTCCACGTTGACACGATCCAGAGGAGCGACTACTCCGTTCACATGTTTGAAAGGTTCCAACATGATCACTCAGGAATGTCCCAGTCTCGAATGTCAACGAAGTGCCCTGTCAACGCTGCTGCGGCAGCCATAATTGGGCTCACTAAATGGGATCTGCCCTCTCGTCCTTGTCTTCCTTCAAAGTTTCGATTTGAAGTGCTTGCGCAGCGTTCTCCCGGTGCAAGGATATCGGGATTCATTCCTAGACACATACTGCAGCCTGCTTCACGCCATTCGAATCCAGCATCTTTGAAGATTCGGTCTAATCCTTGTTTTTCAGCTTGATATTTTACGATCTGCGACCCCGGGACGACCATAGCCTTCACTCCCGAGGCAACTTTTTTCCCTTTAACTACTTTTGATGCAGCGGTCAGGTCTTCGAGTCGCGAGTTCGTGCATGAGCCGATGAATATTCGGTCAAGTTTGATTGACTGTATAGAAGTCCCAGGTTCCAAGGCCATATATTCTAATGCTCGAGCGACGGCTTTTCGCGTGTTAGCATCATCGAAATCGTTGGGGGCAGGCACGTTTCCCGTTACGTCTGTCACCATCGCAGGTGTTGTGCCCCAAGTGACCTGCGGCGCCATGTTGTTGGCGTTAAAAAGAACACTGCGATCAAATTTAGCATCGTCGTCTGTAGCAATTTCGCGCCAGTACTCTTTTGCCTTCTCAAAAGCCTCATCTTTCGGCGCGTATTGTCTACCTTCAATGAATCGAAACGTTGTCTCGTCTGGAGAAATCATACCAGCCCGAGCTCCACCTTCGATTGACATATTACAAATCGTCATGCGTTCGGGCATGGATAAGGTCGATACTGCTTCTCCCCGGTACTCTATCACCGACCCCGTACCTCCCGAAGTTCCAATTTTTCCAATTATTGATAGAATGATGTCCTTCGCAGTCACGCCACGTGCACGCCTGCCATCAACTCGAATCTCTAAGTTCCGTGGTTTCTCCATCCAGAGACATTGAGTGGCCAAGACATGTTCGACTTCACTCGTGCCAATACCGAACGCCAAAGCACCGAAGGCGCCATGCGTTGACGTGTGGCTGTCGCCGCATACGATAGTCAAACCGGGTAAGGTCAATCCCAGTTCTGGTCCGATGACATGCACGATACCCTGCTGTGGGTGTTTCAAATCGCGATAGGTGATTCCGAATTCTCTGCAATTATTTCCTAGAACCTCTACCTGCTTGGCGGCTATGGGATCTTGGATCGGTAGAGATCTGTCCGTTGTCGGGATACTGTGATCTACAGTTGCGAAAGTTAGGTCAGGCCTCCTAACACGTCTACTAGCGAGACGAAGTCCGTCAAAGGCTTGGGGTGAAGTTACTTCGTGGACAAGATGCCGATCTATCCAAATTAGTGTCGGTCTGCCGGGTTCTTCATGAACCACATGGCTATCCCAGACCTTGTCGAAGATAGTTCGGCCTGCCATCTTGTTGTTCACGTCTTTACTCCCGTACGGTTTATCGCCCAGAAAAACTTGCCTCAGAAGCGTTCAGGATACGATCGCGCTGTATCTTCCTTTCCGTGCCACTATACTCACGTTTCGCTTGAATGCTTTGCTGAGGTTCTTGCTGGTTAAAGTAATTCTCTTAGGTCCAGAAGCAACTGTCCGTCCTTCTCGAATTATCAACGCATGGGTGAAGCTGACGGGTATTTCTTCAACTCTGTGTGTTGCGAAGATCATGGAAGGGCCATGTCTCAATCGTCCGACGGAATCAAGGAAAGCAAGAAAATTTTGCGCGCATCCAAATCCAGCCCATCACAGCTTTCATCCAGGGCCAGAAGCTTCGGCGAGCTCATCAAAGCACGGGCGATGATGACTCTCTGTTTCTCGCCCTGAGACAATGTAGGTAAGGCTCTCTTTGCGAAACGGAAGCATCCAACTTTTCTGAGTAATGATATTGCCTGTTTCGTTTCTTTGCTTGTAGGTCGATCGTGTAATCCGATACTTCCGAATTTTCCACTAAGAACCGTTTCCAGTACGGAAAGATTCTTCGGGGATTTTCTCACTCATAATTGAGCTAGCGAAACCGATTGATTTCCGCAGTTCTCTAAGATCGTATTTTCCGAACTGTTTCCCTAGAACGTCTACTGTTCCTGATGATGGCCACAGGTATCCGTTGATCAATCTCAGCAGGGTAGTTTTCCCTGAACCATTCGGTCCGATCAGCGCCCAATGCTGGCCTTCCTTTATCCTCCAGTTAATGGTTCGAATAATTTTCTTTCCATCTATGACGATGCCTACATTATGGAGCGCCACGATGTTCTGGTTATCCATGGTCACATCTCTGAACTTCTCAGGTATTCACGCTAAATACTATCCGCGGTTGAATACGGTTTCAAAAATTCGGCTTTTTCAATATTTCCGCGATAGAAGAAAAGTGGACAACGGTTCGTGTTGAACCGCTGTCGACAGTACCAAATATAGTAGAGTGGTTATATTGAGTGTCCTGTTGCTTTCTCGAGTAGGATTCTTTGTTCCAGTTGCGCAAGCATTCTTCTCGTTTGTACTACCACGTCAGGGTTTACTGATACGCTGTCGATTCCTGCCTCCACTAGGAAACGAGTGAAGTCAGGGTAGACACTTGGCGCTTGGCCGCAGATGCTTACGGTCTTTCCGTACTTGTGGGCGGTTTCGATAAGGCTCTTGATTGAACGTTTCACAGCCATGTTTCGTTCGTCGAAGAGGTTGGACAGAGTCTCGTTATCCCGATCTGCTCCGAGGATTAGCATGGTCAAGTCGTTACTGCCAATTGAAAATCCGTCCACTCCGGCTTTGCAGAATTCATCGGCTAAGATTATGTTGCTTGGAATCTCCGCCATTACCCATAGTTTGAAGTCTTCGTCTTGCGGCAGCCCCTCGTCCCTTAGCAGCGCACGAATCTCTAGGAATTCTCCGACGGTTCTGTTGAATGGGATCATGCACCATAGGTTCTTCAATCCCATTTCGTTTCTGACTTTCTTAACTGCGGCTATCTCAAGTTTGAAGGCGGGCTTGTAGCGCGGGTCCGTATATCTGCTAGCCCCTCTGAATCCTAGGAGTGGGTTTGATTCCTTGATTGCGCTTTCATATTTTTCTCCCCCTTCCAGTTTAGCATATTCGTTCGTTTTGAAGTCACTAAATCGAAGTATGACCGGTCTCGGCCGGAACGCCCGACAGAAGGTCGCGAGGCCATCAGCGAGTTTATCGACGAACTCTTCCGGATGTCCGGTTTCAATCAGCCACATTGGATGCTTCCTTATGTGGTCGTTGACTATGAACTCCATTCGGAGTAGCCCCACACCGTCGGCTGGTAGTTGAGAAATTTTATCCGCCAAATCGGGTTCTCCTAGGTTGACGTAGAGCTTGGTACCGGTAACGGGCGCTTCTTGCTGGAGGAATGTTGCTGCTTGTGGAGCAACTGGTGGTGCTTCCTCCAGTACGATTCCTTGGTAGACGACTCCGCTCTTTGCGTCAACGGTCACTTCTAATCCACTGGGCAGTTTCTTTGTTCCGTCTTTGGTTCCGGTAATGCATGGTATCCCGAGCTCTCTGCTGACGATCGCTGCGTGGCATGTCATGCCTCCGCTGTCAGTGATAATTGCCTTAGCTTTCTTCATGGCTGGAACCCAGTCGGGTGCTGTCATCTCCGTGACCAGTATTTCGCCTGTTTGAAATTCGCTTATTTGGTCCGCTGAGGGTATGAGGTGTGTCGTGCCGCTGCCTATTCCGGGTGACGCTGGAAGGCCTTTCAGCAGAATCTTTTTCTCCGTTGTGGTAACCGATTTTTGTTGTGCGGGTTTGGTCTTCGCTGACCAGACTGTTTCAGGTCGTGCTTGTAGGATCAGCATTTTGCCGGTTTGTGTGTCGTGGCCCCATTCAATGTCCATGTGTCGCCCGTAGTGGTCTTCGATTGTGATTCCGTATTTTGCGAGTTCGATTATTTTGTCGTCGTCAATTACTTGACGATCTTTAAGTTCGGCTGGGACTTGGAGTTCTTCAGTGCCACCGTCTGGTTTTCTGACGAGCATGATATTTTTCGTCGCGATTGTTTTCTTAACAATTCTCAACGTTCCTTTGTCTACGTAGTAGTCGTCTGGGGTGACGCTGCCCTTCACTATGTATTCGCCTAGTCCGTAGGCTCCTTCGATGACTATGACGGATTCGTCGCCGTTGGAAACGTCAATCGTGAACATGACGCCGCTGGTTTCTGAGAAGCACATCATCTGTACTATTGCCGACAATGCTACGTCCATATGATTGAATCCTTTCTGTACTCGATAGAATATAGCTCGATCCGTGAACAGACTGGCGTAGCATTCCTTGACCTTCTCGACGACGTCTTTGCTTCCGCGTACGTTTAAGTAGGATTCCTGTTGTCCGGCGAAACTGGCGTCGGGTAAGTCCTCGGCGGTTGCTGAACTTCTTATTGCAACGAATGGGTTCTTTACTTTCTCATGTTCTCCAAGCCGTTCGTATGCTTCCACTATAGTTTTTTCGAGTTCCTTCGGAATTGGAGAAGAGATGATCAGCTTCCGTATTGTAGCACCGACCTTCTGCAGGGTCACCGTGTCGTTCGGATCGCGCAGAAGTCTCAGTGCATCCGCAATCTTGCTCTCAAGTTTGCTTTCTCTCAGGAAATACCTGTAGGCGTCTGCGGTGAGGGCGAATCCATATGGTACTGGAACCTTCGTCCTTGACGTCATTTCTCCTAAACTTGCTGATTTTCCTCCAACAAGAGGAACATCGTCTTTGTGTATTTGATCGAACCAGAGTAATAGCTGCGCCATTGTCAAATCAATCCTTTATATCCGTGGGTCGGCAGGGGCTGAATAAATACCATTGTCTCAATTTTCTCAAGAAAGAATGAGAAAGTTTCATCCAGTCCCGACGAGCATAATCGTAAAACATCTGAATCTAATTCTGCTGAGATAGGGTTGAATCGTTGAACCAGGAAAAAACAGCGTCTAAGATCTTTGATCCCTCTATTACTGCTCGCGAACGTGCGATTTTCGAAGGAGGCATCGCCTTAGGTGCGATATGTCATCAATTTTCTGGAATACCTGTCAGTCCAGAGAAACGTGTTCTTAGGGCGCTGGAGCATGCAATCGTTGAGTGCATGAGACTGACACCATACAAGAAGAGTATCAAGGTTAAAATCAACCCTAAAATGTTCAGACGAAGAGGAAGGGCACCTTACTATTATCAGATACTTGAAGAGAAGAACTTCGATCTGAAGGTAATTGCATCTTATGCCGGAGTCGACGCTACCGTCCGAATGAAATATTTTCCACGTCTCGGATTTCCTTTGATGTACGTTGAAAAGGTGAGTAGAACGAAAACTCTACCTAAACACCAAGCCGTCTAATGTTTTCCGCCATCTTTACCGCGTCCACTGATTCAGCAACGTCATGCGTTCTGATTAAATGCGCCCCGTTAAACGTAGCAATCGCGGCAGCTGCTAGAGAACCTATCAACCGCTCTTCAGGACGGTCATGCCCGAGAATTTTTCCTATGAACGATTTTCTAGAAGCAGAAACACATAAGGGCCTTCCCAAATCACTTAAGCTACTCAATTCTCTGATAACTGTGCAATCCCACGCATACCAGGGCGAGTCCTTCGTTGGTGAGAATCCTATTCCCGCACCTTCCTTCCTGAAGAATCCGAGTCCCGGATCAACCGCAATCTTCTCGCTATCGATACCTGCCAGGTTAGATAGCTCGAGGGACTTAGCCAACGCAGCCTTGATTCGCGTGATAGGATCATCATCTCTTCTCGAATCATTCGGATCATGAGCCGCCAGGATTGTAGAAACGCCATGCGCCGCGATAATTTTTGCCATTTGTGGATCACCCTTCAGTCCCGTGACATCGTTGATGATTTTCGCTCCCATTTTTATGGCGGATTCAGCTGCCTCAGCTCTTGTAGTGTCGACTGAGATGGGTAAGTGAACAGCATCATTGATTATTCGGACTGCAGATTCTAGTCTATGAATTTCTTCCTCAAGGCTGATTTGAGTTGAAAGATACGGAGCCGTCGACATAGCTCCCACATCGATTATGGCTGCGCCATCTGTAGCCATAGCTTCCGCACGTCGACGAATCACATCGATCTGAGTTGAAACCGAGCCCTTGTAAAATGATTCGGGACTGACGTTGATTACGCCCATTATTCTTACAGGATACCCGTCGCCAATCTTTACGTCACCAAGTTTCGCACATGCAGGCATTTCCAAAACTCAACTCCGCAAAACCAACCTTATAGTCGGATGCCAACGGTTAGTCTAGTTATCGCACAACGAGTACCGAACAATCAGCGTGACTAAGGATCCCCGTAGAGACGCTTCCGAGGAGAAGTTTCTTGAATCCGGTTCGTCCTCTCGTTCCAACTACAATTAGATCAACGTTATTCTTGGCCGCATGATCAATTATAGTTTCAACTATTGAAACTGCCGGTCCAAGAATAATCCCGGTCGCCTTCACGTTCTTAGCTTCAGCTGATCTTACGACCTCATCCACTGCCGTTTTGCCCTCTTTCTGCGCCGCCTCATAATATTCTCGAAACATGGAGGGAGCTACCGATCCGACTTCAGCTTGCGCGAAGGTGTAGCTGGGGATAGGAACAGCATGCAGCACGATGAGCTCCGCGTTAAACTTCTCCGCCAACGCAATAGCTGCAATACCTGCTCGCGCTGCGTTTGGGGAGGCATCGATCGCAACTAACAATCGTTTTAATTGACCTTGCAAGGTGGCGCTCATTTCTTTCGACTCACCAGTTTCGATCTCATTACCGCGATTTAATCCTCATCTTCACCCAACAAAATGAGCATAATTCAGATTCTAAATGGACCAAACCGCATGACTGGACGAGTTATCTTTTAAGAACATCAGGGCGACATTTATTCGCGGACTGTTCGGTGCTGGATGTGTCTCACGTCAATACTTCCAATTCGCATTCCGAGTATGCGACTATGGAGATGAACGAATGGTGGCCGTGGTATCAGCGAATAGCAAAAGCCTTCGATTATAGCCGAGCGAAAGATCAGGAGGCAACAGAACTGTTAAGCAAACTGTTGATGGATCGGTCTTCGCTGATCACAGAGTTCTCGGAAGTTCTTAACGTCCGAAAGGTGATCGTGTTCGGTGCTGGGCCATCGCTCGAAACTGATCTAGAAAGATGTGTCGAACTAAACCTTCTTTGCCAGTATAAAACGGTCGCAGCGGACGGCGCAACATCGGCGCTGCTCAGTATAGCTAAGACAGTACCAGATATCATCGTATCTGACCTCGACGGCCCGTTACGGGAATTAGTGGCTGCGGTAACGAAAGGTTCGAAGATTGTAATTCATGCACACGGTGACAATATGGAATTGTTGAGATCATCAGTCTCATCCTTCAGCAAAGCGCTTGGAAGCACTCAGGTAAGCCCAAGTCGTAATGTGTACAATTTTGGCGGATTTACCGACGGTGATAGAGCAGTTTTCCTGGCAAAAGCAATGCACGCATCGTCGGTAGTTCTCGCTGGAATGGATTTCGGTAAGAAGATCGGGAAATACTCCAAATTCAGAGTTCAACATCCGGAACTGAAACTCAGAAAACTTCAATTCGGCAAATCCTTGCTAGAGTGGCTTGCTGAACACGGCGGGCCGCAATATTATAACATAACCAACGCCGGAGAACGAATAGTTGGATTCAAACAGATCGAACCTGAACAGCTGATATTATAATGCTCGAGCCAACAACCACGCCGAAACCAGAAGGCCAATTGCAACGATACCATACGCGAGCAACCGTTGATTCACTCGTTTAGCTAAACGAGCCCCTCCGTATCCTCCAATAATATTGCCGACGGCCATTATGAATGCGAGTGGCCACACGACAAGACCCTTCAACTCGAAAAAGATGAAAGCCGTCACGTTGACGACAGCTCCAAGCGGGGTCTTGAGCGCATTTATTTTATGTATATCTCGAAACCCCATGACGCTTAACGAAGCCATCATCAGGATACCAATCCCTGCACCAAAATAACCGCCATAAATGGCCACGAAGAACTGGAACATCGCTCCTCCTATTCGCCCCCTCGTGGACACGTTTTCTTGTCGGCTTGAGTCAGAACCGAATTTCCGAGAGAATAGGCCCCTAGATGCGAAGAGTAGCGTAGCGAAGAGAACGAGGAACGGCACGACCAGCGTAAATGTCGCCAGAGGAGTGATAACTAGTACGAAGGCACCAAGGAGACCTCCCATCAAGCTTGGAACCAACAGTGTGCACAGCAAATTTCGATCTACAAACGTGTCCTTTCGGTAACCCACAGCACTGCTGAGTGAACCGGTCCAAACAGCCGCAGTATTCGTAGCGTTTGCAATAATCTCGGTCTCCCCAAACGCCACTAATGAAGGAAAAGCAATCAACGTCCCGCCACCCGCCACAGAATTAACAGCCCCTGCAATCATACCTGCAAAGAACAAACCGAGCAAGCCGAGCAGAGAGTTCAAAGCGGAACGTGACCGAGTACGTTACCACATACTTTAACGTAATCGTAAAATTTTTCGATAAAGCGAATTTGTTCAGATCAGAGATGAAGAATCACGCCTTTCCTTGGTTCAGATGACTCGGTGCAATTTGGCGATTCATTCAGAAATTCAAGAAGGGTCAGCACAAATCGACCTATAAGTTTGGTTTGAATCTGTTCAGTAGCAGCGAATTGCTCACTACCATGACTGAACTAGTAGCCATTGCTCCTGCGGCCAGGAATGGAAGAATTCCGTATACTCCTGGCCCAAAGAATGGAACAAGTGCTCCGGCTGCAATTGGAATGAGTGCCAATGTTATAGCAGAATGCCCAAAACAGGTTTTGCTTTATTTTCCTTACAGTTGCGGTGCTCAGTCTTATCGCCGTGACTACTTGTCGCAAATTGTTTGTGATGAGAACAATTCCGGCAGTTTCGACCGCCACATCTGTTCCGGCTCCGATCGCTATCCCAATGTTTGATGCTGCAAGAGCAGGGGCGTCGTTGATCCCATCTCCGACCATGCCAACAACTTTGCCTTCATTTTGCAAGTCTTTGATGATATTCTCTTTTTGTTCTGGGAGAACGTCGGCTACGACTCTATCAATTCCCAGCTTTGCCGCCACGGCACTGGCTGTTCGTTTGTTGTCCCCCGTCAACATTACGACCTCGATATTCATTTGTTTCAATTCCTTTATCGTTTCAGCAGCGTCGTCTTTGAGAGTGTCTGCGAGGCCGATAACACCGACCACTTCCTTATCGTTCGCGAGTACCATGACAGTTTTCCCCATTTCTTCAAGGATGGATATTGCGGATTCAATCGACTCTAGATTCACTTCATGTTCCGTCATCAATTTTCGATTCCCAAGCAAAATACTCCTGATGGCAGTACTCAGCTACGACGCCTTGCCCGGGTACCGCTTTGAAAGATGAGGCGTCTGGGATATCGATCTGTTTCCGTTCGGCTGTTTGAATTAAGGCTCTACCTAGTGGATGTTCTGATCCTTTCTCAGCTATCGAAGCTAGTTGCAGTAACTCTAGCTGCGAGTGGGTTGCCTGTAGGTATCAGGTCAGTTACGGTTGGTTTGCCGCGGGTGAGTGTTCCGGTCTTGTCGAAGACGATTATCTGCATCTTATGAGCAGTCTCGAGATATTCGCCACTCTTGATGAGTATGCCATTCTGAGCCCCTTTAGCAGTTCCAACAAGAATCGCAGCGGGTGTTGCGATCCCAAGTGCGCAAGGGCACGCTATGACGATTACGGAGACGAAAGCCAATAAAGCGAAGTTTAGTGGAAATCCGCCGAAGAAGTACCAACCCAAAGCCGCGCCTGTCGCAATTAGTATGACAGTAGGTACGAAGTAACCGGCGATCTTGTCTGCTATTCGCTGTATAGGAGCTTGGGCAGTTTGTGCTTCTTCGACAAGTTGTACGATCTTCGCAAGTACAGTGTCTGCACCCACTTTCGAGGCTCGAATTCTCAGCAATCCAGAGTCATTGATTGTCGCACCAATCACTTCATCACCCTTTCCTTTTTCGACGGGCATACTTTCTCCAGTTATTGCAGATTGATCCACAGCAGAACTTCCATCGACTACAACGCCGTCGACGGGTATTCGCTCGCCCGGTCGAATTACCAAAATATCATCGACTTTAACTGATTCTACAGGAACCTCGATCTCAACTCCATCACGAATTACGTGCGCCATTCGAGGTTGCAGATCGAGAAGTTTGCGCACTGCTTGTGATGCCCGACTCTTACTGGCAAGTTCGAGCAGATTTCCTAGAAGTATTAGGGTGATGATCACAGCTGCAGTGTCAAAATAAATCCCGCCAGTAGGGAAGGTAGAGGGGAGGAATACGACGATTGTACTGTATGCCCACGCGGCGGTTGTGCCAATCGCGATCAATAAATCCATGTTACCCATGCGATTTCTTAGAGCATCAAATGCTCCTCTGTAAAATCGCCCACCCACAACAAATTGTACCGGCGTTTCGAGAAGGAAGAGCACGTAATTGTCGATCCAAGTCGGTAGAAATGTGAGATAGGTGAGAATGATGATCGGGATTGTGAACACTACACCCGCAATAACCAGGAATTTGAGACGTTCAAACTCGCTTTCAGGTTTCTCGAATGTGTTGGCGCATGTGTCGCTGCAGAAATACCATTTTGTCCCATGAATTACTCTAGTTATAGTAGCGGTTCTCTCGTCGACATACATGCCGCAAACAGGATCCTTCGCCACTGTCTTTCACGATTATTACACTCAAAAATTGGACCAACATGTTAAGTCAGGTGTCTGCAGAGAAACACAATGTGTTGCTACTGCGCGGTTAGTCAGTTATTCTGTAACTGACAGATTTATCACTCATTTCGATTATCGGTGCGATTCCGACCTGCTCGAACATGGCGGTGAAATAGTGCACGAGAAAAATTGACCAATTTAGGCCGTACCGATGAATTAGTGTGAAGATACGCTCATCATCATTGAGCGTCTCGGTGAATTCGAAAAGGTTCGCATATCTGCCTAGGGTTTGAATGAAGTCGATCAGCGACCGCAATTCGACTTTGCCAGTTTTTGCGAGAGCAAAAGCTTGTGGGACACTACTTCCAGCACTCTTGGCAACTTCAATCACCTTGTCCTTCTCAAGCGAAGAAATCAACGCATCGAAAGTTGACCCGCTTAAGTTCACGGAATTGACCTTATGAGCGAAACGATCGAACTCCGCATACCGCTTCAGAATTTGATTGACAAGGGTGTTCGGACTTACGTTCTGAGAGTTTGCTTCAGCTTCCACTGCTAGCAGAGCGAGCTCATCGATCCTGAATGATTTTGGCACAGTCTTCGATTTTTTGGGCACGCGCAGTGTAGGCATCTTATTGCACACTATTTCTATGCGAACTGAAATGCCGATTCACAGTTAAACCCTGCGTTCTTGTGCATACGAGGCGATTCCAGATCATTCCGATTCTTCATGTTTAGAAATTCTTACATAATTGCGAGATCGATCTTATTTCGGGTAAAATTAGTGGCTACCGATCCAATTTGCAAGATGAACGTGTCTGAGGGCCAAGCGAAGTATACGTTCGTAAGGAACGATAAGAAATATTATTTCTGTTCAGCGGCTTGCAAACAGGAATTTGAAAAGAATCCAACCAAATACGCTTGAGCGTTTCAGATTCACTGAATTATCTAAATTCGAGCGCTCTCAATTCAGTCCTTATTGAGTAACGAGTTTTCTAAGAAACTCTATGCCTAATCAAGGCTTAGAGTGATCTAAGCATGTATACGCGGGCCTACTCTTTCGAAGATCGACATGTAGGTTAAATGTCTCGGTCGGATACTGGTGTTCTGAAAACCGAACTATAGCGGATTGAATTTGATGCCTAAATCTGCTCGTCGTCGATCAACTAAATCTGTGTCCAGCATTAGACGTAACGTACTAATCGCGATTTGTTTCATAGTCGTGGCGTCTTCATCAATTGTTGTCTCATACTACGTTGGAGTACAAACCGGAAATTCGAGAACTTCTGGACTCGACCCGATCAAAATCTATGCGAACGCGGATCGTAGCGTAGTGTTGATACAAGGGGAACAGATCAGTATGATGAGTACGAACTTCGGTCCCCAGAATTCTTCGGAAGCCATCTTAGGATCAGGGTTCGTAATTCAATATGGAGGTTCGGATTTCGTCGTTACGAACTTTCATGTGGTCCAAGGATTGGTTAACGCAACGGCAACTTTCTCCGACGGCAACACCTACAGTGCCAAAGTGTTGGCAACAGATCCGTACGCTGATGTTGCTCTCGTAACTACTCAGGCTCCATCAAGTGAACTCTACCCTCTACAACTCACATCATCTTCTTCTCTCCAGATAGGAGACCCTGTCGCCGCGATCGGTAACCCGTATGGTTACTCGGGATCGATCACAACTGGAATAGTCAGTCAATTGGGAAGGAGCGTACAATACGGATCGACTACGGGTAACGCTACATTTCCTATCGCCGACGTCATCCAAATTACTGCACCGATTAATCCGGGCAATTCCGGCGGTCCGCTTTTGAATACGAACGGGATGGTCGTCGGAGTTACTACCGCTGTTGTCGTAGGATCTCAAGGTCTTGGTTTTGCGATTTCTTCCGATACAATACTTCGCGAACTCCCATCACTGGTGGCAACTGGCACATACACCCAGCATTCATATCTAGGCATCGAAACCGTCGATATGACTTTCCAGTTAGCACAAGCAACACAGAGCAAAGTAACCTACGGAGTGTTGGTTGAGAAATCGGTGCACAACGGACCAGCAGACCTAGGAGGGCTAAAGGCCGGAACGAACGAAGTCTTTGTTCAGGGGCAACAATACATAATCGGAGGAGACATAATAGTCTCGATCGACGGAGTTCGGATAGTAAACAACGATGCATTGTCTACTTACCTTGAGCGGAACACTCAACCAGGCCTGACTGTTACTGTCAACATTATCAGAAACGGTAACCCGATGACGTTGGAAATCACGCTTGGGACTCGTCCACCGCCACAAGCCTAAGCGCACGAAACAGACAGGAACCTCCTAAACGTTACTTCGTGTTCTTCTCACGGTCTATGGCTATGATCTGTGCAGCTTCTGGCTGAAGTGTGACGTGTATTATCGAAAACTTTTCGCGTAGAAGCTGATTGATCCTGTCGAGTATGAGTTGAGCTTGACTCAGTTTCTGGTCCTCGATCGTAACGTGTCCTGTTAGCGCATAGAAACCGGAAGTTATACACCACACGTGAAGCTCGTGAATGCCTTGTACGCCTTGAACTGTGAGTAGTTCTTGTGTTAATTTCTGCAAATCAATTTCACTCGGAACTGCCTCAAGCAAGACTGTAGCGGATTGTATCGTTACGTCGAAGCGCATTCTTCAAGATGAAACAGCCGATGATTGCGGCGATGATCGGATCGATTACTGTGATGCCCGTGAAATAGAGAATTATCGCACCCAGTACTACTCCAAGCGAACCCAACATATCTCCTATTACATGAAGAAATGCGGCATGAAGGTTCAAGCTGCGGATTCGAATGGACAGCAGTAACTTTGCGGTACCAATATTCGCCAAGAGTCCTAAGATTGCGAACACGAACAGGATTGGGGCTTGAACTTCAGGCGGGTGGAAGAACCGGAGGAATGCTTCGTAGAAAATGTAGAGTGAGATGCCGATGAGGCTCACACCATTAACTAGAGCTGCGAGGATTTCTGCTCGATGAAAACCGTAGGTCATCGAAGAAGTATGTGCACGTTCCGCGAACCTTATCGCCAATAATCCTAGCGCAAGTGTGAGCACGTCTGTGAGTACGTGCCCTGCGTCGCTCAATAGGGCGAGACTGTTGCTGAGGCCTCCATCCAACAATTTCCATAACCATAACTAAGGCGGAAATTATGACTGCGAAGGTCAGCCTCTTTTTTCCGACGCTGAAATGCTGCTGAGATTCGATTTCTTTTCCTGTGTTGGCCATCGATTCCAGTCTTCTGACGCGAACTGCCTAGAGGTTATAGTCTATGAACTGCGATTAGGTCAGTTTCGTAGGTTCAAGTTTTCCCGTTATGAGCTGAGACCTCTCCGTGGATATAACACCAATTCCCGCAGAATATGTGTGGTGCTCCGGGCGGGATTCGAACCCGCGTCGCTGACTCTCTCCTTTATTCGAGAGGCCAGCATACTCTCGGCGAAACGCACCTTGACCGGGCTATATTCGGTAGCTTGACAGCTTCTACCGGAGCCATGCTTGCCCGGAGCATTCGCTTAACGCTGGCACACGATATTTTAACCTGTGCGAAAAACGTCAGAAAGAAAATGATGAATGGTTGTCGGCTTAGTAGTCCGGCATTCCGCCGCCTCTAGGAGGTGGAGTTGGAGGTGGCTTTGCGGCTGCGATAACGTCATCGATGCGCAGTATCATGGATGCGGCTTCTGTTGCTGATCTTATGGCTTGCTCCTTTACTTTGACGGGTTCAATAACCCCCTGTTTGCTCAGGTCCTTCACTCCGCCTTTGAAGACGTCAACGCCTTGATCGACTCCATCTTTCTTCTCATGTGCGGTACGCAGAGCAACTAATGTGTCAATTGGATCAAGTCCAGCGTTTTCAGCTAAAGTCTTCGGAATCATTTCGAGAGTATCAGCAAATGCTTCGATGGCTAATTGTTCGCGTCCTCCTACTTTTGTTGCGTATTGTTTGAGTCTTTTTGCTAGTTCCGCTTCAGCTGCGCCCCCTCCTGTTACTACCTTGGGCTTCTGTACTACGTCTGCAACCACTGAGAGGGCGTCTTTGAGTGCGCGTTCCGCTTCGTCCACTAGGCGTTCGAGTCCTGCGCGTATTAGTATGCTGACCGATCGTGGATCTTTGCAGCCTTGGATGAAAACCATTTTGTCGTCGCCGATTTTTCGTTCTTCGGCTGAGCCTGCTTTTCCTAGGTCGTCGGCTTTCAAGTCGTCTAGGTTGGTGATTATTTTGCCGCCCGTTGCTCTACCCAACTTCTCCATATCAGACTTCTTGATTCGTCTGACGGCGAGGATCCCATCTTTGGCCAAGTAGTGCTGGGTGGTATCGTCGATTCCTTTTTGGCATAAGACGACGTTGGCTCCTGATTTCTTGATCTTGTCAACCATTTGTTTCATCATTTCATTTTCTTCGTCGAGGAATGCTTTCATTTGGCTTGGGTCGTTAATCCGGATTTCAGCGGAGATTTCAGTCTTCTCGATTTCAAGAGCGGCGTCAAGCAACGCTATTTTCGCGTTTTTAACCTGCTTCGGCATGCCTGGATGCACGACTTCCTTGTCGACTATTATGCCACGTACGAGTTCGGTGTCCATTAGGCTCTTGCCTTCTTTCTTCACGAGCTGTATGTTGTCAATGTCAGCATAGTATGAGTCGCCTCTCTTTTCGGTGATCTGTTGAACCGCTTCGATTGCAATGTCTGCGAAGTGTTCACGGGCACCACCAAGTCCTTTGCTGTGCATCGCGGTCATCGCGATTTTCTTTAGTGTTGATTTATCGTCAGGCTTCACCGATGTGGCGATGGATTCGAGAACTTCTATTGCACGATCGGCAGCTTTCTTGTATCCTGCAACAATTGTAGTCGCATGAACTTCATCATCGAGCAGGTCTTGTGCACGCTTCAGGAGGTTGCCTGCGAGAATTACAGCGGTTGTTGTTCCGTCACCTACTTCGTCGTCTTGTGCCTTTGCGACTTCAACAATCATTTTAGCAGCAGGGTTCTGAACATCAACTTCGTCCAGAACGGTTGCTCCGTCGTTGGTTACCGTTATGTCTCCTAGGCTGTCTACGAGCATTTTGTCCATGCCTCTGGGGCCTAGGGTACTCTTGACGACTTCAGCAACTATGATCGCGGCGGTGATGTTGTTGCGTTGTGCATCGTGACCGCGGTTTCGTGTTGATCCTTCTTTCAGAATTAGAACCGGTTGGCCGGCTAAATAGGACATTTTTGTTACCTCTAGTAATTGTGGTCTTCAGGCTGCCTGCAGGTTATAAGCATTTTTCTAATTCAGAGATTACTGGAAAGTACACATTAGTGCCGGAGGATTATGAATTTCCTTGGTTAGGACTAGCGAACTTATTATACACGTGAAACTATGCCTCCGCGAAAGTGATTATCAGTACTTCTCGAATTCGTTTTGAGGAAGCGCATTTGCCCGTAAATATGATGGTAAAGACAAGCAGCCTTCGCAACTGCACATTAATTACGGGTTTTCACGGTGTAGGTGAGACAGGATACATTTCCGTCTCGTACCTCGTACATGAATTGAACGCTCATAGGATAGGTTTCGTTGACGTTGCCCATCCTCCTCCGTTTGTGGCCACATCTGAATCCGGTCTGGTAACTCCATTTGAAGTCTACCGCGCCGGTAAATTTGTCCTAGTGAAACTCGAATTCTCCCCACATAGAAGTGAAGAAGCTGAGTTCGCGAAATCAGTGGCTCATTGGATTATGACGAACAAATTTCGCGATGCTGTCCTGATTGGTGGATTGGACGGTAGCCTGCAATCTGGCTCGGATGGCGTCAGAATTGTTCCTACAGGAACCTATCCGATAAAGAAAATGAAAATTAAACATCCGATGCTTGAAGCTGGACTCTTCGTTTACGGACCGTTGGCAGTTATGCTTGGAGAGTTTGAGAAGAGTAACTTTCCAGCCGTCGCAGTTCTGCCCTACGCGTCGGCGAACCATGCCGACCCAAAAGCAGCTGCAACGGCAATTCGAACAGTTTCGAAAGCTTACGGCTTAAAGGCGGATGTACGAGACCTGGAATATGACGCGAAAGACATTGAAGAAGAACTCGACAAGAGGCTACAGCAAACAACCCGCTCCTTGCGTGGAATGTATGGCTGAGCCAAGTCTCATTTAGAATTTGAATACTGAAGCTAGCTGATCATTGATGCAATTACGATTCTTGGGCGCATGTCAAGAAGTAGGTAGATCCGCGATAGCCGTGAAGACGGCGAACAGTCAGATCCTAATGGATTATGGGGTAATGATTAACCATGAAGTAAGCTTTCCCGTTCACGTGTCACCGAAAGACCTTGACGCGGTAGTGCTCACTCATGCTCACCTAGATCACAGCGGACTCGTACCGTTGTTCTACGTACATTCCAAGCTTCCATTGTTCGGTATAGAACCGACCTTCAAACTAACGAAAGTCTTGGTCCGCGACATGATCAAACTGAGTGGATACTATCTGCCGTTCGAATACATCGATTTAGAGAACATGTTAGGTCGCGCCACATCAGTGGATTACAGATCACCAATCAAGATAGGGGACGTGATGGTTACCATGGTGAATGCAGGACATATACCCGGAAGCGCTCAAGTAATCGTTGAAGCAGAAGGCAAGCGGATCCTCTATACTGGAGATTTCAATTTGATTCCAACT
The DNA here is from genome assembly GCA_963848755.1 of Candidatus Bathyarchaeota archaeon. Classification (GTDB taxonomy): domain Archaea; phylum Thermoproteota; class Bathyarchaeia; order 40CM-2-53-6; family 40CM-2-53-6; genus FEN-987. The sequence goes on along the minus strand of CAWKES010000012.1, from coordinate 24,657 downwards.
CACCTCGTTCCTGGAGCAGACAGAAGTTACCGAAATCTAGATGCGATCGTTATCGAAAGCACTTACGCCGCTCAAGATCACCCGAACAGAGAGGAGTCGGAACGCAACTTCGTGTTGGCTTGCAATGAAGTTGTCGAAAAAGGCGGTACGGTTCTGGTTCCAGCCTTTGGCGTGGGTAGATCTCAGGAGATAATTTGCATGCTCTCAGACCATAACTTCTCGCACCCCCTCTTCGTCGATGGCATGGCGCTCGACGCAATTCGAATGCTCGAAGAACATCCTCATGCTCTAAGGGACGAGGACAAATTCAAGAAAGCAATGCGGCAGGCTGAACAGATTACTAACTGGCACGAGCGAAGACGAGCCGCTCGTACTGCTGGAGTCATAATCTCACCGGCCGGGATGTTAAAGGGCGGAGCATCAGTCTTCTTCATGGAGAATCTAGCGGAGAACGAGAAGAACGGAATCTTCCTGGTCAGCTATCAGGTTGAAGGTTCACCGGGAAGAATATTGCTTGACGAAGGTCGCTTTATCCTGCATGGAAAAACAAGAAAAGTTACGGCGCGTGTCGAGAAGTTCGATTTTTCATCACACGGCGGCAAGACTCAACTCCAAGAGACGCTGAAAGAAGTTGACAAGAAAACACGCGTCTTCGTTGTACACGGTGAAGAAGCTAACTGCAAACTCCTAGCAGACTGGTCAAGCCACGAATTGGGCTTAACGGCAAGTACACCTAGTCCAGGTGAAACTTGCGATGTCTGAAGGATTAGGGTTAGTGCAAGTAGGACGAATCTCCGACGTTTCACTGAATGACCTTTCTTCATTCTTATCAAAGAAATTCTCCATCGTCGTGCAGCTCAAACCACCCTTAGTAAATCCGAGTGAAGCTTATGATTCACGCAGAAATCAGTACCATTCAACACGAATGCTGGTTCTACTCGAACACCATTTAGCTTCTGTGAACGCTGATCGAGTTCTCGGAATAACCTCCTCAGATCTATTCGTGCCAGGAATGAATTTCGTATTCGGGGAAGCACGATGCCCCGGACAAGCAGCTGTAGTGTCCAGTTTCAGACTACGCCAATTTAATGAATCAGATGAAGAAGAACGATTTGAACCACGCATCAGAAAGGAAGCTGTACATGAGATCGGTCATATGCTCGGTCTGCAACACTGCTCGAACATGAATTGTGTAATGCATTTCTCGAAAGCGTTAACCGACACTGATATCAAGAGTGCCAATTATTGCTCCGAATGTCAAACACAACTTGAGATGGTGACCTTTGGGTAAGGAATTCAAAGCAAAGCCCAGCCAGTTGGTTCCCGAAATACTTGTGGTAGCTCTGGCCGGAGCGCTTACTTACGCTCTACGAGCAACAAGTGCAGTGATTCAACCCATCACGATCTTCCCTGAAACTGCAGGCGGAATTACTCTAAACGCAAGCATCTTCGTTATGCTAATGGCCGCGGCGGGAACGGTGATGTATCTCTTCATCAAATTAGGCAAAAAGAACATCGTCAAATATCTCATCAACTTGGCTATGCTTGCACTTCTACTCTTCCTATTCATCTGGTATGGATCTATCTACGTCAACTATATTCCAACATCACTGACCTCAGGCTTCGTTTGGGTCCTGGTCAGCATCGCAGCTACAGCGGTTTTGGCGCTTGCAATTTTCAGATCGAAAGGTCCACCACATCTCGCAGCAATCATAACAATTGGAGGGATGACCGGAACCTTCCTCGGAGTTTCGGTTCCTACACTGACAGCGATCGCATTGCTTTTGGCGTTAGCCGCATACGACCTGTTTGCAGTTTACAAAGGTCCGATCGGAAAGATGGCGCAATCGACCGACATAGAAGACTTCAAAGGGGCAGTTTTCACGTACGGCGACTTAACAGTTGGAATGGGCGACATGGTGTTCTATTCCATGCTAGCAAGCAACGCGATGATCAACTTCGGCGTTCTTCCATTCGTCGCTGGCGGAATCGGCATAATCTTAGGCGCCTATCTGGGATTCAAGATGTTAGAAGGGCGCGATATGTTCCCTGGCCTTCCCTTCGCCATAATCCTGGGACTAGTTCTAATGTATGCCACTTCGCAGATACTCACATTACTATAGAAGCGAACAAATATCAGTTCACACGAACCACTCGACTACGCCCCAAATTTTGGCTGAAAACGGTCAAAAACGCAATTTTTCGATAGCATACTAGTTTTGCGCTAAAAAATGGTATAATAAGCCATCCAGTAGCCACTAATTTGATAACATTTGTCCAAATGCTTAAGTGCGTACACAGCCGCAAGATGTTTTCTAGTAACGAATCTGCTAAAGGAGGCTAATTAGAAAAATGGTCAAGAAATGCCCATCATGTGGCTACAACAATCGCGACGACGCAGCATTCTGCTCCAGTTGTGGAGCAACCCTTGCAGGCACCGCAGGTCCAGCTCTCAAACCCGTTCCCTCAGTCCGCGTTGTAACTCCAGTCAGCGCAGGCGGACCCGTCCGGGTTCCATCACCAGGTCAGTGTTTCTACCACCCCAGCTTGCCCGCAGTATATGTGTGCAACCGCTGTGGTAGATCGATTTGCAGAGACGACTCGAAAGCATACATGGACCTAGTACTCTGTCCACAATGCTACCAAGGAGTAGTACCACCTGCATCCCAACAACCGATGCCACAACCGCAATATGCTCCACCGCCACCACAATATGCACCACCACAACCGCAATATGCTCCACCGCCACCGCAGTTTGCTCCGGCTCCGGTAGCTTATCCATTAGCGTACGGTCCAGCATCAGCGCCTAGAGCGTTATGGGGTTTCATCTTAACCCTCGTAGCTGGAATACTAGTGATCCTCAACGCAGGCGCACTACTGAGCCAGTCATTCTACAATATGTGGGTCAGCGCATTCTTCTGGATACCCGTCATTGACAATTCGCCAACACATGGACTAATCTTTGCGATCGGCGCAATCATCGGACTGATTCTGTTGATCGGTTCGATTCTAATGTTGCTTGGATACGGTACTATTGGAAGCATCGTCGTCTTCCCCATGGCTGTGCTAAGTCTGATAATCGGCGGGGGATTTGTAGCCGGCTTCGTTCTTGGCGTGGTGGGCGGAATACTCGGCATGCTAGGAAGGTAGCGGGCTAACCCCGTTCCCGTTTTTTGTTCGTTCCCGTTTTTGTTTTTTGTTTTTGTTTTTCTCCCCGATTTTGGTTTCACGTAAGTGTAAGACGTGTGCCACAAATTATCCTGTAAATTCGATCGTTGAATCCGGTGCACGCTGTTTGGTTATAGGTCAAATTTACATGGACTATCGGTTTTGGCAGAATTTAGATCCAATATGACACTCAGAACATTGAACTGGTCCGTTATTTCAGAACTGCTTTTGACCGCCGGAACTTTTGGTTGAACGAAAGATCCTGTTCCGATCCATGTAACGTAGCTCATATCGTCGACTAGACGAGATAAATCGACAACAGTGCCGTCGCGATACAACAATAGAAGGCCATGCTTACTCGAATATCCACCGAGAATCCACCAAGAATCGTTGAGGAACGCTGGCCGTCAGCAAACTCGAGTTTTGTCCACTCATGAGGTGAGTTTGAATTGACGGTGAAAGATTCACGAATCCTGCTGAAGTGTAGGTGACGGCCCAGGCATTATTTGGTAGGAGCTGAGCGATTGGGGCACCTCCAGCAAGCATCCACGCAGAACCGTTCCACGCAATGGCGTTCACATTCAACTCGCCACCTACACAGCACATATTTTGGGGGTTCAAGGCAGCTTCCAACTTGTTCGATAAGTCAACATACTGGTGACCATTATACTTCGCAAGAAAACCAAACCCGCCGATCAACCAGTACTGCCCATTCCATCCTATTGACTGCACTGAACCGAAGAATGGGATAGCTTGCTCAATGTCTGGAGTCAGATCGACAACCTTTGACCCATCAAAGGTGAATAGTTCGCCGACTCTTTCGAATCCTCCACCAACCAACCAATATTTCCCATTCCAAGCGTTAGCGTACAGAATAGCATCGCCTTGAAGAGGAACCATAGCCGACAGATCGGTAAAATTGTAACCGTTGAAAGTTGCGAACGACAGGTGGTTTATGGGCGTATCTGAGTATGTCAGGAGTGAGTCAGATCCTAAACCAGAAAGCAACCATTCTCTTCCGTTGTAACTGGCCGCAAATATATCTCCGCCATGCCAAGAGGACTCCGAGGGGTATTGATCAAGCGATCCAGCGACAATCTGTTTTTCACCGTTGTACAAGTAAATGTAAGGATTAGAGCCTTGAGGCCCAGGGTCCACGCCGAAACCCGAAATCAACCATTGGGAACCATTCCAACCCCCACCCCAAATCGTGCCCTCTCCGGAAACAGGCACTAGATGTGAGACAGAATAATTTGCAAGAAAGATCTTTGATAATCTAGGCGTTTGGCCAGGTTGAAACCACGTACCATTCTGACCACCAACCAGAACGTATTCTGTGCTTCTGCTAGAAGGTGAAGACGTAATAGTGACGTTTGGCGGCGGCAATGTGGCTAGAACAATCAGAAGAACTATCGTCACTAGAACGGTTGGCAACACCCATGAAACTCGCAACTTACACCCACTCACACACGAATCTGATCACGCTAAGATACGGATCTCATAATACTTGTTTTGTGGAAATATGAGATGGAAAGAAGGAAACAGATGAGGGCTAAGCTCATAAGAGCCTGAGACCTCGTTAAATAAATGGCGCAGAGTATGCTACTTGGGGCGCATCCGGAAATTCCAAACTCTCTCGCTGACGATCAGAACGCTTAGAGCAGATAAAATGAGGAGACAGAAACTTTGTCGCATTTGAGTATATGGAAGCCAGTCAACGATCGGATTGTACAAGATTCACGTGCCACGGACAACGAAATAATCGGACTACTTCTAGGTCGACTTGAAAAGGACACAATCATCATTGAGGACGCGGTTAGCGGAGATTATTCAGGTGAACCAACACGAGTGCAGTTGCTACCGTCAACACTTGCGAAGATCGCGGACGACATCGTATCCGGAAGAATCAAGGGGAACATCATTGGCTGGTACCATTCGCACCCAACTGGCGGCCTATTCTTTTCGGAAACGGACGTTGAAACACAGAAGATCTTCCAACAATTTTCACGTCTAACAATAGGCATGGTGGTCGATACCCAAACCGGTCAGGTGGGCTATTTCCGGGTCGATCGAGAAGGTAAACCATACCGCGTCCCTGACATAAACATTAGAACTTACAAAGATGCAGCCGAAGCCGTACAGGCACGACGAATCGCTCAACGACCACCATTACTAGCTCCAGTAAACAAACTGATTGCTCAGAGAATAGTTCTCTCCGGCATCTTAATCGCTCTAGTAATCGCAATCGCATTGGTCGGCGTCGTAACCTACCGAACATCAATGACAAACCAAACGGCCGCGGCTACCATAAACCATACTCCTATTCTGACTGCTAACATTAGTCAACCAATCACCATAACCGCAAACACAACCGGAACATTTCAGAGCGTCACGCTATTCTATGAAACAATCAGTTCAAACTCTTTCACATCGGCAGTTATGACTTCGCCCGCCACTGGAGAATACCAATATTCCATTCCAGGAAACCAAGTGGACGGCGATATCACCTATTACATTACAGGATCAAACGCAAACGGACTAAAAGCGTCCACCCCAGTGTACCATATACAAGTCGCGGACTTCCTCCCCGAAGTACTTAATGCGACATTAACCATCTATCGAAACTCAACGAAACCCGTCTTCTCTCAACTAACGTTACAACCAATAAACGGCTTCCATGAGCAACTATCAATTTCAGCTCAAGCACCGCCAGGGATATCTGTAACACTCCCCACCAATGTGCAAGTCGGCACATCGGTTCAAATTAGCATGACAGCTGGCGCGAATGCACTAAACGGAACATTTCCAGTAGTAATATCTGCCACGTACACACCACCCGGAACACAGCCAATAACACATGAAACCAGAATCGATGTAACCGTAACTGACTTTGCACTTCGTCTAACTCCCCGGTCAAATACGGTCTTCGCTGGAACACAGGCCACCTATAACCTCACATTAACCGTTGGATCAGGGTTTTCGGCTCCAATACAAGTGAAGGAGCTAAACCTGCCACCCGGCGCAAAGGCACAAGTGCTCTCCACTGGAACCATTCTATATGGTTCAGGATCGGGGGTAAACACTCTTCCAGATCACGACAGCAGCCACGACACGACCTGGAACATATACAATAACAGTAGTCGCTACGGCTACCCTTGACACGGGCGATTACATTGTACATTCCCAGACAATCCAACTTACAGTAAGGTAGTTTAAGGTCTCTATACAGAGAAGAACCTAATTTGGTGGAGGTGAAACATCACAAATGAAACTGTTCATCCAAGCACCTATTGGCCCCCAAACGGGACTGGCTGAAATTGACGTCATACCTGATCATACAGTCGCCGAAATAAAGGGACAAGTATGCCAATCATTTGGTGTTGATCCAACCACAGTCGCACTAATGTATGGTGGAGCAATCCTCGACGAGAACACAACCATAGCACGATTGAACATCCCCGAGAATGCCCAACTAGCTCTAATGCCTTACAACATCATCGGCGGGTAAGATACCGTTTTGGACGTCACGGTACTCTACAAAGAGAAAAGTCTGCTCAACCATCAATTCCCGACAGTAACAGCCATCAACGACCCCCCAACGCAATTCGAAGGGCTCATTCGCTGCGAAAAAGGCGAAGTCAAAAAACTCGCCGAACAATCGGTTTGGCCCTTCACTGAATACGCTGACTGGAATCGTTTCCGACTCGACGTACCGCCAGATTACCCACTCCATCCACCAATCGCTACCTGGTTGACAGATATCTCTCACCCCAACATCGTACCAAATATCCCAAACGCCGTTTGTGTTTCCATCCTCGGAGAAAAATGGGATCCAAGGCTTAGGCTGATCTCTGTTGTCAACGCCTTACACTACCTGCTCACAGACCCCAACCCTCAAAGCGTATTCGACCACCCCAAAGCACTCAAAGCGGCTAATGTTTGTCGATCCTACGGATTTCCTAAAACAAAAGTCAAAGAGAAAAAGCAGGCAGACGATACGGTACGCTTTAACGTGGTGCCCATTCCGAGAATACCGTATCCACAATCATCTTCGGGGGATGTCGTCAAATTCAGGATCCCGGAGAGAGACCGCCGAGTGTACCATTAATGCGGCTGAAAGCGTCGCTTCTAGCATACAAACAGATCGAAGTAAGCATTCAGCCAAGCAAGACAGTAGAAGACCTGAAGCGACTCATCTGCGACAAATTGGGAATCGAAAGCAACCTAACGAGATTAATGCTACGGGGAAAACCGCTCTCCAACCACTTGTCTATATCGAAAATTAAAGGACTCAACGAAACGATAACAGTAGACTATCTCTGGGCTAGACACCTAATACTCTGGGGAATCGAAGGACAACGTAAGATCCGCTCCAGCAACGTCCTTCTCGCAGGTGCAGGTGCGATCGGCAACGAAGTTGCCAAGAATCTAGCTATGCTGGGGATAGGTAAACTGCTTATCGTCGATAGAGATAATGTGGAACTTTCTAATGTCAGCCGAATGATGTTCTTTCAAAGTCAAGATTTAGGAAAGAACAAGGCAGAAGCCCTCGCGAAGAACCTTCAGAAGAAATACCCGTATGCAGAGACTCTGGCCTATCGAGGTTCCATCGAGACGTTGCCGCTCAAATATTTCCTGGATACGAACATCATCATTTGCGGGCTTGACAATGTCGTCTCAAGAATGTACCTGACACAAATATCCCGAAAATATAACATACCGCTGCTGGACGGTGGAATTACAGGACTCAACGCCAGAATTCACATCTACATTCCACCCGAAGACCCATGCCCGATCTGCATATTCCCATCGAGCCAATACTCCCAGATAGTCGGGTTGAGGAACCCATGCGATGCTCCCGTAGAACAACAGACAATCCCATCATTCTCAACCTCAATCTCACTAGTCTCATCCATACTCGCCCAAGAAGCAATCAAACTAATTCTTGGACAAACCGAATATTCAGAGAAGAAGAAATGGCCTGAAACAACCGGACAGCCGCTCAGATCGATTCTGTTCATAGACATGAAGAATAACCGATTCAGCTCAATGGAGTTGAAGAGAAACGACAAATGTATCGTGTGCGGGAAGGACGGTACAACAAGCACTCTTGCGTTACAAATTCAGCTACCGTTACATAAGCTAAATCAAAACTACGAAAAGTCAATTCGAGCCGCAGCCAACATAGACAAAGGAACACTCCGCATATTCACTGAGACAGAACGTGGCGAGGAAATGGTCAAAAAATACTTTCCCAAGCTCAAAAAAGGCGACTACCTCAGAGCTCTGTATGAGCAAGAGGATGGAAAACACCAAGAAATAGTCTGCAAATTAACATAGTTCAGGCCAAATATGAGCTGATGGTCTACGGGTCCTTGCATTGACCCTACCCAAACAAGTCAATTTCTCACCTGCCGAGACCATTCATAATCACGAATGATCATCCATAACTGTTAAAGAACCTGAATACAATTGATTTTGCAGGTTTAATCCATGTCTTTGTGCCCACGATGCGGCAGAGCGAACTCCGACGAAGCAAGATTTTGTTCCAGTTGTGGAGCAACACTAACACAAGCACCACCTGTGAAGGTTGAAGTAAAGTCACCTTTGGCAGGCTTTTCGATCCCCAAGGTGCCAGGATCCATATCGCCTACCGGGGCGATCCCACGACAAATCCAACGAATTGGCACATGTTTCTATCATGTCGAGCTCCCTGCTTCCTATATTTGCTCGAGATGCGGTCGCTCGATATGCGTCAGTTGCTCTAGACAATACGGGTTGCTATCCTTCTGCCCAGAATGCTATTGGGGATTGGCCCCAAGAATCAATCAACCAACCGAACCGTATCCGTACCAGCAGCAGTATCAGCCCGACGCAGGGCGCATGTTCTTTTAGGTTAAGCGCCCTTCTTTCTTCAACTTGTCTGTAATTTCCTTCAGCTGCTCGACCGTAATACCTAATTCTTCAGCAGTTTTGCTCAGTGAGATTACTCCTTCATGATTAGCAATGTAGTCGTACACCTTATCCTCTAAAGTTGGAACCGTCGCTACCGAAGGTATGGCCGAGGTTACCGGTTCGGCAGATGCACCGCATCGTTGACAAAATGTTGCTCCTTCAGGAAGATTAGATCCACAGCCCGCACAGACTCTCTGTCCAATCGAAACCTGTCGCGGCGCTAGTACGCGGCTTCGTCTTCGTCGATAGGCGACTGCGATACCCACAGATACGGCTATTACAGCAGTTCCAACTGCCCCAACTAGCATAAGTGGGAGATAGTCGATGCTCCATTGTGCCTGCAGAACGTAAGGTTGATCCACAACTAACGACCAAGAATTATCGGTCTTTGTTAACGAGCCAGTTGAAGGATTCACATTCCAACCGTCGAGGATATGCGGAATCGGCCAAGTTTCGCCTCCGCTGACACTTATCTGGGCAGATGCCCCGATTGTACCATCCCGATCCAGAGGTCGAACCATATGTGCTCTCGACATCGATATAGTATTGCGTCATGTAAGATAATACGATCTTATGGGGACCGTCCATGTAGATCGTAAGGGACACGTTCGACGTCGGTCGTCCGTTATCAACCCAGCCGATAAAACTCAAGCGTTCAACCGAGCTGACATTAACGTAGCTCGGTGCTGGTCCGATTTGAACATATGAATCCGCATCGTACCATCCAGCATTCGTTGCGTTATAAGAGGAGACAACACTCGGCGGATCATACTCGATGTCGAGGAGATATTGGGCAATGAAGTGCGCCGTCACAACTTTAGGTCTACCCATCACCACGGTTCCGCTAGCGAGTTGCCCGACATAATCACCACTCCACGAACCGAACCTCAGCCTAGAATTACTGCTTACAGCAACAGCAGGTGGAGCATAGAAATTCGCTGAGCTTCCATCATCATACCAGCCTGATCCAGTAAGAGCGGTAACATTCGGAGGATCGGATTGGAGGGTTAGCAGAAATTGTGTCTTCCAGATCGCGGACGCATTCTTTGGTCCGTCCATTGTGATTGGGTTCGATGTCAAATTCGTGCCGGATGCATCGCCAGACCATCCAGTGAAGAGTAGGCGTATACCCTGCTGCTCATCGACTTCTCCAGCTTGCAATACGGGTTGTGCGCTGGAACCTGCATTGTACCAGCCTTCTCCTGAAATGGAACTATAAGCGGTCTGAACGCCAAGATAGAATTGTGTGGAATATGTGAACGTGTGATTGCCCGATCCCGAGAAAGCCCAAGACGGGTTACTATCATAATACCTCGTACCGTTTGCTCCGTTGCTTGTCGGCACAAACGGATCGAGTGAAATCGTATGCGTGAGACCTGAGCTTGAGAATGTGAAGTAACGAGTCTGCCCTGAGGACAAAGTGCCATTAGATGCGCCGTCAACATACAAACCCGCACCTAAACCACCGGGGAGCCCCTGACAGGTAACCGTCACCTCGTAAGAGAGCTGCGCGTTGACGTGAGACACGACCAGTATGAGGATAAGAGAAACATACATCGCTAAGATGGCAAGTCGTCTATGTCCCAAGCCCAGTCTACTCTAAGAGACGAGTGGAAATCGAGCCCTTAAGTATTTTACATATGAAGTACAACATCGCTAGCAGTCCAGAATTTGGGAGGAAATTGATCAAATGGTCTCCACTCCATATGCCAGAGGCCGGAATAGAGAGTACCAAGCCTTGCGGAAGCTTCGGGAAGATGGTTGGTTCTGTACACGCAGTGCAGCATCTCACGGCCCCGTAGACATCCTAGCTGGAAGGAGTGGCGAGATTCTTATGATCCAGGTAAAGAGCGGAATAGCCAGAGCGTCTCCGGCCGAGAAGGAACTTCTGAAGGTATGGGGAAAGGCGTTTCGTGGGAAAGTTGAGATTTGGAAATTTAAGAAAGGCCAACCACTGGAACGCGAAACCATTTACGAGCACGCTAAGAAGAGAAACGCTTAGCTCCGCGTTGCACTTAACTCACGTACAACGTCGTCCACTACACTTTTCGGCAGTCCTCTACCATACATTCCGTCCGCCCGATAGGCTGGCTTTCCATTTTTGAATATTACGACGGTCGGGATGACTTCAATCTCGAATGTTTCCCACAACGGGTTGTCGTAACTTGTCAGATCGACAGACCCGTAAGGTAGCTGGTTCTTGCTCAACGTTGACTTGAAGATTGCAGTGAACGTTGAACAGAACGGGCACCAGCTCGCGGTGAACACGACTGCAAGCGGTTGATTGGTCCTCAACTCGCTGCCTTCGAAATCTGCAACACTTAGGTCCGTTTTCATTCCCGTCAAAGACGTCACCTCAACTGCGTTTTCAATGTATCTCTGAACCTTGCCCCAATTTGACTTGACGTGTGGGCGATGAACAATCGTCTGGCCTTATCACAGCAATTTACTTGGTGAATTCGTCTATTGTCTTTGCCTGCCGCTTTTCTAAGCTAGAGATTCTTACGCCGATTAGACGAACTTTCTTTGCATGAGATCTAAATTCGGTGGTTAAGTGTAGGATTTCGTCAATTATCGATTCTTTGCTAGACGATGAGAACCTAAGCGTCTTTGAGCGCGTGTACGTTTCAAAACCAACGAACCGTATTTTCAATGTAACCGTTTTGAAGAACATTTTCTCAGTAAGCAATCGTTCGTGAACTGATCCGCTCAAAACACGTAGCTCCTTCTCTATCAGAGCCCAATCATCAGTGTCCTCTTCAAACGTGCGTTCGGTACCAATGGATTTGATTACGTAGTTCTCTTGAATCTCCACCTGTTCCTCTGCGTTTGCTATAGCCCACAACCAGACCGCGTTTTTCCCGAACTCTTCGTACAGTTTTGCGGTTGGATAGACGGCTAATTCGCCTATCGTCTTGATTCCAAGCTCGTTAAGTTTCTGCTCCGTCTTTTTTCCAATTCCACTAATCTTTGAGACAGGTAATGGTGCAAGAAATTCTTTGACACGTGCCGGGTCAACGTAAGTTAACCCGTTAGGTTTCTTCATGTCTGAAGCAATTTTTGCGATGGACTTATTCGGGGCTATGCCGATAGAGCAGGTTAAACGCTCGATTGTTTCTAACTCCAACTTGATTTGCTTAGCTAATTCAACAGATCCACCGTATCGGATGCAAGCTTGCGTAACGTCCATGTAGGCTTCGTCTATGCTCGCCTGCTCGAATTTGTCTGCGAATCTCTTGAGAAGCCCCATTACGTCTCCAGATACTTCGTCGTACAGTTCAAAATTCGGTCTAACGTAGATTGCATTCGGGCACAACTTGTAGGCGATTGAAATTGGTTGAGCTGATCGGACACCGAATTTTCGGGCTTCATACGAACAGGTAACGACAACTCCCCGTCCCTTCCCATCTTTTGGGTCAGCCCCTATGATCAGCGGTAGACCGCGATAAGATGGGTTTGACCGAATTTCAACGGACGCGTAGAATGCGTCAAGATCTACGTGGAAGATTACGCGCGTCAACACGAGTTACACTCCTGAAAAATCGAACATCGTTCGTTGCGTCAAATCGCTCCCTAGATTTGACCAATCAAGTTCGAACAATCCCATTAAACGACGAAATTCGTTGACAGAACCGGGTCCGAATCCTGCGAAATGATTATTGAAGAGCACGAACCGTTGCTTAACAGACCCTTCCACATCTACGAGATTCTTTTTCCACTGACTCATCGTCTCGGCTTGGTCGCGTTGTATCTTTCCGAACTCTGTTAATTTTCGATCCCCGACGAAGCGTAGGTAAACAAAGTCAGAAGTTATTGTGCTTGGAGTGGTTAGATATTGGTTGATCGACCACACTTGACATACATTCTTACTCTCGAGCAGCTTCTTCACCTCTGGAATAAACCAGGAAGAGTGTCTAAATTCAATGGCGTATCTACAATCCCCTTTGAGACCGTCGAGGAAGCTGGACAGTTGGCTTGAATGGTTTTCGAATTTGAAGGATGGAGGTAACTGTATGACCAGAGGTCCAGCCTTCTCGCGGAGAAGGCTTATCGTTCGCGTGAAATAGTCCAAGTAACTTGCGACGTTATCCAAACGCATATCGTGAGTAATACGTTTCGGAAGCTTGGGAAAGAACAAGAAGTCCTTCGGAGTTGATTCATACCATTGTCTCACCATGGTTGTTGAGGGTACTCGATAGAAGGTTGAGTCAATTTCTACGCAGTTGAATATTTTGCCATACAGTTTGAGATACTCTGAAGGTTGAGCATTCTTCGGATAGAAAGGACCTACCCAACCATCATATGACCAGCCACTGCATCCGACCCTAACGCTCATCCTCGCTCAAGGCGAGAAGGGAGATTGTGAAATAGAAGAATTTTGGGCGAGCTAACGGATTATATATTGACCAGGTTTCTGAGAACTTGACCGACAACTTTACTTCCTGCTGCAACCTCGAAGAGTAGAAGTGGATGCCGTGGCTGAGACAGTTCATCATAACAGAAATGCCTCTGATGATGAATCGTCAAACTCATTCCGAAAGACTCTGCAAATTGCTACGGTGGGCGAAGACTCTGCCGGTGTACTCGCAGGAGTCAGGAATGCTCCCGTAAACAAACTCGTTCTGATTTGTTATCAACATGATAAAGAAGTTGCGAAGCGGCTTGCCACAAGCATAACCGGAACCATAAAGACAGAAGTTGAAGTTTACGACAACATTCGCGTCGAACACTCATACAAGGATATAATGCAAGTATTCTCACAAATTGTTGAGAAAAATAGTGAAAAGTACGACGACTTTCTGTTGAACGTAAGCAGCGGTGATAAGCTGATCTGCATCGCAGCTGCAGTCACATCATTCATTCTAGGCTTCAAAGCATTCTTCTGTAAAGGCGACGAATGCGTAATGCTTCCCCCTATGAAACTCAGCTACACAGAGTTAGTGTCCGAAGTGAAATTCAATATTCTGCGGGCACTCGACAAAACCGGAGGAGAAGTAGACAGTTTAGACGAGTTAAGTAAACTCACAAATTACGGCAAACCCCTCCTTAGCTACCACGTTCACGGATCAGAAGACGCGAGAGGGCTTATCGATCTAGGCCTGGCTGAAGCGATAAGGCATTCCCGAGGAAAAACGAAGGTTCGTTTGACGACGCTCGGAAAGATGTTACTAGTAGAAAGAATGGAACCACAGCTACCCCACTCTAAGTCGTCGGCCTAAAGATTACTGTCACTTCTCCAATAGGCTCTACCACTGACGGCAAAATCTCAATTATCTGTCTCCGTATCTTCTCCGCATCGGCAATTGTCTCGTCTCCGTCAACAATCACTGAGATTATACCAGTCAAATATGGGCCCGAAGGGCGTAGTCGAATACTCCCGATCTCCCTAACACCCGGAACCGTCCGCAAGACGCCTGACAATACTGAAGTCATCTCAGGACTCTCACAAGCATCAAGGAGTATTAACGAGGATTCTTTAATCGCAACGTAAGCCACCCCCAAAATGAAGAAACCAATAATCATACCCCCCACAGCATCCAGCCCTCTGATCCCAAACGCCGCTCCCAGCACACCCGCAAAAACAACGAAAGACGCAGACGCATCCTTGATGGAATTATTTGCGTCCGTTCGGATTGAAAGCAAACTATACCTCTTCGCCACCGACCGCATCTGAAAGGCCCGATACAACGAGATGAAACCAGCAATCAACACCGTCGCCAAAGCCAAAGATGGAAACGAGATAACTCCCGGATTCAAGAAAGTTAGATACGAAAGAATGATAACATAACACCCAATCGCAATCATTGATATTGCAACCATAAACGCGGAAAGCGTCTCAACCTTATGATAACCAAAATGGAAACGTGCATCAGGTCGTCTGCGTGAATAATGAAGTCCAACCCAAACAATCAACGAGACAAGCGAATCAAGTAACGAATTTACTCCGTCAGCAACCAACCCTAAACTCCCGGTCACCTTACCAACAGTTAATTCCAATATACCCATAAAGAGAAGCGTGAATACCGAAAGTTTAGCGATCCATTCGCCCGCTTCAAAACGTTCCGAGGAACCCGAATGCACGACCACTCAAATACTGAATCCGCTTATTAAAACGAATGACAATACCGCACCAAACCAGGCAACCCTGATGACACTCCAACATAGTTCACGGATTAGAGATTCACCGTCAGTGTGGATGTCAGCTATCTTAGTCATCATTTATCTAGTATTAGGAATCCTTGGTGGAAACCTGGGATCATTGAATATCGATTACGCTTACCCACTAGTTCAAGTGAACCAAGCAGTATGGGCGGGAGATGTTTGGATGCTTTTCACTTCCATGTTTCTTCACGCGAACCCATTGCATTTAGGCGGTAACGTCCTCTTCCTGCTCATATTCGGCACTTCACTCGAAGAACAAGTCTCAACACAAAAATGGCTGATAACTTACCTAGTCAGCGGATTTGCAGGGAATATCGCATTCCTATTCCTCGGCGGCGACGCGATAGGCCTCGGAGCGTCAGGCGCAATCTGGGGATTGCTTGCTACTGCCGGAGGAAAGAAAGGATTAATCGGCATGATATTCTTCGTAGGACTGGACCTTTTCGCAGGAGGCGGATTCCTCGCCCACGTCGGCGGACTAGTTGCCGGCCTAGGATTCCGCTACTTATGGTTCAAGAAATTCTAGCGAGGAATTGAACAATGAGCTACGAACCACGCATGCGCGGTACTCGATCCCGTCGAACCATACGAAAGAAACAGACAACAAAAGAAAACAAAAACGAGTACTCACAACCACAATACTACGAACATGAAGAGATAGATCCGCAAATCATAATCTCAAACATCCTGAACGGCATAGACCATCTCGGCAACCAAAGATTTGGACTCCCCCCATTTACCGAACATTTCCAACGCTGGAAAAAAGACGTGAACAGACTCATCACCGAGTTTCAAACACAATTCTCCACAGCCTCCGACCAACAATTTCGCACAGCAATAGACGACACATTCACAATACTCAACCAAGCATTCACTCAACCGCGAAAACCTCGAAAGCGCAGAGACAAACGAACTCACAACACTGCAACAACAACTCGCGAAATGCGAACTCCACATATCCAAACTCGAACATGAACACAACAAACAAACCAGCGACCTTCGGAAAAAATTCGAACAAAAAAGCGGCCAACTGCAAAACGAAATAAATTCACTAGATCGACAACGACTAGGCATCATCCAAAAACGCGTCAGCTTCCTACAACGAATTCTCCGCAGACCCGAAGCACAACTAGAACAAAGCAACAACCTCATCCAATCAAAAAAAGAAAAACTGCGAGAGATCGAAACCACATTAGAGCAAAACCTAGCCAAACAAAGAGAAAATGATCTCGCAAACCAAAAAGACTTACTTGAAGAACGCGAAGTCCTTAGAAATAAAATTGCGACATTCAAAGAAAACAGAACTGACGATGCATTAGAAATAAGAATCAACGCCTGTAAGCAATTACACCAAGCGATAGCAGACGCCGTTGAACGCTCCGAAAAACAACGGCCCACACAAGCCTAAACTCTACGAAACGACAGGCGTTCTACTTGAACACTAAGAAAATTCGAATCAGCGAGCTCTTAACCTACCGCACAACAGTCACCCATGATATAATGAAGGACCACGAAAAACGCTTCGCCGAACTAATAAAATCAATAAAACGCACATCAATCGAACTATCTAACGCCAGCCAAAAGTTTGGATCAGGCATAAAGAACGCATGGGGTAAAATAGACAAAGTCACGTTAGAACAGGGACTCCGTCTCACACAACTGATCGAAGAAACAAACCAGGAACTCGTCAAGAAAATCAGCGGATCGACCTACCCCGAAGCTGAAAAATTCCATCAAGACTCCGTCGCTGCCTCAAACAAAATCATATTGGCCGTAAGGCGGTACGTACCAAAAATTCATAGAACCCTCAAAACCGAAATTTCAACTCTCAACAGCTCCCTTCTCAAATTTGAAGAAGCCATAAACGCTTTCGGTAAATCATTAGATCAATCACCAGGAGCCAAACTCAACCCCCTAGTCCGAGACATCACGTTGATAACACAAGCGCACGAACTGCTAAACAAAACCAAATCACAAAGAGAACAGAACGGAAAACAGATCGAATCTGCAATAAATCAGGAAAAAAACCTCCTACAAGAAAAAGAAACACTCCTTAGTCACCCAAAATTCCAGGAACTCAAATTAACCCAAACTAAACTCATTAAACAGAAAGAACAGATCAACCAACTCACTCAACCGCTCATAAAACCACTACTGAAAATTCACCGAGCCATGATCAATCAGGAAACTCCATTCATAGACGACAAAATTCTAAGAAACTTCATCGACGACCCTGTTCAAAGCATTCTCACAAGGCCAACCTCCACAAACCTCCAAATTCTCCAGGCCTTAGAAAATAGTATGATCCAAGGAACACTCGAGATTGATGAACGAAAACGAAAGAGAGTTGAAGACAGCATCAACGAAATCACGAACACGATAGATAATTTCCTCGCATCCAACCTAGAATGCGAAGACGCAACCCGCCGAATCGAGCAGGATCTTTGCACGAGCGGACTGCAGACCAAATTAACACAGCTTGACGAATCACTCAACAACAAACGTGCTGAGATCCAATACTTGACAACTGCTCAAACAGAAAATGATAGGAAGATTGAGGAGTTAACTCGAACGGTCATGAAACATAAATCAGCAATCGAATCCCAAATACTGGCCTTGTCTAAGGAACAGATATCAATCGACGTAACGTAACCGTACTTCTATAATTTACCGAACTTTTGGATAGCTCAAGTTGCGTTCGAATAGCAACATCATGATCACATTTATCATGTAATAAGTGGTCAAATATGGATAGCCGTATTCATTTATCCTCCTAAGCGAAGTATACGCAACCATATCATGACTGAACAGAATCTGTCCTTGATGCCTAATCCGCAAACTTAACAGCACATCCTCAGAGAGCTCCCGGTTCACATCAAACCCTCCCGCTTCCCAAAACGCTTCCTTCCTGTAAGCAGAGTTGAATCCAGCGACGTGCGGGAACCCCAATTTGAACGAAAAACGTTCCAAACCGTTAGCAAGGCGATACATTAGCTCATCGAAACTTGACCCTCCGTATGGAATCGTTGGACCCGTTACACCGACTGCTGATGGGTTAATGCGAAGGGATTGAATAATTCCTTCAAGCCACGCCTGTGATGCCATGGTGTCAGCATCAATGAACGCCAAGATCGCTCCCTCAGCTACGTTCGCTCCAGCGTTTCTCGCCGCTCCAACTGGTTTACCAGGCTCTACGAGAACCTTGTCAGCGAAGGTTCTGGCAATCTCCAAGGTCTGATCCGTACTTCCTCCGTCAACTACGATGATCTCATAACGTCGCTTGAGGAGTGATTGGTTTCTAAGCGAACTGAGGCATTTCGCTAAGTAACCTTCCTCATTCCATGTTGGAACAATAACGGAAATATCAGTCGCCGCCACCAGGAAGATCATTCTAAATCGTCCAAAGGAAAACCCCTTCGGGCGCAAACCACTCGACCAGTCGCCCTTTGTAAGCATGTTAGTGGATAGGCTCTGAATAAACTCATTCTGGGCGGACAGATTTTGGAATAATTCTATTTGAGTGCGAAGGAAGCTTGGCGTATCAAGTCTACTAAGATCAAAAGACTGAGCCAATTTGACACAGGAAAGAAGGATGGTAGTAAACTCAGAGGTCCTCATAATCAGAGCGAATGAGACACAGAACGCTACCACAGCTACAAGCAGCGAGCGTTGAGAGGCACTCTCAGATCCATGATCCGATTCATGCAAACCCTCACCCACACTCATTCACACTCTTCAGTTTACTTAATCGCTCGTCAATCAAAACCACTGGCTAAAAGCATTACCTCCCAAAAACGTGTAAACACACCTTTCCTTTCTTGAGCTCGAGTTGATTTACGTAAGCCGCTACCTACTCTGATTATACTTTCTGTAAACGAATGAAAATTCCCACAAACGGGTCTTTCGACGCGTACTAGATGACCTGAACCTGTTACGTAGCCCTCAAACTAAATTCGTGGTGGACCGGGCGGGATTTGAACCCGCGGCCTTTCGGTATTTCTAGACAGATGCGAACCGAACGTTCTTTGGCCCCTTCCAATCGTCGGGCATACCAGGCTGAACTACCGGCCCTCGCAAACAACAAAACCACGGTTCAACTTAAACGATTCAGATATCGAGTACCTTCTAGCTGTTGAGGAGCAGAAAATCTTAGTATAAGGAAACTGTCGGCGATTAAGAGAATGAAGATTGGCCGATAAACGTTTAAAACAAAACGGTGTCACTGACGTCTCGGATGGGCCTGTAGCTCAGCATGGTTGGAGCACACGACTGATAGACATATCAGAGATCGTGGGGTCGCCGGTTCAAATCCGGCCAGGCCCACCAATTCTTTTAGGTGAATCCTTATTATGAGTTGTACCCAACCCACTCGTGTATGTCCAACAAATATGCGAATCTTCTGAGCGATCCTGACGTTAGAAGATGGTTCGAGAACCTGAAGTCCCTGAAACTACCGCACGCTCCATCTGTGAAGCGAATTTGCACCCGAATTTTAAGAAAGGTCTGGATTCACTTAATTCTTTAAGTGCATACGGCCAATTCTACTAAGAGTACGGCTTATCGGTTGACTACGGGTTTCTGATAGTTTCAGCCAAGTCTCGATTTCTCGTGATGACCGAACCGATCGGCGCATTACCCTCTTTCGCAGCAGTCATCGCTTCGTAAATTGCTGCCGCCATGAACCGCTCATCGCTGCGCCGGTGTCTCGCGTTAACAGAAATCATGTCGATCCATGCTTACTCATTTGATTCGTTTCCATGCAAATAGAATCGAAAGAGGTTTGGGTGTCGAAAATGATAGGTGTGCAATAATCTTAAACAACTCGAAAATGGGTGTATCCGCAGGTAAGACTTGTCTTACTCACTCGACGGACGCGAAGCGTGTACCCTTCTGCTGGACGAAAAGGAACGCAGCTTTAGTGACATACTTCCAGCACGAGGAGCAACGATTGGACTCGTGAACTTGAATCACGGAGCTTGCTCAATTTCTCGAGGGAGGGCAGCGTGATGCAGAAGCGGCCGGTCTTTGTCCGGGAAGCTACGGGCTTAGTGAAGAACGTCTCATTGCTTGATGCAATAAGTATGAACGCGGCTTGGATGGGGCTCGGTGCCACCATCGCCCTGCTCCCGTTATACACGGTCTTCTTTCCGACGATGTCCGGGGTCAACTTAGTCTACGGTTCGGTAATCGGATTCCTCTTCGTTCTCCCTCAAATGTTCATTTACACAATAATCCAAAGGCGGACACCGCGCACCGGCGGCGACTACGTTTGGATGTCCAGACAACTCGGCGGGCCCTTTGGCAGCGCGATGGGGCTGACTGGCGCGTGCCTGAACTTCATCGCGTTTGTCGCAATCTTAATTCTCTCCGCGGTTTTTTCAATAGGGTCCGTCGGAGTCGCCTTGGGGAACATGAGTTTTCTCGGCCTTGCACTGCCAGGAAATATCCCCGGAGCTGACCCAACCTCCCAGTTCATTCTTGGATCAATCATCTTCACAATACTGGTCCTGGTTAACATAGTCAGCCCCAAGACCGCAATCAGAACGCTGACTGTATTGGTCGTGTTTGGTATGATCGGAATAGTGTTGGCGATCATCATTCTAGTTGGCGCAGGCAGAAGCGGAGTCGTCAGCTACGTGAATTCACTGGGCATTAATGGTACGACTTACAACTCGTTGGCTAACTCCTATACGGGGCCCTCATTCGATTTTGGAAACACTCTCATCCTGATTCCGTTCTATTTCCTGTTCCTCTTCCCATGGTTTAACATGTCTACGATCGCTGGATCCGAGTTGAAAGGAAAGACCGCTTTGAGATGGAGCGTCCCGATTTCCGGAATTACGGTCTTCATAATCTGGACGGTTGTTTTCGCTGTGCTTTACGGCGTCGCGGGTCAACCGTTCATCAACTCCGCATTCGCTAACTCTACGTTGGTTTTCGACTACGGCTTCAACTTCTGGACCCTAGCCATGGGCGTCGCAAACAATCTAGTCGTCTCGGTGACGCTTGGCCTAGCCTGGATCGTTTGGAATATTATCTTCTTGATGGTAACCATAATGGCGGTTGCCCGGTACATCCTTGCCATGTCATTCGACAGGTTCCTCCCTTCAAAGTTCGCTTACGTTAGCCCTCGGTTCAACTCTCCGGCAGTGGCCCACATCTTCGACCTAGTTTTGGCGATCTTGCTAGTAGGTGCGACAGCATTCTACTACGGAGAACTCTCAGCCCTGTCCGCGACCGCGATCGGTCCTATGCTGTTCTTCATGTTCGTCGCGATCGCATCAATCCTGTATGGAGTTAGAAGAAAATCTGAATCGAATGTTGTTCGAGTTGGGCTCGTGATCTCCGGCGTACTGAGCGCCGCGGTCTTCGCATTCGTCTCCTATGAGTTCGTGATATTTCCAAGCATATACGGAGGAAACACACTAAGTTACGCGTTCCTGCTATGCTCGTTCGTCGGCGGGCTAGTAATCTACATAGCACACAAACAGTATCTGAAGAAGCAAGGAATCGACCTATCGCTGGCATTCAAAGAGATCCCACCTGAATGACGACAATCAATATTCGTTCGCGGTAAACTCAGGTCGGCACTAAAGTCATTACATGATAACAACAAAGCACTGAAGCTCCTTTGAACCACAAAGTTAAGCGAAGAGAATCACAAAATATACAGAGATTTGTTGGCGGAAGTTAATTTGTTACGAGCCAAGGTAACAAAATGATACGAAAAATTGAAAGACCGACGGATTCACTTAATTCTTTAAGTGCATACGGCCAGCTGTAATATCGATATTCCGTTCGTGATTTGAGCGTCAATTGGTGTGGTAGCCAGGTTTACCCGAACATCTTCGTAACCAGTTAAGTGTGAAAGCTTAGTTTTGTATCGATTGAATAACGCACTCACATTTCACAGGCCATATGACCAATTGCCGTGCGCAACTCTACATGTTAGGATGTGTGATATGTGGCCTTGAGTTTGTCTTCTCTTTTCTTAGTCTCTCTTTCATGATTGGCTTTGTGTCGTTCCCAGTCACGAATAGGTATCTTGTTGCCGCACCGATCGCATCTCGTTGGCTTTTTGGTCAAGTCCTCTGGAATCGCCATAGGGTTCACTACTGCATCTCATGCTTTATCCGAAGAATTCTTTCGGTGTGACGGCGACTTCGTATGTGTTAGGGACGAAGGGCAACTTCAGTTTCGACACCTCAGCGTAGAATATTCGGCCCGCTTCATTCAGCCGTTCATATTTGTCAACATGAAATATGTAGAGGAGTGTGCTTGATTGGGGGAAGTAGGGTCCCTCGATTTTTCCGCCAATCGCTTTCTCTATCTTGGTGTGGATCTGATTCATCTTCTCCAAATCATTCTTCAGATCGTCGCCTTCGTAATCAAGCCTAACGAGGATAATCATTCAAGTTCACTACTTGGATTGTTTCGCGTAATCGATCATGCCTTGGAAGTCGACCACGACAACAGGTTCGTTACCGACTACCCACGCGTCATGGCCAGATGGAAGTAGCGATATGTCGCCTGCCTTGCAGTCACGTTCTGTACCATCATCCATCACTATGTGAAGGATTCCGGATACGTGGTATTGGAAGTGTGGTGCTTCACAGCTTTTGGTTTTGGCGATGGGTTTGACTGAGGTTGACCATTTCCATCCAGGCTGGAAAACTCCGCGCCCAACAACTGCGCCGCCAATTTTCACTAGATCAAGTTTGCCTTTCTCGAAATTCCTAACTTCATCAGGTGCATTTAGACTCTTGACTTCCATTTTTGCCAAAACGAATCACGAGATATGGATGCGTTTGCTCGCGTATATAGTACTTTGACGAAAAAAGAGACATCGCTTGATTGTTAATTAGTAAATCAACATTCGCCGTCTCCATGAAATTTCAAATACTTGTGGATAAGCAAGTTAACATGGGTTAGCTGGTCGCTCCGCCATAGGGAGGAGCCCTCACGAGCGAGGATTTCGCCGTGACCAACTTCCCCTTAAAATTTCGATTTCTAATGGGATGCGGAACCGTCTGATCAGACTATAGCTTGTGACCGTTAATTCATTGTGGGTTATCTCGAACTATCCAACGCTAGGATTAAGGGAGGTAGCCGGGTTTACACGAACATTTCCGTAACTAGTTAAGTGTGATCGCTCAGTTTTGTGCCAATTGTCAGTAAGTTATCTGTCAGGAATTTCCCCATTTTCCAGTCGGTTTCATGTTTTAAGCCGATAATGTCAAATGTACTTTAGCCGTCCATACAATTTGCCGATTCTCCTTCACAGAACCTTTTGAGTAGATAGTTGGCGAATCTATGCAATGAAAGTTTTCGATGTTATCGTAATTGGACTTGGAGCCATGGGAAGCGCGACGACTTATCATTTAGCGAAACGTGGAGCCAACGTCATGGCTCTGGAGAAGTTTCAGCTGAATCACCTGAACGGGTCATCTCACGGCAGAACCGAATGATTAGGTCGATCTATTATGAGCATTCGAGTTACATGCCTTTGATCAAGCGAGCTTATTCGTTATGGAGGGAGTTGGAAGACGAATCTGGAGACGAGCTGTTCTTACAAACAGGAGGACTAATGGTGGGTCCGCGAGATGGCAAACTAGTTTCTAACGTAATCAATAACGCTGATGCTTACGATCTTCCTTACGAACTTCTATCTCGAAGTGAGATCGTCAGACGATATGGGGTTCTCCAGCCACCCAATGATTACGTGGCGGTATTTGATCCAAATGCTGGCATTTTGTTTTCCGAGCGCTGCATTGAAGCACACGCTGCTCTGGCTAGGAAAGTCGGGGCTGAACTTCGATTCAATGAGTCAATGACTAAATGGATGATTTCAAACGGTAAAATAATCGTGAAGACTGAGAAAAATGAGTACACAGGAAATTCCATTATCTTCACAGCAGGAGGTTGGTTGAAAGAGCTTATTCCTGATCTTCACCTGCCCCTGAAATCCGAAAGGCAGAGTATGTTCTGGTTTCGGCCAACAGAACAAAATGAGTTGTTTTCACCAAAAAGAATGCCCGTTCTCCTATGGCAAAAGGGGACAGATCTGTTCTACTATAGCATTCCCGACGTTGGAGACGGATTCAAAGTAGCAAGACATCATCACGGAGAAATCACAACTCCCGAGAAGATCAGAGTGATCAACCAACAGGATGAGTTTCCGATACGAATGTTTCTGAAGGAAAACATTCCCTTGGCGGACGGACGAATACTCTCTTCCGCAGACTTGTCATTATACCAATACACCTGATGAACATTTCATAATGGATTTCCATCCAAAACATAAGAATGTAATTCTCATCAGTCCTTGTTCGGGTCACGGCTTCAAGTTTTCCAGCGTAATCGGTGAGATGA
>CAWKES010000011.1:0-12018 GCA_963848755.1 Candidatus Bathyarchaeota archaeon | reverse complement strand
TTTTGTCTGCTTGGTTCCAGTTCAGCGTATTGCTCTAAAGCTCCCTCAGGAGATCCTACAATATTTAACAGAACATAATCATGCGCTCCATGATAATGTCCTTCAAATTTGATAATTTTGTCCCGTCCCGTATAGCCTCGCACGATTCTTATCGCATGCATGGTAGCCTCCGCGCCTGTCATCGAGAACCTGATTCTTTCCGCGTTCGGAACCATTTCGTGGATTTTTTCTGCAAGTTGAATTTCAAGCTCATCGAGCATGGCGTATTGAAGACCGTTCTCAAGCTGATCCTTCACTGCTTGTATGACGCGTGGATGGCAGTGTCCGAGGATTAGCGGACCGAATCCTAGTAGGTAGTCGATGTACTCGTTTCCGTCCACGTCCCACACTTTCGATCCGGACCCTTTTCGCAGTGTTAGTGGATATGGGTGGTAAGTCGGCGCACACTGTGCGTTGGAACTCCCACCGCCGGGGATTAGCCGGCTGGCTCTGACGTATGATTCCCAGGATTTTCTTGTATTCAGACCTTTCACATATTCATGATACTCTTCAGGCTGAGACAAATTCACTCGACGCCTCCCAAGCATATTCGGATGTTCTTAAAAGTCTACAAGGTTTGCGACTTTATCTGTGGAGGACCGAGCTGAATCAGTCTCCTCAAGAATTCGAAAGAATCTCTTTTCGCGTAGACATTCTCGAGCCACCAAGTCATTCCAGCTCTGGCGAACTGCTCTACTTTTTCGGTATTCCTTCGTTGATTCATTGTTGATCCGATTATGGCTACAGCAAAGTCATCTGTATTCCCTCTGAGTGACTTGATGTATTCGACCACTGTTCGAAGTTCATTCGGTTCTAGTAGGTTTCCTGGGAATCGGAGTGGGATTACGCCATCCCATTTTACAGCTCGTCTGAATGGACCTTTGCGCGGCCAGTAGCCTGCCACCCAGATTGGGATTCTGGGTTTCTGTATCTTATGTGGCAAGAAGACGGGATCGTTCAAAGTGTAATGCTTGCCAGCGTACGTGAACGGTTTGCCGCTCCAGAGACCGGAGATGATGTCTAGTGATTCATCCAGTTTCTCTGCGAGCACTTTGTTATCCCCTGATTCGCCGAATCTTTCATAATCGCAGCTTTCTTCACTGCCCAAGCCAACACCGAGAATTAGTCTTCCGTTCGAGAGCTGATCCAGCGTTATTGTCTGACGGGCAATGATCCATGGTTTCAGGAAAGGAATTGGGGTTACAACAGTTCCGATCCGGATACGCTTCGTGCTAGTAGCTATCGCGGCTAGACACGTGAAAGCGTCATACACTGGAGTATGCCGATTCCACTCTACCATGTGATCCCAGAGGAAGAATCCATCCCACCCATAATCCTCTGCCTCACCGGCGAGCTCAATTAGAGCTCTAGGGTGTAGAGCCTTACCGAAGTCTGGCAGGTAGACCCCGAACTGCAATTTTCGCCCTATATTGACCATTTAACTCGCCCTTCAGCCTGTGCAATCAAGTGATTATCATTTTTGCTAATTAGAGAAAAATCCCATATTTCCAATCAGAGACAAATTACCCAACTGCCCAACCAGTGGAGGCAGAGCCATCGGTCAAGTTTACCAGGTGGCCCAGTGGGTGCTTGGATAAACGTGGAGAGAGCTGGAAACTCCACGATAGATCGATGGAAACCGTTGCGGAAAAGAAGGGCAGATTAGGGATCCGCTAACGGAGGCCACACCTGCTCCCACGGTTGGGCTTTTTAGGCGTTGGTAACGCCACAATCCTAGGTCTATACGGCACCTAGCTGATTCGGAGTGTTCGGTTCTTTTCTGGAAGCTCCACCGTAGCTATGTCTGAGATGAATTTGGCGTAAAGCTCGGGATGTTCAGTGTGAATAGGCAGTAGCATTTTCGGGCTAATCTTGCCTATGACCTGTTTGATTTCGGTTGGCATCATGTGACCTGAACAGTGGATATGATACATTGGTAGACCGAAGTGATCTAGCCAGTTTACGAATTTGTCGTATTCTATCTCCATCTCTTCGTTAAATGGTTCCGATGACGATAGAACGAAACTACTCCCCGGAGCAGGTTTCATCGTGTGCAACTCATTTAAGTCAGAAAACGAAGTGGCGAGAACAACTTTGCTTTGGATGCGTTTTATTTCGTTGGCATCGACTACATTTGGCAGATCAAGAATCGACTGTTCCCATTTGTAGTATTGTTTCTTCTTGCGACGAAATATCAGGAAATCATCAGAATTGACCGGAGGAAGGTTGAGTTTACGATCGGCTCCTAAACGGTTCAGGAGGTATGCTTGTCTCAGCGAGATACCTAATTTGCGATGATTATTCTTGGCCACATTGAGTAGTGTTCGAGTACGGTCGACATCGGTTTGTCGGAAGGTAACCAGCACCAGATTCTGAGTCGTGCCGATGACTTTGTTCATCTTCTCGTCAACTTCACTTTCAGTAGAAAAGTCAGCTCCGATCATGTTGGTTCCTTCGCACAACATGCCGATCGGTTTAGTTTTCGACGCTGCGCTTACGAAATCCTGGGTCATGCTGGGTTTGTTGCCGTGAATGCGAAAATCTCCTGAGTAGATTACTGCACCTTCCGTTGTGTGGATGACAAACCCATAACATCCTGGTACGGAATGGTCCACGTGAATGGGTTCAACTTCAACGGACCCAATCTTGACTTTGTCACCTGTTCGGAAGGTTCTGAACTGTAATCCTTCTAAATCATTGTCGAAACTTTTCGGGCTAAGCTCTCCGAACGATTGGAGGATGAGTGCTGTGGTCTCGCCGCAGTAGATGGGGATCTGTCGATTCAGGAAAGTAACGTAGGCTGAATGATCGGTATGGGAATGAGAAAGGAAAACTGCGTCAATATCCGGTTGAGCGTCAGCAAATCTGTACGCTCCGGCAATTTTCGGTAAAAGACCGAACTCAAGTAAACCAACTTCATCGCGAGGGGAAAGCCACGGTTCAGAGTAGAATTTCGAACGTTCACTAAAGTTCATCCCAAAATCGAGAAGAATCTTCGTATCCTCATCTTCGAGAAGGATCTTGTTTCCGCCGATCTCACCGGCACCGCCATAAAATGTTAGATTGACGATACTCGTCGGCTCCTTCAGGCCATGCGTTAGTTTCGCGTATCTCTTAATGTTTTAAGGCATTACATATTCTGTTATCTCTCCTAACCGAGTCAAGCTGATATGTGAAAGAAGATTCTGAGTGAATTGTGTGACCGATAACATTTCAACCCTGAAACGTGAAACGGTCAATCTCTCCAACCTTTTCGAAAAAAGGATAGATCAACTCCGTAATCGCCCAGATTTGACGGCTACGATAAAGCAACTCTCTGACGCTAAGATTCCGAACATTGAATCGCTTCTTCCGTCGATGCGAGTTGCGGTTGGAATAGATGGGAGTATGGACTACGATGAAGTTCTGGAAATGCTCCTATTCTATGTGGTCTCTGCAGGCTACGAATGCCAGTTCAGAATCACAGAGCAAGGCGTACCAGAATTCGATCTTCCGAACGCTCGTCGGAGCCCACAATTGACCATGTCAGCCGTTGTACCACTTTGGCGTGAGGATTTGCTCAACGTGGCTGAGGTAATGAAACCTCTTGAAACCGAACTAGATTTTCGGTCGAACCTGGAACGCATTCCGTTCGCATTAATGACAATGTCAGAACTGTACCTAACGTACAAGATTATTCGTGATGGAAAGACAGGTATTATCTTTCTTGATCGACCCTTCTCCGGCACGTATCCCTCCCTCTACCGTGACCTATCATTCGTGCTGATGAGAAAGACCCCAACATTAGTTGGTACTCCCACGTCGCATGGCCCAGTTACCAAACAGGATCTTAGACTTGCCTCAATCATAGGTCCCGGAACATTCTACATCCCACAACGCTCCAGTTTCCTTCACTACCTTGCAGTAAGAGAACTCTTACAGGGAGACATGAAGCGAACTGAACTGGCAACACGCCTAGGTGTCTCCGAACACGAAGTACAGAAAACATTGGAACGATTACATCGACTCGAAGAACTCTACAACTTCGCCATGATCACGACCGATGACACAGGAACGATCGGGATCCATCAGAACGCGAAGAATTTCTGGTCTCGAACCGAGGAGATGACGCTTCAATACGCCGAACGTATCTTCAACCCAGACCAAAATGTGCAGCACCCGTTGATGATTCGTGATAACAACTGGTTATCAGTCATCGACCTCAACGCTCTCAATCTGTTTCTCTTGCAAATGGTGATGCATGAAGCATCTAAACGCAGAATACTGATCATCGGTGTGGCTAAAGATACGACATCAACCGACTTCACCAGATCAGCTCTCCCTCTCGAATTGAAAGGCAAAACGAAAGCAGACCTCCCAGGATTGAAGAGCGACAAGGCGCTACTGACCATCATAAGCACCGTCAACGCTGACAAAATCGTCACCCCATGGCGAACCTTCAGTTACGACGCAGCACACACCACAATGGTTCTTGACGATGATGAACTAAATGCCGCGAGAGGAAAGATTTCACGTGAACTCTTCTTCGTCCGCCAATATTTCCAATTAAGGACATTTACTCGAGATACAGAAATCCGGGCGCCCGTATTCCTATTCGACCGCCCCTACAACTCAGAGTACGATGAACCATACGTTCAATCTTACCATGCAAAAGAGAAGTTTGAGTCAACTACTGTGCGATTATTCATGGAGCCAAGCTCCAAACGCAGCCTCATCGACGATCTCTGTTTGCTGATTTTATCACGCAGTGATAATCCGGAAGTTCTTGAAGCGTACGGCCACAATCAGTTATTGTACTTAGCTGATAAGTTCGTTAAACATGAAGTACAGATGACGAAGGGACTGTTACGAGGCTTAGTGGATCTGGAACTAACGCCGCTAGCGCGAAGACAGAAAGTGTTTTCCATCGCTCGCCGATTCAGGGATCTAAGAGCCGAAAGCGAATCAGCTAGAAAATCGGCGGTAAGTACACGACAGGAGATTACAAGATGACCGTAAAATTGTTCGATGACCCACCTAACTGGGAGGCAAGGCTACGCCAGCAATCATTAGTAACACGTTCAGCGCGTGGAAGAGGTCAGGACATAATTGTTAGCAGCGCTCTAGCTGTAATCGACGCGCGATTCACACTTGGAATCCTCGACAGATTAGCGGAACCCAGATTTCTTGCCGTAGAACGACAAACCGAAACAGGCCTAACCTATCTCATCTATGAGTCCGTTCTGCCAAAAGCTACACACTACCAAGAACTCGGCATGAACGCTTCAACCCCAACAATCATCCGACGTGAAATGCTTCAAACGATCGACTCGAGTTGGGGCAAAAGCGATGAAAGCTGGATCGACATCGTCGCAGTCCCAATGTATCATCGACTCGACCTGAACGATTCTCAACCAGTATTCACGAAAACTAAACTAAATCCACTAGCAGGCGCAAGCGCGCACCTCTTCTCACAAGAGTTAGTTGATGAATTTCTCAACGTAAAAGACGGTGTCGAGATCGGAGAAATAATGGGCGGACGACAACCACTCAAAGTCGACATACGAAACCTGATCCGCTACCACTCAGGAGCCTTCGGAGCCACCGGCGCAGGAAAATCAAACTTCACCAGTCAACTCATCCGAAAAGCAATGACACTTGAAGACGACCTGCGAATCGTAATCTTCGACATAGCCGGCGAATACTTCGTACACCTAGCAGACCAATTCAAGAAAAACGGAAACATCTACTCAACCGAGACATTCACCAGCAGCAAACAATTCCTAGACTCACAAGTAATTCCCGAAACATTGGAAGCGAAACTTACAGACAGCAAGGCTCTGACAAACATCGCTGAGAAAATGCTCCAAGAAGGAAGAGTCAAAACATTAGCCTCAGGAACTCAAGCCGAAATCACACTTAACACCGTCCTCGAGATGCTCTCCAATGTTGGAACAAGAGCCGGCGCATTACAAGCCAAAATACTCAACGAACAAATCACCGACCTAATCAACGAACAACATCTAAAAACCGAAACCGCTCTGACAACACTCCCCGAAGACACGCTCACCAAACTAAAAACAATAATCACCAAAGGAGCCGAGAACGCACCCGAACGCTCCTCACTGAAAGGAGAACTCACGCTACTCACAACCTACCTACAACACAAACACGACACCACCAAACAAGCACCAATCTCTGCAGGCCAGTTAGCCTCAATAGTCTTAGACGCACCGCGAGGAAACATCGAACTCGCATACATCCCTGAACCCATCGACGCTAGAAGAATAGTATCACAATTCATCAACACGTTACTCAAACTGAAAAAAACCACAGGCAGAGGAGCCGTTAAGGTTCTAATTGTACTCGATGAAGCTCAGGAGTACATTCCCGACCGCAACAAACAAGACGACTATACCGAACAATCCAACATAGCAGTAGAAGCACTCCTAAGACAGGGCAGAAAATATCGAGCCCACTGCTGGCTTGGAACACAACGCGTTGCACACCTAAACGTCAGTGCCCTTCAGCAATTACATAGCTACTTCGTCAACGTTCTCCCACGAATCTGGGACAGACTAACAATCGCCGACGCCTACTCCATAAGCCTAGATCTCCTCGACAAAACACTAGACCTCGAAGCCGGAGAATGGCTTTTTGTCTCCTACAATGCATCGAAAAGAAGAAACGTACCCGTCTTCCTGAAAACACCAAACAACGAACTCAACATCATAAAAGCACTATGAATGAAAACGGAGT
Organism: Candidatus Bathyarchaeota archaeon; assembly: GCA_963848755.1. Lineage (GTDB taxonomy): Archaea > Thermoproteota > Bathyarchaeia > 40CM-2-53-6 > 40CM-2-53-6 > FEN-987. The sequence continues at coordinate 5,241 of CAWKES010000011.1, read as the reverse complement.
CTCCAATCCGACTTCCTGTAACGGACACATGATTGGAAACAATTACAAAAGTGGTATTGGTTTACCTTCCGCGAATCGGCTCAATCGAAACTCTTTGACATCTACTCCGTTAACTTCCCCGTTCATGATAAGTTCAGACATGACCCTTCCTGTGCTTGGTGAGAATCTGAATCCGTGCCCACTGAAGCCTAGTGCTATATACAGTCCTTCGATTTGCGGGGGCTGGTCGAGTATTGGTTGGCTGTCGGCTGAGACATCATATGGTCCAGAATATCCTCCACGATTTATGGCAGAGACCATGGAAGGGTATCTGTGCTTAAGCTTCTCGCCAATTCGTTTGGCCGTCTCGGTCTCGAATCCGGCAGGGAAATTCTGCATGTCAGCAGGGAGACCTGGCTTTTCAATCTCTCCTGCCAGCGTGTAGTCGCCGTCAGGTCTGAAATATAGATCCTGGAGGAAATCGTCCATTACTATACGTGGTCTCCCGAGACTTTTTGGTAATTTGTATAGACAGACTTGTTTGCGAACTGGCGTGATTGGCACATTGATGCCGATATCTTTTAGCAACTTAGGTGCCCAGACGTTGGCTGCGACCAGGACTTTTCGCGCGTCCACTGGGCCTTGGTTTGTTTCCACACCTTTCACTCGGCCATTTTCAACTCGTATTTTCGTTACCTCGGTATTCATCGATAATCTCGAGCGCCATATTTTTCGGCCTGTTTCGCAAATGAGTTAGTTGTTTCGATTGAGTCTGCAAATCCTGACTGAGGCTCGTACGCGAATACCGTCAGATCGCCGGTGTTGACGCCTGGATCATGTTCCTTCAATTCTTCAGCCGAGAGGAGTCTTATGTCGGCGCCAAGCTCCTTCTCTTTAATGGCGACTCTCTTGATTTCGGCTTCACGGTTGGCCCCGGCAAATTCGACACCACCGCACTGCGTATAGCCACATGTGCCGCCGATTTTGTCGGCAAAATTCTGGTAAACCTCGATACTTTCCAGGAGCATAGGGATAAGAGGTTTAGTCGCATTCCAAACTGCAACATTCACTATTGCACTTCCCTTTCCGCTTGCACCCGAGGCTACGGCGCCTCCTTTCTCAAGAAGCATAATTTCCTTGCAACCAGACTTCGCTAGGCGAAAGGCTGTGCTTGTACCAACGCAGCCCCCTCCAATTATTAGTACCTCAGCTTGGACCAGAGTAAATCACACTAGCCCCCAAAGAGCAATGTCTGTAATATATTGTCTCGATTTCTCCCAGATCATGGTAAATTTCACTTATCGAATTATTACATAAAGTTGAAATCCGTTTCTGGTAATGATCCATGACTTCCCTTGACGATAAGCTCCTTAGCCGCATCAATCGCTGAATCCCCCACTCTGCGGATGAATGAAGAAGCAGAACTTCTGCGCCAACCGCGGAGAACCAGTGATTCATCTCGGGATCGGTGAACCGAAGAACAGAGCGCCGATCAATGCAATCCTAAACTCGGCCGCGAAACTGAACACGGGAAACATCAAATATTCACCCACGGACGGCATCCCTTCACTGAAAAAAGCGATCATAGAATACACTGAAGAGAATTATGATAAGGTCGTAGAACCCGAAAACATAATCGTTACGTCAGGCGCCAAGCAGGCCATCTACAACATCCTCTATACCCTCTTGAATCCACAAGATGAAATCATCATCTTAGCACCTTACTGGGTGAGTTACCCTGAAATCGCAAGGATGGTCTACGGTATTCCAGTATTTGTCACACCTGAAGACGGCAGCCTTCATCCTCGCATGGAGGACATCATTGAATCCGTGAGTTCGTCCACCAAAGCGATCATCGTCAACAGCCCCAACAACCCATCGGGACTAGTCTTCAAAGAGGAGTTCATCAAGGAGATCGTCGAGTTTTGTGAGAAGAAACAGATCTACCTCATTATGGACGATATTTACCACAAGCTCGTATTTGATGGTAAGAAAGCCGTGTCATGCTACAAGTTTGCTCAAGGAGATATCAACGAGTCACGTGTGATATCGGTCAACGGTGTTTCGAAGCTTTACGGAATGACAGGATTCAGAATAGGTTGGGCCATTGCGCCGAGCCGTCTGGTTAGAGTGATGACGAACATCCAGGCTCAAACGACATCTTGCGCTTCAGTAATTCTTCAAGCCGCCGCCGAAGGGGCACTCATCGGCATGCAGAGCATCGTTGAGAACCTCCGTCTCACAATCCAGAACAACCGCGACATCATCATGCGGGAACTGAGATCATTCAACGGCGTAAAAACAACCGAGCCTGATGGAGCATTCTACTGCTTCCCCGACTTCAGAGCATATGAATCAGACTCGGTAAAATTATCAGAATTTCTGCTGAAGAAGGCACTTGTGGTTACTGTACCAGGCAAGGAATTTGGAATGGAAGGACGACTGCGCCTAAGCTTTTCCGGCTCAGTAAACGATCTAGTCGAAGGTGTGGCTAGAATGAAATGGGCCCTCGACCCTTCATCTCCTAATGAGATATACATTGGAGACAAGAAAATGACCAGGGACTGGCTATGAACAACATACTGAACATTCAAACCCCAGCCCAAAAAGAAGCCCTCTCGTTACGGGCTGATTACGGCCTCGAGAATCATGGCTTAACAAACCTACACGGGACGTACTGGAATCTCCGAAGAGCCGCACTGTACGAAGAGAGCGTCTTCCGCGGTGAAAGCAGGATCTCACAAGGCGGAGCGATAGTGGTGAACACAGGAAAACGAACAGCCCGTTCACCAAACGACAAGTACATTGTGAGAGAGAACTCATCCGAGAATCAGATCTGGTGGGGAGAATACAACAGACCTCTGAGCCCGGATAAATTCAACGAGCTCCTCGATCGATTACAAGCATTCGTTCAAGCCAAAGACGTCTTCGTCCAAGACTGTTTCGTATGTGCTGACGAAAACTGCCGAATACCGATCCGAATCATAACCGAATACGCTTGGCACAGCCTATTTGCTCGAAACATGTTCCTTCTACCTCGCAATCGAGAGGAGTACAAACGCCACGTCCCAGACCTCACCGTCATCGACTTCCCCTCATTCCACGGAATTCCACAAATCGACGGCGTGCGAACAGACACATTCATAACCCTAAACCTCGCGCAGGGCCTATGCATTATTGGGAACACATCTTACTCAGGTGAAATCAAAAAGTCCGTCTTCACTTTTCTCAACTACCAACTCCCCCTACGCGGTGTAATGTCAATGCATTGCTCAGCAAACATCGGGAAAGACGGAGACACCGCCCTCTTCTTCGGCCTATCAGGAACAGGAAAAACAACTCTCTCAGCAGACCCTAAACGACGCTTGATTGGCGACGACGAGCATGGCTGGAGTGATGACGGAATCTTCAATTTCGAAGGCGGCTGTTACGCTAAGGCCATCAGGTTATCTTCCTCGGCTGAACCACAAATCTACGCGGCAACACACAGATTCGGAACGATCCTGGAAAACGTAGTAATCGACCCAGCCACACGCATCATTGACTTAGACGACGATTCGATCACCGAAAACACACGTGCCTCTTACCCGCTTGACTATATAGACAACTGGGTACCAGAGAAGAGAGGAGGACACCCTCGAAGCATCGTGATCCTAACCTGCGATGCCTTCGGCGTAATGCCGCCAATAGCGAAACTGACATTGGACCAGATGCTCTACCAATTCATCTCAGGCTACACAGCCAAGATAGCAGCAACCGAAATTGATCTTGGCAAAGAACCAGAAATAACCTTCAGCACCTGCCTAGGCGCACCCTTCATGGTCCACCAACCCAACACATACTTGGACCTACTGAAACGCAAAATCACCCGCTACGAACCAAACTGCTGGCTCGTAAACACAGGCTGGACCGGAGGACCATACGGCGTCGGAAAACGAATCAGCATCGCATACACACGAACCCTACTCAACACAGCACTGAGCGGCGGCTTTGCAAAAAGCGAATTCCACAACGACCCTATCTTCGGCTTCAAAATACCAAACAGCTGCGAAGACATACCATCAAAAGTTCTAAACCCATCACAATCTTGGCCAAACGAAACAGAGTACATGAAAAAATACCGTCAACTCGCACTCCGCTTCATAGACAACTTCAAAAAACATGAAACAAACTGTCCACCAGAACTACGCCTCGCAGGACCAAAAATCGACGAAACCAAACTCGAAAGACAAGTCACTTGAGAAAACAGTGCCCATCAGGGGCGAACGAGAAGATACTCACGTTCAGGCCTTGAGGTATAGTGTGTACTGCTGGCACATCCATTTCCCCAAAAAAAATCGATCGACCCACGGTTCAAATTTGGCCTCCCGCACCACGATACCGGGGGATATAGGGGAAGTGGGGTTTTGGTGTGGGACGTGGTACTCGGAAAAGGGACGTTGAGTAGACGTGGTACTCACCAGTTACCACGTGATAGTTTTTTGAAATGTTCATTATCACTTAACGGAAACGAAAAGTGAGCGATTCACCGCGTGCTTAAGAAACTCACGTATGCTCTCACAAAGCGGTTTATGAGTAGCGTAGCGTAGACGAGGTACAGATGATAGACGCCATAAGCCCCAGAAGAAACCGTAGCCTGTAAGTAGACGCTGAATGGTGACATCAGATCATATCAGGTAAGTGTTTCACGCAACACTTCGAATCCCCTTGCCCATTCGAAAGTGAACGGGATTTAATCTTATTAGTTCTTAAGACCACAACGCATTCAGGCCGCACGCACGAAAATGAGTCACGTTTGGCGGTTACTTGTCTAGTTTCTAAGCTCATTTCAAGTAGTCTCGTCACGTGATTGTCGGTGAGTGAGTAGTGGATTATTCGGCCGTCTCTTCTTGATTTGACGAGTCTTAGTGCGGCAGGAGTCTGAGTTGATGGGATACGGCTGAGTCGCTCATTCCCAGTACTGCTGAGAGATCGCAGACGCATACTTCATCGTGAGATAGGGCGAATAATGTTCTGATTCGGTTAGGGTCACTTAGTAGTTGAAATAGGTCTGAGAGTTCCGCTACTTGTTCTTTTGCCGGCATCAGCTTCGCCAGTCTCTTGACCTTAGTAGGGTTCAGGCATTTGACCTGACACGCCTCACCTTCTCTTGTAATCTTGACGGTGGACATTTAGAATTCAACTCATATCTGAATACCTATTCAATTATAAATATCACGTTCGATCTACCCTCTTTCAGGGAGTTATTGTGGGATCAGGTTT
>CAWKES010000010.1:0-30223 GCA_963848755.1 Candidatus Bathyarchaeota archaeon | reverse complement strand
CTCATTTTAAGGGCAGGTAGATCTAAGGCGATTGTTGAGCGATTAGTTTGGCGTCGTTCAAGCTAGCATTATCGTGAATCATGGCGCGAGAGCTTTAACCATCTTCGCTGGGTCACTCGCCTGGAAAACATTTCTACCGAAGAAAATGCCACAGGCGCCAGCTTCCATCGAATCGTAGACTGTTTGCAGAATATCCGAGAGTGTGCTCATTTTTGGGCCACCCGCAATCATGACGGGAACAGGTGAAGCGTTTACGATTTGTCTAAAACTATCTTTGTCTCCTGTATAGTCTGTTTTAATGAGATCGGCGCCAATCTCTCCTGCCATACGTACAGGTATGCAAACCTCTTTCGGATCATGTTCGTGACCTTTCAGTAGTTTGCCTGTGAGCCATCGCTTCTACGACTAATGGAATACCGAGTGCATCGCAATCTCGAGCCACCTTGGCGACATTAGTGATGTTATCGGTCTCAACAGTACTGTCTTCGTACCCTGAGAAGAGATAAGTCACTACCGCTTCCGCTCCGTAGGCCAACGCATCTATCGGCTTGCATATTGAAGCGTACGCTTCAGAGTTGGTCTCGGATCTGAATAGATTGGTCCAATCAACTCTAATCAGGATAGCTGGTGCTTCTCTGCCCAGCAAAATATCGCGGCAAACTTGAACTTGACCTGGCGTAAGGAGCACACCGTCGGGTCGGGCCAGAAGAATCTTAGTCAAGGTCTGTCGCAGGTTTGTTATTCCTTGTATTGGTCCAATCGGCAATCCGTGATCAAGCGGAACGATTAAGCTTCTCTTTTCAGCAGACAATATTCGACTTATGCGAACGTCCTTTCCAATTTGCTTCGACATCGTCAATCAGTACTTATGCCCACACTCCGTGGTGATTAGAATTGCTATAGAAAATCGGTAACCTCAACTCACTGCCCCGCACTCTATTAATGACCGCAGAATTTGACCCGTTACACGATGAAGGAGAAGCTTACGCGAAACGGTTACTCAAAGCTGGCTCCCCGTGAGGATGACGCAATCAGGACCACTCCAAAAAATGTCAAACCTGCGGGAAAAAGATTGGAGATTGGAAAACGAATTATGATTGCTTCTGATGGACACGTCTTCTGCTCTGAATATCGCCGGAATAGAGGATCTGATCGGAATGTTGATTGTTGTTATCGGACTTCGACATTAAACGAATTAAATGATCACGTTTAACCACTCAAGAAAATGTTCGGGTAAATCTGGTTATCGGAGGTGATCCGAGTCGTGCTGGCGATTAGTTATTTTCGTCTGCGTTTGAGCACGAAAAGTGCGGCTAGCCCAACGGCTATGCCGGCAATTATTGATTCGACTGGGAAGCCAGGAATTTGAGGGCTAGTGGAGGTTGGTGTTGAGGTTGTCATTTGTGAGGTGGTTGTCATTTGTGTTGGAGTCGCTGGGACGAACAGCAGGCCTTTCGGGCTTGCGAACGTGTTGCCGAATGGCGTTATCTTTCCAGAGGTGAGGTCGAGGGTACCAATGATGGGGTTCCCATTATCATTAGGCTCGCCGACGAATACGGTGCCCGCTGGGTACCCGGTTGTATCAAGAGCTTGAATCGTTCCCGCTGAAGCGTCGACGACATATAGTGTTCCGTGGTCGGAGGTGGTTACCGCTAGACCGTCGATTGGAGGTACGTTGCCCGGCTTGTTATCCGTGACAGCCAACACGTTGAGTACGGGTGTTGTTTGGAGTGTCGCGAACACGATCAGGCCGTCGGCTTGGCTTATTGTCGCCAAGTTGCCTGCGAAGCTTGGGCTTGTGGATGGCATGATGTAGTTAGTGTCTGGGTCAGTGAGCGCAAGTTGAACGATCATACCTGTTGTCACGTTGGTTGCTTTGCTGTTATTGTAGAAGAAGGGTGCGAGGTTGGCTGTCCGTGTTGAGTTATCTAGCGTGACAATGTATGCGGTTGGTTGCATGGTATCGTTTGGGTTGGAATGTGATACGTAGATTTGTCCGCCGCTTACGGCGATGCTGTCTGTTCCTCCGTTCCCGGACACTGCAGGGTTAGGATTGTAAGTGTACGTTGTCACGTTTCCGGTGGCTGGGTCGATCAGGTTGAAGGCAGAGTTAGAGTCTTCGTTAACAGTCGCGATAAGCCTACCGCCGCCGGGGTCAGCAGTCATCCCGTCAACCTTCCCGGTTACAGATATACTCTTAACAAGGGTTCCTGACGCTTCATCATAGCCTGCTACCGTGCTTTGTGTCGATCCTCCAGGAGTTCCGGCTGTCCCGTTCGTCATAATGCCGTTTTGGAACGCCACCCAGATCACCGGTGCTCCACCATCAAGTCCAGAGCTTGCCAGTAACGTGATGTCGTCGGGTCCTTTAGAACCTGGAGGAGGTGCAGATACAAATGCCGTACTCGGCAAAGTGGTAGGTTGGGCATGTACTGCAGGGCTTAGAAGCGTCAGATTGAGTGAAAAAGCAACGAGAAACATCATCAAACCAACATGTATGAATGTCCAGCGGCTAAGCGAGGTCATGTGGTGTCGCTTTACCTATGCGAATTTAGCTCCATTCTAAATGAAACATGCGAATTCATAGTACTCTCCTATCAGCAGTCCGACTTGCAGTACGGCACCACGAGGGGCGACGAAGTTCGCTACGACATCGTCTTCGATATGCAGCCATCCTAGTAGAAATCGCTAAAGCTACTTACTCATAATGGCGACCCAATAATGCGCAAGAACGTAGCGTTTGGATGTGAGATCCACGAACTTGATCACTCGACATAAGATCATTGGCGTGGAAGTGGCAGGTCTCGGCGTTTTACTCCTCGTGCTGGTTCTGTTGGAGCTCAACCAGACCCACTGGAATCAGATTGTTCAGAATTTTGCTTGGGTCTATGCAGTAATTGGAATCACGCTAGCTTTGATCGGTTTGGAGCTATTATCACTAACTAAGCACCTTCAAGTTTCTGCAAAGTAGCTGCTCAATATCACCTACCCATATTCCACCTAACGATCATATGTACCGGTAAACTGGTGCTGAAATCCCACGCTCCACCCCTGAAATGTGAGAGCGATATTCAATCAGTCATTTTCGACCGATCTGCGTTACTGAATTTCGAATTTCATCCAGTGTGATTCTTTCGGGATGATATTCGACAGTCAACATATGTGATATGTGATCGGCTTGTACCTTCACGACGCCTTTTAGGTTGTGGACGACTGTTTTTGCTTTCTCTAATCTGCCGGGATCATCAACTTCCCAAATGCAAATGGTACAAAGCGCTCTGCTTTTTTTCACTTGCGCCATAGTCGCATCTTCGTGGGTGTCGCTATTCGATTAGAACATACGTGATTGTTAGATTGTGAAGGTAACGTAGCTGTCGGTAACGTCGTATTTGGTTCGGCAGCCAGCAGCGGTGAATGCTCCGTTTATGTAATGGGTTATGAATTGAGACCAGTTGCGACCTAGGTTATGCATTAGTGTGATCTTCCAACGTTCGCCTTCTCGTTTCTCTGTGTACTGGAACCAGTTAGCGCAGAAGGATAGATTATGAATCAATTCTACCACTCGGCCCACAGTAATGCCGCCGTTCATCGCAGCCATCAACATTTGAGGAGAAGTCTTACCCAGACTCTTACCTGCACTTATCGCACTATCCTCAGATAGATTATTGATGAATTCACTAAGCTCCTGTTGACTTAGCATCATGCCATTCATGCGTTTGAGGTACCGACCGAAGTTAGCGTAGTTCACAATGAGTTGGTTAGCTATTGTGTTTAGGCTGAGAGCCCGTGAGTTCGCTTCTTCTCGAAGACCCTCAAGCGCCTCCTCATCTATTCTAAAAGACTTAGCCACAGTCCTCCGCCCACGAAAAGAAGATTTATCCACTGTTCCATCGTGCTGGAGTCGTCGCTCACTAATCCTTCCAAGCGCTTGCTCATTTATTCCAGAAGACTTAACGACAGCCTTACTTTCACGAAGCAAAGCAGATTGACTCATTGTATCCACGCTTGATAGTATCGTCCATGTACATTTCATTTGTACGTATTTTTTGTAATGATTTGTAATATTTTGTTGTCAGAAGCGTTCAATGGTTGGGAGCAAAAATGTGTCTAGGTTTCGATTGTGACGGAATTTTCGCTTGAGGTTATTTTCGGTTGATGACCTACAAGTTCAAACAATGATTCGAAGTAATGACGCATGAGGATTGACCACTTCTGACCCATATTGTGCATTAGCGTTATGGTTCGTTTCCCTTGAGCTTCCACCTCACTGTACTCAGCGTAACCACCATTCACTACCGCTATGCGGATGTAGTTCAAGACGGTTGTTAGGGAGAATACTCCATATTTTGCATGTATGATAGCTTTTGGAGTATCCTTCCCTGAAAGTCTAGCAATTTCGCTGATTACCTCGTCGGGGCAGGCGTTCAAGATCCGGCTAAATGTTGGCCGTGAGAGCCGAATTTGACCGATCTGATCAAAAAATCGGTCAAAGTCCACATGCCGAAGGAAGAGCTGATTTACAAGAGTATTCACAGTAATCCTCCGATTCGAAGCGTCTTGCTCCAGCCCCTTGAATACAGACTCGCTGATTCGAAAAGATCTTGTCACTGTCTTCTCTTTCTTTCTCAATCACAATCGCTCCGAATATTGCGTTGGACCCTAAGTATCCAATAATTCCGTTCCAGAGAGCACGTTGACGTTATGTTTGCATAGAATCGCTGCAACTGCTTCTATTACTTCAGGAGTATTCTCAAGCGCGACAGTGAACTCAAAAAGTTGCCGTTCGGGAGCAATTTCAGCAAGGAAGGGAGTGTTCGGACCGGGGAAGAGCTGTGTCCTGCTTCCACTGCTTTCGCTCTTTCGGGGTTCATCAACTATCGAACGCATACTGGTCTATCCACCATGTGTCCGAGCCAACTACCACTCCGCTGCTTTATCCAGGACGTTTGCTTTGCGCTACAGGCTGACTTAGATGATTGCTTTTTAGTGCAAATGAATACAGTTTATCGTAGAGTGGAAATGCCATCGAACACGTCGTTGAGTGGAACAACTTCAAAGACCAGGGCTATTCGCATCGCAAAGAGCCTTGATCGCGTTCTTGAACAGGAAGCGAAGAAACGGAACATTAGCATCAATGGTCTCATATCTTACATATTGACACAATTCGGGAGTGGGACCGGTATCAAGAAGGCCTTCGCTCATCTACCCTACCAAATCAAATATTGAAGAAATTAGTCGAGCTGACGAGCGAAGATCAGATTGCGAAGGCAGGCATGGAACTTGGGCCAGAACTTCTTCCGTCTGAGGTCACGTTCTTGTATGAGAAAGTTACGCCTGAAACGTTTCTGGAATGGTTGACGCTAGTCTCCAAGTACACCACCACAGTCTCGTATCAAATTACAGAGACTGATGGAAATTGCGTCATTGTGACACGACACGATCTTGGTAGGAAAGGCTCCTTGTTCTTGAAGAACTATTACCAAAGCGGATTAAAGGCAGGAATGGGTGTCGCCCCGAACATCGAAATGAGCGAATTCCAAGTTTCATTCACGCTACACAATGTTTCAACATGATTCCTAGCATCGTCTTGTACTCGTTGTTACCTTATGAAAGATGACTGCCCGTTAGGTTCTGGGTTGGCCAGTCCCAAAATCGTAGAAATCGGTAGTGCCGAGAGCGGGACAATATAGTTACGTGTTTGTTCGCGACACGATGCGGACAATTCGACTTATGAAAGATGCTACAAACGATAGGGCCCACAGGACCAGTCCGACTGGAACTCCCGGCAGGTTAGGAATATGATATGTCCAAAAAATCGGGAATGCCGAAATAAGAAAAATGCAACATGTAATAAGCTGAGTGTACATAGACTGCTTGAACGAACGAATAATTCTGGGATGTAGAGTTTCAATTCTCTTTAGTCTATGTTCTCGCAGAACCACATAGGTCAATATGCCCAAAATCAGGTATATTGAACCGGTATCAATAGCGTAAAGCTCGACAGTATAAACAGAGAATTGTGGTTGAGCCTTGCCCAGCCAGAAAAGACTCAACGATGCTCCCGCCGCAAGCAAATTGAAGAGGTAAGGCTCGATCGCGACAAAGAATAACATCGCAATGTTAAGTTCCAGCATGAGACCCGTTTCGACTCGGAGAACGGAAACGGTTCGTTTGTAACGAACCCATATTATAACGAGTATAAGGAAACTGAAACAAAACGCAATGAGATTCGATAGAACTACCTTAGGGTCGGTGGAGTTGTTTCCTATAAGAAATATTGCTCCGATGGAAAGCGCCAGGCCGAATATCATATCGGAAAGAGATTCGACGCCAATCTTGATTCTCGGCGTCTCGTTTGTTTCTACTTCTGGCAACTCCTTCTGTACTAGCTTCTTCAGCTCGGTGACTCGTTAGTTTTTCTGTGTTGCGCTTTGTAGGTAATTATCCTTGCCAAGGCGGAGAAAATTACTATCGTAATTGCTGTAATAGTCAGGGGATTAGGGATCCATCGTGCGAGTCCTTCGTATGAGGTCCAGAATACAAATGCTCCTACTAGGAGCCCTACCCCAGTACCTATCATGGCTGTAGAAACTTTCACGTCCAGTATGTAGGCTATCACGATCGTCACCCACCAGCCAATGAGGAAGGTGGAGACAGCGATGACGCCGATTATTCCAAAGGCACCCGCGTGGGTGACTAGGTAGATGGATATGGGGCTGTATTGTTTCCTTATACGCGCAAGATGGGGCGCGACACGAGCGTATTGATCAATTGAGTGTAGGATTCTTAGGCCAGCGTAAGTCGTGAAAGCAAGAATCGGCACGACGAGTCCGATCGACAAGTAGCTTGGAATTCCTAATTTTGTTCCGAGGACGATGGCGAAACCAAAACCGCCGAACAGTGCGAGGATAACGAATTGGGAAGGCCAAGCGCTCAGGAGACCCCCGACAATAGTCCCGATTAGGAATGTGAGTCCAAGCGTCAGTAACGGATACAAGTTCATGAATCGGCGCAATGAACTGATTTCCGTTGAAAACGTCGAGTAAAACTCCCGCCTCGCTTCTCTAAATCTCTTCATCTCACAAGCACTTCTCACATCTCTCTGGGGCGATTCTTGATTAAGTTCCCAGTCCTAATTCGTCTTGATTTTCTCTCTCGCTTTCTATCCAATTAGAAATAACTTCAAACGGTGCGTCCTGTTTAAGAGGTCAGTTGGGACCACACTAGTCATAGTGGGATGAGCTTAATCTATTCTCTTGCTGAAGAAGTGAACTGCGAGCGCATACATGAGAACCGTGTAGATGATGATCGCTATGAAGTCATTTTGGACAGTGGCGAAGTCAGAGCCTCTGATCATTAACGCTCGAAGCCCGTCACCAAGATAGGTAAGGGGGAGACAATACGCAACAGGTCTCAAGATTTGAGGCATCGCTCTGATTGGATACACTATTCCGGATAACCAAACCTGAAAAGTGAGAGAAAAGATAGCAATCTCTGCTGCTTCAATCTGAGACTTGGAGATGACCGAGATTAGCACACCGAATCCAGTAGAGGCTATCGCGTACATGAATAACATAAGGAATACGAGCATTAGGTTTCCCACTATTCGAACATCCAGGAAGACAGTTACCACGAACAGACAAGACACAATATTGACGATTCCGACGAGAAGCACGTGATAAAGTATCTTGCCCATCAATAGTTCGGCGGGGGTTATTGGGCTTACGAGGAGTTGCTCGAATGACCCTCTCTCCCTCTCAGCTACTATGGTCGACGCAGCGAGCGAAGTCAAAGAAGCAGCGATTGTGACACCGACTTGCCCTGGAATTACGAATCGGAGTTGATTGAGTTGTATTGAACTGGAGGCAACCCCTACGTTAGTGTTGAAAAGAAAGTCAGGTTGGACAAAGACTCCACCTTTTGATCCGAGCTGTGAAACTACTGTGACTATTGCCGAGCTTGAAGTATATCCAACTACTGGATCACTGCCGTCAACATAAACTAGGACGGAAGCTTTGCCGAGCAGCACCCTGTCAGTGAAATCTTGAGGTATAAACACCATTGCACTATATTTGCCGTTCCGAATCAGATCAATGCCGCTTTGAATGGGTAACCAGTTGCCGAAGTATTTAACATCAAGCTCATCCGATCTCGTTAGTTGATTCGTGAGAACCAGGCCATAGTTCAAGTCACCGTGTCCTTTGTCTTCGTTGATCACAATTATTGGAACATTCTTAATGTTCCCTGTGAACGCAAAACCTACTACTAGCGTTATTATGCAAGGTAGGAGTAGAGCTGTGATGATTAAGCTTTTTCTTCGGAAGAGTAGGTTAACCTCTTTCTTTATAACGAGGTATATTCGCTCCACGTTCATCTGATTTCACTACTCAATGTCTCGTGTATCGCGACCAGTATCGATGAGTTTAACGAATACGTCATCCAACGTGATATCTACGAGCCTAATTCTTAGTGGCCGTATCCCTGCCTTATCCAGCATTTCCGGCAGTTCCAACACTACCTCATCCGAGTCAGTTACAATGAGACGGAACTTATCTCCGGTTGGTTCAACTCGTTTCACTAAGGGATAATTCTTGAGAAACTCAGAGGTCTTAGCTGAATCGGAGGGTGAAACCCAGAGGTCAACTGCCTGTCCTCCGATTACTCTCTCCTTGAGGCCGTCCGGCGTATCGACCATGAGGAGTCTGCCGCGATTCATCAGCCCGAGTCTGTCACACTGAATTGCTTCGTCCATGTAGTGTGTGTTAACGAAGATTGTGACGCCTGACTGCTTGATTTTTCTGAAGTAATTCCAAAAGACTGCTCTGAGCGCCGGGTCTACGCCTGCGGTCGGTTCATCGAGAAAGAGAAGTGGCGGTTCGTGAACTAGAGCGGTTGCGAGGCTTACTCGTTGCTTCATTCCTCCTGAAAGGTTACCTGTGATTCGGTTCTTGTATTCCAGCAATTGCATTAGTTCGAGTTTTGCCTCAATTCGCTCTTTACGATCTTTTTTTGGGACTTGGTAAATTCCGGCGAAGAATTCCAGATTCTCCCAGATCTTCAGGTCATCGTAGAGACTGAATTTCTGTGGCATATATCCAAGATGGGTTTTTGCTGCCTCCGCTTGATTTACCATATCGTAACCCGCTATCTGAATCGTACCATAGGTTGGCGTTAGGAGACCGCAAAGCATTCTCTCGGTTGTTGTTTTACCTGCGCCGTTTGGTCCCAGGAAACCGAAGATCTCCCTCTCTTCACGTCGAGGTTAACATGATCGACGGCGACGAATTTTCCGAATTGGATTGTCATATCCTTCGTCAAAATCATACTATCGGGAAAAGACATTACGTCCGATACCTCCAAAGAATCCAATGATTGAAGCTGCATCCGATTTGATTCATGGCGTCCTGACTCGCGACTATCTGTGCGAATATGCCAACGGAATCTGGGATTTTCCTGCGACTGTTCATACTCCAGACCACTCGATAAATCTTTACCTTACGCTACGATTCTCGAGAGAGTGTAGATTTCGTTGGCTAATTTGATGCGTTGAAGTTCATGATGTTGAACAGTGAGGAGAGCGTCGTTAAGCCATGCCTTCGTAATGTTCAGTTGTGCTGTTAGTTCATCATCGAAATAGTCAGCGGTATTCTCGATGATCTTGTCAAGTTGTGAGATCATCCTTTCGAAGCTTCTTGATTTAGCAAGCGGTTCTATCATCGAGAATCTTTTCTTCCTGATCATAGTCTAATGTTTTCAATCCGATGTTGATGTTCCAGATTCGGCGGTGTCCACGCTAACCTCTTTTCAAAGAGCAGGTCATGCAGTGTGCTGCACCGTAACCTCCTGTTAGGTTCTTCAGGATCATTGGGTACGCATCTATGCCGTGTTCGTAAATCTCTTTTTTGTGAGGGAAGAATCCTCCTTCGTTCTTGAGGGTGTTGTAGTCTTTCTGTGCCTGTTCGCACAGTTTGCCATAGCGAGCTGGATCGTTGCGTGCTTTTTCGATAAGGTTGTTGAGTACATCTTTGACTTCTCGTTCAATATCGACGGCAAGGATTTGGCCGTCTTTGATGGTTAGGAAGTTTGAGGCATAGGTCATCTGTTCGAGTGTAGTGATGTTTATGATATCAAATCCTTTCCGTTTCATGTAATCATGTAGGTTCGGTTCTTCCTTCTCCTTCTTGTAAACCCCTTCAGATTCGCGTTTGTGTACCTCGACTTTAGCATTCTTCAGCAGAAGCTCTGCGCCTACAGCGACTTTGCTTGATGCAATGTTGAAGTAGGTATCCAGGTGCATGTCAATCATTGGATCACGCTCATTGCCAGGTATGAGTGGATGATTTGGTTGATGTACGACACCGACTTCATCGAAACCAACTCCGTGTTGAAGCAACTGATCTACTCCTGATCGGTTGGTTCTATCGCCTATGCCAACAAGAGCGAAGTGTTTTAGAGGTATGAATTCCCCTCCCTCAATGGTTCCAGGTTCTGTTGTCGCATGTACAACCTTGGCGCCAAGTATTTCCCAGAGGAACCTTGTGACGACGGGTTCGCGGCGTCGTTGCGGTTTCGCCATGCGGGACATGAAGATCCCCTTGTCCGTAACCATCTGCTGGTCACGCATGAAATACAAATTCGATAACGGCTCCCTTTCCGCTATATGTAAGCGAATACTCCGGGTTCCTTTTTCGGCTTGAAGTTCAACGAGGGGATGGGCGATGAGAATGTTGAAGAAATGGTCTGAGTCGAGGGCGTCGGTGTTTCTTTCCATCTCCCTAGTAGCCGAATCTACCTGACTCTTGGGACCTTCGAAGTTGAATAATTCCAGAGCCATTTTCACGAGGCGTTCTCTGATCTCTGGTCTTCGATCCGCATTATCCAGAATCGTATCCTTCAGCCGAAGCACATCAATCTTAAACTCATCCTTCAGAACCTCCTCTAGTCTTTCATGTTCTCTCCGTGCCCCATGTCTGCTGAACGCTCTCTCGTACAGTGACGCGTAAGGATCCAGTAGACCAAGGAACATCTCCATCCCGGGTCTGTGGATGACGACTCTTCGGAGCGGTTCCCATTCAGCGGTTGCTTTCGCTTCGAAACTCAACTAAGCCACCCTCCTAACCGACGACTTGTAGGCCCATCCGAAAATTAAGAGACTGAATGCGACAATTACAATTGTATCGTATGGGTAGTGGACGAGCCCTATTGGTCCTATTGGTAGGAAATTGTCGAAGGTGAAAAATGGATCGCCTATGTACGATATGACCGCTAGGCCGACCAAGTAGACCCAGATCCAAGCCGTACGCTTAATTTCTCCTGCAATCGGTCGTTTGAACAAATAGAAGAGTGGTGCGCCAAGAATCATTAGAACGACGCCTACAATGGTCCAAGGCCATGCAGCCCAGTAAACGAATATTGATGCCCCAACAAACCCTATCACTGCAATTGCTAATGCGAAGGGTATCTTTACCGGCCGATTAACCTCAGGCCTATTCCTCCTCAGCACAGGTAAGGCTAGAGCCGCAGCCGCGTAAGGCACTAAGGTAGTAATTGATGCTATGAGAGCCGCTGACGGGAAGTTCGGAATAAGAATCTGGATTATCATCGTTAAAGCTGACGCAAATATTAACGCCTTAACCGGAGTTCCATACTTCTCATTTACCTCACCCATAGATTTGAAGAACAAATTATCTGCAGCCATGGCGAAAGGAACACGCGCCTGAAATAACACCCAGTCGCCACCAGCCCCAGCAGTCGAAATGACAGCGCCAACAATAGCAACCGCAGCAAGGATAGGCAACCCCAAAGCAGCGCCGACATTAGCGAAAGGCGAAGAGAGAGTACCTATCGAAGCCCAATCGCCAACCTTCAACCCTAACCCAGCCCAGTTAATCATTCCAGTAAAAGCAAAGGAAACAAACATGTACACCGCTGTAGTGATTCCGATAGTTAGAAGCATGGCCAGAGGAATATTGCGTGCGGGGTTCTTCACCTCTCCTGAGGGAATGACTACTGCCTCAAAGCCCGTGAATGAGAAGAATCCAAGAGACATCGCTAACCCTATACCTGTAACGCCGTACGGAAACTGGTTGGAGAAGTTTGAGAAGTTCAGATAGAGTAAGCCAATTCCTGCGAAGAGTAACAGCGGGATAATCTTACCGAACGTGGTTACTATACCATACAACGCCCCCCACTTCACTCCGAGAATGTTCATCAAAGTCCATATCCAAAGGAAAGCAACTGCAACCGCGATTCCAACAGGAGTCAGCGTCAATCCCACCGCCAAGCCTGGAATGTAATAGTTGAGGTACGTCACGAAAATGTCGATTATAGCAGCGGTCCCTATGAACAAATATAGAAAGTATGCCCAGCCCATTGTGAATCCGCCGAAGTCACCAAACGCAAGCCTAGGCAACGCGTACGGGCCTCCCGTAATCGGGAAGGCGGCTCCAAGTTCAGTGTAGGGTAGAGCAAGAAAGATTACTAGGATACCGGTAAGAAGCAAAGCGTAAAGGAATGATGGGCCGGTGACTGAAGCCATTACGGCAGGGAGGGAGAAGATACCTGAACCGATCATGCCGCCTACGGCTACGCAGGTGAGGCCGAGCAACCCCATCTCTTTCTTTAGTTTCGAATGCTCGGATGTTGTTTCTGCTTTTTCTTCAACTATTTTCTTATCTTGCAATTATCATCGTGCTCCTGTTACTTCAAACAGTACTCTAGCACGCTTGCGGCGCTGTAGAGTTTGTTTGCGCCCTGCTGCCAAACGATCGACTGGGCTCCTTCAATTACATCATCTGTGATCTCCAATCCTCTATGCGCCGGTAGACAGTGCATTACGACTGCACCAGGATTCGCGGCTTTGAGAAGCGCGGAGTTGATCTGGTAACCCTGAAACGCTTTCATTCTTTTATCTCGTTCCGCGTCTTCGCCCATGCTGACCCAGACGTCAGTGTAGAGCACGTCAGCACCCTTCACTGCTTCTGTTGGTTTCCGGGTTATGGTTAATTTCGCTCCAGTTTCCTTCGCCAGGCTCTGTGCCTTCGCGAGAATTGCTGAGTCAGGATCGTATCCCTCAGGGCAGGCCACATTCAGGTTCATGCCCGCCAACGCAGATCCTAGGAGGAGTGAATTACACACATTATCTCCATCACCAATATACGCCAGAGTTAAGCCCTGGAGTTTTCCTTTTGACTCGATTATCGTTAGAAAGTCGCTTATGATTTGTGTTGGATGTTCAAGATCACTCAAAGCATTAACAACAGAAACGCCACTATACTTAGCGAGCTGAATCACAGTATCGTGCGCGAAAACTCTTGCCACAATACAATCCAGATAACTACCCAGTATCCTAGCCGTATCCTGTATCGGCTCCCCACGAGTACCCTGCAGTTCGCTTGATTGCATGTAAATCGGTTCACCCCCGAGTCGAAAAGCCGCTACCTCAAAACTCGTTCGAGTTCGAGTGGAAGGTTTCTCGAACAAGAGCCCAATCACTTTCTTCTCAAGAATATTTCCTGACGACCTTCTGGCGATGCTTTCTTTCAGAGCCCCCGTTCTTTCAAGAAGATCGGCGAATTCCTGTTTACTCAAGTCGGCTACGGATAGAAATGATCTACGCGACCCTACTTGCATTATTCTACCACACGATCCCTACGAGGATAGGTGACTTAATAGTGATGTCCACTTTGAGACACAATGTGCACATCCATTTTATCTATTCTAGTAGGCAGTTAGCTGTTATAATTACTCATAATAATCAGTAAACGCGAGTGGATGCGCATGAAAGCAAGAAGAATCACGATAATTTTCCTCACATTTTTGATCGCATTAAGCCTTTCGAAAACGGGATTACCGGTTGCACATGCAATCGGTGTAGCGGATGTCATCGAACAAACAGTATACTGGGGAACTGACATAACGAACCCCCAAACAGCCCATCCCGGCGACACCAACATCGTACTATCTATAGTATTAGCGAATATCGGAGATGACATTGCACGTAACGTAACTGCCACTCTTTACTTCAATCCACCAGTTGATTATACGTATGTGAGTAACGGGGTTGCCGTGAACGCAAGCTCCTGGACAAAGCTGGCGGGAGACATGGATGCTGGGAGTACGTTTACGCTCACGTACACGGTCTCTGTTGAACCTTCTGCGATTGCCGGAGTGTATCATTATGATCTACAGATAGCTTTCAAATCTGCTCGTGAGCTACAGCAGATCACGAAAACTGTGTTAGTGGACGTTCCGATAACTCAAGGAGAACTTCACATCGAATCCACTGTAACCGATCCCTTCAAGACCTTCCCGGACAGCTACGACAATACTGTAACGGTCACGATTGCAAATTCAGGAAACGGTTTGGCGAAAGATGTACAAGTGTATCTGGAATTAACGCCGCCGTTCTTAGTGTCTTCCAGTGGTTCCAACCAAATTTTCCTCGGCAACCTACCCGCAGGCCAAACTACACCCGCGAACTTTCATGTCGACGTGATGCCGAACGCTACGTTCGGCCAATATGAACTTACGTTGGCTCAAGTTATCGATAATCGACTTATACCGATCGGACAGGTTCCTCTATACGTGGCCGAAAAAGCTAGGTTCACAATTCTCAGCATCAACCCCGATACTCTACATCCTGGCGATTCAGGAGTCGTGGTAACCGTTCAGGTACAGAACACAGCGTCGGTACTCGCCGAATCCGTAAGAGTGGAATTGCAGGTCGGTAACGACATTACCGGAACCCTGACAGATTTCCTCAGCGACATCCCTCCCGGGCAGAACAAGACGGCGATCTTCACATTGACCATTGATAACAGTATGCCAGTCGGATCGTATCCGGTGGGTTTGCGTTTCGACTGGTCACAAGATGATAATCAATACGCACTCGATCACACATACCTCATTACATTATACATAGAACCAGGTGGAGTAGCTACGTACGCACCGATCGCTGTGGTAGCCATCCTTATCATCGGTGGCTGGATACTTCGCAAGAAAGAAGATATTAGCCAAAAAAGCGGCAGCTAAGCCCGCTCCTGTTGCTAAACCAACTCCTCCGACTCCTCCTAAGTAAGCTATGTTGTAACGCATTGTGTCTGGAGCAGAAACAGGTATGGGTCACCGATGGGTCCTAATAATCGTAATTCTGTTCCTGTTCGGGAGCATCGCGTCCCCAGTAAGCGCTCACACGACTCTCGGAGACCTTAACGGATCTCCACAATTCTTCAGATCCAACGACAATGAATTGAATCCCTCAAACACTTTTGGCACGGCGCATGTCCCCGGACCACTCGGGTTTGTGTGGCCTGGCAGCGGACTGGACAGCTACACTGGACTATCATCGAATCCGCCCGGATACCAAAACCCGTTCACAACATACGAGAACCCGCTTCAGCTAGCAACCCACTCCTATTCTCCCGAAGGAGCAATCCTCACCTCAATGCGAGACCATGATAATGTTGGGGATTTGATATTCGCGATAAACTTCTCTCAACCCCAGCTATTCCATCAGTCAGTTTTCAATTACTCCAGCCTCGTGATTTACATTCCCGCTCCGATCTTCGATCGAACGGGCAATCTTATTCAAGATGGGTTCGAGCCTACTCTTGGCATTAACTGGGGAGACGTAGGCATACCAGCCCAGTATACATACAATAATGGAAATGTTGTGGAAGGCAACAACGCTAACATCGTGACAACGATTACTGATGATTACGGGAGCATTTCCGTAGGCAAAGCAGGTCCGAGCGATCCATTCGGACCGGGCTGGTGGATTATTCAAATCAGAGCACCCATATCCGGAATTAGTTTCACTGCCGCACACCATTGGTCTGAAGTGTATTATGTCCGCATAAATCAGATGAAAGCTCCGGAAACGGCGGGGCGCTATTTCTTCAAAATGTTTCTCAACGATTCATATCCGTTGCAGAGCCAGTTACCAACTCGTCCCTTATTCAGCGAGGCGATGCCGATGGAGAATTGGCCTGTGCTATTGGTTAAGGGGGAGGTGGATCCAGCAATAATGTGGGGAACCATTAGGTATGGGGATCTGAACGCTACGCTATTCGGCAAGCCGATCCAGCTACCGGGAAAGGTTAGAGCGGTTGGGGTTGCGATCGATCCGATAACAGGCGAGTTGACAGGTCGTGCTGTGGAAGCTCGAGGATACTTCAATGCTACCAACCAAGGTCATTATGAAGTGGAAGGAATTGCCCCGGGAATATACGACATCTACGCTTCAGCAGCAGGTTATCCTGAGCAGAAGGTAGCTGGGAACGTGCACATCCTACGCGGTCAATCGCTCCATACCGATCTTTACCTCAAGGTAGGACCGGAGCTTCGCGGTACAGTTTATTCTAAAGAAAATTTTGGAGAAGATCCTTGGGCCGGACAACGTCCAATACAGGTAGTAATTTTCGATAGTTATGGTCCTGGTTACAATGATCCACAGAACGTGCAGTCATTTTCACCGGCTAATCTAACAGACGCCCCCTTCACATCTTACGTAAACGGTAACACAGTGTTCTGTCCAGGTATCGAATTCTCTCCCACGGGATTCTATCCAGGATGTTCGGACAATGGTAATGGGTTACTTCCCGGAAATTCACCTAAACAAGTAGCCTTCCCATGGGAAGGACCGGTTGGGTATTACACGCTTACTCCACCTCCTCCTAGCAATCCGAAAGATCCTTTTGGACTCTTCAATGGTGTTGGACCTGCTGAGAGTTGGTGGGTTGACCCGAATGGATCACCTAACTCAGCGGACGGACTAGGATCATCTAATTCAGAATTTTTCTTCCAATTCGGATCCGAAAGTGTGTATGGTGTTCCAACGAAGTTATCGGGAATGGTGCCGCAGGTATTTGCGACTTGGACGAACGGTCTTAGCCCTGGGCAGTATTATATTCGTGTCTTTGTGAATGGCTACGTGCAGACGGATGTTACGGGTGGGCAGTTCATTGATTATCCGTTCGTCGTTTCCGACGCGGGACCACAAGATATCACAGTACCCATTGATCTATTTGAGTCAGGTAGCATAAATGTCACTGTACACTTTCATGATTTTCCAGGTACGCTCGTTGATGGAGCGGTTAGAGGTCCCGATCCGGCTCGGTTCTTGATTGCCGAAGCATACAGTCAAGCAGACAGCACTTTTGCCGCGTTCAATTTCACGCAGGTCTACGCGAACAATACGGAAGCTACAATCTCATTGAACGGTTTCGGTATGGCTGGGCCAATCCTGCCGTCGTCGATTCCGAGCATTTCGGATCCCCGTGAATTCATCAAGTATTCGTTATGTAGATACCGCGGGCTTCAATTTTGTGATTATGGTTTGCCTAGCGACAGTTACACGATCCACGTTTACATGCGTGGCTATATACAGGCGCTTCCTCCCGCCACAACTTTTGATATGTTAGATCAACCCGTCACAATAACCGTCTCGATAGGGAGTGGTGGAATTGTGCAGGTTAGTACGCATATGTATCGAGGTGGAGGAGTTAATGTTACGTTGGATTCTATTGATTGGGAAGAACCTCCGATTGATTCGAATTGGATATGGAATGGCGCTCCGGTAACTGTTTTAGTGTACGATTTTCCATCGCAACGATTCCAAGACGTGATATACTTCTGGGATAATACGCAACCGAATCTGAACATCATGGGAGGAAATTGGGTACAACCACTACAGAACTCCAACTTCAACACTCTGCCTTATTCTCAATGGCAGACAAATTTTGGGCCTGGAGCTAGTTACATTATGACTAACGGTTCGGCTTCAGTCGACAGATATGGGCCGGATGCACTCCCAAGCATTAGCTTCCGGAATCCCGCACAAGGAGTATGTTTTCAGTTCACGGAGATTTTCACACAGCAAATATTCCAGGTAGGTTTCTTGTGGAATTCATCTCTCTACAGGCTTCCTCTGAATTCTTCGACACCGTTTAGGTCGAACATAGCGATCTACCCGGGAACTTACTCTGCAGTAGGCTGGACGTATGGTTATGTGCAGGACAATGTGGCAGCTCCCGGTGACGTGGGGAATGATTTGCTTGCAGTATCTTGGCTTGGCTCGATTGCTGACATAAGAGTTCAATTGATTGTTGGTGTCAACTTTACACTGAGCATGATATTCAAGGATGAGAAAATAATTACTGGACTTCCGTACAATTCTTCCGTCAGAATTCGAATTTATGATGCGCAAGATACTTTGATCGCTGCTACGACACTGTTCTCTGACGGAAATCTGGGTGGACCAATCATTGCGCCTCCCAACCCTCCAGGACCGTTCCGTGTCGGATTCTTTGCCGACGGAAAGTCATTGATTGATCCGGCAACTAAACAGGTGATCCCATCCGGGGTGCCGAGCTGGTACTAAGGATCTTACATATACTGACCTTGCTGGCATGTTTAGGTATACGGATCCGGGAGTTTCGAACATTGGAATTAACACATTGTTCTCGTTTGATCGTGGTGTTTGGGGGAACTCGATGCATGCAGGCGCATATGCTGGGGATTGGTCGGTTATGGTTGATGTGGTGAATTGGTATCTCCCGACCGCCTTCAGTCCACCTGTACCGGGCCTGCTTCAAGGTGAATCACCATATTTCTTCCCGTATAATCATCTTGGCCCGTTCGCGCAGAATGGGTGGGAGGTTGTTTCGAATGTGTGGCAGGGCGGTGAGGCGTCTGCGATCTTTGAATTGGATCAGAGGGGCTTAGTGGAGGGAACGGTGTTGGCTATGAACTGGGTCAATCAGGATCGTGAAGCTAGTTGGATCACGCTTGAGTTCATTCAAAACTCATCTTCATACCAGTATTATTGGTATACTTGGGACGGATTTTTCGATGGATACCTTGACCCTGGCCTGTACCAGATGACGATTACAGAATGGATTCATAACGAAGGACACTTCTCTCAACAATTATCAGTATCAGTAAGCCCAGGAGAAGTCAGTACATCACCAACAATAATTTTAATCGAAAGCGGAATCCCAATAAATGTACCACCTCAACCTGGCCTATCCGATCAAATTTCCGGTACCCTGACGAAGTCTATTCAGAACTTCGACCCGAACTCAGACTCACAACGTATTCTCAACCAGCTTCTGAAAAATTCTGCGCGGTACGAATGGAGTTAACATAAACAGTACTACGTATTTGACAGGCAACGACGCACATCAGCTGCTGTCCAACTATCGCAGCATTCTACGAATTCAATCCCCGCGTGAAAGAAGTTCACGTGAGCACGACAAAAAACAGTCGTCGAAGCGTGAACCCAACATCTGCATGGTCATTCAAATTTGAATCAAGCTTTCGGTGCTACGACCTGAGTGCCAGTTTTGCCATCCAGGGCTTCTACAAGTTTTCCAAGTTTCGAAATGATTGTTCGTTCGCCGCCGCTCTCAACGAATCTGTATGGCTGCTTCAACTTTTGGTGCCATGCTGCCTTCTTTGAAGTGCCCTTCATCCAAGTGATTCCTTAATTTTCCTGAAGTTATTTCACCAATTTTTTCTTGGTCGGGTGTTCCGTAGTTGAGATATGCGTTCTCGACATCGGTTAGGATAATGTATACGTGTGCACCTATCAGCGTGGCTAGTTTCTGGCCCCCTAGGTCTTTGTCGATGACCGCCTCAACACCTACGGCTAGAGACTCTTCTTCAATTATTGGTATCCCGCCTCCACCGCAAGCTACGACGATAAATCCCGCGTCTACGAGAGCTCGGATCGCGTTTCGCTCAGCGATTATTTTAGGGTCGGGTGATGGGACAATTCGACGGTAACCTCTTCCCGCATCTTCCTTAATGGTCATGTCTGGGTGCTGCTGTTTAAGTTTGTCAGCCTCTTCCTTTGAGTAGAATGGCCCGATCGGTTTGGTTGGTCTTTCAAACGCCTTATCGTGCTTGTCAACGACTGTTCGTGAGATTACGGTGACTACATATTTGTCGACTCCACGCGACTTCAACTCGTTTCTGAGTGCTTGCTGAATCATATATCCGATAAATCCCTGTGTCTCGGCTCCGCAAGCGTCTAGTGGAAGAGGCGGAACGATGTTCTTCGCTGCTTCATGTCTGAGTAATGTGTCACCAACCTGAGGTCCGTTACCATGAGTCATTACGACCTTGTAATCTCGCTGAATTAAGTCAGCAATTTCGCTGACAGCTTTCTTTACGTTACCATACTGTTCCTCAAACGTGCCTTTCTGGCCTCGTTGTAGGAGCGCGTTTCCTCCGAGCGCAATCACGATAAGCTTCTCATTCAAACCCGTCACTAGTTCCTACGTCTAAATGGTACATTGCATTAAGACTTGGGTCCGCTTTGTGATCCTTTGTGATACATTGCGAACGGAACTGATAATATGCGCCTCAGCGCATACGATTCTATTCGAGGATCATAGTTTGACTGATCTGCCCGCGCTTGCATTTGATAATAAGAATGTGATCAACCATGGGTAAACTCAAGGAACTGCGTGACCGGTTCGACCAAATCGAACGGAGACAAGAGCAGGCTGCCAAAGCATTTACGACGAAGGTAGATCAACACGCTAGAAAAGTGAGTACTGACATTGATCGAGAATCTAAGAAAACCGCGCAGAGAATCGTCAAGCTGGAAAAACGTGTTACAGATCTAGAACGCCGACTGCGAAAAGCAAAGTAACCAACAAGTCGGTTTTGACGTTTGTAGGACCATCCGTGAGATGCCCTGAGGTTTGAAAACGCGTCACCTCCTCGGCGCCGTCGCGATTTTGATACTGGCGGTTGCGACAGGATATTATCACTTTGCACAGTCAACTCAGCCACCTGGGAAAATGCTCGAAGTTGGTACCAATACTCCCTTTCCACCTTTCGAGTATGTTGCAAACAACACTGTTACTGGCTTCGACATTGATGCGATCAATGCGGTTGCAATCAGGGCTGGATATAGTGGCATCACAGTTAATGATATGCCATTTGACAGTCTGATACTTGCTCTACAAGAAGGACAGATCGATGTAATCGCAGCAGCCATGACCATTACGCCTGACCGACAACAGCAAGTCGACTTCACGCTCCCATACTGGGAGGCAGATCAGGCAATACTAGTACGAAAGGGGAGTGGATTCAACCCGCAAAACATGTCAGATCTTGCAGGTAAGACGATTGGTGTGCAAACCGGAACGACTGGAGATTACCTGGCTCAGCAGTATAATGCCTCTCTCGGACCGATCAAAGAGCACGACACCTTCCTATACGCGGTGCTGGATCTTGTCAACGGAAGAGTTGACGCGGTTCTAGTTGACAGCCCTGTTGCTGCAGCATTCACAAGCCAGTACCCAGTAGTAGAATCGGCGATAATTAAAACAGGGGAACAATATGGATTCGCCGTGAGGAAAGGAAATGCCCAACTTCTCAACGCGTTGAACGCTGCCTTACAGGAATTCAAGGGCTCACCCGAATGGAACGTCCTCGTAGCGAAATACTTCAGCACTAATCAGCAATTAATGAACGAAAGCCAGCAGACGGTTAACCCACTCCAGTATGTACCGTATCTGCTAACTGGATTCTATTACACTGCTCTGCTTACGGCAGGAGGTTTGGCAGTAGGATCCGGTATCGGAATTATTCTGGCCTTTGCGGAAACGTACTTACCGAAAAGGGTGAGGGAGCTTGCTGCTGCAGTCGACCAAGTGCTGCGAGGCATACCTCTGCTCGTTATGTTCTTTCTACTCTATTTCTCGTTGCCACAAATAGGGATCACTCTAGGTCCAGCATTTGCAGCAGCGTTAGGGCTTGGACTACGGAGTGGAGGTTATCAGTCCCAGATTTTTCGAAGCACACTAGAAAGCATTGGAACAGGACAGACGGAAGCCGCACTAAGTATAGGCATGAACAAGTTCGCCGCATATAGATATGTACTTCTGCCGCAGGCCCTCCGATTATCCATCCCTGCGTGGAGCAATGAATTCACCATCGTTCTCAAAGACACAAGCCTGGCATACGCTCTCGGCGTAACGGAACTGCTAAAGGAAGCTGCAAACATCGTCGCTCTGACCTTGCAACCGCTTGGCGTTTACCTAATTGTTGCAGCCATCTATTTCGTCGCCAGCATGGGAATAAACAGGACAATGAACGTGCTCTACGTCCGATGGAAAATCCCAGGCCTAGGAGGAGGGACGTAATGCCACTACTGCGCGTTGAAGACGTACACAAAAACTTCGGAAAGCAGCAAGTGCTGAAAGGAGTATCGCTAGACATCAATAAAGGTGAGACAAAAGTAATCATCGGACCGAGCGGCGGAGGAAAAAGCACGCTCCTACGTTGCATCAACCTGCTTATCGTACCCGACTCCGGCCACATATTCCTGGATGATGAAGAAGTAACAGGCAGACACGTGAACATAAGCCACATTAGAAGTCAAATCGGATTCGTCTTCCAACACTACAATCTATTCATGCATCTAACTGCACTTGATAATGTGAAGCTCGGCATCGTGAAGGTGCAGAAAATAAACGAGAAAGAAGCGGAGGTCCGAGCTCTGAAAGCACTCAAAGACGTAGGAATAACCGACGACCTTGTCAAACATTACCCAGCCCAGCTCAGTGGGGGCCAACAACAACGAGTAGGAATCGCCAGAGCAATAGCAATGGAACCGAAAATTATACTCTTAGACGAACCCACATCGGCGCTCGATCCTGAACTCATAGGCGAAGTACTGAAAGTTATGGAGGACCTAGCAGAATCAGGCGCTACAATGCTGGCTGTGACACATGAAATCGGTTTCGCCGAAAAGGCAGCTGACGAGATCATCTTCCTAGCAGACGGAATCGTTACGGAAAAGGGTCCACCACAAGAACTTCTTTTCAATCCAAAGCAAGAACGAACAAGAAAATTCCTCGCAAGCTTAAACGAATTGAACTCCAAATCGGACCGGAGCAGGGAAGCATAGTTGACGATCTTACAAATTCTCACTCAGTATTGGCCACTATTGCTTCAAGGTTTCGAAACAACGTTGCTTTTGGCCGCAACAGGCTTCATACTAGGAGCTGCGACAGGCCTTCCCCTTTCACTCGTAGAGACTTACGCTCCAAGAGGATTAAGATGGCTTGTAACCAGCTACGTTGAACTCATACGTGGAACTCCAATGCTCGTGCAGCTATTCCTAATATACTACGCGCTGCCCCAAGTTGGAATTACTTTCGACGCCATGACTGCCGCCATAATCGGATTAGGAATGAACAGCGGGGCATACCAGGCCGAATATTTCAGGGGAGCAATCAATTCAGTCCAATCAGGACAAATGGAAGCCGCAGTATCCATCGGCCTCAACAAAACTCAAGCAATCCTACACGTGATACTGGCACAAGCGCTGAGACTTGTAATCCCTGCATGGACAAATGAAGCCGTATACCTTATCCAATACTCATCAATCGTCTACCTAATCACGGTCATCGAACTGACCGGCATGGGCACAATAATAGGCACCCAGACCTACGAATACGTCTCGACATACATTATAATCGCCATAATATATCTCGCAACAACCCTAGCAATAGTGAGAACATCACACTTGATCGAATTCAAAACCGCAATCCCCGGACTAACAACAAAAAACCAACGAGTCTAATGAAAGGCACCTGATGCCAACTAGTAGGTATGGTTAACAGCATTGACCGACCGATCCTCTCTAGCAAGACGTCACATAGTTATCAGGCGCTTCGCCTTTGTCATAGTTCTCATCCTTATCGGACTTGTTGTTTTTGTACAAACTAGATCAATCGGCTTTCGAGGTGTGGGCATACCTCAAATTGTCACTATGTCAATTCAGCTGTTTGCGATAATCAACCCGTTGAGCGTGTTGCCTACTTTCTTGTTATGTACTCAAGGATTATCGAACGTTGAGCGAAGTAGAATGGTTCACATTACGAGCCTGTTCGTTATCGCTCTTGTGCTTACATTCGCATTAATTGGCCAGCTAATCATCAATGCTCTTCAGATTACAGTTCAAAGTTTCATGCTGGGTGGAGGAATTCTAGTTATGGTAATCGCGGTTAGCATGTTGCAAGGATTTCAAAGCAAGAGGTTAGATGCTGAGCAGGCAGCCTTAGTTCCAATCGCAACCCCGCTGATCGTGGGGCCGGGAACGATGGCTACGCTTATCGTTCTCGCGAACACTGACAATCTCATCAACGTCTTAGTCGCTGGGATGATCGCTGCTTTCGGGGTCTTCCTTATTCTCAAGTATTCGGATAAAATTGCAAACTTGATTGGAAGTAACGGAGTGCAGGCCGTGAGCAGGCTCATGGCCATAATCTTAGCCGCAATTGCGGCTAGCATGATCCATGGCGCATTACTAGCTTGGGGAATCGCAAAATCCTAACTGCAACTATGAGTATCGACGACGGGCTTTCGTTTTTCATTTGTCTAAGTTAATCGTGATCTGCTGAGAAAGTTTTCGTCCGGTTCATGTGCCGCTTAAATGACTTACCATCACGACTTCGTAGATGGAGTGTGGGATTTCAGCACCAGTTTACCAGTATATCTGACTGTCGCATTAGCTAAGTGTAGATCGCAGGTTTAATGACGACAGGGTTTGAGTTTGAGAGTTTTAGTGAAACCCTGTTTTGGATACTCTTTGTTTCTAGGAGACCTTTTGATTCGAGCTTGCTGATCCTCTGCATTAGTGTTCTTTCTGCTGCGTGAGCGATACACGGCGACGAATGCAGCTAGCAAGAGAATGGAAGGCGTCTACTGGAAATTCCGGGACAGGTATGGTGGGACCAACGCTGTTCGTTGAACCGTCGATGATAGTGACGAGTTGAGATGCCGGAGTTAGGATTACGTAGACCTTGTTCAGTTCTGGGTTTACGGCAACGCCGAAGGGAGTGTACGCCAGTGGTATATCAGTTACGAGGGTGCGTGTGTCGGCATTGATTACGTCAATTGTATTTGAATCGCCATTGGCAGCGTAGATTGTGTGAGTTGTCGGGTTTACAGCGAGACCGTATATGAGGTAACCAACTGCAGCGTTTGATGTAATCGTATTTGTGGAACCGTCAATGACGCTGATTGAGCGATTCCCTAAAATGGATACGTAAATTTGGTTAGTGTCAGGGTTCACGCCTAGAGCGACAGGCAGGTCACCAACGGGGATGCTTGTTGTGATATTGTTTGTTAGGCCACTAATTACGTACACTGAACCAGATCCAAGATTAGTCACGTAGATCATGTTCGTCTTCTCGTTAACTGCTACAGCAAAGGGAGAGGGCACAGAGACGGTAGCGATTAGGTGATTTGAAGACGCATCAAAAATGAACAATGAGTTGGAGGAGAGATCTGTGACGTAGGTTCTGTTGGTGAGAGAGTTGATCGCTACGCCGAACGATGTTAATCCGACCGGAATGATGGCAACTGTGGAATTCGAAGTTAGATCGAACTCGATAAGAGAATGGGTCGCCGGATAAGTGACATAGAGTCTGTTATCGGTTGGATTAACCGCTATATTTCCTGGAGGAGTGCCAACCGGAACCGTTGCCACAACCGTGTCAGTCGAACCATCCACGACAAAGAGGGAATAACTTGGAGGATCGCTCACGTAAACGCTGTTGGTGATAGAATTCACGTCAACCGCGTATGGCGCGTAACCTACTGGTATAGTGGTCACTAGGGTGTTTGTTGAACCATCTATGACTGAAAGCGAATGAGAAACTCGGTTGACCACGTAGACTCGGTTGATGTTGGCATTGACGGCCACACCAACTGGATAGTTGGCTCCAGTAATGTTCGCGATTACCTGGTCAGTGGTGCCATCAATCACAACTGTAGAATTCGACTCAACGCTGTTCACGTAAATTCTGCTCGAATTCGTATTGACTGCAATTCCCCACGGAAAAGCCACAGGTACAGAGTCTATGATCGTGTTATTGGATCCATCTATGACAGAAACGGATCCAGATACCTGATTTGTGACGTAGATCCTGTCAGTGTTAGGATTTATTGCGAGACTGAACGGAGATCGACCAACGGGTATAGTAGTGATGACATTGTTTGTTGAACCATCGATTACAGTTACTGAGTTGCTCTGAAGATTCGCAACATAGATCCTATTTGT
Source organism: Candidatus Bathyarchaeota archaeon (assembly GCA_963848755.1). Lineage (GTDB taxonomy): Archaea > Thermoproteota > Bathyarchaeia > 40CM-2-53-6 > 40CM-2-53-6 > FEN-987. The sequence goes on along the minus strand of CAWKES010000010.1, from coordinate 4,131 downwards.
AATCGGATTAACTGCCACTCGTCTGGGCGAGTTGCCTACAGTAATGTCGGTGATGTGATTATTGGTTGCGCCATCTATGACCGATACCGAGTTCGATGCGATATTCGTCACGTAAACCAGATTTGTTGCAGGATTGACGGCCACCGAGTATGGTACATCTCCAACAGGTATGCTTGTAATCAACGCATTCGTAGAGCCGTCGATAACGAAAAGGGCGTGAGTCCAACCATTAGCCACATAGATCCTATTCGTGCTCGGATTCACCGCCACTCCATAAGTTGATGGGTCTCCGTAAACAACGGAAGAGATGGGGACTCCAGCTACGGTCGATTGGTCATTCGAAACCATGGCTCTTGCATATACTGTTGAAAAATGAGCTGTACAGAAAAGAGTGACTACCAACGCGGTTATCAGAATTTGGACGCCAGTCCTTCTTAACTTTCTAATCATTTACAGCAACAGCCTCATGCGTATGGTGACGGGCGTGGAGAAGTATTAAGTTCACTTGTCTGCAGTGTCATGGTTTTGAGTCGGTTCTCGACTTTGTTAACGTCTTGGAGGAGTGGTGCTAAGTCTAGGTGAAGTTGCGGCATGAGTTTAGTGATTGTCTCCACGATTCCTGAAACGACTCTAGCATCTGGTATTTCCGGGTGTAATTCGAATAGGAGACCGGCGACGTTAATGTTGCTCAACTTACCCTCGTTCAGCAGAGCCCCGGTAATGCCCGGAACCAACCCGGAGTCCATCAGACTAATACCCGCGTTCTTCAGTTTGAGTCTCGTGTGCTCATTCGATCCTACGCCGAAAATGACTGTATCTTGACGTTTCTGATTATCGTGCTCTGTCGCAGGCAATCCGCAGGAACTGATAACTAAGGAACACTTTTCCTCGCGAGACCACGAGAGAATTGACCTAGCGATAGATGCGTCCAAATCGGGAGGCATCATGAACTCCGAAAGGCAAACGGCTATTTTGTGTTCTTCACTTGCGTATATTCTAGCTGGGAATTCGGGCTTCTCCGCCGAGATGATTGAAACAGATGGAAACCGCGCCGAGTCTATGGCGGCTATTTGATCAAGTTTCAAACATCCAACAATGTATGTGCCGGCAATTGCCGATGCCAAGCCAACACTTGGAAACCCCTCAATCACAACTCCTTCTGAGAGATCCAATTTCTTAAAGGTACGAACTTCAATTACTGGCGTCTGATCTATGGGTGATCCTCTCCGTTATCACGCTTTCATGATGACGTAATGCGATGCCACGTCGTCATAGTATATTGCGGATGCATAGGTGAAATCGAATTCTTCACTGCCTGCTCGACTCATGGTAGACCCTGTCTGAGTCCACAGATAACCTCAGCGTGCACATTGTGTCTCAAAGTGAACTTCACAGTTAATATCCATCAGTTCGTTTTCCATTTACAAAATGAGTTTCTTGGGCGCAACTTTTCTTTAAGGGATCGTAATTCACAAATTGGAAGTCTGAATGCGTGTCAGCTCCAATCGAGGAGGTTAGGAAATTCAAGAAAGCGACTTTGACTCGGTTTGCGAGCTTTTTGTTTGGAGTTCTGATTCTTGTTGCCCTCATCTACTATGTTAGGGCTGACGCGGTTGAACGGATTATAGCGCAAATCAACCCTGCGGTAATTGTTGTAATGGTGGGGTTACAGGTTCTAGGTTGGGTCTTCTACGCAGGAGCATGGTACGTTCTAATTAGAACGCTCGGGATACAAACTTCGATTCTTGACTTGTCAAGGCATTACTTTTGCGAGTATTTTTGTCAACTACATAACGCCTAGCGGTTTCTTTCTGGAAGCAGTTCGGTGCATCCTTGGCGCGAAGGAAAGTGGGATGAAACTTGGGGAGTCTACCGCCACCGTCATTCTTCATCGTATATTGTATGTTCTAGCAGTTCTAGAGAGTACAGCGGTCGCTATTCTCGTGCTTTTTGTCGAAGGATTTGTCACCGGCTCTGCAATTATGGAATTGGCAATCGTACCTGCGATTGCAGTAGCGGGACTCGTACTTCTTCTATACTTTTCTTTTTCTCCGCATAGCTTGGAGCCTTTTCTTGACAAGCTGTTAAGATTGATTGAACCTTTGATCAAGGTCGTGAAGAGGGAGGCGAATGTTGAAGGGAAGGCGGATGAATTTCTGGACGAGTACCGTGTGGGTTTTAGCAAGATGCTGGCGTCCAAATCACTTGTTGCACTATCCTTCTTTGTTAGTTTGGGTGATTGGAGCTGCGGAGTTGCGGTGCTATGGGTAGTTTTGTTGGGATTGAACGTTCACGTCCCCTTTTGGTGGTAGTGATAACGATGGCGATTGGTGAGATGGCGCAAACGATTCCAATCGGCGTTCCAGGAATGTTAGGAATCTACGAAGCAGCCATTACTGCTTCGTTATCCATCTTCTCGATTCCCATAGCGATCGCTGCTTCAGCTGCTTTGCTCTCTCGGGTTGTCATATCATTACTGGAATTACCACTTACCGGAATAGCTGCGTATCACTATGGCTTCAAAGTTCTTGGTAATCAAACGTCTCCTCTAAGACTTGCAATGCAATAGGCTATCGGTTCATCGTGAGGAGTGTGATCAGATCGCTTTCATGATTTCTTTGATGTGTTGTTTCGCGCTGTCCTTGATCTGCTGGAGTTCCTGGTTTTTGCTGAATTCTCCAAGGTTTCGTTCAACTATGTCGAAGAGCTTGTCCATGTCTTGCAGAAGTCCTGTGAGTTCCGTACGGATCTTCCCAGTGTCCAATATTTATCTGGATTTAGGATTGATTTACGTCTAATAAGACTGTTCACAGGTTATATGTGGTAAGGAGTGTTGGTTAATGCGTGCCATGGTTATCACGAAGTTCGGTGGGCCAGATGTATTCGCGTTATGGGAAATCCCTCGTCCAGAACCGAAGTATGGAGAGTTGTTGGTTCGAGTTGTTGCGTCTGGAACCAATCCCGTCGATGCCAAGATCAGAGCGAACGGGACGTGGGCAGGCATAGTGCCGCCCGCTATCCTTGGATATGATGTGTCGGGGATCGTAGAGAAAGTAGGGTCTGGCGTGACGGAGTTCAGCGTTGGTGATGAGGTCTTCTACACGCCGGAGATTTTCGGCAATCAATCAGGAAGCTATGCGGAGTACAACGTGGTTTCTGCATCCATCGTTGCCAAGAAACCTCAATCATTGTCACATTTGGAGGCGGCTGCAGTTCCGCTAGCGGGAGGCACCGCATGGGAAGCGGTTGTTCGAAGATTGAAAGTACAATCTGGTGAAACGATATTGATTCATGGAGGGGCTGGTGGAGTGGGTTCCTTCGCTGTCCAGATCGCCAAATCCCTCGGTGCCCGCATCCTCGCAACTGCAGGGTCGTCAAATCAAGACACATTACGCGAGCTCGGCGCAGACGTGGCGGTTGATTATCAGAAACGGGACCCTGTTGAGGTCGCTCTTCGAGAAACCAGTGGAAAAGGAGTAGACGCTGTTTTCGATGCGGTTGGTGGAGAGAATCTGAACAAGAGCTTAACTGCGCTTCGACCTTTCGGCCGCGCAGCGACCACTCTTGGAGTGAAAGTAGATCTGGGAGACGCCTACAGAAAGAATCTGACGATTTACTCGATTTTCTTGACCCGGGAGCGAGAAAGACTACTGGAACTCACGAATCTTATTGAGCACGGGAAACTCAAGCCTCTCATTAATGAGGTTCTGCCTCTCGAACAGGTTCGCAAGGCTCACGAACGTTTAGATTCTGGACACGGAAGGGGAAAGATAGTCCTCAGGGTCTCCGAGAGATTAGGAGAATGTCGGAAAGTATGATTCATGCATTGTTATGGAGCCTTTCGGAGGCAGTTACAATCAGTGCTGAAATCCATCCCGGCGCCAATTTACTGGTAAGTGCCCTGTCAGGAAATTCGACAGAGACAGCCCATAGAGCTTACCTCCGGTTGTGCTTGAAGGTGATGAAGTTATGAACATAATTTCAAGAAATTATGAACATAAATGGAATTTTCTGACAGCCTCACTAGAAATGATGCGAAGAGTGAAATTTCTAAAATTAAAAAAAGTAAAGTGCATCCTTTCATGCAAAAAGTTTGATCGAGGATTTTGCCATAACTGTCCTTAAAATCAG
>CAWKES010000009.1:0-8894 GCA_963848755.1 Candidatus Bathyarchaeota archaeon | reverse complement strand
CAGTTAGCTTTGAAGCCCTTTTTCCTATTTCGGTTGCTGCCTCAGGATTTTGAAGTACTTCGAGAAGGGCGGTGGCGTAGGATTCAGGATCCGAAGGCATTGCCAACATACCGGTCTTTTTGTGTTGAATATATTCCATTGGGCCGCCACTTGCCGACACAACGACAGGTTTGCTGAAACACATTGCCTCGAGGATTACGAGACCCCAAGGTTCATCAATTGCCGTGAAGAGAGAAACGTCGCACGCAGCGTAGAAATATCCCAATCCGCCAATGTCGGCTACGATTTTATCGCTGACGAAGACGCAGCTTTTCTCGATTCCGAGTTGCTTCGAAAGATGCTTAAGGTTTTCTAGAATTGGTCCGTCTCCTACGATCATATAGTACTGTGTCAGCTATCTTCTTGATGAGAATTCTGAAGGCCCTTAAACCGGTTTTAGCGTGAAGTTATGAAGCATGCAGATTCTGGCGGTCATTTGCAACACGTTCTAGGTCTGACGGTGCGCACCGCAAGTCTTGAAACTTACGTCGCTAACGCTCTCAAACTAACGATAGTACACGTGGTATTGCTCGTACTAACGTACGCCTTCAGTCAGTCACATTTTTCCGGTGACGTATTAGGAGAAGCGTAATTGCGGGCATTATTGATGCAAGTATTAGGATGATGTTAGTTTGTCCGAATTCGGGAACTTGGACGTTGTTTGGTGTTACTTCGACGGTTTGTATGAAGGGTCCATGCCAGGTATGGTACCAAACCTGGCCAGTGTAACCATTCACACTAAGCATGCCGTATGGGTTGCCGTTCTGTAAAACATCTACATTGTAGTACCCATAGTACGTGTCCGCATCCCCCGCTGAGGTGCCTGGATAGTTGTTGTCAAGGTACTGTTGAGCTAACATCTTCGCCTGATCGCGAGTAACAGTCATTGCTCCTGTTGCTGTTTGACCGTAGAAGCCCATCATTCCACCCATCATGCGGTACCTTTGATTCCATACCATATTCGGCCCCGGCTCAGGCATGACTACACCATACATCATAGTGTACCCGTACCCACCCATCATCATTCCACCGCCTCCCGTCCATGTGGACCCAGGTTTCCAGATGACCATCTGGAACGCGAAGATACCGGTGTTAACCTCAAAGTAACTAGCGTAGAAGTTATTCGTGTACTCTTCGACTTCGTGAAGTGCTAAGTTAGGGTTCCCGAGTCTTGTCAAATAGCTCTTGAACATTTGCATGGCAATATCCATCGTAATAGTTTGGGTCTGCGATGGATCGTTCATTACCTGATAATGCGAGCTATCACTGAAGGAAATGTTTGGTGCAGCATGGGTAACGGTTACGGATACGCTCCCAATCATAACTAGAACGATAATTAGGACGGTTACTTTTCGCATGCCTTATCAATCGACCGCTAATTAGGAGCGGCAAGATAAGTTAGGCGTATGCAGTGAAACACAATGTGTGTGCGCAGACACACACGAAAACGATTGAACGACGGACGGATGAAAATGCACTATTCTCATCATTTTCACAAATTATGGACGCGCAGCTTCTCCAAATCTTCACGGTTTTCTACTTTGTTGATCTTGGCGAAAGACGATTTTTTGAGTTCGGCAACTGAAGCCATATTCCGCATGATTTTGCGTTTTTTTTCATAAGCCACTTTATACCGGGAAAACAACATAATCGTCGCTTTCCAGATGCAAGCATGGCGCAAGCTTTCTCGATCCGGCGTCTGCGCGTTTCCGGTTGCTTGGCTGAGCTTATCGAGAAAATCCAGTCCCGGCGCGCCATTGGTGTGATATCCGCCCACGATGCCTGCGCCAGCGGGGCAGCTCTAAGGGCTTTGCGTAGATCCATTGGCACCCTGGTCTCCGGTTCTTCTCCGGCCCGCGTAATCTCCACCGTTACCGTGTCTCCAGCGTCTGCGCCTGCAGCATCGTGCATGGCTTTGTTAACCCTGAGCCAGTGACTTCCTTTGCCGTTTGGTTCGAGAGCGGCTCGAAAAGGGATGCTATTGATAGTTCCCTCAACCATCGTCATACCTCGTGATGGAAGCTTCGCACTCGCGTTCTTGGGCAGAGTTAGAAGGGTCCACGATCCAGTCTTTTTGGTTGCCTTAGGTCGAAACAACTTGGCACTGAAGCGAATCGTTGACTTGGTTTCTTGCCGCTTAGCCAGTTTCATATTGATTATTTTATCGGTTTTTCAATCTAAATTTTTCTCCTGGTCATGTCGGATTGAAGAGGTGTTTTTTTGGGGGCGCACCACGAGTCCCTCCCCAACAAATAGTGAGAAAAGACGACGATTCTGATGTTTGCACGAAACCGTTTAATCACAGCAACTGACAATGCCGGTGAGTGCTAGCAATGACACAGCGGGTTGGACAAAGGAATGCTATTCTAGCAGTATTATTGAATTTCTTCTTCCCTGGCATTGGATACTGGTACTGGGGTTACAAGAAGGTTCTGGGAATTCACCCCGTCCTCCTCTTCATCGGTTGGATCATTGTCACGTATTTCGCTAACTACCTGGTTTTTGGGCTCGGACTTCTGTTCTTAGCTCTCGATCTTTTCCTCACATACGATCTGTACGTGAAAACCGAAGGCAAGCCTGGCTGGCTCGAGGCCAGTAAGTGACATTCCTATAATTTCTCGACGAAAGCTGCGCTTTCTCCATTTTCGAATGAATTGCCTCATTGCCTAAATAATCGAATTGAACTGACAAAAATTGGAATTAAGATCAGGGTCATCATCAAGTTCCCTGCAACGTTTATCGGAAGCGGAAGCTGACCATTTGAGTTCTGCCATATAATGACATACGGGTTAATGTAATTGTTTGAGCTCAGGAGGAAAGCTGCGAAGCTCACCAGTGCAAGATACAACAACCTAGCTTTCTCTTCTGCAAGGAGTGTTGAGAAAAACAATGCTAGAGGCAAAATCACCCACACATAACTATATGGTGAGGTTTGAGGGCCAAGCAGTAGGTAAACTAGAATATTCATCAAGAACATCGCATTATCTCGCAAAATGTTTTTGTTTGCTTTTCTGCATCCAACGTGAAACGCGAAGAATGCGAATATTGCCACGCCAAGAACGGATATGACCGGGCTCAGGTAATTCACGTTAAGAGCATTTAGGTAGCTCATGATGGACTGATGGAAAGGTCCAGCTGAGATCAACAGTTGTGGAGCCACAATTACGACATAGTACCAGTATAGGTGTATCGGAACTACCGCTAAGGATGCCCCGACTATCAATGCCATCGAAAACAAGAAGCGAAGCAAGTATTTGATGTCGCGACGATACAACACGAAATAGATCAAGAGGAGGAGAGGTGGACCTTTTAGTAATGTTGCAGATGATAAAAGGAATGCGGAGACATTATCATGTTTCAGTCTTTGACTGACGAGACTTAGAATCGTTAAGCTCGCCATCAGCAAATCACTCTGGCCAGCGAACATTAAATTATGGAACGGATACGAGACGAGAGTTAGAAGCGGTGCAATCAGTACGAACCATTGCTTGGTCTCATCTCCAATTACGAGAATGCACGACAACGTTGCTGCTACGAAGACGGTGAGATAAGTTGCGAACCACAAAACCTTCGCAAAAGCAAAATCGAAACGCGCATAAAGGCCAAACAGCAAAAGCGAAGTTGGCGGATAAAAAAACTCTGGCTTACCGTAAATGGGAATTCTAGGGTAAGGGTTCTGATGCTGAATCAACGCCTTTCCCGCATTGTAGAATATGCCGAAGTCAACGTAACCGTATTTGTTCCATGGCGTAGTCCAGTCGGGGATCCAAAAATTCCAAATAAGCCAAGCACAAACGAGTAGTGAGATGACTCCTACCTTTAGCCAGCAGTCTCTCTGAACCAAATGGATCTACGCTACAAGCTCCAGCCAAGACTTTACCATATTAGGTATGCTCTTCGCCTCCCGGTTGACGGAAACAAAAATGGAACCATGCCCGCAAGACAACGAGACATGCATCGTGTTGCAAGGTAACTTCGAGGCCTCAGTACTCTGGAGGCGGAGGTGGCGGAGTAGATGCGTTTCGTTCCCGCAGCATTATCACAATGACTACGGCTACGATGACGATCACCGCGATTCCACCATAAACGTACGGTTGGGTAAGCAACGAGAGGATGCTCGGCTGAACCGCTGAAACGGTGCCCTGACTTTGCGCCTGACCATTCGAAACAGAAACCGTAAAGGGTTGACAGGTGAGTGCGCTATCAATCAAATTGCCCGACTCATCGAGGGGCTCACCGCAAGCGACGAGCGGTTGAGTGGATTTGAGGGCGACGGTGAATGAGGCAGATTCTGCGCCGAAACTCGATTGAGGGGCTACAATGCAAGGATTCGTTGGGCCATTCCCATTAGATCCTAAGTCACAGGCGTCAGGCGTAGACGTACCCGATCCGGGTGCCCATGGCCCCGCTGAACCATCCGGATTCGCGAGATTGACCCCGAATACCAATCCTCCTCCGTTGTTTGAGACAATGATATCGGTGTAACTGACTGTGAAGGTCACCGTGACTTGAGCCACACCGTTCTGGAGCACAGCCTGAGCAGGATACTGCAGACCAGAAATATTCAGAGTTTGCGCTTGCGCCCGCACGCTTGAAACACGAGTGAGGCAAATCAACAAGATTAGTAAAGAGATTACGAAGATTCGCGTATTCGTTCGCTCTCTCACTGCTATCCTTAGTTAGTTCGTTAGCTCGAGAAAATAAGGCTGCTTAAAGTTCAGATCTTTTGCACCACTACGAGCTCTTCGAAACTGAGTTAGAGCGGTGTGAGCCTGCATCAACTGCTCAATGTCCTTCATTCGGAGTTGGGGTCTCTCGTCGTTTATCGGCGGTGCGATGGTTGGTGGCTAGGAGAATCGTGTGGGTTTGGATTCTGACGATACCAGCGTCCGCGCTAATGTCCGCCATAACATATTATGTGTTAAAATTGGTTCTGTTATTGCTGTGAAGGTTAGTGATGAGTAGTCGTGCCTACTGAACGAGTTTTCGTGGTACGATGAGAAATTCGATCCGTCGTCGTTTGTTTCATATTTTCTGTGGGGACGCACTAGCCCCACAGAACCTCTCGATCACAGATTGGGCTTACGTGATGTGTTTACTCGCTAACTTGACCAGACTCTCTATTCTGCTCAAACTGCGAGCTGTCCAGATGCCTCCAGCTACTTTTGAAACGTCCTCTGACACAGCCCCCCACCCGCCACCCCGGTCATCCTTGTCCAAGACTCCGCTATCCGTGAGTCGATCTTTCTTAGTCACGCCCACGGCGTAGCGGTTGACGGGGAAGAATACTGCACGGGGAGTAGGTTTCAGATCCAATGTACCTGATCTGCCTCTCACTCTGAATACAATTCCTTTTGTCCATCGAACTCCAGCTTCAGGTGGTGGAGTGCTCGCTTTGTCTGCGGCGGCAATGCATAACGTAACTTCGTCTCTTGTTAGAACTGTGCACGGTACTCCTAAAGCGAGTGAGAGTTCGTCAGCGATCTCCGAACGATTAGTTTTTGGTGTCCGCACCACGAAGTTACCTGTTGAATGAAACCAGTCGACCACTCTAGTCGCAGTCGGCAGTAGAGCTAATCGCTGATTTGTCTCACGAACATAATCCTCCACCCTCTTTCTGCGAGACGAAAAATTACCAATCCCAACGCCAAAAGCGATGTAAATCTCCAAGAACGGTCAATCTCTTCTTCGTGAGCACCTGCCCTCTCTTTACGCAGGGAGTGAAAAATTGTTTCCTGTTCACTAGACGTAAGTCTGATTCGCTTGCAAAGGAACTTGTAAGTTTGCGTCTTTGGTGGGAGGGGTGGGACTCGTGGTGCGCACACATACAAATTTGGAAAGAATCCACTGACCCCCACTCTCGTTGGAGTCAATGGACAGATCTAGCCCTTCACGTTCCAGGGCGGATTTACTGTTGATGTTGGATATACAACTGACCAGAGAATGCAACTCTTTGTAATGACGGTGACGGCAATCTATACTATTTTGAAAGAATCCACAGCCCCCAACGCTGCGTGGAGTAAATGGACAAATCTAGGCAGCCCGATACATGATTTTTCTTTTGTTCATGTTGGGTATCTACCATCATAGATCGTTCCGGTAGATTTTCGAGCATTCAGCACAGGAATTAAGAGAGAGAAGAAAAGGTGAAGGGGTTGGTGGGTTATAGCTGGCTGTCGATTTGTCATGTTCAGCCGTGACGATGCCAGTAACCATAGTGCCCGTAGCCATTACTGTAGATTCTGACATAGTAGCCTGAATAATAGTAGCCGTTGCCATAGTAACTTCCTTGCAATTGTCCGTTGTGAAAAGATGCGTTAGTTTCGACCCGCACTCTGTCATTCAACCGTATCCGTTTCCTAATTAGATCTGAAACGGTGTGAGGAAGGTTTTTGATGTTAACATGGGGCGTACTATTCCGTCTTGGCGAATGGAAGCAGCTGAGGAAACCAAGCGACTACGAGGATTTCGTGAAATGCTACGATCAGAAGATAAGGTGATCTTTGATGATCTGATGCGTCAATGCAAACTCTACGCTTCACACGCCAGCACAATGACCTCAGTCGTCAAAGAAGTACCATTGATAATGTCCATGCTGTTCGGACAACATAAACGGCTACTGGAATTGGAAGAACAACTCATGAAACTGGAAACGAAATGAACAAGTGTTCGTTTAGCCTTGCGCTTGACTAGTAGTATGAGTTGTCTTACTCATCATTGTCATAGTCATTTGGTTCGGAGGAATCTGGTTGGCAACGCAATTTACCTCGGCATTTTTACAGACTATTTGATGGCCGTAGGCACTGACCGTAACATCGGTCGCTGATACGGGCCGTTGTTGAGTTAAACTGTAAAACGAAAACATTGAGACTAAAACTAGAATGATCGTCAGGGCTTTTGTTGAACGTTTCATAACAAATCAGACCTTCAAGAGACGGTGACTTGGCCTTCCATCCATCCTGGTGCCGACATTGCTCCCTGCATTCCAGTAGCGCCGAAACCGCAGGGGGTTAAGCAGATCCATTGAAACGTACCAGTCTGGTTGATGGTGAAGTAGGCGATTGTCGTGTCTCCTCCGACTACGGGAATGTTAATTCCTAATTGTTGAATCGTGAAAGTGTGCGCAAGCATATCTCCCGGAACTGACGTAACGGTTTCATTCCATTGTGGAGGTACGTTCATTCCCATCGCATTCGTACCATTAATCAGCAACACTGTGCCCCCAATCGTCCCACTGACTTTACCCTCCGCATCCGTACTTCCCGCAGTAGGGGTATCGTACGAGATTATTGTTAATTGAATCAACGTATTAGCAGGCAGTGGTATGTTGGCTGAGGATTCCAATCCGTTCGGACCCAGCACTGAGAACTGTGGTTGCGCGATTGTAGCATTCCATCCAGTATCCATGACCTCCATAAGCGTGAGACGAAATGGTCCAGTCTGCTGAACCGTACTGCTAACTGGAGCCCGTGCATAATAAAAAGCGAGAACTGCGACTAGACTGCCAGCAAGGATGATTACCAGAACTAGCAATCCCTTAAGAGAGGTCGAACTTACCTTCGGGGTTTCCATGTAACTTACCTCCAGTCTGCCCGCTTAAGAAGAGCTTCAGTGGTTATCTCGATCGAAAATCAACTCGACAGAAACGTCTCTGCGAGGCAACTGCACAGATTTTTCCATTTTTGATAAGTAGCAGGTAATGCTTACATTCTCTACACTCGTTGCATCGTGGTGATGGGATTTGACTGAGAAGAAGCCTACTGCAGCTTTTGTGTTATCGCTTCTCGCTGGCATCTTCATTCTTCTTAGCGGAGTGATGAGGTACATGATGAGTTCGTTAATCGGGTCATATGGAGGATACGGAGGATACGGAGGTTTCGGTGGAATGATGGGCGGATATGGGGGATACGGCGGATACGGAGGGTTTGGAGGTATGATGAATGGTTACAATGGTTACGGATACGGGATGATGAGAGGGCTAGGTTTTGTGTTTGGTCTTATGTGGATTCTGGGTTTAGTCTTCGGAATAATAGTAATTATCAGCGCTTTGATGTTGAATCGTCGTCCGCACGAACACACAACGTGGGGGATACTCATCCTAGTGTTCTCAGTGCTAAGCGTCTTCGGAAGCATGATGGGTGGTTTCGGGATCGGAGTCTTGCTTGGCATCATCGGCGGTATTCTTGCAATAACCTGGAAACCCTAGCTTTCACCGCTGTCTCGGGCTTGCGATATTTTTTAGGGGGGGAACTCGTGGTGCGCCCCCCCAAAAGAAATTGAAACGAACGTTCCACACCACTAGTACCACACACCATTTGGGTTGTTCGGTGAACTTTTCGCGTGTGGGCCTCAAGAGTGCTGAAGTACGTACATCGCTTCTAACAGGGTACTGTTCTTGAGATTCACTACTCGAGTTGAATTTGTAACACCGTCGCTCCACCGATCGAACACAAGCCTGGTCTCGAAGCTGACAGGTATGATTTCGGGCACCGAGACAACATGCACGCCTGATGAAACCTCAACAGTCACATTCCCCGGATAATGACTCACACCGTCAATCTGCACTAACGCAAAGTCGGGCGCCAACACGGTCAACGTAAGCTCATGCGAGGAGGCAGTCGGTAGTCCGAATACTAAGGGTGAGACTATGCAAACCTGAGAAGCAAGCACGAACAGCAGCAGTATCTTTTGAACCTCCATAGTCTACCCACCCCAAAGAACAGTCGCCATTATGCTAGAAATACATGTTCAGATCGGGTTCCAAACTTGATCGCTAGGCCAGTCACCAATAAACGCCATAATCGAGCTGCGAGCCTATTATCGAAGTGATAGGAGGGGGGAGGCTTAATTTTTTG
>CAWKES010000008.1:0-40447 GCA_963848755.1 Candidatus Bathyarchaeota archaeon | reverse complement strand
ATAAGTATTGAAATCCCCTCAATCGCCATGCTCGCAAACAAAAGCTGATTTGCGTTGAGCCGATCCGCCAATAACCCGGATGGAATGTAAGCACTGAGCGCAACCAAGCTGGGAACCGTAACCACAAGGGAGGCTTCGAGAATACTCAAATGAAATTCTTGGATCATGACAGGAATTACGCAGCTTGCGTGAAATAGAAGACCTCAATTAGCATGTGAGTCGTGGAAATCATCCATATCGGTTTTTCCATCGTCTCACTCCACATCTCCGTGTTCCTGGAAATGATGAAATTATGAAGTAAACGACTTCAAGCATTCTTCGAACGAGCATTTGTAGAAAAGAAAGCAAACGGATTCTTCAGCGCTTTGAAATATTTCTTCTCCGCTCTAGACGGTCATCGTTCCAAATTCTGCTTTTCACGATGAAGAATTGATGCCTTCCTATCAGTCCTGAACCATATCCACCCAAACTGCCGTCGCACCTTAATGGCACGGTGGCATGGAATTACCAACCAAACCCGGGTTCTATCGCAGGCGCTTCCCACTGCTCTGGATCCTTTGGATGAAAGCCTCTGAGCAATTTCGGAATAGGATCGTGTTGCTCCGTACGGTATAGACTGAAGTTCCCGCCAGAGCTCTGTACTGAAATGAAGTTGCTCGAATGTCCAAAGGCAGGTCTTCAAGGAGTACAACTTCTTCACCGTCAATATACCTCAGTATTCTCTTGGTCCATACCGCCAATTCGCCTGACTGCCTTTGAATTTTCGTATCGGTATTCGGTGATCAAGAATGCTTTGAGTATTTCTTCTGAGTCTCCTATGCTTACAGCGCATATGCCCTTCTCGGTTCCGGCCACCAGCAGTTTGCCAAGGCGACAGTTCTTGATTGTATACTTGATTTCCAGGCCTTCCCCTCTATTTTTGTAGGAGGATGGATGCATTCCGAGCTTTGCGTATGGCTTAGAATAAAGCCAGGCAGTTGAGTTCCGCCCAGACTTGTATATAGCCCTACGTACTGACTCTCCATTTCTAAGAACTATCTTCATTTTTCTCACTCTTGTTGCTTCAGCGTATTGCCTGGGGGTTATGCCCACAAATCGCTTGAAGGTTCGTTGAAAATGATAGGGGCTCATGCCAAAATGTTTGCCTAATTCGCTCAGGCTGAGTTTGTTGTTCAAGTTCTGATTCATGTATGCGCAAGCATCCTCAATCCTCTTCCTCCGTAATGTGATGAAGCTTTCATCATTAGGCCGACAGCGTTTGCATGCCCTGAATCCTGCCTCTTCTGCGGAGCGAGCGCTTAGAAAGTAGAAAATATGGTCTCTGAGTGGGGTTTTCGCTGGGCATGATGGTCTACAGTAAATCTTTGTCGATTTGACACCAAATACGAAGCTGTTATCATAGCGATAATCTCGTTTCCGCACCGCTTTCCATAGATCTTCGTTTGAACCCTCGATGATTTCCACAGTCCCGCTTCCTAATTTCGCATTAAGTCCTTATCCCCTTCATGGCGCGTTACTCTATAATCAGTTGTGTCTGAATCTTGCGCTCAAATGAACTAGCACGAAAAGCAAGTTAGGAATAGAATGCCTGAGTTGGATGCCGCAATGCAGCTGAACCGAAGGGCTAGTTCATTTTGGATATTAGAATAGTCGTCTGGTTGTACAGATACGAGTAAGGTTCCTTCAGAGGCTCTTGAGGACTGCAAGTATTTGTTCTCGGTTGGTTCCATCGGTCAGGAATTTCTTTTCCAGTATTGCGCCGCCGATCGTGAAAGCCCAAACGCCGTTTTGTTTGAGTTCTTTGATTTGGTCAAAATTCACTACGTTACCTGCCACTATTAGTGGCACCTTGAGTTTCTTCGTCGCCTCCAACAGTTTCTTCTGGTTGTCGTCGGTGTAACGGTAGAGTAGCAGGTTTATTCCGTTGATACCATACTCCTCCGCTTCTTGTCCGTCCTTGACTATTTGGTCGACGCTGCCTCCTAATATGCAGGGGTGGCTGCTTATCTTTCCAATGTACGGGTAGAAGCCTAGTCGTATCTTATTCTGTTTGATATGGTCCATCGTTTTCTTAGTGTACTGTGGCATTCCTCCAATCAGATTGTCAGCTCCAATCTTCGTGGCAAGCTCAATTCCACGGAAATGCTCCTGTTCACTATACGTTACGACCTCCAGGAAGCTCTGCATTCCATGCTTCCTGAAACCAGCGAACAACTCCTTGTACTGGTCAATGTTCAACCCTATGTCCTTGCATCCAATACACTTTAACCCCGTATCCTTCACTTCATCAAAAACTTCAAGCGCATTTGGAATCGTCACATCATGATGCGTCAACATGAAGATGAATTCCATGCCATCCAGTCCAGCGCAAACCATGCCCTGTTACGCGTAATATCAGCCGGGGGTAATTCCCCGTGGCGATAACGCTGAAATAACTTTTTATTGATTACGAAGCCACCCAATCTTGCAATAACTCCTTGCAGGTTGATTATTGTGCAAGAGATTCGTACCGTTAGGAAGGATGCCGCGAAGAATTTCATGGAAGGAGAAGAGCAATGCAGACTCTATTACAAAACCGATAAACTTCTTTTCGGAACTTCAATTTTACCGCCCGGCAAAAAAGGTACGGTTGACCCAGGACATAAGAACGGTTATGAGATTTTCTACTGCGCTCGCGGGAGAGTTGTTTGTCACTTCCCGCGAATAGACAAGTCTGAAGAGCTCGATGAAGGCGATATCGTCGTTATTCCTCCAGGGGAACCACACGAATTGATCAATCGGGGAACGGCCGAAGTGCTAGTCTGCTGGAGCCTCGCACCGCCGGACTAACCGTGTTGGACTGCTGAGGAAGATTGAATGAATTACCTCCTTAGTGTTGACGCTGGGACAACAGCTTCTAAGATTTCACTCTTTGATGAAGGAGGAGAATTAATTGCCATATCTGGCCAAGAGTACACTCTGCTTACTCCAACGTCTCTAGCCGTGGAAATCGAACCAGGAACGCTGTGGCATGCCCTCAAGAAGGGTGTTTCAGAGGTTCTCAGCAAATCTAAGGTTGATAAGAACGAGATAAGGGCCCTCGGTATTTCAGCCCAAGGAGAAACACTTGTACCCATAGACAAGAGAAGGCACCCCACTTAGAAATGCAATTGTCTGGCTTGACAATAGAGCACAGCAAGAGGCAGAGCTCTTATCGAAAGAATTTGACCAGCAATCCACTTACAGAGATTACTGGCCAGGTCAGCATAGTCCCTACATGGCCAGCCTCTAAGATCCTTTGGATAAAACGGAATGAGCCTGAGATCTTCAGAAAGACCTTCAAGTACCTACTGGTCGAGGATTATCTTATCTACAAAATGACGGGCAAATTTGTTGCTGAAGGCTCGCTGCTCTGTTCAACAGTATACTGGGACATTAGCAAGAGAAAATGGTGGAGTGAAATGTTAGACAGATTGGAGATTACGCCAGACCAGCTACCAGAGATACGTGAATCAGGTGAAGTAGTAGCAGAGCTCACACCATCAGTCGCTGCTGAACTCGGCCTCTCGCCGAAGACGATCGTGTCCACCGGAGCATTAGATCAGGCGGCTGGTGCCACCGGCGTGGGAAACATTCGGCCTGGAACATTCTCCGAGAATACGGGCGCCGCCCTAGCCATCTGTGCCCCTCTCGCTGCGCCCCTCTTTGATCCACGGGAAGAATGCCAGTTCATTATTTCGTTAAACCTGGTACCTACATGGCTCACACGTTCACAACAGGCGGCATGGTCCTCAAATGGTTCAGAGACAATTTCTGTCAGCAAGAAATGCAGGTTGCAGCAGCATCTGGAGTTGACGCTTACGATCTATTGAGTATGGAGGTCTCAAGAATCGCGCCAGGTTGCGAGGACATGGTCATGCTGCCCCATCTCCAAGGTGCCATGGCACCAGAAGCCAATCCAAAAGCCAAAGGTGTGTTCTACGGTTTTACTCTGAGGCACACGAAAGCACACTTTGCCAGGGCAATAATGGAAGCAGTAGTTTGCATTGTCCGAAGAAACATGGAGACGTTACAGGATTTGGGGATACGGGTAGAAGAGATACGAACACTGGGTGGCGGAGCGAGAAGTTCGGTGTGGAAACAAATCGAAGCCGACATTACTCAACGACCAGTTCTCACGATGAAGAACGAGGAGGCTGCCTGCTTAGGTGCTGCCATCCTAGCAGGGAAAGCAGTAGGAATGTACAAGAGCATTGACGAGGCATGCGAGAAAATGGTTTCAATAAAGAAGCGCTTCGAACCGAATCCTGCAAATTTCGAAACATACGAGAAAACCTATCAGCGCTACGTACAACTCTATGATAATTTAGTGGGCGTTTTTGCGAAAGACTAGGCATCGGAGAGTCGTGGGTTAATTTTTATGGTGGGAGATTCGAAACCACTATGAGTCAACGATTAGGCCTACGAGATTGACAGAACCCCTTCAGAAAAGAATAATCAACATCGAATTAAGGACTCAAAATCCGCGCAGCGAGCTTTACTATGACGTAGCGGAGTTGGAATAGTAATCTGGTCTGTGCTGGCGTGCGCAAGGGTTGACGATAGTGAGATTGAAGGTCTGGCTGTAACCGGCAGTATCGCTGTACCTATTGTGACCAGATTTGTTGATATACTAAAACCGCTTAAACTCATCGTCTGCTGCGCTGAGTTATCCTCATAATTTAGATCTGCAAAATGAGAATTACCTTGAGTAGACCAAATATCCTTCTGACCTGAACCGAGAGTGTAACTGCTACTATTCGGGGCAGCAACTGCCATAATGATACGACGACCTATCGTACCAGAATTTACTGTAACGCTGACCGAACGACCAATCAACAGTATTGGTTGCGGTATTCTCGAAGAAAGGTGCCGTAGTTACCGTTCCAGTAAAGCTCTGCGCGATCACATTAAGATAATTATTCGCACCTGTCTTGGTTTGCACGGAAACGGTGCCTGTACCTGAAGAAAATAGGAACACGTACCATAAATCTTCAGCAACTGAAGACCCAGTCGAAGCGGCAATGAATTCAACTTCGACGCAGACGAAACCCCAACACTCACAACAGTCGGAACGTTCTGACCATATCCCACTACAACAACAACCAACACATTAGCCCTGATGAGTAAAACTGAATGTACTAGAAGTACAGGACTTACAAGAATTCGCAGCCGTACCGTCATTCGCTATCTTCGCACCTGTTGACGTGGTTGTTGCCGTTGCTGACGTGGTTGATTTCTGAAGTCGTCGATGACGAATGAGGATGTTTGTAGTGGTGGTTCGATTGTGGAAGTACTTGAAGTACTTGAAGTAGTTGAGGTGGTGTTACTGTTTGTAATGACTGTATATGAAAGAATCCAGTTCGGTTTAACGGCTTGACTAACAAAGATCGCGGGGTATCGGTTAGTGACAATCGTGGAATTAACAAATTTACCTGACCCACCGTAAATTATGACTCCTGCCGTTGCAGTTAACGGTAGAGGCCCAATGAACTCATTCTCTATATCGATGTTTGATGATAACCCTTGATAAACTGTAATCCCCGCTTTAGCACTCGCAGGGAAGCTGGTAAACAAGTTTCCTTTACTAATGAATCCGTCAACGTCAGACACAATCAACCCCGAGGCTGAGTTCATAACCGTGTTGTTATAGAAGGAAATATTATGATCCACCCCGGTGCTGGTCTGATTGTTGTTTGCTGTAGCAACCAATCCTGCTGCTCCGCAATTAACAATTAGATTATTTGAATATGTGACGTTGCTGCTTGTCGCTCCTGCTACTAAATGGTCGCCTTCAACAGCCATTCCCCAATGTACGTTCTCGCCGAAAGGTGAAGAATGCAACGCGACGTTTCTAACCGTGTTGTTGGCGGCGAGGAAGTTTCTGCCAACAAAGGCGGTTATTCCAACATCACTGGCTCCATCCACTACGTTTCCTTTAACAACTGTTCCTTGTCCACCATTCTCGTCGTTGATGCTGATTCCGTTTGAGCCAGAGTTAACGACCAGGTTGTTTAGGATTAGTCCTCCGTTAGCATTCTGATATTCTATCGTGAACTGTTTGAAGTCATGAGCATAAATGTTCTCAATGAGACCATAATTGGATTGCGAGGTGATAATTCCGTTGTTTGATGTCGGACTTGTTTGTCCAACTGCTATTCCGGTAATCTGTAAATCATGAATACTGAAATTGTCCGCGTACCGAAATGATATTAGAGTATTGATTGAAGCGTTATTTGGTGTAAGTATAGTCGAGTTCTCTCCGTCGCCATAAATTTGAACGTTCGGTTCAGTTATCTTAATGCCCTGACTGACCACGTAGCTGCCAGCAGGCAAATGGATGTTCATCTGCCCGGAAGCTAAATCCTGAGTAATTATTTGGTAAGCATCATTAGTTAAAGCAAATGCAGTAGGATGAATAGCGAATGTGGATGAGGCGAGTACGCAGATACCTACAAGAAGTAGTGACAGAAGTAGACGGAACTTTGTCTGCAAATACGATCCCATTTAGAAACCCAGGGAAGACAGCGGACTCGCTCTGTATTTGTGTATACCCCATTTTCTCCTGACACCGGCTGGCTTCTCATGAGATTCGCGACAACCCTCGCGGCTTGCCACTCTTTGCACCGATTTGACAGCTTAACTGGGGCAGGACCTTGGATTTAAGATAGAGTGACCTAAACGCGGTATCAAGTTAAGGTCATGAAACAGTTTAAATTTTGAAGGCAGGGGCAATGTTACTGCCTAGGCCTCCGCATATGGTAGTTTAGAATTCGTCTGCGACAACTGTTAGGCTAGGCGGACGATTTCACCACTTCCCGAATCTCATCCAAGGAACGTTAGCTGCAGTACGATTCTTTTATGAGCGTACTCTTTCGAAAATCAAATCGGAGATAAGGCCTAGTGCTGAAGCTACCATGATTACGATTGCAACTAGAGACATTGCGAGTGGGAAAAGATTAGAGGTCAAGAACTTCAGGGAAGGATGAGTTATGTCGAGTATAGAAGTATGTGTCGTATATGATATGTGAATGTTCTGCGTACCCATGCAAAAGATATGGGTAACGTAACATCTGCCCAATATCCACGATGCTGCTAGATTCTTAAAGATGAATTCCATCAAATAACTGGTGGAGAAATTGTCTAAAGGATTGCATACGCCTAGATGTGATGCATTACCGGGAAATAATCAGCGTCTTGGCTCTGCCACCACAAATCTAGGGCCTCCCCATGAGCATTATTTCGATAGGGGAAGTCCGCAAGGACCGGTTACAGAATGCGATTGTTGCTGAAAAATAGTTTAGATGGGAATGATGGCGTCGAAGGTTACCAATAGCGCATCCACCCATTTTCATCGGTGAAACTCACATTTGATTCCGCCCTTTCAGGTAGGATAATGTTTTTCATCGTAGAGAGAAAAGGTATTACCAATTACGTTTATAACGTAATACTCATCAACTGGAGGTAAGTGAACACGTAACGGACTGGTTCCTATGATTTGCAATTTGTGCGATGGATGGGGAGAAGTTCAATGCTGGAAATGTGAAGGAAAATCCGTCTTCTCGCTGGACTGTGAAGATTGTCATGGAAAACGCTTCCAAGGACTAGATAACGATGGCGAGCCCATAACGTGTGAGGCTTGTGGAGGGTACGGAAGCCTCGAAGGAGTTTGCGAGACATGTAATGGTTCGAGCGTTCTTGGATGCGAACGCTGTGATGGTGGAGGTAACTTAACAGATGCCATTGAAGATGATGGATAAAGACGAAATCAAGAATGAGTTGTTCTTGTTACACCAGATTTCACATATCTACCCCGATAGGTAGTGCATTGCTTTACTGTTCACACAAAACTTAGGGATACTTCTAGAGTCACGTTTGAATTCACATTCATAGTGGTCGCCAACCTAACGCGTAAAGTTCTTCGACAAGCTGCTTGCGGAGGGCAACGATTGCTGCTCCTGCTCGCATTAATACCACACCGTCTTCCAAGGAAGCAACACCGCCTGAGGCCTTGATGCCAATCCGGTCGCCGATCGCTTCCTTGATCAGACGAATTACGTGCAGAGTCACTCGACCAGGGCCGAATCCTGTACAGGTCTTGACGAAACCCGCGCCGCTCTCCGCGACTAATTTGGAGGCTGTCACGATTTCGGAGTCGGTTAGTGCGCCGACTTCAATGATGACTTTGAAGGGGACATGAAATGGTTCAGCCACAGCCAAGACGGCAGCTATGTCGTCTGCAACGTCCTTGTAGTGACCTGCTTTGAAAGCAGAGAGATTCATCATCATGTCCAAGTCAGTCGCGCCCAGTTTCAGGCCCTCCTCCGCTTCAGTACACTTCACATGTGTGGTGACGCCTCCGCAGGGGAAGCCTACTGGGATTTGGGCACGAACATCCGTCCCCGCAAGCTCATCAACTAGGATCCTCAAATACTGCGGAAACGCAACTACCGCCCGGAAGCCATATCGTATTGCATCTCTACAGGCAGCTCGCACCTCAGATTCTCCCGCAGTCAATGTTAGCGCTTCAGAATAATCAACTGACGCGATCAGTTGCCTAATCTCTGCATCCGTAGCACCTTGCACTCTGATCATCCGAATGATTGAGGAAGTTTGCGATATTTAGAATGTCTGTTGGTCCATTGCGATTTGTTGTCCAGGATTAGTAGTGCGCTGCGTGAACGTAGGTGCGCTGAATTGTTAGAACCTGTGGTTTGTGTTCTGATTTCACGAAATCCTCGCAGTCACCTGTTTTTATCTGCAGCGGCCATTCACCAACAAAACCGACTAATCTCGTTGTATGAATGGGATACGGAAACCGTCAGACTAATCCGGATTAGACTACGGAGAGGTTTCACATGTGACAAACGGAGAAGCTAACGAAATCGAAGACTGGGAGGCTGGCTGCGGTTTTACCTCAGCCGATCCCTACGATCCAACCCCAACATTAGCATTAGCGGAATCACCCGTAGGACTGCCAGTCGCGGCAACCTCGTAGTAGCCGCTCGGGACATTCGCAACGACAAACAACCCTGTTAATGACCCTCCTGAAATCTTGCAACTGTATGAAAGTACAGCAGGACCGGTTATTGTACATGGACTGTCATTCAGAGAGAATCCAGATCCAAACACCTGTACCGTGGAGCCCGGAACGGCACAGCACCATCCTGGACTAATCTCGATAACTGGTTGGCCCTGTGTCTGGAAGATAGCTTGTACGAAATCTCCGGAACTAGGAGTACAACCGTCATTGCCGGCGCAAGCCGTAACCTCGATCACGTACTGACCTGGTGAAACATTCCCTACAGTAAAGCTTCCGGTGAAATTCCCGTTGGTACTCCCACCACCGTTTACGGTGCATGCTTCGCCGGCGATTATGGTGCCGCTAGTTGGGCTTGAGATAGAACAACTCTGATCAAGGTTCGGTGTAGTCACCTGGCCTGTAATCCCGACCTCTATTCCAACAGGACCTGAATTGGGGCTTAAATCGAGATAACCTGAACTCGCCAAGTGTAGCGGTGACGCTGTACTCGACATCGGTACGACAACGAGATAGCCTAACAGGAACGCAATAATTACGAGAGAATACGATACCTTCAAGATTGTTCACTCCTCCCGATCTTGCGTCCGCTATCGTAGGGGTGGATTTAGACGTTTCAGCGAAATTGAACTGACATTACGATCAATTGCGATATTTCGAAAATGAGATAAACCCGAAATTGCCACAGCGGGTTCAATATATGATTCTGTCACATGAGGTTGAAACGACTTCGAAAATACTTGTTCTGCAGATCAAGCTAGCCGCCTAACCATGTGGCAATTAACGGTTCTCGTTCGGTCAACCCGGGCCAGTCAACTACCGTCTAGCTTGTGCGTGATTAAGTCGTTGATCTCAGCCTAGTTTAGTTCCGGATGCTTCTTCGTGTATCGGCAACCGCATACCGCACAGCCATGAAATCCTGAGTGAAATCGACGCAAATGGCGACAGACATCACAGCACAATTCCCGATGAGTCGTCCAATGATGTTCATGCAGTTGGTCGTTTGATCGAAATATCTTAGCGGGTTGACACAGTTTACAATAGTGGCTCATTGATTCAAACCAAACCTCAATCTAATCACGAAGATATACCACTCTGTGTAGAATTCGCAAGCCATAGATGAGAAACGCGGTCAACTGCCCAAGCCAGTTGTCCGTAACATTGCATCGGCCACGCGAGGCGCCCCGATCGCCACAACCTCGAATTTTCCCTGACTCCTCTTCAACACGGTCATTGTCGCCTTCTCAGGTACTATCCCGTAGCTCGAGAATTCATCATCATTAATCCCGAATGCATGAACCAATGCGCCACGGATCACATCTGCATGTGTCACAGCAACTGATACTCCGGAGCTCAGCCCTTCCATGAAGTCGGTCACTCTTTTTGTTATCGAAGCGATCGATTCTATTCCGTACCGGTCAGCGGCCAAGAGAAGATCAACCTCCTCTTCAAAGGTAGATACAACCGTCCCATTTGCTCTCCCCCAATCCCTCTCCATAAGAGCTGGATTCACCTGTACCGGAATATTCAGCTCCCGTGAAATGATCCCAGCCGTTTCCGCCGCCCTGAGAACTGGGCTGGAGTGGAGAGCATTAGGTCGAATCAATGCGAGGTCTTGAGCTAACCGTTCAACTTGGAATCTCCCTCGAGGAGTCAGAGGGTACTTGTCTATCTCATTTGCCTGAATCTTAGCCACATTCGATTCACTCTCTCCGTGGCGCACAAAGATGATCATCTTCATTGGATTATCATCCTGCCGATTAATGCCAATGTAATTTAAGTGAACCAGCTTCGAGCAATACGAATCGATGACAGGACTAGCTGACGGTATTTTCATCAATGCATACGAAAATCGTCAGAATAATCTTGACTAGCGATGAGAAAGAAACAATAAGTCTTGTCAAACAAGCGATGGACATTTATCGTGTGACGAGTCGCAAGGCGGTTTCTGTAGCGAAGGTTGCTGTGCTTATTGTAATTGTGATCGTCATTGTAGGCGTCACGTTACCTTCGTATGTTAGGGCTCAATGTGCGACTCCTTGTTCTTTTA
Source organism: Candidatus Bathyarchaeota archaeon (assembly GCA_963848755.1). Classification (GTDB taxonomy): domain Archaea; phylum Thermoproteota; class Bathyarchaeia; order 40CM-2-53-6; family 40CM-2-53-6; genus FEN-987. Next base: position 29,339 of record CAWKES010000008.1, on the reverse strand, counting down.
CGTTCAAAGGAAGTATCTGACGTATACGGCGTTGGTCCTCTAATCCAGGCGGCTATACGGGACAAGGGGTTACTGTTGCGCTAGTCAATTCGGGCATTGACAGCGCCTTCTACACTGACCTGAACTCGTTCAGTAACTATTACGGACTTTCAGCCGCTTCTGTTTCAGTGGTTAGACCATACGTCACTGCAGGAACTAATGTAGAATGCGGGATTGGATCAGGGGAGCCAACTGCTGACGCGGAGTCGATTCATGCGATGGCCCCTGGTGCCAAGATATTGCTTGTGCTAATTGGGTTTAGTTCGAGCGCTGGGTGCGCTGAACGGCTTACTGACGGATTTTCCTACGTGATCGAAAATAATGCGGCGAGCATAGCTGTCTTAAGCCCATCTTCGGGGGTTACCCGTGCAACCACGATGGCCATCAATGCTGAATATGGGAAGTCGGTTGGCGAGGGGATCACTCTTATCGCTGCGTCAAATGACTGGGGTTCAAACAACACCTGTTGTGGTTCGAAACCTAGTTCTGGCTACTATTTGATGCTTCCTTGGAACTAGTGCTGCTGCTCCAACGTTTGCTGGAATCGTAGCCGACATTTTGCAAAAAGCGCGTGAGACAGGATTTATCTCAAATACTCGAGGCTTAGGATTCTTGAACCCGACTTTATACCAATTAGGCTCAGGCTCACTACTGGGCCTATACCTCTTCCATGATGTGAAAAAGGGTTGCAGCCTCGTCGGCCCCAATAATCAGATCGGATACTGTGCGCATACCGGCTGGGATTTTGTAACCGGTTGGGGGAGCATCGACGCTATGAAACTTGCTCAGGACGTACTCCACAAACCATTCACCTTTCCTGGCTTCAGACGACGCAGACTTTGTAAATGGAACTCTCGTCGTAGATGACGGGTGGCTCTGTCTCTAACCTCGCCTTGAGCTACGACTTGCGTGAATGATTCTATCGATATGCTTAAGCCGTGAGCAGGTCACGTTATTGGATGTTCCATGTCAGCGAATAATCCGATCTGTGGTGCGAAGAAATGGGCTCCCTCTCACCAGCACGTATGTGGAAAACCACTGGGACATAGCAGTCCTCCTGAGCCTAATCCATTGAACTTAGGTGGGCATCGTTGCAAGCAGTGTAAATCGAATTTCTGAGCGACTCAGAATACCGTCGCCAAAGAACCCCATGCGCTAGGCATGATTACGAAGATCTCACGGACAACGGACGCCGCCAGACTAATCGGAATTAGTGGAAATTGAGAGGAATGGCTTTCAGGGACTCCGTACCACGATTTAGATATCCCCCGTATGCTCTTCGGTGAACAGCAGTGGAGTTAGCGAAGTTCGTCAGGAAATTAGATGAAAAAGGTTTGCTGAATAGAATCAGCAAGCCAGTTGATCCCAAGTATGAAGTTTCGACTTTAATGAAGATGGCAGATGGTCGGGTTCTTCTCTTCGAACACATAAAAAACTCCAACATGCCCATCATTGCAAACGTGTGCTCAACAAGAGAGCTTGTCGCAACAGGACTAGGCATAGATAGGAAACAGCTTATCGGAAAACTCACGGAAGCCATTGATCACCCACGAAAGGCGAGAACGGTCGAAGCCAGCTCATATGAAAATATTGGATCAGACCTTACACGGTTGCCAATTCTAACACACTACCCTAAGGACGGAGGCCCGTACATCTCGTCAGGTATTGTTGCTTGCTACGACAAAGATTACGGAGTCAACCTATCATACCATCGTGCCCAGGTTTTGGGCAGAGACCTGCTCGTCTTTCGAATCTTAGAACGGCACTTCGACGCATACATAAACCGAGGGTTGAACGAGTTTGCTATCTGTATATCCTCACCAATACAAGTCCTACTAAGCGCAGCAGTTTCCGTAGGCATTGGGGTTAGCGAAGTCGACATAGCCAACGCTTTGGAAGAAACGCCGCTCGTGGAACTTGATGGGCATAAAGTTCCTCCCGCAGACATCGTAATCATCGCTCAGCTAACAGGTGAACTACACCAAGAAGGCCCATTCCTAGACCTGACTGAAACATTTGACATCGTACGGAGACAGAGAGTCGCGAGGGTGAAGAAAATTTATGCACGAAAAGGAGCAATGTACCATGCACTGTTGCCTGGCGGCCTCGAGCATAAAGTGCTAATGGGTATGCCTAGGGAACCGACGATCTATCGGGAAGTTTCGAAAGTCTGTGAGGTCAAAGACGTCCTGGTGACGTCGGGCGGGTGCTCCTGGCTTCATGGAGTTGTGAGTATACGGAAAAAAACTCCAGACGACGGCAAGAAAGCAATCGAGGCGGCCTTCAAAGGCCACAAGTCAATGAAACACGTCTTCGTCGTAGATGACGATATAAACATTCACGACCCAAATGAGATTGAGTGGGCAATGGCAACGCGTTTTCAAGCTGACAAGAACATGATAACCAAGAGAGAGAAAGGCTCATCGCTAGATCCATCCTCCGACATGGACACACAGATGACGTGCAAAGTCGGATTCGACATGACAATCCCAGACCGTGGAAAGAAGGAGTTCAGACGACCACCCCTACCCATGCAGTTAGATCTCAACGATTACTTAGTACAGCAAAAGAAGATGTGACTGAACAATGTACTTGACGAATGCTGAGGAGCGCCTCCTATCTGGTGAAAGCGGAGAAGTCATAGAGCGAATGTTCCGACTGCTTGTCAGTCTCGGCGATATCTATGGCGCCGACAGAATGATTCCTGTTGGCTCAGCGCAAGTGGCGGGTGTCTCATACAAATCAATAGGCGATCCTGGAGTCGAGTTCCTTGAAGACTACGCGAATAAAGGCGCGGTAGCAAAAATAGTGACTTTCCTGAATCCCGCGGGAATGGACATTGAAGATTGGCAGGAACTAAAAATCCCGCCTGCCTTCGCAGAAAAGCAGCTACGCATCATGAACGCTTTCAAGAAGATGGGAATTGTCGTAAGCGCAACTTGCACCCCGTACTTGGCAGGAAATCTTCCAAGATTCGCGGAACACATTGCTTGGTCCGAATCCTCAGCTATTTCGTTTTCTAACTCAGCAATAGGCGCTAGAACGAATCGAGAGGGCGGACCGTCTGCTTTGGCTGCCGCACTCTGCGGGGTTACGCCGAACTACGGCCTCCATCTATCTGAGAACCGGAAACCGGGAGTCTTAGTGAATGTCGAAGCAAGACTCGAAGATAACGCTGATTTTGGAGCCCTTGGTTATGTTGTCGGAAAAAAAGTCAAGAACAACATACCCTACTTCCAAGGAATCGCTGACGCAGATACCGATCAACTGAAAGCGTTGGGGGCCGCGATGGCAGCATCCGGCGCAGTAGCCCTCTATCATATAGAGAACTTGACTCCTGAAGCGCACTTGATGAAGACTGAAGGACTAGAGAAGATATCAGTAAACGAAAAAGACCTGCAAGACACCTTCTCGAAACTCTCGACAGGGAAGGAACCAGACATCGTCATTCTTGGATGTCCCCATTCGTCATTAAAGGAAATAATGACTATCTCTCGAAAGCTCGAGGGCAGAAAGCTGAAGAAACCATTGTGGATTTGCACCTCAAGAATGGTCAAAGAAGCAGCAAATCGAATGGGATTCACGCAAATCATCGAGACGGCAGGAGGACGAATCGTAGCGGATACATGTATGGTCGTCTCACCGATTGAAGATATGGGTTACAAGACAACAGGAGTTAACTCAGGCAAGGCAGCAAACTACCTGCCTGGATTCTGCAAGCAAAACGTCGTATTCACCAAGTTGGATACGCTGATTGAGAAAATAACCTAGGTGGCCAAATGTGGAGGTTCTAAAAGGACGAACAATTAGTCCAGGACGAGTTGAGGGCGAAAGCCTCGTATCAAGAGAACCAATCGGATTCTATGGTGGCGTCGACGCCAAGACAGGCATTTTCATAGAAAAAGGTCATGAACTTGAAGGAAAATCAGTCAAAGGCAAGATCCTGGTTTTCCCGTACGGCAAAGGGTCAACCGTGGGCTCCTACGTAATCTACGGACTCGTTAAGAACAACCAAGCCCCCCTAGCAATCGTGAATAAAGAAACTGAAACGATCGTCGCCACAGGCGTAATCTTGGCAGGAGTTCCATGCGTCGATCAAGTGCCTGTAGAGAGAATTTCCACTGGCGATCACCTAATTGTTGACGCCACTAGCGGAACAGTTTCAATCTTAAGGACAAACCCAACAAACTAAGCATCAGACTATTCTGACAAGAGTCATGAAAAATTAGCGATAATCGTACTATTGGTAGGCGGGGCTTATCGATTGGACGTTGAGTACGGTTCCTCCACATGAGTTCATCTGTTGAAATACGCCGGTAACGGCTACATAGCCAGGAAGATAGTTGCTACCTACATTCCATAAGATAGCCTTGATGTTCGATTGCCCCCGATTGGTATAGAGGTTTACACATCCTGAGCCATCACCTACCGGTGGGAGCCAACCATAAACAGTTACGGTCTGACCGTTGCCCCAGCAGTTCTGACCATTACACGGATATGGATTATTTCCATTATAACCCCCGTTATAGCCATTATAGCCCCAACTTTGAATGTAAGGTGGAACCGTCCAAAGCGGTATTCCCATACAAGTCGTTGTTTGGAATGGGTATGGTGGAAACTGTTGCCCTAATGGCCAATCAGGATAAACATACCCGTACACCTGATAATTTCCTGAAGGGTATTGCCGATAGCGCGGAAGATTCCAAACCGCATAATTGACTTGACCGTCGTAAAGAAACGTGCAAGACCCGTCGGATGTTAAGTATCCTTGAATAGTTACGGGCGGACCCTCATTGCAATAGTATGGATTGAATGGGTAACCACACGCTGGGTTTGAACCGAAATTGTTCTGCCACGCTACGGTGTTCGTAACCGTCACGATAGGTACGCCTTGTGATGCGACGGGTTGAAACATGAGAAGACTTACGGACGCCACTAGTATAATGGATACAAGTAGCGACAATTTCCTATTCATTACTATCCCTAACCTTTACCCTACTTGTTAAAATCGTCACTTCTTAACCGAATGGACGAGTCGTTCATTCAAACTACATGCCATAGTTGTATACGGAATGCTGATGCCACACACATATAGACACTTCTATTCCCGGTAACGTCAAGTCGCCAAACATAACCTAACTCAAATTTGATGAGTTCCCTATTGTATTTGGGAAAATTTAGCCGTCCGAGCGCTCAAGCCACGGGAAACTTAAGCGTTTCCAGCGTATCGACTGCAGTGACCGAACTTGCTGCTTTGTCTAATCGGATTAGATTGGAAAGGAGAAACCATCATGCTTTACGATACCACGACCCATTGTAAAGAACGTCTGCATGCTTCGGATGTGGATCTCTCTAGTTTGACGATTGCTTGCTAACTACTACGAGATCACGTAGGAATCATTGTTATAGTTAGGTGCTTTGAAGTTATTGCACTTTGCCGTAAACCTTTGCAGGCACTCTTGTTTGCCGCCGTAGCAAGTGTCATGGAGATGACCTTGAATTTCAAATTGTTCATGACTCTCCTGTTGGTAACACCCATGTAAGAATTAGCCGGCGTTCCTGTAAAGAGCTGCGATCGCTAACACTTTGCAGAATGACTCATGGTAAATGCGGCATTTGCACTTAGATAGACATAGACAAAAAGATGTGGCAAATCATGTTTGCAGACTAGAGAAAATTGCTGACAGTTTGTAGAATGTCTTGGAAAGTTCTTTAGGGATTGTTCTCTCGATCGATAGTAGATGAAGATGAACAGATCTCTCGTATTCTTAACGATGGGGTTCGTGTTGTCGATAATGCTAATCTCTACGGTTAGCGGTTCAACATCCGTAAGCCAAAGCAACTTCTTCGTGTGTAATCAGGGTAGCTGGAATCAAGCTAGTAATTCTGGTAATCTGCAAATCAATGTCTGTACCCCGTACACTAACTACAACTACGGAAGCAATCAACCGTCTGTTCAGTATGCGGTGTACTATAACCAAGCAAATGTTGTCTCTGGCGGATGCAGTCTAGGTCCATGTTCTAATCCGACTGCTGTTGGCGTACAGAATAACTCTTACTTGATCCTTCGCTTCTATCCCGGCTACAGCTTCAACGGGGGCGCACAAATCATCGAACCTGATAATCACGGCAACATTCAACAAGTATGGCTTCCATTCAATCAGAACTCACAGAACTACCTTAACTCTCAGAATTACTATAACTATCCAACCGCCCTAAGCTGTAATCCATATTTCCAGTTCTGCTTCGCCCAGAGCAACAACTATTGTAACAGCTTCAACTCTCAAAGCTGCCCTGCAATGATATTCAGAATCCAAGCTACGCCAATAACCATTAACGTATTCTTCAACCAACCTTATTGACACTGAACAATCTTCGTACGTATCACGGAATTGAATGGATTCAGAATCTATTCAATTCTGGCGATTATCCTGCTCTCTTTCCTGCGTCTAGTCGGTTGATAATTTGTCGCACTTGCATGCGCGTGAGCTTTGTCTCTCCATTCTCCAAGGCATCTAGAGTAGCCTCGGCTAAGACCAGCGGAATTTCGAACATATACGCAAAAGCATCTCGTGGTATGAACTTCACTTTTTCTTTAGCCTGGTCCAAGTTATTATGTGCATAAGTGAGCATTTGTTCTTGGCTCCAACCCAGTGGGTAAAAGTCCACTTGACGCTGAATATCTTCTTCCCTATTACGTAGGATGTTCACTGCCTGCAAACCACGCCCAAGTTGGATCGCAAAACCATGATCAATTTGCCTGCCTGCAAACCACGCCCAAAGATCGCATGAAAGTAATCCGACCGCTCCCGCCACATCAAAAGTATAGCGATTGAGGTCAATTTCCGTTCGGACCTTCCAATTGCATGCTTCACCCAATACGCCATACGATCTGCCATAGCTGCAGCGGCATACCAGATGCAGGGTGCGATATCTTTTGGAGGATAGGACAGCCACTCGCTAATGACGTAAGGTCACCTCAGGTAGCTCAGTTTGGTAAGGGCGAAGAAATGTGTTGAAGTCAAAGTGAGTAAACCCATCCAAAACGGTATGTGTTTGCAGGACGCAAGCTAACCTTATGCAGTAGATTTTCCTTGCAAGCATTATTGAGCCTTAAATGGTCCTCAATCTCATCCAAGGCACGCATGGATAGATAAGCTGCGGTTGCGGCCTCCTGCAATCTGCTGGGTAGGCGAGTTATTGAGATGTGGAAAGTGCGACTAGTCTCCTCGAGAACTCTCAGAACGTCAGTGTGTAAATTCATCCCATTGGTACTGAACATCGAAAGGTCGCTCAAGGATGAATCTGCTTACCCAGACCTACAGATCGAGCATAAAAAGTTGAAACGTTAAATCAAGCGTCAATCGCAAATAGTAACCTCTTGACACTTCAACATGAAACATTGATTCAGCATTAGCTTAGTGAATTAAGTCGCACTAGAACACGAAAACCGACGCTATTCCTGAGTAGACTTTGGCCCCAGGCTTGCGCTCGAGAAATATCGAGGGATTAGGTTTCCGACTTAAGACATATGCAACGTCGCCAGCTCCGACGCGAGTTTGTACAGTCTTTCGTCGAGTGGTTTCTGAGTTGTGAAGGCATATTCTAGATCGACTGGCACTATGCGATTGTCCTGAATTCCTGTCATGTGTTTTCTTTTGCCGTCTAGCAGGAACTGGATGCTTGCTTCGCCCATCTGACATGCAAGGAGCCTACTGAGCGCAGTGGGGTGTCCTCCTCTTTGTACATGTCCGAGTCTTGTGAGTCGTACTTCGAATCCGGTTTTTTCACGTATCCCTTCCGTTACGTTCGTTGAATCCCCGGCGCCTTCAGCGATTACTATTATCGCAGATTTTTTGCCTCGGCGATTGCTCTCTAGCAACAATTGGCATATTTTATCGATATCGTGGGGTATTTCGGGTACGAGTATTACTTCTGCGCCAGCTCCTATCCCGACCTCCAGAGCTACGAAACCACGCTTGCGTCCCATTACTTCTACTACGAAGACTCGGTCATGGGAAGTCGCAGTATCCCTTATCTTGTCAGTAGCATCGAGTGCGGTATTCACGGCTGTATCGAAGCCGATCGTAGTATCAGTACCCGCCAAGTCGTTGTCGATTGTTGCAGGAATACCGATGACTGGAATGCTGCTTGTTTCATGGAGCTTGCAAGCTGCCTTCATTGAGCCATCCCCGCCTATGACCACTAAACCGTCGAGATGGTTCTCTTTCAACACCCTAGTTGCCTTTGATATTCCGTCAGCAGTCTCCATTTGTTCGGCTCGAGCAGTTTTCAGGAAGGTTCCTCCAAGGTGGATGATGCCGCTGACGGTTCTTGCATCTAGAAACATCGATTCGTTCGCAAGGATCCCTGCGAATCCTCTTTCGAAACCGACCACTTTGATACCATTCGCCACGGCTGTTCTGACTGTTGCTCTGATTGCCGCGTTCATCCCAGGTGCGTCTCCACCAGTTGTTGCAATTCCGAGCAGGTTCACGATAGATCATTCCTCAAGAAACTGTAAGTGCCCTAAGCATTAAGGTATTTTACGCCGTGCTCTCAGCCTTTTCCTATCCGTTCTAAGTTAACCTGAGAGTACCGATAGAACCGATGTTATTTCTATGATTATCCTACTCGTAGAACCGATGTTATTTCTATGATTATCCTACACGTGATCCATTTGGTACGTGGTATTCTGGAACTGCGAGTGCGGGTTTGATTCCGTCTGAGTAGCCGATGTCGAACAGCATCCCTTCTGATACTTGTCCCATCATCTTCTTAGGCGCCACATTTACTACGAATAGCGCTTGCTTTCCTTGGATCTCTCTGGGGTTTTCTCTTTCTTTTTTCATCCCTACGAGTATGTTACGTTTACGATCATCAAAGTCCACAACCAATCTCACTAAGGTGTTGGACCCTACGACGTCTTCGACAAGAATTATCGTTCCGACTCGGACATCGATTTTTTCCAAGTCATCTTGATTAATGGTGGGTTTCACGGGTGCGACTTTAAAATTTGTCATACTATCAACAAGTCATCCTGGAAATTTATCTGTACTCGATCTCTGGTGACTTAACTTATACGTCAAACCTAAAATGATTATATCGTTGTCTTGTCGGCCGAGATTCTCAAGTCGTCTTCTGTAAATTTTTCTGTAACAATTTAGACAGGTAATCGATTGAAATGTTTCCGCCGCTAACTACAGCGACTATTTCTCGGCTTTTTCCTGCAGCGCCTTTCATGATTGCTGCTACGGAGGCGGCTCCAGATGGCTCAGCCAGTACGTGATCTTTCTTCAGTAACGTTAGCATTGCCTTCTCCAAGTCCGAATCGGATACGAGGACTATTTCGTCTACGCATTCTTTGACGACCTGTAGTATTGCATCAGTGGTAAGGCTGACAACCATCCCGTCCGCCAGGGTCGGTTTTAAATCGACTTTTACTGGTCTTCCGAGGCGGAATGCTTCCAACATGGAGGGGGCATTCTCGCTCTGGACTCCAATGACTCTAACAGATTTCTTGAGATTCTTTAGGGCGAATGCAGTACCGCCAATCAACCCACCTCCACCAATTGGAAGGACGACAGCATCAACTTCAGGACGGTCTTCGATAATTTCCAATCCAATAGTTCCTTGTCCAGCCATCACCATTGGGTCAGCATATGGGTGGACAAAGAGCATATCAGTACGCTTACAGAAGCGTATGGCTTCTTCATAGGCTTCGTCGTAGTTTCGTCCAACCTCTCTCAGTTCGGCTCCACATTCTTTTATCGCGTTTTTCTTGTCTGGGTTAGCTGTCTCAGGTACGTATACTATCGCATTTCTCCCAAGGAGACTACAGACGTAGGCAACCGCAAAGCCGTGATTTCCAGAAGACGCGGTCACAATTGTCTTCCCGGCGGGGCAATTTTTGATCATATTGGTTGCGCCTCGTATCTTGAAGACGCGGGTTGGCTGGAAGTTTTCGAGTTTGAGATATACATGCGAGTGGACCTCATGCGATATGGATGGAGAATATAGAAGGGGAGTTCTAGAGGCCACTCCCTTGATCGTCTTCTGGGCTGCGTAGATGTCTTGCATACTAAATGGAACTGTCAATCAGCAATCTCGTCTCTTGCGAGAAGATAGTTGATGTTCCATATCAGGATGTTGACTCTAAGATCAAATTTGCAAACACGGAAAAGTTTGAGTACAATGATCAACAATAACAATTTGAGTTATGATGCGTGTTGGACTCCTCGTCTTCGACGACGAATGAGAGAATCTTAATTATTCAAGATAATACTGTGGGATTGAGATACAATTGCAAGAAGCTACGCTCGATCGTCGACAGCCTAGGATCGAACTCAGCAGAACGGATACATTAGAGAAAGTTACCGGGAAAATCAAGTATACGACTGACATGATTGAGCAAGAAGCGCTCTACCTGAGGGTTGTTCGATCTTCACTTCCTCACGCAATTATCAAGCACGTTGATGTCTCGCAAGCCGTAAAAATTGACGGCGTGGAACGTGTCTTAACGGCTAAGGACGTTCCGGGAGCAAACGAGGTTGGTTTCTTCATACAGGACCAACCGCTATTCTGCGATAGTAAAGTAAGATTTGTTGGGGACGCAATCGCTATGGTTGTTGCGGATTCGCCCGAAGCAGCGGGGTTAACCGGACTGTGGTGTTTCGCGAGGCTTATTGTAAGCGATACCCATATCCATCAATAACGACTGCTAGTGATGCCATTTCGTCGTAGACTTGAATTTCTGTTGCGTTAGCAGATGGTTCTATGCGACCGGAACTATCGGCTTTCCTTCAGAGAATCTGCTGAGACGGAACTCTCTGATGTCGACTCCTTTGGTTTTTCCGTCCACAATTAATTCTGCCATGAGTCTCCCTGTAACCGGTGAGAATCTGAAGCCATGGCCGCTGAAACCCACTGCACAATATAGTCCATCATATCCTGGGAGCTCATCTAAGATCGGGTGTCCATCAGGAGAAACATCGTAGGGTCCCGCATAGCCACCTCGACTTACTGCAGTGCTCATCGCTGGGAATCGGTGAAGTAGTTTATTGGCTAATTTGGGGATTGTATCATAATCTATTGTTTCTACGAAATTTTCCGGGTCCACGGGCGATCCGGGTGTTTCAATTTCTCCAACGAGTATTCCGTCTCCCTCGGGTTTCATGTAGAGGTCGTTTACGAAATCATCCGTTACTACTCGCGGGTATCCTGTGTCTCCAGAGGGCTTGAAGATACAAACTTGCTTTCGAGTTGGTGAGATCGGCACGGTGAGTCCAAGTGTTTGAAGTAACTTTGGGCTCCATACGTTAGCTGCAACTACAACTTTCTTCGCATTGACTATTCCATTTTCTGTCTTGATTCCGGTGACTCGATTCCCTTGCGTGACTATTTGAGTCACGTTTACACCGGTCAGAATGTTTGCGCCTAGTCTTTCGGCATTGGTTGCAAAGGAGATCGTGGTATCTACGGGGTCGGCATAGCCAGATGTCGGTTCATAAACGGCGCCAGTCAGGTCGTCTGAGAAGATTCCAGGTTCGAGTTGCTCTACGGCAGAAGGGGATATCAGACTAGATTTGACGCCTAACTCATTTTCAAGGCTGGAAACTTTTCTAATTCTGTTCTCATGCTTTTCCCCCGTGACGCCTATCCATCCTGTTTGTTTGAAACCGCATTTTCCGCCGATTCTCTGGTTAAAGTCATGAAAGATTTCAATGCTTTCCAAGAGCATTTGGATGAGCGGTTTGCTCGCGTTCCATACACCCACGTTCACGATTGCGCTGGACTTACCGGTTGCACCCCAGGCGAGATGCCCTCGCTCGAACAATGCTACGTTTTTGCAACCTAATTTTGCAAGATGATAAGTGGTGCTGCTTCCAACGCATCCCCCACCGATTACCGCAACTTCTACGTCATGCTGCAAGGCGACTCACAATTTTGCTGCAACTGTTGCTGTCAATATAATAAGTTGTGGTCATGTTTTTTCAGAAGCGGTTACCAGACGATCATTTGCTGGTCGGAACGGCGGCCATGAGTTTCGTGAGTTCCGGAACTGCCGTGATTACCTACCATAGTCCGTGTGTTTTAGGCAGAGAACGTCATTCATGATGCGTGTCCACCAATAATTCTGTACACGGTACTGGGAATCTTTTCTAATTTAGCGATTGTTATACAAACTCAGGGTCGGTATCTGGGTAGTAGATATTCATTGAACAACCAGCTTATAGGCTGAATGTGGTAACGATGGTAGGCATGTAACCGACCTTGCGGAAATTTTAGTTACAACTTTCACGATGTGTAAATAATATGTCTGAAGCCGTTCGTCATGGCTATCTGTTTTTGCCCTCCAATGCACCGACTGTTTTGTACGCGACCTTCTTCGTTTGCGGAATAATCATGATGCTTGGTATTTACAGACATTTGAGGAGTTATGGATTAAGTCTCACAGATGTTTTTTCACTTTTCTCCAAAGATCTCGGCAGCAAGATGCGTAGATTCACTAAGTATGGCGTTGGGCAGAGGAAAGTTGTGCAAGGCGGTTCGGGTGGGGTTATGCATGGAGCATTGTTCTACGGATTTCTGATGCTTGTCGCCTACACAACTCTGATTTTCATTCAAACAGACATCTTTCCTCTTTTCACTAACATCATCTTCATGCAGGGCGATTTCTATTTGACTCTTGAATTTCTAGGCGACACACTTGGCTTAGCGTTTGTTATCGGTCTGATCATTGCTGTATATCGCCGATTCGTGCAGAGGTTGGAAAAATTGGAGACACGTTGGGATGATTATTTGGTGCTTACAATGCTGATCTGGATAGGCGTTTCAGGTTTCTTTTTGGAGGCGATGCGATTCCTAGCAACTGAACCTTCATGGGCCATCTACTCGCCTGTCGGATACGCCATCTCACAGCTAATCGGAATTTCATCAATCTCCGAAAGCCAAGCGAGGAATTTGTATCAGGTTCTATGGTGGGCGCACATGTTTTCGGTGATGGCTTTGATAGCGATATGGCCTTACACTAAACTTGTGCATGTTCTCACATCCACTCTGAATATTGCAGTGTCTCCGACGAAGCCGATGGGGAAACTCAGTACTCCGTTCAGCTTAGCTAAGCTTCTAGAGACGGGGGAATTTCAGACTCCGCCCAACGTTACGTCAAGCATGAGCTTCAAACCAATGCAACGGCTCTCTCTGGATGCCTGCACTAATTGTGGAAGATGCCAAGAAGTATGTCCGGCATACGCTTCGGGAAGAGACCTCTCCCCTAGACTCGTTGTTCAAGACTTAGGAGCAGACATGAGAGGCGATAAGAAAGCGGACGTCTTCTCCAGTGGGGCGATAAGGGAACAAGAACTTTGGTCATGCACCACCTGCAACGCTTGCGTCGACGTCTGCCCGTGTTTATCAACCCACTTGATTTCATCATTGAATTCAGGCGCACTCTCGTCGCCGACGGAAAGCTAGACAAGATGAAACGCACATTTCTAGAGAACATTGCCCGAAGCAACAACCCGTATGGATTACCGCAGAATGACAGGCAGAGTTGGTTAAAGGAACTAAACGTTCCAACCGTACAGGAGAATCCTAGTGCGGAATATCTTTACTGGATCGGATGCCAAGGAAGTTACGATCCACGCGCACGCAAAATCACTAAATCAGTAGTCAAGATCCTGAAGACAGCAAACGTGAACTTCGCGGTCCTTGGAAACGAAGAGGCATGCACAGGGGAATCAGTCAGACGATTGGGTGAAGAGGCTAAGTTTCAAGAATTGGTTATGAAGAATCTTGAGACCATCAGGTCCGCCGGAGTAAAGAAGATAGTCGTCCATTGTGCTCATTGTTTCAACACTTTTCTCAACGAGTATCCGGAGTTCGGCGCAGAATTCACCGTAGTCCATCACTCTCAACTCATCAACGAACTCATCAAGGAAGGAAAATTGAAGCCAGGGGAGTTACGATGCAAGGTCACGTTTCATGATCCATGCAATCTCGGCCGAATGAACGGCGTCTTCGAAGACCCGCGCCAAGTTTTGCAGTCCACCAAGGGATTAGAGTTGATCGAGATGAAGCGGAGCCGTGGCGACAGCTTCTGTTGTGGTGGCGGAGGGGCTAATGTATGGTATGAGGTTCCCGAGAAAAAAAAGATAGGAGTGATAAGGGTGGAAGAAGCCACCGAAACTGGTGCTGAAACTCTAGCCGTCGCTTGTCCGTTTTGTATAACGATGTTCGAAGACGGCGCAAAGGCTTTGGGAAACGAAAAGCTAGCAGTAAAGGACATAGCAGAGATAATCGCCGAAACCCTTCCCGAGGACTAATCGGCCAAGATAATTTTACCAATAAACACGCATTAGAGCACTTGGACTGAAGTGGTCTTACATATAGCATGAACAGGCGTACCAATATTCAGTTGCATTTCGAAGAATGATTGACGTGTTATCACGGCGGTGAAGGCCTTGCCTCCAACAATTCTGAGTCGAACTATAGCACCTAGGTCCGTTATCTCTGCTATCGTGCCGGTGAAGTCGTTGCGAGCACTTGAAGGCACGGGTCTGCTTGATACGACGAGATCTTCAGGCCGAATGTGAAGCATTACTTCTCCTGAGCGGTCGGTGATAGCGTCCACGAGAATGTTATCGCCTATGTCGATTTCGGCAAGACCAGATGTTCTACGGACAACTACGCCTTTGAACATGTTTTCGACGGACGGATAATTTTTGGTCGGTTCCCTAAGCACAACATCTGGTGCACCGATCTGTAGAATCTTACCGGCGCTGATGACGCCTATGCTATCTGCCAATGAAGCTGCTTCCCATAGGTCATGTGTCACATGAATCATCGTTACGTCCGTCTGCTCGTGTATGCGGCGTAATTCTTCTAGAATAGTGCGTTTGGTTTCAGAGTCGACAGCCGATAGAGGTTCGTCGAGTAGGATGAGTTTAGGTTGAACCGCTAACGCACGTGCTAAGGAGACTCTCTGCTGTTCTCCGCCACTCAAAGTTTTGCGTCCGCGTTGCGCAAGATGTGAAATTCCTAACAGTTGCATAACTCGTTCGGCAGTTTTTCGCCGCTCGTCGCTTGGGATACCTCTCGCGTATAATCCATACTCAACGTTCTCTCGAACTTTCATATTCTTGAATAGCAAGCAGTTCTGGGGAGCATAGCTAATTTTGCGTCTCTCGGGCGGTAAATTGGTAACGTCTTCTCCTTCCACAATAATTCTGCCATTGCGCGGTTGGTAAGCGCCTACTATAGCCTCGAGTAGTAGAGTCTTTCCTGATCCTGTAGGACCGAGGAGCACAAAGTATTCTCCCTTTCCTACAGAAAGTTGAACGTCCTTCAACGAGAAGTTTTTCCATGAATGAGAGAGATTCTCAACGACTAAGCCGTCCAATCATTTGCCTCCCCTCGTGCGTTGCATCATTTTAAAGAGAACAAAAATTGCCAGATTGATGGCGATCATTAGAACCGCCACGTTCACCGCGCCAGGACTCAAGACGACACCATTCAAAACAGATTCATGTAACCCGTAGCCTGCGTAGAGATTCCAGATGAAGATGGAAGCCACAGCGGGATAGTAAGACATCACGAATAGAGCGCCGACCTCGCTCGAAGCTCTAGCCCAAGTTAGAATTGCGCCGGAGACTATTGAACGCCAAATGTTCGGGATTGTTACTCTGAAGAACGTGAATGTGGCGGAAGCTCCTAAGCTTCTGGAGACTAGCTCATATTTCGGATCCATAGCTCTGACCGCGTCTTCAACCTGCTTCACGGTATAGGTCGCGCTTACGAAAACAAGAGTGATAACTATCCCAATCACGTCGTTCGTTAATCGTATTCCGTAACCGTTGAAGATAGATCCGATCGGTTGATAGGCGCCGTAAATTGTGAGCAACGCAATACCCGCAACGGTGTGAGGAATCACCAGCGGTATTTCGATTATCGAGTCCAAGAATGATCGGCCCCGAAATTCGTATTTCCCGAGCAAGTACCCTAGAGGAACACCAAGCAAAACTGCCACGAGCGAAGTAAGGCCGGAAGTGTAAATGGTCAAGTACAGTGCTGAGAGGACCTGAGAATCACGTAAAGATAACAAGAGTCCTCCAGGTGTGGAATTGGCTACTAGGCTGATGATTGGCGACACGAGGACGAAGAATAGAATGCCACTAAGCGCTGAGAGAGCGATTACGAAACGGAGCGGAAAAGTTGAACTCACGCCTTGATCACGCCTAACCGGTTCTTTGGCAGTTGATAGCATTTATGAGTTTATGATTGTCAGAATCGAGTGGAATTGTATTCGCGTATTCGGAAAGCCTACCGTGAACTTCTCCTCAGAGTTTTCCTCAGAGGAGCTACTTGTGGTGGGATCTGATTGAGCTCCGCTAATTGTGTTGTATGATATGGTTACGGGGCTATGCTGATCGCTAGGTGTTCGTTGAGTTCGTCGCGACTTGTTGGATTGTTATGCCTTGTTGATTGATTGCTTGGATTATCGGTGCCGGAACTGCTGCTTGATTGTAGATGAACACTGGATTTAACGGAGTCAACCCACTAGTGTGAAGAATCTGTTGCCCAGCTGAGCTAAATACGCTTTTGATGAAGGCTATGGCCATCGTCTGGTCTGGGCTGTTGTTTGGGATTGTGAGGTCGTAGAGAATGGGCGAACCTGCACTGAATTCTCCGTTAACAGTCACGTTAACCTTCGCATACCAGTCGGCTAGCGTAAGATTCGACAGGTTAACTTGAGATCCCGGGTTGATGTACTGGAAATTATGTGAAATCGCTTGAGATGAGTACGTCAACACGTAATCTACCGCTCCCGTCTCCAGTTGTGCATTGAGAGTAGTTTCTGTTGGAACCATCACCAACTCTTTCGCAGCATTCTTGGTGACGTAGAGTTGATCGTAAATGTAACTTGAGTTCTGATAATAGAGAAGTCCGGCAAGTTGCAGCATGATGATAGCCTGTGCACCGCTTGGATCAGTGTCTTTGTTGGAGACTCCTACAATAACGCCCGGTCGGGTTATGATTTGATACCAGTTTTCTGGTGTGATCTCGTTAGCGTACTTACTGCTGTTTGTGTAGAGTATAGCCATCGAGTTTGTAGCGAAGACAATGTACCAGGACGCGTAATTGGGAATTAACTGCTCTGGTATTATTTTGTAATCCGCTGACGCATATACGTCGAATGACTTGTTGGCCTGTGTGATCTCGGCGGCGGCCAGGTGACTGCCTTCGAAGATGTAGTTGTAACTGAGCGTGGGGTACTGTGGTCGAACTACATTGTTGACAATTGCGTTGAAGGGCACTTGAAGGGACCCTGCGGCATCGATGAGAAGCGTCGTCGATGTTGGAGCAGAGTTAAGTCCCATGTAATATCCGATTCCGTACCCGACACCCAAACCGACAACTAAGACTAGAATGAGAATAAGTCCACGATATTTTACCATCAAACTCATCGCATGCTACCTCCAATCACTCACACATTATTCCCGACGTTGCCGGAACACTTCGACACGCATATTAATATTTTCTACGACATGTTTAGGTAAACATTTCGATCCTCGGAGTACACTTTTACCGAGGGCTAACGTGCATAGCCTTTCGGTCATTTCTCATATTTTGTTAGTAAAACGATGTGTGATTTGAGTTTCGTTGAGCGAGCGGCAAATTCCCTAATGTGGCGGAAACAAGATCTTTCACGTTTTGGTATGCATGATTGTCTCTTCAATGACTTTGGTGTCCTCGTCGATTTTGTATTCGGCACGCTTCAGGCCGGGAGTCATGATGAATGCGATGAGAAGGTCGTCTTGACTTGTGTTAGTCACGCAGTGTGGAGTATTCGCCGGAATGTATATGATTTGATTAGTCTTTATGGGCATTGGCGTTTTTTGGTCTTTGACGAAGACGGTTCCTTGTCCCTTAACTACGTAGTAGATCTCTTCCGAATTAGGGTGGATGTGTGGGTACAGTCCTTCACCGGGTTGGAACACGCCAAAAGCTACAAGCTGATTTTTTGTTCCATCCTCAGTATTGGAAGTTACGAGCTTAATCGGGCCTCCAAGAACCATTTTGGTCTGCGTTTTTTCGAGTTCGAAGATTCTTATCGACATGTTTGCATCTTAGTCTGACTTCGACTTATAGGAATTTAGTCAATTAGCACATTTGTGGTACATGTGGTACATGAACACGGATTCGCAGAGTGTGATTTAGGTAAGAAGATATCGATAAGCGGGTGGCTGTAAGATGACAGCTGTCTCTTTGGAATTGAATCGAGAGTCTGCGGAGGACGCGAACCAAAATGTTATGTAATAAAGGTCTTTGCAGTACCGTTGAATCGTATTCTTGGATATGTTAATTCTTGCGTTCAGATTTTCTTCGCATCTTGCCAATCTATCTTGTACTCCTGCTCTGGATGATTTTGTGGACAGCGTCAGTTGGCGGGCCAGTAATGCCGCTTTACGTCCAGTCTCTTGGCGTTGGCATCACTGGTTGGAGTATTCTGGCCACTGCACTTGCGCTCGGCATGTTTTTCTTTGAATCTTCGTGGGGAACGCTAACTGATCGTGTCGATCGTCGATTCCTGATATTTTTTGCGATGCTCGCGATGAGTCTTCTTTTCCCTCTGTATACCTTTCATTTTCTTGTCCCGTACTTCGTTGTGATGCAATTCTTTGCGGGCGCGATCGGCGTAATTTTAGGACCTACGACGAGGGTGTATGTGCTAGATAAGGCGCCGCCGAAATATGTTGGTCTGTTTACGAGTGTGTGGTGGGCATTCTATAGTGTGGGCGGTATAGTGGGGCCGCTAGTGGGCACTCATCTTGCCAAATCGTGCTCATTCAACTGTGCATTCTACGCGTCGACGGCATTGGCTCTAGTGTTAGGGGGTCTCGTAATGTTCACTTTTCCGAAACTAAAGCGCACTACGATTCCACACAAGACACAAAGTCTGAAATCGATTTTGTACTCACGCTCGTCCGGATGTCTTTTCATGTCGGCGGCGTTCGCGTTCATGACGATTTCGTTGATGCGATCGTTTTTACCGCTCTATGCTTCGCAATTGATCAAAATGTCTACGGTTCAAGTTGGAGTGCTGATCAGTGCGACATTCGCTGTGCAGTTGGTAACGGTGCCATTGGTTGGATGGTTCGCTGACAAGTTCGGCAGAAGAAAGGTGGCCATAGTTGGCTTCACAACGTCTGCAATTGTCTTTCTATCGTTTCTCTTGGTCAAAACGCCGTCGCAGTTATTGCTGGCTTCTGGCATTGTCTCGGTGGGAATTTCTGCGAGTTCGCTCCTTCTGCTCGGCGTGATTCCAGAAGTTACATCAGATAAATTCTACGGCACGGCGGTCGGTGTATATGGAGCGTTCGAAGATCTAGGGGGCATCTTCGGTCCTCTTGTCTTTGGGTTAGTTTGGACCGCGTTAAGCCCTGTCGCAATTTTTGTCGTTGGCTCGCTAGCCCAGCTAGTTGGGGCGGTTCTAATCTTTGCTACCAAGCCACAAAAAAATTCAATTAAACATTCCATCCGATGAACTATGACTAATTGCGAATTAACCCCTTGGCTTCATTCGTGTGATGGCCGGCACTTTTGCTAGACTAATTCGTCGTCGAATAAGGTTTTGCTTCAGCTCGGTTTCTGTCGAGTGAAATTCTTCGAGCATCTTTCTTGCGAACGGTGTGAGGGTTGCCCCTCCGCCTCCTTTTCGATGTCTTTGTGCTCCACCCCGGTAAGTTACAACAATAGGGATCTTTAGGATTCTTCGAATTCGAGTGAGATAGTCCCACACGAATTTGTATGACATGCCGAGTTCTTCTGCGGCCGCACTAATTGACCCGCAATCTTCGATGGCTTCCAGAATTTGGGCTCCGCCTTTACCGAGGACTCTTTTTCCGTTAGCGTTGAGGTAAAGTCGAAGTGTATATTCGAAGTGATTCCCTTTTCGCAACACCTTTCGTTCCTAATCGAAAGACCGGTTCGCTTTTTGGTGAGGTAGTTGATTAAAGTGTCGTAATTCAGGAGAGGTTTATGCGGTGAACGTCAATTTACGACTACGGCTGAAGCTTAGATATACTCGAGACTCAAGGTTGATGCGCATATCCTTAAACACCGTTTTCGTAATTCGTAATTATGCAGAGATAAACATAACGAATCAAGTTCGAATTTGCAATTAAGAAAAAAACAGGAAATTTCTTTTTCTCCCCTTTTCATTGAATGTTTGTGGAGTTAGCAGCAGCCCATTCAATGGTTTCCACCGTTGGAGCTTCGTAGTTGCCGGCCGCGTTTCTTATTGAGCCTACCGTTAGATTGTTAGCACTGGCGTAGTTGAAATCAACATAACCTAACGCTCCAGCAGTTGTCGATACTATTTTCTCGACCCCCGCATTACCCTTCGCACCGACACCTACGCCAAAATGTCGGCAGGCCACTTCACTGATGTACCGTATCCTATTTCAGTAGCCCAGTTCGGATTTACAGATGATAGGTAGTTTGTGAATGCGTATGTGGTTCCACCGGCATCAGATCTGTGTACAGGCGTGATTAGATTTCCTGGAAGCACTATTCCTGGATTGATGGTGGCTATCCTAGGATCGTTCCACTGGGTGATTTGGCCGAAGTAGATTCCGACCAAAACGTCTGGCGTGAAATTGAGTATCGTCCCCTTCGGTAGACCGAGCAGTAAGAGATTGTAGGTTATCGCTACTCCTCCTAAGGTTTCTGGAAATAAAACCAACCCTGACGTCCCTCGCAAGTTGCGTATCAGAGAGAGGCACATCTGATGCGCCGAAGTCGATGGCTCCCCGGACTAGCTTTGAGATTTTCGAGGTACTGGAACTATATTTCACTGTAACTGCGGGAGACACATTCAAGAATTCAGTTGACCACGCCTTGAATAGTGAGGCAGGCAACGATGCTCCAACGCCAATCCCTGCGCCGCTCAACGTCACGGGAACAATGGGCTGAGTGGTGTTGGTTGCTGGTGAAACAGTACCATTTGCAACCTGGGATGGAGTGCTAAGGCTATTAAGTGCTGACGATTCAACCGAAGATACTAGGACTGATTGGTTATTCGTACCGGTAGTGGCAGTGTATATTTGGTATCCTACAGCGCCAACAAGCGTGACCGCTAGGATTACTGTCACAATCACGTATCGTCTCTTGACTGATCGCTTACCAGTAAGTGTTGACACGCTTCGTTTCACCTATATGTGTTCGGCGATTCAGCGAAAGATAGATTCGTCTGACGAAGTTGTAGTTGCTGTGCTAGTGCTTGAATTTTGCAGTTGGGACAATTCCTGTGAAAGCGCAGGGCTCGGAAGGGCGACCAGACCGGTTTTAGGTACGTATTGTTGGCCGGCTGTGAGAATCCATACTATGAAGGCTAGTGTGGCACCAGTAGGTTTACCCTTTGTCACTAGAAACAGATCCATTGCGGGCGGAGTTGGGAAAGCACCCGTGGCTATGGCGTTATCTACGGAGGTTAGATTCCCGTAGAAGTTTTCGTTCGCATCGATTCTGCCATTATTATTGAAGTCAATTGGAACGACGGCAATTCCGCTTACTTGCTTGCCCGTTGAGTTATCGTAAGCGAATGCAAGGTTAGCGTAACCGATTCCTATTGGGTCGCTTTGGATGGCCTGTATCATGCCTGGATCTCCATATACTCCAACCCCTAACAGGTCGTCTTGCGTCTTACCTAGGTACTTAGCCCATGTGTCAGCAAGTCCAGATGAATCCGATCGAGTGTAAACGTCAATCTTGTTAACTGGTGAAAGGGGGTTATTTGTTGCCTGTCCCCAAGTCGTCACATTGCCGTAAATGAAAATTCCTTGTAAAGTTGGTTGACTTAACCCATTGGCTAGGAGACTTGCGAGGACTGGGTTATTCGCGTTAACTATGGCAACTGCGCCGGCTCGGGCGACGCGGATCGGATACGCACCGGAATTAATCTCTATTTGTGTGGCACTTCTGGATACCATGCCGATATCCACTAGGCCTGCCAGTACATCGGACATGCCCTTCCCGGCTCCTCCGGCGGAAACTTGAATGTTGACGTTGGGATTAATCGACTCGTACTCCTGTGCCCAAGTGACCATTAACGGGTATAGAGCGAAGGCTCCGTCAACAACGATTGATGATTGTCCTGACGTTTGATCTCCTGCCGGGGCTTTGAGACAATTGCACGGAACTCAGCAGCGATTCGGGAATTTGAGCAGAGGTTGTGTTCTGCGTTAAGTTAGAGCCGTAGTAATAGTAAGACCCGGCGGAAATCAGTGCGATCACGATGACTATTAGACCTACGATTTTTTTGTCCATCTTCGATCAAACTTTGTTAAGGTCGATATGGACGGTATATAACGTATGTCATAAAAAGCTTTGGTATACTACCAATACTTGTTAAGAAGACCGAATCGAGGACTTAGATTATTCTAATCGGAATTGCACACTCGTAGCGATTCCAATATTGCACTAGGAGCTTTTCTGGATAAGTTCTAGCCAGTTTCCGTCAGGGTCTTTTATGAAGGCTATCTTTGAAGACGATCCCTTTAGCGAGTATGGTTCCATGGCAATCGTAACTCCGTGGTCTCGAAGACTGCTAATTGAATGCTGAATATCATCGACTTGGAAGGCGATGTGATCAAAGTTGTCGCCTTCAGTAAGTGTTTTCTTATCACGCCAATGAGTTAACTCAATTGCGTTGCCTGCCTCGTCTTTCAGGAAGGCGATCTCAGCATTGTTCTCCTTGATCTCTCGACGGCTGACAAATGTTAGCCCGATGTGGTTAGTGTAGAAGCCTATGGACTTCTCCATATCGGATACATTGAGACAAGTGTGCAATATCTTCAAAACAATTCTCCAATTCCTTATGCAGCGACGGTTGTGATAATTGTTTGCCTAGAGTAGCGCCCGCTGTCCACTTGAATAAGTATTTCCAATATTGACCCGTGCTGGAAGCGTGGGTGTCTCGTTGTTGATTCTTAGCGTATTGTAATTGAAGACATGGATTAGGTTTTGATTACGGCGCGGAATCTGACCGTTCCGTTCGCCACTTTATCGTAGGCTTGTGCGATTCCGCTCAATGGATATGTCTCTATGATGGGTTTGACTTTGCCTTTGCGACGTAGTCTAGGGCTTCGTATAGGTATTCACTCCCGTTCTGCTGTGAGCCTATAATTCGAATACGTTTGCCTATGAGATCGCCCGCGGTGAGTGGGAGTGGGTCTGTCGATACTCCCATAATGACCGCCCGTCCGTCCGGTCGAAGGCCTTTCAATGCATCTGTTACGGATTGGTATGAGTTACTTGTAGCTAGAAGCACGTCAGCACCACCTGCTGATCTAAGTTCTTCTCCGTTTGAGACGACGATGTCGGAGCCAAGTTTACCTGCCAATTCTTTTTTGTCTGGTGAATGTGTTACGGCGATTGTTTTGAAACCAGCAGCCTTGGAGTATTGTACAGCTAGGTGTCCTAATCCGCCTATGCCAACTACTGCTATACTTTCGTGTGGTTTCGGATCAGCAAACCTGAGACCGCCCCAAACGGTATAGCCGGCGCAGAATATTGGAGCGGCTTGTTCGTATGAGAGACCTTCAGGAAGCAGCATGGTAGAATCTGCGTAAGCCAACATATACTCTGCATGGCTGCCTTGAGTTTGGACACCCGTCCCCAAGTGTTCCGCGCAGAACATGGGCTTGCCTCTCATACACCATTCACATCTGCCGCATGAAGTTTGCACCCAAGGTACTCCGACTCGGTCGCCGATTTTGCGACGCGTTACCCCTTGGCCAATCTCAACAATTTCGCCTACTGGTTCATGTCCGAGAGTGCGAGGAAATTCTGTTGGCAGGTGCCCGTTGGTGATATGAACATCGGTATAACAGAGGCCGCTAGCTCTTATTCTTATAAGAACTTGATTCGTGCTCGGCTTCGGAGTTGGAAGATCTCTTACTTCCCATTTAGCCCCAAGCTTTGGAACAACCGCCGCTCGCAACCCATGAACCTCGTTTGATCAAATCTAAGAACGTACGATATAATCGTCACTAAAGCGATTTCAAGTGCTCGTTGAATTTACTTGCTCTGTCAAGGACCCTTCTAACTCAGCTCTAATATGCAGCCTTGACTAGCTTGTTTGATCGTTGAGTAGGAACCCGGCCGGGAACGGATCTTCTGGGTCGAGAACGAAGTGCTGAAATCCGGTGATCCATGCTCGGCCTTCTATAGTTGGGTACAACGGCGGATATTTCCGCGGTTAACTGTTCTTGTTTCTCGAGTCGTCCGGTGAATAATGAGCCGATGATGCTTTCGTGAACGAAGTCCTTGTTTAGTGTTAGTTCGCCTCGGGCGTATAGTTGGGCCATTCTTGCACTTGTGCCTGTGCCACATGGTGAGCGATCTAATGTTCCAGGGTATATGACGACGGTATTCTTCGCGTCCGCACCTTCAGCGTTAGGTGGACCGGTGAACATTGTATGCTTGATTTCATTTATTGCAGGGTTCAACGGATGAGCTAATGTGATCTGTTGCTGTACTGCTTTCATGATCTTCATTCCGCAGTCAATCAGTGCTTGGCTATTCCGTTTATCGAGCGTTAAGCTGACATTCTCCGCCGGCAGTATTCCGTAGAAGTTCCCGCCGAAAGCGATGTCTAATGTCACCTTGCCGAATTCGTCTACTTTCACTTCGACATCCTTTCGGTAAAGAAAGGATGGAACATTCCGGATTTTTACGCTCTTCACTCTGCCGTCTTTCACTTTTGCTTCTGCCGAGACAAGGCCGGCTGGAGTGTCCAGTGTGACTTGTGTGATTGGCTCTCTCATCTTGACTAGTCCTGTCTCGATTGCCACCGTACATGTTCCGATAGTTCCATGCCCACACATTGGGAGACATCCGCTTACTTCGATGAAAACGACTCCCAAGTCAGCGGCAGGGTTTGTGGGCGGGAGAAGGATTGATCCGGACATGGATCCGTGCCCGCGAGGTTCGAACATTAATAGTGTGCGGAGATGATCCAAGTGTTCTTCGACATACTTCTTCTTCTCAAACATAGTCTTTCCTGGAATTGAGTTGAAACCGCTCGTTACGACGCGGGTGGGCATTCCTTCAGTGTGTGAATCCACTGCGGTAATCATCTTTTCAAAATGCACTACGATCACTCATGATCTCTGACATCAACGCGCCATATGAAAGAGAACGCGTCTTATATTTGCGCAATTAGCCTTGCGGGATAGTGGTATCCGTTGTGCGAGATGTGTAAACGTCCCTGTATCTCCGAGCGGGGGTTTGGCTCGAGCAACTTGGAGCCATGCTGTGACGATTGTCTCGATTGCTATCTTGAGCAAGAGATGGAAGAAGATGGGGAAATCGATCACACGTATGATTAGATGTATCGTCAGTTTTTCAGGTTAGCACGGCCTCGTTTGTCCAGCATCGGTCACAATGACATGCGATCAAAGTGCTTCATCTAGCTGACGAACTTGTTCCTGAAGGCACTTCTGCTTTATGGAATCTTCTGAATCTGTTCTTCTTAACCGATCATGGTACGATTTTCTTGTCAGCTTCGATTGCAGAGATAAGATTGAGAATGGATTTCGAGTCATAATGGATGCTGCGAAACTTGAGAATCATTTTGTTGTGGACTGGTTTACACGGAGAAAAAAATGTGAAGAGACAATTGTAGTCCACGTGATTCGCTCGACGGAATCAGGTATCCGGAGAAGCTGAACGCTTATTATGGGAATTCTCCCTGGTCTAGTGGCGATCAAAAATTGAGCAATAGCGGAATAACGAAAACTAATGTGATCTCCGTATCGAAAGTGATCAATGCACCGCTTTCGTTTGTGTATGATTGGTGCACCGATTATAGTCCAGATGATACTAAACTAACTCGTTCCAAAGCGAGAAGGATAATTCTGAATAAGACACCTCACCAGGCTATTTATTTGGAGACATTCCGACGCAATGGTAAATCAATGTGCGCGGTGAACATCGTGTCTCTTAGGCGACCCACGCGATGGCATTTAGACTACATCGGTCAGGACGCTGATGAGATAGGAGAATATCGTCTAACGAAACAAGGGCCCAAAAAGACTAAACTAGATATGCGGTTCAAGGTGAAATACAAAATCCGAGGCGCGCCAACTAGGTCTGAAGATACTAAGCAGACGAGTATAGTCTGGGATAAATACGTCAGCGCGCTGGAAAAAGAGTTTGTAGTCAAAAATCGACACAGATCACATTGAGTTAGCCTGTAGGATCAATCAGGAGTACATCTGTTCGGTATGAGTCTGATCGTCGCACGAGTCCAAAGTATCGAATCGATATCGCCCAATCAGTTAATATATCGATACGATACATTATCTGCTGGGATTGGCGAGGGTGCCAAAAGGATTCCAGACTGGTCCGTATGAAGTAATGTTTTACTTGGCAATGAAGGATGGCCCTGCTTATGGGTACCAACTTGCTACGCGATTCCGAAAAATGACTGGTGGCCACATCAAGGTAAGCTACGGCACGATTTACCCATTTTTACGGCGTATGGAGCGAAATGGGATTATTCGCTCACACAAGGACAACGCGTCAGGTCGAGTATATTACCAGCTAACACAACGAGGCATTGAATCGCAAGAATAAAATGTTAAAGAAGATCCACAAGTCCCGGAAGCTATGGGAGGAGAAACTGTTAGGTATATTGTCATTGCACGTAGAAGTGTTTGGTCGTAGAGCTCTCACTGAGTTACTCAGGCAGATGAGATAGTGTTCTGATGCGTGTGAAATAGTTCACAGATAACACCAAAATACTTCGAATCGTTAATCTATTCCGGGGGATTCGAGCTTATGCCAAAACCGAAATTTGAGAATGTTGTCGTCATGGAAGAGACGGCAATTACCGTCAGAGGTTATCGTCGACGAACGACGATCCCTTCAGGGATATTCAAGTTCTTAGGCCTAAAGCATGGTGACGTAATTCGTTGGACCGCCGTGAATGACGGGACGGTCTTCATATCAGTCCAACCAAAAAAATCTAAGTCGCGCGTGAAATGATGCAATAGT
The DNA here is from genome assembly GCA_963848755.1 of Candidatus Bathyarchaeota archaeon. GTDB lineage: Archaea > Thermoproteota > Bathyarchaeia > 40CM-2-53-6 > 40CM-2-53-6 > FEN-987. The sequence goes on along the minus strand of CAWKES010000008.1, from coordinate 2,234 downwards.
ATTTCGCGCTCTACGTTAGCTTAGCTGAACGCACCCTCAAGGTAGGCTTTAGTCACGGCACTTTTAGGTTGGCTGAAGAAAGATTCAGCGGGACCTTCCTCAACTACCTCCCCCATGTAGAGGAAGATGACGTTGTCAGCTATTCTTCTTGCTTGACGTAACGTATGCGTAACAAACACGACTGTATAATCCATGCTGAGAGCCTGCAGTTGCTTTTCCACATGCTGAGCAGATATTGGATCGAGAGCGGAGGTAGGTTCGTCACACAATATTACTTCAGGATCGACGGCCAAAGCTCGAGCCAGGCAGAGTCGCTGTTGCTGACCGATTGAGAGTCTCGAAGCGGGTTCCTTCAATCTATCCTTGACTTCCTCCCAGAGTCCGGATGCTCGAAGACATCGCTCAACCATTCGATCGATTCCATCGATTTCATTCCACCAACTCATACCACTTACGCGTGGACCGTACGCAATATTGTCGAAGATTGACATCGGAAGTAAATTCGGTGTTTGAGCGATAAGAGCGAGCCGTTTACGAACATTTGTTACATCCACTGAATCACTCATTATGTCGATGTCATCAACAAGAATCTTACATGACAGCTTTACGCCTTCGGTCAATTCCAATAGTCTATTCAGGCTCCGAAGTAATGTGGATTTTCCACAGCCAGAAGGACCAATTATTGCCGTGGTCTGTCTTCGCGGAAAATCCACGTTTATGTTTTTCAGTACCTGTGTGTCTCCGTAGAAGACGTTGAGATTCTGGACTCTGATATGGGGTTTAGTTATTGTCGGCATTTTGAGGTCACCTTATCACGAACTTAGAAAATCTACTAGTACAAAATCTCGCGCTAAGGCTAAGCATTACTATTATTCCGAGAAGTATTATCGCGGAAGCGTACGCTCTCTCTTGAGCCTCCGGATACGGAGTGCTAAGTTGGAAGAAGATAGCTAGCGGCAGCGTTGCGACTGGACTGTTCAGTGATGTTGGAATAGAGTCCGAGTAACCTGCAGTCAGTAAGACTGAGGCCTGCGTCACCGATTCCTCGGCCCAGTGCCAAAAGAACAGTCGCTACGATACCGGGGAGTATCTGCCGTATGATAACGTTAAACGCAGTTTGGAGCTTAGTTGCTCCTAGCGAGTATGACGCTTCTCTCAGTTTGGCAGGTACCGTTTTTATGATCTCGTCGATGCCGCGAATCATGATGGGAATGACAAGTAGGGTAATCGTGATTATTCCCCAGAGAAGAGATGCACGGGCTCCGAGGATGAGCATGAGTGGTAAAGGCGAATGCGCCATAGACGATAGATGGAACCCCATAGAGCACGTCAAGACATAACCGAACGAAATCCGCTGATTTGCTCCTTGCCGCGTATTCGTTCAAGTACAATGCAACAGGCAGGCCGATCACAAATGCAAGAGAGATTGATGCAGAAATCAGATACAGTGATCCAACGATGGCGTTTAAGATGCCGCCGGCTCCTCCGAGATAGAATCCTCCACTTGAGGTCTGGGTTATCATCGACAGACTGAGAGCTGGCGCCCCTTTCACTATGACGACACCAATAACAGCCAGCAGGCTTCCAACTACGATAAGGGTTGACGCGAGCATTAGAGCATTGAAGATCTGTTCTTCGAGCTTTCGATTTTTCATTCAGGCAGATCTCCTTTGAAGTCTAACCAGAACCAGTCGTCCAAACAAAGTAAATCCGGCGACGACGAGTAGGAGCAGCAGCGCTGCGAAGAGAAGAGCCGAATCATATAGCGGGATTGACATTACATCCTCGTAATTATTCGCTATCAGCGCAGGCAGTGGATAGGCGGGCTGAAATATTGAGGATGGAATTCTTGGGACGTTCCCAACCACCATCAATACTGCGATTGTTTCGCCGAACGCTCTGCTGAAGCCTAAGATCATGGCTGCGATTATCCCCGGCAAACTTTTTCTTACAACCACATGCTTCACCGTTTGCCATTTTGTGGCCCCGAGCGCGAATGATGCTTCACGCATCGAAACGGGTACAGATCTTAGGACTTCCTGCGATACTGAAATTATTGATGGGAAAACCATTATGGCTAAAACTATTCCTCCGGCAAGAACACTGTAGCCGGTAGTGGCTTGTCCAGCGGCGATCCCTACAACCTTAATGATAGGTACGATTGCGAGCACTCCCCAAACGCCGATCACTACCGACGGAACGCCAGCCAGCAAATCAATCATGGAGTTCACTAT
>CAWKES010000007.1:0-38723 GCA_963848755.1 Candidatus Bathyarchaeota archaeon | reverse complement strand
GCATGCGGTGCAGAATTTTAGATCATGCCGCCTCGAGGTCATCTGTATTGTTGGGTTACATGGTGCGTTTGGATAATATCAATGCGACTGGTAGGAGTATCAGTGTGCTTGCGAGGAGAATGAAGAGATCGCCGCTGACGGATGGGGAGTTGAGGCCTAGGCCCAGAAACATTATGCGCCGAAGTGCATCATTACCATACGTCCATGGAAGACTTAATGAAATCAATTTGCCTGTAGGATCGAGCATGAGAGGTGCTGACCAAACCCCGGCCAGGTAGAGTAGAGGGAACGTCATCGCTATCTCCAGGAACGTGAGTGTGGCTGAACTTCTGATTCTAGACGATATGACCAAACCTGTCGCCAGAGTGAAGGTGCCGATTAGCGCGGTTGTTAGAAAAACTAGTGGGATGCTCCCTCGAATTATCATCCCGGTAGCGCGCAGAATGACGAGCATTACCGCGGTACGAATGATGGTGAGTACTACTGTAGCCGCCATCTTTCCAGTATAGATTGCTAACAGACTTGTTGGGGTAAGGATTAGTCTCGGAAAAGTTCCACGTTCCCTCTCCCTGCAAATTGCGTTAACTATGTCGTCGAAGGCGCCTAGCAGTATGATCATGCCGAGCAGGCCGGGTAAGTAGGGGTCTCCGGTTGTGATAGGTCGTCCCGATATGGGTTTCCAGATGACTTCTACTGCCACATTTTTTACTCCAAGTTGATTGCCGCGCTCGGTGTTTTTAAGAAGCAAGTCGGAAGTTTGCGACTGCAATTCGCCAAGTATCAGGCCGGAGGATGTAATCTTGGAATTGTCAGTGTCGGTTATGATAAATGCCTGACCTTGCGCAAGGGCATTTCCGAATCCCTTCGGTATTATGATTGATCCGACTACCTGCCCATTGTTAACTGCAGCGAACGCCTGTTCTTGACTCTGGAAGATCTCGGTAACCTGTACGACGGATGATGTGGCCAACCTGTCCATCAAGGCTTTCGAGGCAGGAGAATTATCCAGATCCACGACGCCAACCGCAATGTTGTAGCTGGGCGCTGAGAATACTGCGTTGAGTGCGATGAATATGCCGATGAGCATGATTGGGAAAAGTATCGTGAGCAGTAATGAGATTGGATCACGTCGTAGCTGTCTCATCTCTTTCACGGTAACCGCTGTTACCTGTCGAAGAAACCATGTCAACTTGCAAGCTTCTCCCTTGAGTAATGGAAGAGAAAGTATGACAAGCCGAACAAGACGATGATTGAACCTATCAATACTTCAAGGTCGGTTGTTAGAAGAAGTAATGGCGTACCCAGAAGGATCGTGCGTTTTAGTGTGTCATAGGCGTATGTGAATGGCAGTATGTACGCCATGATCCGCGTGAGGCCGACGAGTAGTTCTACGTCGACCCAGAGTCCGCTGAACGCGAACAAGAACAAAACTAAGAAAAATTCCATAATAACAACGGCACGCGTTCCGACTCTGAACGCAGCAACGGCAAATCCTAGACCCATGGTTACGAGCGCGATGAGGAGTGACAAGATGAGAATTGTGCCTAGGTCCGTGTTTGGGCTTGCGCCATACACGAACATCGATAAACCGAGAACTATGAAGGTGCGAATAGTGCTCAGCACTAGGTCAAAGATCGTAATTCCAAAGATAATTGATCCGGCCTGCATCGGGGTGATTAGTAGACGTGCGAACGTTCCTGTCTCTCGTTGATGTGCTATGCCTCCGGCTATTTCATAGAAGCAAGCGAAAATTTGAACGACGGCTAGGACGACCGTCAAGCCAATGTTGAACGCTCCGCAGAGACAGCCTAATTCAAGCATCTCGACGCCAGACGTTGAGCTCTTTTGAAGATCGGTAAGTATTGGTTGAAACTCGAGATCGCCGTTGAACCTTTGAACATAAATGGTTAGAGTTGAATCAATCTGACCAGACATGCCAGGTTCGCTATCGTCAGTATACAACATGATTCTAGCCTCGTTTCCATCATCAAGATTGTTCTGGAAACCCTTGGGCACAACAATTACGGCGTAATACTTTTTCGAGCCTAACGCTGCGATAGCTGATTGTTCATCGTAGCTCTGAATGATTTCATGAAAATCTTTAGAGCTGGCCAGAGTTTGCAGCAGACGAAGTGAAGCAAGAGTGTTATCATTGTCAACAAACGCGATTGGTATATTGGCTGTTGGGGAATATGATGTGACCGCTCCACCGCTACCGGCAACGAGCGAAAACGTGAAGAACAGGGGAATAATGAAAAGTGAGATTAGGATTGAGCTGCGACTGCGTCTGAACCGGTGCAGTTCATTCCGGGCAACCGCAACCGTGTCCGAGACGAAAGACATAGATGATGGTTCCGGTGGTATCTATAAAACATCTTCAGTAAGCAGAAACCGTTATCATGGTTTACTCGTTTTCGCGCGTTGAATTTGTGTGCCATTGCAATTCGTCGACACCGTTTCGATGATTAGTAACTCGAGCCATCACGAATAGTAGATCGGATAGGCGGTTCATGTATGGGATAAGTTGTTGATTGATAGTTTCCTTGCCTCCAAGCGTAACAATACTCCTCTCGGCTCGTCGCGCGACTGTACGTGCAAAATGCAGAAGAGCCCCTGATTGGGTTCCGCTTGGAAGTATAAACACCTGCAAACGAGGCAGCTCTTCCTCCAAGCCATCGATTGCTTTTTCAAGTTCACTAATTCTCTCTGCAGTAATTCTGGGAACATTGCTGCGAACTCCTATCGGTGCAGCAAGATCCGCTCCAACAACAAAGAGGTCCGCGTTGAAGATCTTGAAGTAGTTTGTCGAGTTCAGCATCAACCAGAAATGAGCGAACTATTCCTAGGACTGAGTTCAATTCGTCCACTTCGCCATAGGCCTGCACGCGAAGGGAATCCTTGGATACACGGACCCCTCCTACTAGTCCGGTTTCTCCGCCGTCACCAGTCCGAGTGTATATCTTAACCAACAACTTCACGTATGAACTAGAGAGCATCGAGAGTATACAAAAACTGGTCGAGATTCAGATGAGAGCATAGAATTCTGCCTTTAGAACAGGTACTGTACATTAGTGTACACTGTAGCCTTAAATAATACAATGGTGTACTTTACGATGACTTCGAAATATTGGATGGGAATGATTGCAATGGGGTATAGTCTTTGGGCCAAACGCCCAGCAAACCGTAACACGCACTGAACGTAGGTTAAAGCTTCAGAAGTTTCGTTACACCTCTAATCCTTTGGAAGCATTTCAAGCAATAAGCGGTCAGAGCGATTACTGCTACATTCTCGAATCGGCTGAAGGACCGCGAAAGCTAGCCCAGTATTCTTTCATCGGATTCGCACCGTCCAAGATATTGAAGGTCAAAGACGGAAACTATTCGGAGCAATCCCTCGAGAATGGGGGGACGCATCGCTCCTCAATGCATACGAACGACCCGTTCGGTATGCTCCGAAATAACCTAGTGGACAATTACACATCTTACCGTGGATTTCGTTTTGTGGGCGGACTCGTGGGGTATGTTTCATACGATGCGATTCGGTACATTGAATCTTTGCCCAGCAAAGCTCCGGATAATCTACAGCTCCCGGACTTGGAATTCGGAGTCTTCGATGATGGAATAGTGTTCGATCACTTAAACGACCAAGCATACTACTACTGGTATGATGATAACAGGTCTCATGACATTGAGCAGCTGTTAGCTCAATCGGTTAAACCATCGGATCTCGTAACTGATGACGTACAAGTGAACATGACGCAACGAGACTTCACCTCGATGGTAGAGAAAGCGAAGGAATACGTGAAGGCAGGAGATATCTTTCAAGTTGTACTTTCTAAGCGCTTCGAGTTCTCTTTCAAAGGAGATCTCATAAACTTCTACAACAAGTTACGTAAGATCAACCCTTCCCCGTACATGTATTTCCTGAAGATGAAGGAGAAAGCAATTGTTGGTTCGAGTCCCGAAATGTTGGGACGTGTCGATGGCAGATCTGCGGAGACTTTTCCTATAGCCGGTACTCGGCCGATAGGTGCGAATGTTAAGGAGAGCAGACGTTTAGCGTCAGCTTTACTCAAAGACCCTAAGGAGCGCGCGGAACATGTTATGCTAGTGGACCTAGCTCGAAATGATCTTGGCAAAGTCTGCCAGTTCGGAACAGTAAGTGTGCCAGAGTTTATGATCGTACAGAAATACAGTCACGTTCAACATATCGTATCGCGTGTGACAGGTCAACTTCGCTCTGACTGCGACTCCGTCGACGCGTTCAAAGGCATCTTTCCAGCTGGAACTGTGTCAGGCGCACCAAAGAAGAGAGCGATGGAAATCATTGATGAATTGGAGCCGACTAGGAGAGGGCCTTACGCCGGTGCCGTCGGCTACTTCTCATATAATGGCAACGCCGACTTCGCAATCACCATACGCACGCTTGTGGCTAACCAGAATCGTGCCTACATACAGGCCGGTGCGGGCCTAGTAGCCGATTCAAAGCCGCGTCGAGAATGGTTCGAGACAGAACATAAAGCACGAGCGTTACTTCGCGCGTTACGGATAAGGAGTGGATGAAATGAAGGTTCTGATAATAGATAACTTCGATTCATTCGTCTACAACCTAGCCCAATACGTCGGCAAACTTGGAGCCGAGCCACTCGTTTACAGAAACGATGAAATCACGTTAGATCAAGTAAAGCAGTTAAAGCCGAACAGAATAATCATATCACCCGGACCGGGAAGACCGGACGATCCCAAGTTTTTCGGTGTCTGTTTAGATGTAATAAGAAAGGTGAGTCCTGAAATTCCCACACTAGGCGTCTGCCTCGGACATCAAGGCATAGCCTACGCCTTCGGTGGATCAATCGTGCCCGCAAAACGACTCATGCATGGAAAAACGAGTCTAATAGAGCACGACACGGACGGAATATACAAAGGCGTCAGCAACCCACTAACGGCCACAAGATATCATTCACTAGTATGTTCACGTACCGATTTTCCGAAGTGCCTTGAAGAAAATGCCCGATCATTAGATGACAACGAAATAATGGGATTCGCTCATCGAGAATATCCCATTTATGGGGTCCAATTCCATCCTGAATCAATCCTGACCTCTGAAGGTTTGAAGATCATCAAGAACTTTCTGAAGGAATCCTAAGATGATTAGAGAAGCCATCCAACTACTTGCCGTTCATAAGGATCTGCCGTTCGATTTAGCGCAACAAGCAATGCGCGAAATAATAACAGGGGAAGCTACGCCAGCACAAATCGGATCCTTCCTCACTGCGCTTAGAATGAAAGGAGAGAAAGTTGATGAAATCACTGCCTTTGCGTTAGTAATGAGGGAACACGCAATCCGCATCAAACCCCAAGTGCAAGGAAGAATCGTCGACACCTGCGGTACTGGCGGCGATGTAATGAAAACCTTCAACGTTAGCACAATTGCCGCTATAGTTGCTTCAGGCGCGGGAGTACCGATAGCGAAACATGGAAACCGTTCCGTCACAAGCAAGTGTGGCAGTGCCGACGTTCTCGAGGCGGTCGGAGTTAACTTAAACGCACAACCTGCGACGATCCAAAAAGCGATAGAGCAAGTCGGAATAGGATTCATGTTCGCACCGGCATTTCACCCCGCAATGAAAAACGCGATAATGCCCCGGAAGGAAATTGGTATTCGAACAGTTTTCAACATACTCGGTCCACTAGCCAATCCTGCAAACGCAAACTCGCAAGTGCTAGGAGTCTATGATCCAAATCTCGTGGAACCTATCGCAGCCGTACTCCAGAAACTCCAACTTCAAGAAGCTATCGTAGTGCACGGATTAGATGGCTTGGATGAAATATCTATCATTGGCAAAACAAAAATCGCATGGTTAAGAGACGGAAAGATATCTACGCAAGAGATCAGTCCTCGAAACCTGAACCTAGACTTATCTAGTCCTGACCAAATAGGTGCACTCGACGTACCTGAAAGCGCCAAAATTCTCGTCAAGATTATCAGCGCAACGGAGCCACAAACCTCAAGCAGACTCCAGATGGTTCTTGCAAACGCGGCGGCAGCCATAACAGTCGGTGGACTAGCTGACGATTTACCTTCAGCAGTAGAAATTGCCCGTCAATCTATCATGAGCGGCAAAGCAAATGAAAAATTGAGACAGCTCGTCAAATTCACGAACGGTGACGAAGCGAAACTCGAAAGGATAGAGGAAGAGAATGGAAAACTTCCTTAACAAACTCGTCGACGACGCAGAGAAGAGAATTCGAGAAGGATACTACGATCTCAATGAAACCACCCAGCACAAACCTATCAGTCTTTCTCGCCAAATCAAAAACGCTCCACGCAACGCGATAATAGCGGAAATCAAACCCATCTCTCCAGCTCTAGGCCCACTTAAACCCGAAATCGATGCGGCTGATGCAGCACTGAAACTCCAACAGGGCGGAGCAATAGGACTATCCATCCTGACTGAACCAGACAATTTCGGAGGAAGCTTGGCAAATCTACTCCACGTCCGATCCAGAACCAATCTTCCAATACTAATGAAAGACATAATCATCGACAACAAACAAATTACAACGGCAAGAAACGGCGGAGCTGACTGCATTCTGCTCATACACTCAATATTCTCAGAAATTAGGCCGCAATCATCGCTAAACCAACTTATGAAAGCCGCACATGAACTGCAACTAGAAGTACTTCTCGAGGTCCATAACGAAAATGAATTTCAAGACGCTCTTTCCAGCTCGGCTGAAATTATAGGTGTGAACAACCGAAATCTCAGGACACTAAAAATTGATCTAGACACGACAGCAAGAATATTGACTAACTCAAAATCAACCCAGAAGACAATAATTAGCGAAAGCGGCCTCGAGACAGCCGACGACATACGCAGAATCAAATCGTCTGTCGACGGATTCTTAATCGGCTCATCAATCATGCTCTCTGAAAATCCAGAGAGCAAGGTTCGCGAGTTTGTCCTAGCATGAGGAAGAATATGATGCGCGTGAAAATTTGCGGAATAACACGTTCACGTGACGTAGAAGCAGCAATACAATATGGCGCTGACGCTCTCGGATTCGTGGTAGGAACACCCTCCTCTCCTAGAAATCTCACGATTAACAGAGCCAAGAAGCTAATGAAACAAGTTCCCGTATTCAACATGAAAGTTGCAGTAACATCTTCAATGGATCTGAAAACATTGCGAAAGATATCTGACAACCTACGACCGGACGCACTCCAACTGCATAATCACAACAAAACCATCGTGAAAAACCTGCGTAACCACAACCCTCATCTGCAGCTAATTCTCACCGCACAGATTGAAGGAAAATCAGCCGCCTATGCGAAACGCCTAAGCAAATATTCCGACGCCATCATAGCCGACTCACCAAGCAACACTGGCATGGGCGGAACAGGACACACTCACGACTGGGCACTCACATCACAAATCCGTGATACAATTTACCCGCACCCACTAATACTCGCCGGGGGATTGACTCCAACAAACGTGCAATCTGCAATACGAAAAGTCAGACCGTACGCAGTAGATGTTTCCGGAGGAGTAGAAAAAACAAAGGGAGTAAAAGACCACATGAAAATGAAGGAATTCATAATGAACGCTAAGGAGATCCATAATTGACTTCTACAACCAAATCAATCCAAGGAAAATTTGGCAAGTATGGCGGCCGATATGTTCCTGAAACCTTGATGAGCGCACTAATTGATCTCGAAAACGAATATCAAATCCTCAAGAACGACAACGAATTCAAAAATCAACTCGCATATCTGCTGAAAGAGTTCGTTGGTCGACCGACCCCGCTCTACTATGCCTCTAATCTCTCAAAGAAGGCAGGTGGGGCTAAAATCTACATAAAACGCGAAGATCTCGCTCACGGTGGAGCACATAAAATTAACAACACTATTGGTCAGGCCTTACTCGCCAAGAGAATGGGAAAACAACGTATAATCGCGGAAACAGGCGCAGGACAACACGGAGTCGCAAGCGCAATGGCCTGTGCAGCCCTGGGATTGAAATGTGAAGTGTACATGGGTTCAGAGGATGTCGAGAGGCAGAAACTCAATGTCTTTCGCATGGATCTACTCGGAGCGAAAGTTCACTCGGTCGAAACAGGATCCAAAACGCTGAAGGACGCAATCAATGAAGCATTTCGAGATTGGGTAACGAATGTACACAGCACATATTATTTGATCGGATCTGTAGTTGGCCCTCATCCGTACCCAACAATCGTGAGAGATTTCCAAAGTGTCATAGGCCACGAAATCAAAGAACAAGTATTGCAAAAGGAAGGGAGATTACCGGACGCAATTGTCGCCTGTGTCGGTGGCGGAAGCAACTCCATGGGCGCATTCTACCCATTCCTAGAAGACCGAAAAGTGTCGCTATACGGCGTGGAAGCCGGAGGACTCGGATTATCTTCAGGCAAACACGCCGCCACGCTATGCGCAGGACAAGAAGGAGTGTTTCACGGAATGCTTACTTACGTTCTACAAGACCGCGATGGACAAATCGCACAAACTCACAGCGTCTCGGCTGGTCTAGATTATCCAGGCGTCGGACCCGAACATGCGTATTTGAAATCAACTGGTCGAGCACAGTACTCCGCCGTTACAGATAAGCAGGCATTAGAGGCATTCATAGATCTCAGCAAACATGAAGGGATAATCCCTGCTCTCGAATCGTCACATGCCGTCTACCAGGCAGTAAGACTGGCGTCGAAGATGTCTTCTGACGAGATAGTTGTCGTCAACCTCTCGGGTCGTGGAGACAAGGATGTCAACGTTGTAGCTGAGAGGCTAGGTGTCAAGATTTGACGGATATCTCCGACGTTTTCAGTAACCTGAAAGCGAAGAACGAAGGGGCTCTCATAGCTTACATCACCGCGGGTGACCCACACCCCAAGAATACACCTCTCCTAGTAGAGGCATTGATCGACGGTGGAGCTGACATTGTAGAACTTGGAATACCCTTCTCAGACCCCATCGCGGACGGCCCAACAATCCAGAGAGCAATGACCAGGTCACTCGAAAGCGGCTGCAGACCAATTGACGTGCTAGAGATTGCTGAAACTATACGTGAACGACACGACATACCTCTCATCATCATGACATCCTACAATCCCGTCTTCAGAATAGGACTACCGAAATTCCTCCGCGTCGCACGGAAAGCCGGAATTTCCGGAATGATAATCCCCGATCTTGCACTTGAAGAATCTGATGACTACAAGAAGGAATGTACGGCTTCAAACATGGAGACAATTTTCCTCGCTACCCCTTCGACCGGCCCTGATAGGCTAAAGCGGATTCTGAACGTGACCTCAGGCTTCCTTTACCTTGTCTCGCTCTATGGAGTAACCGGCGCGAGAACGACAATGGCAAAAAGTACGTTAACAATGATTCAGAGATATAGCCACGAAGTTGCCGATTCAATTCCGCTAGCAGTCGGTTTTGGGATCTCCAAACCTGCCCACGTGAATCAGACTATGAACGCTGGCGCAGACGGGGTAATAGTTGGAAGCGCCTTCGTAAACATAATCGAGAATAACGGAAGGAATCTATCCCGAACCACGAAACAATTGAAGAACCTCGCCAAGACTCTGAAACGGGCAACTCACACTCGAGACTAACTAGCGTTTATTGCCTAACTTTCTTCCACAACTACCACAGAAGGAGGCGTGGTAAGGGTTTATGGTACTGCAGAAGGAACAGGTAATAGTATTCAGCGACGTACCACATTCATAGCAATACTTGTTTTCTGCTGGGTTGGGTGACCCACATTGATTACAGTAAACTAAGCTCGGATTTCGAGGCGTTTCCATTGTAAATCGACTTTGAATAAGTCAGATTCTACATATAGGACATTCGAAATTGCTACTTGGTCAAATATTCTCGTATTTCTTGGAAGACGTTATCAAACATTTTCACTGTTAACTTTCCTGTTTGAGTATTTTGTCTACTCGGATGGTACGATGCACACAAGGCCGGATATGGATTAGGCAGCTTGAAGAGTGATGCGTGTCCAAAACGATAACTGGAGGTCTCGATATCTTGCGTTCTAAGAAATTGCAAGTAGGTATCGAAGGCAAGTCGGCCCAACGCTAGGACCACGCGTAGGTTTGGGAGTAACTCCAATTCGTTAGTCCAGTAGCGTCGACATGTTTCAATTTCTCTATGACTCGGCTTATTCTTAGGTGGGGCGCATCGAACTATCGTGGTCATGTAGGCGTCACTTAAAATTAATCCATCATCAATCTTTTCGGAAATGGGTTGATTGGCAAAACCAAACCGATACAGTGCCGCCATAAGGAAACGAGCGGATCCGTCGCCAGTAAACATTCGGCCTGTACGATTACCACCATGCGCCGCTGGGGCCAAGCCTAGGATTAAGAGACGTGCTTTCGGATCGCCGAACCCTGGCAGCGGCTTACCAGAATACGTCCAATCTTGGAATTGTCTACGTTTTTCTTTGGCAGTTTTTTGACAATATTTTCTGAGTCGTGGGCAAAGCTCACATTTTATGGCTGCTTCATTCAGTTCCACTAGTGAGGCGTAGCTCAAATCGGGCGGCAATACACTCGCCGAACGAGCAAGAGAACAGTCGTACAGAAGGATAGCTTTCTGCTAAATCAGAAGAAAGCTGCTGGGTTGATCGCTAGATTTTCTCCTGCGACACTTACTACTCTCGTCGACCCTCTATATTGAGAGTCGCCAAAGTAGGTAACAGTAAGCGGAAGCCATCCCGTCCAGTTCATAGGGAAAGTGGCTTGGAAGTACCCATTTTGGTCCGTAGTTGCAACTTGTGTCCGATACGCGCCTTCAAAGTAATATGTTAAGTAGACCTGCGCTCCTGCGACCGGACTTCCCGAGCCAGTCTGTAGATAACCTTGAACGCCCACAGCAACCGCATGTTTGCTGTGAGTTATGGGTTGAACGTTGACAAACGTTACGGCGGTTCCCGTTGTAGAGAGGGAGCCGGTCGGCAAGGCTGTGAAGTCGGAGGATTTCCATTGAAAGGTACTACTCACGGTTACCAATGCCGCTCCTGCGATGGCTATGAAAATGACGGCGAGAAGGATAAAGGCAATAGATTGGGTCTTAGCTCGATTTGATTTACTTTGGTTCTCGCTTGTCATAGATTCCATCCGCACTTATTACAGGAGGGACTTCAACCCTCATTATGAATGTTAAAGTCTTTCGGGCAGTCCGAGTAAACTTTGAATTTTGAGTCTATTGCCGTGTTGTCAGGAAAACAAGCTTATCTATAACGATTCCAATGCTACGCTCGGAGTTTCAAATTTGTCTGAAGGATCCGTTCCAATACTCATCCTCAAAGAAGGAGCAACCCGAACCCGCGGACGAGACGCGCAGCGAAATAACATACTTGCTGCCAAGGTAATTACCGAAACTATCCGCACAACTCTCGGCCCGCAGGGTATGGATAAGATGTTGATAAGCGGTCTCAGCGACGTCGTTATAACCAACGACGGGGCCACCATAATGAAGGAACTTGACGTTCAACACCCAGCTGCTAAGATGCTGGTAGAGGTAGCGAAGAGTCAGGACAACGAGGTCGGTGACGGAACGACTACTGCAGTTGTCCTAGCCGGCGAACTTCTCACCAAAGCTGAAAGACTTCTTGACCAAGAAGTACACCCAACAGTCATAGTTGAAGGATACAAGAAGGCCTCGGAGAAGGCTCTAGAGATATTGCGGAACCTGTCTATCGAAATTCAACCTGACGATGACAAGATGCTTACGCAGGTTGCGATGACGTCGATGGCAACAAAATCCCTTTCCGAATCGAAAGAATACTTCGCCAGTTTGGCCGTGAAAGCGGTGAGACAAATTGCCGAAGAACGTGATGGTAAAGTTACTGCGGACATTGACCGAATTAAGGTAGTCAAGAAGAAGGGTGAGAGCATGGAGGAGAGCGAACTTATCAGAGGGATCGTAGTCGACAAGGAGATCTCGCACCCACAGATGCCAAAACAGGTAAAAAATGCTAAGATCGCATTGCTGAACGCTAAACTTGAGATTGAGAAAACCGAGTTCGACGCTAAAATAAACATCAACTCACCCGACCAAATGAAGCTCTTCCTCGACGAAGAAGAGACAATGCTTCGAGAGATGACTAACAAGGTTAGTGAAAGTGGAGCTAATGTTATCTTCTGCGAAAAAAGCATCGACGACTTAGCGTTACATTTCCTTGCAAGAAAGAACATCATGGCCATCAAGAATGTTAGCAGCGGCGATATGGAGAAACTCTCCAAAGCCACAGGCGGTAACATTCTCGCCAGCACCAAAGACATAAGCCCAGATGCACTCGGCGAAGCAAAGCTAGTTGAAGAAGTGAAAATCGGTGACGATAAATTGGTCTATGTTCGTGACGCGAAAGACCCCAAAGCAGTTACAGTAGTTCTCCGAGGAGGATCGGATCATGTCGTCGACGAAGCCGAACGCTCCTTCCACGACGCCCTCTGCGTAGTCAGAAACGCAGTTGAAGATCACAGGATAGTCGCAGGTGGAGGAGCACCCGAAGCCGAAACAGCTAAACAACTTCGCGACTTCGCCGTGAAAGTTGGAGGACGCGAACAACTAGCCATCGAAGCTTACGCGGAAGCGCTAGAAGCAATCCCGTTAACAATCGCAGAGAACGCTGGACTCGATCCAATCGACATAATGGTAGAAATCCGATCAAAGCATTCTGACCCGCAAAACAAATGGTTCGGAGTCCAAGTCAAAACAGGTAAGATCGTAGACATGCTCAAAGAAAACGTAATTGAACCTTTACGAGTCAAGCAGCAAGTCATCAAATCAGCAACAGAGGCAGCGAACATGCTACTTAGAATTGATGACGTCGTATCATCGAAGGGTTCCAAAGAAGGCCCGCCAGCCATGCCACCGGGCGGAATGGGAGGCATGGGTGGTATGGGCGGAATGCCTGGAATGATGTAACACGAATAGTTACGCTACATTAACGTGAAGAATCGTTGGCAACTAAACTAACCCCGAAAGCAATCAGCCTCATCGAAGGAAAGAATTTCGCTCACCTGGCAACTGTATTAGCCGACGGCTCGCCCCACGTCGCTCCAGTTTGGGTCGATCATGACGGCGACATAATTCTCATCAATACCGCCGTGGGACGCGTTAAACAAAGAAATGTGACGAAAGATCCACGAGTATCAATTTCAATCGTAGATCAAAACAACCCTTACGAAAGAACGACTATCAATGGGATAGTCAAGGAACAAACGAAACAAGGGGCGGATGCGCACATAGATAAGCTGGCGAAGAAATACACCGGCTCAGACAAATATCAAAACCGTCAACCAGGCGAACAACGCATCATACTCAGAATTGAACCGATCCGAGTGACCTCATCTCCATAAGGCTGTTCTAGGAATACTAATTCTCAAATTCGATCGAAGGACTGCAGTTAAGAGTTCACCGTCCAGCGTGACTGCTCCCGCATAAACTGCTGCACGTAGTATGGTCCGAGAGCGTTTTTTCCGGTTGATCCACTTGCTCTCCATCCGCCAAATGAATTCACTCCAGGCCACGCGCCTGTCGTAGCACCAGCACTCCGATTAACGTAAACCACACCCGCCTGAATTTGATCAAGAAATTGCTTTATTTCATTTCGATCTTTGGAATAGATACCTGCACAAAGCCCGAACTCCGATCTGTTGGCTAATGCGAGCGCTTCATCTAATGAGTTCACACCAGCTACTACGAGAAACGGGACAAATAGCTCGTCTCTGAATAATCGATGAGATGACGGCAATTCTTCGATTAGAGCCGGTTCAACATAATTCCCGTATTCAAACGGTCCATCTGTGAGAACATGACCTCCATGAATGATTCTTCCCCCGTCATGGTATGCTTCTTGAACCGCGCTGGTATAGGTTTGAACCGCTTCACTGTTTATGAGAGGGCCGAGAAAAATTTCCTTCTCTACTGGGTTTCCAATCCTTACTTTTCTTACGACACACTCCCTCAGTTTGTCTAGGAACTTCTCCTTTACATCGGCGTCAACGTAGACGCGTGAGCAGGCGCTACACTTTTGACCTCCGAATCCGAAGGCTGCTCGCATAATGCCTTCAGCAGCTTGGTTGAGATCTGCTTTTCTGGTAACGATTGCCGGATTCTTCCCGCCCATTTCCGTAATCACAGGTTTTGGATAGTCTTTAGCGAACTGGTGGTAGAGTTGCATACCTACCTTTTTCGAACCAGTGAAGATCAATCCGTCGACGTTCGGGTTTTCTTGCAATTCTGCGCCGATCGTGTTTCCTGGTCCGGAAATAAAATTGAAGACACCGCGAGGAATCCCGGCATCTGCCAGAGCACGTGATAATTCATATCCTAAGACGGAAGATTCACTAGATGGCTTAAAAACGACGGTATTTCCGGCTACCAGCGCTCCGGCGGTCATACCTGTTGAAAGTGCGAGCGGAAAGTTCCATGGTGCAATGACCGCCCAAACACCGTATGGTCGAAGCACCGTCATGGTTTCCTGGTGAGGGGCTGGGGAGTTCATCTTGCGGACAAATCCATTGTTCAAGAACATTTGATCACAGTAGTATCGGATCAACTCCGCAGCTTCGTTGACCTCTGCTAATGATTCGCCACGATTTTTTCCGACTTCATAGGCCATCCAGGCAGAGAGCTCGAATCTTCTTTCTACGATTATGTCAGCGGCTTTACGGAGAATTTTGACTCTTTCTTTGTATGGCAGACCGGCCCATTTCTCAAATGCTGCTCTTGCGGCGTCAATCGCCATCTTCGCGTCATCTCGGTTGCCGTTGGGAAAGTAACTCAAGATAATGCGATTATCAACGGGAGAATGATGAGCAATTTGATCTCCAGACGATACCCATCGTTCTCCGTTGATGTACATGGAAAAATGTTTACCGAATCTAGACTGGACCCTTTTCACACTTTGATCGTAGGTGAGGTCATCATTTGGTGTAATCTTAAGTGAAGCGTAGGTGACATGATTTGATTTTCTCACGCTTTTTCTTACAGATTTTTTCGATCGAGTCGACATGTCGGATGTTCTCTACACTTCGCCGCGTGTTAGATGTCTATTTCAGTTTTACGCACCTCATATTTGCGATTAAGAAGACTTACTAGGAGCCGGTCGAAAACAATCAGGGTGATTAGAATGTCTACTACTGATCCTGAAAAGGGGAAGTGGAGGTTTTCACATGTCAGTATTCACACTGACAACGTGTGCGAAATCTTCACGGACGATAAGGGTACGGTTCATTACAGGTGGCAGTATCCGGACGGAAAAATGGAATACATCTGTGCCTGCCATAGATTTCTTAATAAGTAAAAAATTGGCTAACTTATCATTTAACGATGGTTACGACGTCTCGATCCTGGAGGACATGGTCGAGACCGACTCGTTGAGGATTGAACCGGACGCTTTTTCCGGATACTAAGGCGTATTTGGCTTCGCCTGCGAATTTTCTATGTATGCGTGTACAAACATCGGTCACTGTTGATCCTGCGGTCACTATGAGAGGCTCTTTGAAGTCAGGTGGTCCACTGCGTGGTTTTAAATAAATTCTGATGAAGTTCAATTTGTTGTATATTGCTTCTTTCAATTGTTCTAAGTTCAGGTTTTGATCGGCAGAGATCGGTATGAAATCTTCGCCAATGTGGTTCTTCGCCTCCTCAATGAACTTAGAGTTGACTAGATCGATCTTATTCAGAACTGTCAACGTAGGAGTATAGTTTCGATTTCCGGAAATTACGTCGATCAGTTGGTCGGCGGTTATGTCTTCTCTGATGATGATGTTTCCGTCATGAATTTTGTAAACGTTGAGGATTCCGCGAATTGTCGCTTCCGTCAATTTAGTGAGCTTACAGGCCACCGTAATTCCTAATCCGCCTGAAGTTGATCTTTCAAGAGTTACGTTTGGAGGGCGTGTGTCAAGTCGTATTCCTATCTCGTAAAGCTCCTTCTTGAGCACACTAATTTGGTCTGGCTGAAACACGTCCAGTACGAGCAGTATCAGATCGGCGTTTCGTGCGACGGATAGAACACGTTTACCCCTCCCACTTCCGGTTGCTGCACCGGAAATGATTCCAGGCAGGTCCAAGATCTGCACTTTTGCCCCCTTGTGCTCGAAGAGTCCCGGAACGACCGTAACCGTAGTGAATGCATAAGCCGCCACTTTGGATTTCGCGTTAGTGACATGATTTAGAAGTGTGGATTTTCCGACGCTAGGTAAGCCAATTAAAACGACGGTGCAGTCGCCTCCTTTCTTTAATTCAAAACCTGCCCCGCTACCTGATTTGGACCTTTGTGAGACTTCCTGCTCGGCCTTTAGTTTAGCAAGTTTAGCCTTCAGCAGACCGATGTGATGTTCAGTGTGCTTGTGGATCTGAGTATGTTTCATTTCCTCTTCTATTTCACGTATCTTTTCCGGTAAACCCAGACGACTCCACCTCCTAACGAGAATGACTCTACAACAGAATATTCACGATTAGAAACTAATTAAATAATGAGGAATCGGAAACGAACGGCAGCGATTGCTCTTATCGGTTAGTGCAGGTTCGTTTTCCTGCTGGCGCCTGTTCGCTTACGATGACGTTGTTTCATCTTCTGTCGCCTGCTTATCCTGAAGGCTGCTCGGCTAAGTTTGTGCGGCATCGTTAACCATCAACTCTCTGCCTATGGAATCTAGGGATATATGTTAAGCGCATAACCCGTGAGGGATCGCTTTCTATCCAAACTAGATATATTCCTCAGACGATCACTGCGACAGACGTGCAGTATCAAGATGTCAATAGATGAATTGGCGAGTGCGGGTTCGCCGCAATGTAAGGAGGCGTTTGCATTCTTGAGAGAGCAGCTGAAGGCAGATCCTAATGTTGAGGAAACGGTGGAATATGAACCGTTAAAGGAAAGTGAAGCTCCAAGTTATAATGTTCGAGAAACGCCGCGCGTTAGATTATTTTTCGGAGAGAAATTAGAAGTGTTCCTATTCATCCCTGAGAAGGCGATTTCGAAACTCAAAGAAGACGAGTCAATCCCTCAGGGGCTTAGAGCTTGGATTGATCGCGCCCAACTAGGCGGAATGAGTCGTCTGCTCCGGGTTCAGTTAGGATCAAAGAAGGATGTGGAAGTGTTACTGCCGCTTGTTATGGCGGTTACAAAAAGCTAGTTAGCCAAGTTTCAGATAGTTTCGTTATACCGCTGGACGAACTCTTGGTCTACGACTCCTGAGACAACCTTTTCCGTTCGATCTGGCAAGATTACGGCCAGACCAGCCGCATGGTAGGGCAGTTCGAATTTTTCGAGTTTTTCTTCATTGTCGCTATCGTACAATTTTATCCAATTCCCATTCTCCTGTTTGAAGCAAGAAATCTTCACGATTTTCCTTTCACCAATTCCGCCGACCCTTCCTCCTGCTGATCCGGGAGCGTCGACCGGCAATTGGAGTACGTAAACACAATTGTGACCTAGAGAAACGCTTAGATCAATGGGGTTTTGTGCGACAAAGATTCTTCTGCTCTTTTCGCTGGCTAGCTTGGTTAACTCCCCCAGAGGTGTCAATTGGACGCACCGCTAGAAGGGTCTAGTGAGGCTAATTGGTGATCTGGGCAGCTTGTGGTTTTCTTGATTCGAGAACCGTCAACGCGCCGGTCTTCCTATTCAGAGCCAATTGGATTTCTCCTCGAAAACTTCGCACTCGGGCATCGTGGATTTGAACCGTATCGCCTTCTGAGATAGTGTTGATTTGATTATTCCAAATTGCTAAAGGAATTTCGCCGGTTCCGTCAGAAAGCGTAACCGAGCATACTAGCAGCGGATTTCCGTCTCTCGAGGTAACCGCTCGTACATCTGATTTCTTGACTACCTGGGCTTTGAAGGATACTCCTTTCAATCCGAGCTTAAGGTCTCGAATTGACCTTTCTATAGGGCCTGGTCCTTGAGGCTCGACGCGTCTTGTCATCCCGAAAGCGAAATCTGCTGGCACGCGCCTGAGTTTTTCGATTGAATCACTCCTAATTTCAGCCTGACCTAAGGGTTTACCGCCGTAAGAGAACATATATACCGACGTAAGCTCGCCACGATCACGAAGCGCTATTGTGAACTTCCCAACACGCGCAGTTCCTCGCTCCTGCGCATTAATCATGCATGCATGGAAGACTTCGGGGGTTAGATCGTGTTTGCCAGCCAACTGGAGCATATAGTTCAGATCTCTATCGTTTCCTCGGGATTTTGGCATCTATTTATCCGCCCTCAACGCTCGCACATTAACTGATTCATGTATAGTGTTTTGGGTTATAAATCGCATGTATTCATTCAACCAAAATGGGGCAGAAGGAGCGCGATAGCAGTCAGTCCGATCAGGGATAAGACGAAGGTTATGACAATGAATATGATAATGGCCAAAATTGCCGTCAAAAGCGCTTTCAACCAGCCGCAGTGAAAGAAATGCTTGATCAGAGCCAACCAAACGATAACCATAACGATTTCCCCTACCAACCCACTAATGAAACTGCCTAGTACAATTCCAATTAGAGTACCTAACGCGGCGATCCAGAGTCCGTCGACAAATCTTGCACGCTTTCCCTCCAGAGTACGGCCAGAGAGCCATAGGACAGGTCCGATTATGATGGTGCTCACTATGAGCTCGATCAAGATTGCGCCAATATCCATTAAGCTCACCGATTCGCGAGATGAGGGGATCCTTCGCCTAAAAATGCTTCGAAAGGATTTTGAGTGCATCTACTTCAGAAAGTCGCGTTTGTCAACGTTTACGTTAATGCTCTTCAAGTAAGAAGGCGAATTTACCGTCTGCCCCGTTAACGTGAAAATTGCGTCTACTGTAAATTTGAAGTGGGCACCTCTGTTAGAACCAGAGAAGGTCATCTGAATTTCTCCAGGACGTCCCCCACTGCTCTTCTCAAATTTCACAGAGATGTTCTTATCGCGTCCTGCGAACCAAGACTCTATCTCCTTGCGCATAGTAGGTTCTACCGTATCGAACGGCATTCCCTTATTCTTCTCAAAGCTGGAAGTCAACGCTTTCCGGCATTCTCTACTCAGGGTTGTCATGTAGACGAACGTTTTTTCGATCAATTCTCGACCAGTTGGAGAATCCGTCAATATCTCATATCCCGTCTCCGGTCCATCTTCCGAACATCAATATGCGTTTACCTCTCCACACGTTAGAATGCTGTTACATCCAAGGAGCTATAAACTCGGATGTCTCGTAGTTTGACGACCGTAATTATTCTACGAGTAGTACAACAGGTTTCGTGCCCAGCAATGAACAAGAATCGATTCGTAGTAGGGGTGGATGGAGGTGGAAGTAAAACCGTAGCGTTAATCGCTGATGAAAGCGGCAGAATTCATGGTCGAGGGGAATCGGGTTCATCAAACTATCATAATGTCGGTGCCGATGCAGCTGGCGGAGCGATCAAGAAAGCTGTGAAAGAAGCACAAATCCAAGCAGGTCTCGGTGGAAAATTTCTCTCAACATCGGTAGTAGCTCTAGCTGCAATCGATTGCTCCAACGACAAAAAAATTGCGCAGCGCTTCGTACAGAAAACTAGTATCGCCAGGAAGAATTTCGTGGTTCATGATTCAATCGCCGCCATTTATGCTTCGACAAGAGGTGAACCTGGAGTAATTGTCAACTCAGGCACTGGTTCCGTTGCCGCGGGCATTAACAGGCACGGCCAATATGCACGAGCTGGAGGCTGGGGATACATACTAGACGATGAAGGAAGCGGATATGATATCGGAAGAAAAGGTCTCAACTACGCATTCAAGTCACTTGACGGCAGGGTACCTGCCACGAAACTTGTCACCATATTCAAACGATTTTTTGGTGTGAAGAACCTTGAAGACGCATTAGAACGCATCTACACCGATGGACTGACGGTGGAAGAAATCGCGCACCTAGCACCATTCGTCTCCAAAGCTGCACATAATGACCAAGTTAGTCGACAGATTGTGGGAGCGGCTGGAGTGGAATTAGCTAAACTCGTGTGTGCTGTTTCGCGGCAATTAAGAATGACAAATGAAAGATTTACGGTGACTATCGTGGGCGGTAGCTTCAAGTCCGGAAGAAATCTTCTTCGACCATTCGAAGCGAGCATCAAGAAAGAGTGCCCGCATGTGAGAATTAACAAATTGAAAATTGAGCCGGTAAATGGAGCGGTCCTGTTGGCTCTTTCAGTTCTTCATAACGGTGAAGACGTGATTCGGAAGCTCCAGTGACTCAGTATGAAAGGTCTATCCTAATGAGTATCGAAGTCGGCCGGACTCGACAATATATCGCGTAACATCGATGCCACTTGTATCCTCGACCAAAGCGATTAATGTATTATTGGCGATATTCTGATGTTTTCGATGCGACAACGTTTTCGGGCCTACCCTCGCACCCGCGTATTGTTCAAACGCCTCGATATCACCTAAGATTTCAGGTATCACTGCCGAGAGGTTGTATGGTCGCGTGATCTTTCCCATAATTTCAGAATCGTCAAGCATCATGTTCAAATTTTCCCAGCAAACATAATTTCCCGCCCATTCGATATCGGTCTTCCAGTGAGGATAATATTGGTTTAGAGCGTCAAGCTCATCTCCAGTTAGCTTTGAGAGTGCCTGCAACCCTAGGATTTCAGGGGGGATGCCGATTGAGTATAGTGACGCAGAGAAGTTGATTGCCCGCGGTAACGTAATACTCCCAAGTTCACGTCCGTAACCGAACAGACCGATGTGAAGCTTTCTCTCTCGTCTTCTCGGAACATAGTTAGCGATCGTATTCACCAGATCGGCTAGTTTCTCGACACGCATCTGATAACCGGAAGTAAGTTTTCGTGCGCATTGTTCGAGCAAGTCAACTTGCATTTTGGGTATGCTTGGAAGTACACCCTTAGGTAATTTTGAGTTCAGCGTTTGGACAAGCGCTTTCGTACTGTCAGCTTCGAAATCATATTTCAAAGCTGACTGGATTGTGACCGTTCGAACTCCTGCATATTCCTCGATGAAATTTGCGAGATTCAAAGGAGTGAGGTTCCCTCGAAATGGAAGCGATCCGACACCAATGATTGGAAACATTGGGATTTGCGTAGAAGTTGAAAGCTCTTGAAGCTTCGAAAGCGCAATCTTAGCCAGTAGTACTGCTGTGATCATTCCATAGTTCAGTGCTGGATCTGATCTACCTAGAAAAACGCGCATGTATGCTGGTTTTCTTCGCTTCACGTATCCATCGACGATGCTATCTATATGTAGCAGGCTTTCGAAATTCTCAAGAAGAGGAATGACTTCGATCTCTTTCGGCTTGAATTCACCGACCCAGTTGAGCATCAGATTACCGCCATCTCCAGCAACACTCATGTCCTCGAGGTTGGCGACGATTCTCTCATAGTAAGAAGAAACGCGGAGTAATTCCATTGAGCTCGTGGTCATTGGTAATATGACTTCGAAGATTGGTGCAATGTCTTCTGAATAGAAGCTAGAGGTTAGGTCGTAACTGCGCGGTATCGAGGCTAAAGCTTCAATCAGAGCTTTTTGTTCAGTTTTCTCAACCGATGGGTTAGCTACCCGGTATGTTAGGAAGACATCTCTGCCAAGTTTATGATCTTTGAAGAATTCTGGATGGCTCGTCAGAAGTTTACGTACTACGTTAGGATCAGCATCTTTACCCTCCCAATCCCACATCTGCTCGTGGCAACCTAGCTCGGAGAATGCCAGAAAAGTCTCCTCGATCTCAGTCTCTCCGGCTATCACATCGTCACGCGACCACGGCGGTCGAGCTACGTTATCCGGATGCTGAGTCGACATCGTCGCAGGTACCATTCGCATACTTCTGACCCACCCTAGAATCCGTAAGAGCTGGTTTCAGTAAAGAGTATCGATAAGAGAAAATTCCTCTCAGGTGACATCTATGACGAATAAATTACGTTCTCAGCTGAACTACGATGCAACAGATCCACCCAATATTCCATTGTCACGCCCGGAGGTAGACATGTAAGGAAGTGCTTTTGATTTTCAGTCCGCGGCAACGCATTACTCGTGAGGTCATGTGGACTCTCGAGGCATATTTATTTATGTATTTATTTATTCACCAATAGTGAGATGGCCAGGTGCTTGAGTGAAGGTAGTGGTAAATTTGAAAATACGAACGAACGTGGGAAAAATCGGATGGAGAAACAAACAATCCCTGCCATGAACCATGATACTTATTCGTTGATTGTTGCCGATGATTTTTCAAGTCAAAGAATCCTCTCAGCTATTGCCGATCCATATTCCAGGAAGATCCTGTCGAGCACGATGCATGAAGCGCTTGGCGCTCTTACGTTGGCCAAGGAATGCGACATACCGGTCACGACAGTCTATCGGCGCATAGAAGAACTAGTGCGCGCAGGTTTGGTTGCTTCAGCCAAAGCATCCCGAACTAAGGACGGGAAATGGTTCGATCTTTACCGCAGCACAGTTAAACGCATAGACGTCAGTTCAGAGAACGGAGCTTTATTTGTAGGTCTGGTAAAGAATGAAAAAATTCCAGACAAATTTACTCGAACACCAACAGCTATGCAGCGTGAATGACCTTTCTCATGCATCGATGATCCCAGATCAGCGGTCATGATAAACGCGCTTCATTCCCAGCGATGGTCGTCTCAATCTCCGACGTTACTATCCCACCAGGAACCTGTCTAAGCCGTAAGCTAAAGGGAGTCAGCGAAGTAGTTCCCAATCGTCTCACGAATGGTTTAACAGTGAAGTACGACTCTATGAAATTTCTAACGAAATAGTCATATGGTAACTGATATGAAAAGGGAGAAAAACTCTCAAACTGGCTCGAACGAGAGCACGATCCGATTCAATCGGATCCTAGTAGCAGTGGATGGATCTGAGAATTCCATTAGAGCAGCTAGAGCGGCGATGACGCTCTGTGAGAGGCTTGGTGTGGAACTGAGTGTTGTTCAGGCGATTCCAAAGCCCGAAACTAGGGGCATGAGTGTTAGATTAGGACCACTCTTGAAGGATTACTACGCTGCGTCTGTAAGAGAGGCTGAAAAAAATATTCAAAGGGTTGTTGCATTAGCGCAAAAGCACGGATTGAAAGTGACGGGTAAGGTGCTTGATTATCCTAATACTACAGTTGAAGCCATACTGGATTATGCTGCGGGGATAGGTGTCGACCTCATAGTCGTGGGTACGAGAGGCCTCGGCGGATTCAAGAAACTCGTCATGGGAAGTGTGTCAACGGCAATCGTTAACCACGCTTCTTGCTCAGTACTAGTCGTCAGATGATTACGGCCAGCAACTCGTCAATCAACGTTCGTTGAAGAGCCTAAGCATGCCAGCAATCATTCTCTCATGCTTCTCCTCATCCATATCTATCGATTCTAGGAGCAACTGAGCAATACGGTGTGGAATCTTTATGGTTTCATTCAGAGCGATTTCAGCCGCCTTGTCTTCTATCGTTAGCACTTCATTCAAGAATTCTCCAGCTGGCGATTCAAATTCTGGTTGGTGTCCGCTCTCTAAGCGGGTCATTATTTGGGAGACTATGTCGGCGTGTCTGATGCTGTCCGACGCAATCATTCTGAGCAAGAGTTTACTGTAATCATCTTGAGTCTGACTCGCCAAGGCAAGACATTTCTGAGCGGCTTTTAGTTCAAGTTGAAGTCGTCCTCTAAGAAGTCTTAACCATTCATTCTTCTGAGGTTCCGATTTCCTTTGCAAGATCTTCTCGCCCGTACCCGCGGCAAGGAGCTGATAGCCGGCATCGATAAGTTCAATCACTTCCAAAGGTCCCGTTGAGCTACGAATACGCTGAGCCGCCTTCTCAGCCAGTGCATCGATTATGTGCTCTTGATTTTTGCTTTCATGCAGTTTGTTTCCTCTTCTTCCTTTCAAGTACTGGGTAACCGCAGCCGGGCTAACCCGAAGAACCATCGCAACATCCTTCACTCTGAAACCCATCTCCGTTAGTTTCTCAGCGATCCCGCAGCGGATAAGAGGAAAAAGAGCTTCTTCACTCTTGATCGTTGATCGATCGAATTGTTTCCCGCGCATAGTTCTTCCAAAAATTGACCGGTTTCTAATTAACGTCGTTAGTCTCAGGGATTAACAGCGACTCACTTAAGTATGACATACGTCATGCCGAATTATCAAACCGGAGTTAATCCCATTCCAATTTGGATCACTCTCATTTATGATCAATAGAACATGAATACCCCTTATGAATCAGCTACAAGAAATGAAGCGCATTTTCCATGAAAATCATTGACATTCTAACTAAAGACGCTCGACCGATATTCTCGTTCGAGTTCTTCCCTCCGAAAACAGAGGAGGGAAGAACGGAACTATTTGAGGCATTAAAGAAAGTCAAAACGCTAAACCCGGGCTATATCTCAGTTACATACGGAGCCGGAGGCGGAACCCGAGATAAGACCATTGAGATTGTGGAACAAGCCAAAAACATACTCGGCCTAGAAAGCATGGCTCATCTCACTTGCGTCGGGCATTCAAAAGAAGAGATCAAAAAAATCCTAGACGAATTGCAAACTTCAGGGATCGAAAATGTAGTCGCCCTACGTGGCGATCCGCCTAAAGGAGAGACAAGCTTCAAGCCAAATCCGCACGGATTCAAATATGCAAACGAATTGACAGAGTTCATACGCGGCTCATACTCATTTTGTATAGCTGTTGCGGGCTACCCCGAAGGACATATTGAGTCTCCGAACAAAGAAACCGACTGGGACTATCTCTCTCAAAAAGTGAAGGCCGGAGCCGATTTCATAATAACTCAACTGTTCTTCGACAACCAATACTTCTTCACTTTCGAAAAAAGAATACGTGAAAAAGGTGTGACTGTTCCAATTATTCCTGGAATAATGCCGATCACAAACTACCATCAAATACTTCGATTTACTCAAATGTGCGGAGCAAAAATCCCTGAAAAAATCATAAGAGACCTTCAACCCATCCAAAATCAAACAGTTGAAGTTCAGCGATACGGAATCGAATACGCAACGTCCCAATGCAAAGAATTAATTGCTCACGGAGTTCCCGGAATACACTTCTACACTCTCAACAAATCGCACGCGAGCCAAGAAATTATAAGAAGGCTCAAGAGCTAAATCCAAATGACGTGGCTCTCAACCTTGATCAACATTGATTAGCTGATACGGAATCGTGGCAGGGAGTGTTATGAAGCTGAAGGGCTTCATGACCCCGCCCAATTTGGCTAACTCTCTGATTGCGTATAAGTCAACTGTGGAAATATAAGAGCGCTCAGTGGGGTCATTTAGAAAGTAAGCGTTACCATCCATAATGTCCTTGCCATCATAAATGTGTCCTAATCCCATAACGTGACCGAACTCATGAAGCATGATGCGGTAGAGAACATCCCTCGAAGTAGCGTTGTCCGGAACATTGGTCAGCGCAGATAACACAGAAATTGTAAAGCGTGTACCATCAAAACCTGTAAGTGCCAATTCAGAAGATGCGTGTTCGATGGCAGCTGTCTCCTTAGAACAAACCGGACTAAATAACACGTTAACCATAGGATCCATCGTGCGCTCATCTTCATAGAAGACGTAACCATTTACAAAATTGCGAATCTGATTTCCCTGCACGCAGACCGGACTTGGGTTCATAGCGCAAGCAGCTTGCAAGCTATATGATTCGTTTGGATAGAACCCCTGAATAAACAGGGCTTCCTCATGATCCCATTCCTCAATCGCACGAATCGTCGACGCGTGCACCCATTCCGTTCCACCTTGAATTCGAACACTCAACTCCAATTGCGGTGGATGCCACATTGCAACAGCAGACAACACAGTTACATCCCCCATACTCGTGACTGGATCGCTTTCCGTGAAGTGCCGACCTTTGGACCAAGCTATCGGACTGGTATCACGTAGTATTTGACGAACGACAAAGGGCATACCTTTCCGGTTCTTAGTTACAACTAGAACGTACGGAGAAGGCAGAACGGTCACTACCGCTACAAGAAACATTGCCACTAGAAGAAGAACCGGTCTGCTCGCCAAGTAAACCGACACACCTCAAACCATATCTGAGTATATTAGTGTATCGATTACGGAACATTGATGTTTCTCTCTATTTCAGCCAGGTAGCTCAGGGTTCGCGTCACACTCGAACGGTTTGTGTCGAGAGTAAGCGATCAGATCAGTGGAATATTGAAGTCAACGGCAATTAGTGGAGGAGGACCACTTCGTCGGTCTAACATTTTCGTAATAACCGATGTCAGGCATCATCTTGAAATGATCTGGCGATAATCCTAATCAGGGGTTTAGACTCTGCATTCCCAAATAGCCAAGCGTGGAGCACTTGTTCTCGTCGTTGTCGTGCTCGTAGCGATCGCACTGGTGAGTTTCGTCACCCTGAAACCGATGAATTCTCATCCTGAGTCCGTGAATATTGTCATGACAACATTCACGTGGGGTTTCAACGTAACGGATATTCCCAATTTTCAGGACGGAAAAATCTACTACAATAACCCAACACTCACCGTCTACGCCGGTCAACTGGTCACAATTCAACTGAAATCTTTGGACATAACACATGGATTCGCGGTCAATGAGTTCAACGTTTACGCCTTCATCCCGCCAGGACAAATTGTGACCGTTAGTTTTGTTGCTAATCAGGCTGGGAATTTCACGTATTACTGCGACGTCTTCTGCGGAATCGGCCACCCCTTTATGCACGGCATACTCCAAGTGCTATCCTGAAACAGACAATATTCTTTAGGGGATAATTGACCGTTGAGAGCCGCATTCAAACGCTTCTATGATAGGTAGCCCCAAGTCAGAAGTAGATCTGCGTCTCTGATCCAGCGTTCTCCAATATCTGATCGGTAGAACATGTTGGGTATGATTATGTTTTTGATGCGATTGTAAGTTTCTCGGCGCGCTTCCTCAACTGTGGCGCCTGAACCGGTGACTACTAGCGCGTAACCTGAACTTCCTGCCAGGCGCCAGTCTCCGTTAACCAATTTTACGTCTCCATGATGTATACCGCTCATCATTGCTTTTTTGAAAATTATAACAGCGTCCTCTGAATATCTCCTGTATGCAGTCGGGTCTGAGAATGGATATGGCGGAACGGCTATAACCACACCGATCTGAAATCCGTTTCGTGTTCGGAGAGGATACTGGTCACCTTTGCCTAACGCGTAGAGAAATTCGCCCCATTTGCTCGTGACGCCCTCCATCTGGATACTGATTGTAGGATAACCGAAACGGGGTGTAATTTCGAGTGGGTAGATGCCTCGGGAGTTTACTATACAGTTGATGTCGAAGTATCCTACGAAACGCATTCCTGCTAGAATCGGCTTGAATTTCTCCAGCGTTTCATTATAGAGTCGACTTCTGTCAGCCCAAAACATCAACGTCCCCATCTCACCGGTACTTGGGCCGATGTCCCCGTTGAACATGCGCTTGTGTTCGAAGTTGATGCATGCAGGCAAGATGAATTCGTGTCCGTTAAAGAAAGCCCCGACCGCTACTTCTACGCCCGAGACGAAGCGTTGAATTTGGAAGCTCTTTATTTTCGTGCTCCACGCATTTTTGTATCTTTCAAGCACCGCTAGAACGTCAAGTCCGTCCTCTTCCTGTCCAACAAATGAAAGCGCTTTCTCTTCCTGGGCTCTCCCGCTTGGTTTCACAACATATCTGTCTGGATTAGATTTCACGTACGTGATGGCATCATCGAAGTTGCTGAATTCCCAGGAAGGAATTGTCTGTAGACCAGCCTTCTTGAGTTGTTCATGACCAAAGTCTCTATCCAACTCTAATCGATCGCTCACACTTGAGCCTCCGATCACTGCTATCCCCTCCTTCCGTAAACGGTCAGCAATTGTGCCGAAACCGATATCATCGAAGATGATGACATCGGCCCAATTCTTCAGCGACTCCCAATCCTCAGTTTTCTCAAGAAAACCGTCTGATATTTCCTTCTCCGCTTTGCTGCGAATGTTGTACTTCACTTCATTGCCTTCATTCTTGACGGCAAATGCGAGATCGCCGATCGAACCCAGGTCAGAGATGAAGAGAAATTTTCTGTGCTGGATTGTTACCGGTGCCTCGCGATGCGAGTTGCCTGCTGATTTTGCGTCTTGAATCATATTGAATCAGTTAAGAGTCAGGACAAGTCTAGCCAAGTGAACCACTCGGCTAGGCTTCTGGTAGAGTTTCGCTTGTTCTGACTCCGTCGATCGAATTTATTATCGTTGAGATTTTGCCGATCTCATCGTACTGAGCGTCGACAAACGCTACGATGTCCCATCTTCCGTATACGCTGTACGCTTTGTTGACTCCACCTGTTTTTTTCACTCTTTCGAGTATCTTGTCTGTAGCGGTTGGAACGGTCTTGATTAGGATACAGGCCTTCGGCATTTTCTAAACACCCCTAGTTTTAATCTCCACAGCAGTCTCCGTGAATACGACTCCTGCCATCCTGTTTAATCTCAGGATAACGGTTCCAAGTGATTCATGGTCGGTGGCTTCAACATCAGCTACGACATCGAAACGACCATGCACAGGAAATATTTGCTTAATTTCCTTGAACTGCTTTAGTCTTGTGTTAACTTCCTGGAATTTCCCGTGCTCGGTTCTAATTAGAACGCAGGCAGAGATCATACAGTTAACCACTTACAAGAAAGTAATTATCTGCATGAAACCTTTGTGTTCGTTTCCCCAATTATTTCCAGCAATGATCAAGCTACTTCGAAGTAGTGACGTTCTCCTTTCGTGTCTTCTTCATAATCGTACTTCTTCCTCGTTCGTCGGTCCATATAGATACCTGAACCAATATGTTCTATCTGCATACCATTAATTCTGGCTGTTTGATAGTTGAGAATGTCGACGTAACGCTTGCTCTCACTTGGTTTCCACTCGTTTATTGGTTTTGAATCGCCAACGTTTACGTGAAGGAATCCTCTCGGAGACCCGTTTTCTTCATGTCCACTCGGACAGGAGAACTTGTTCGAGTTCATGAAGACATTAAAGCTCTCATAAGATCCGGTAAATTCGAAATCTTTACCGCACTTCTGGCAGCTACAGAGAAAGACGCGAATTGACATGGGTAGTCAGTATGAGCCTCGCTTATTAGGTCTCTCTGTGCACATTCAGCTTCCGTAAACAATGACCTGACTCGGTCACATTTGTGGCCGTGTTCCTAAAACGACTTTTACTATTTCATAATTTCCTGATCTAACTATGCCAAGCTGTATGGTTTCTCCAGGCAGCGTATATCTCTCCAGGAAAGTGGAGAGATCGTCAAAGTTTACGATTCGGTTCCCGTTGATTGAAATAATTATGTCTCCGCCTACAACGTATTGTGTACTACCGATAGTAACGTTCTGCTCTCCTCCTAATATTCCAGCTTTATCCGCTGGACCTCCAGCGACAACTTTCTCAATCAGAACACCATAAGTTACGTTACTCAAGGTCATCTGTGCGAGTTGATAATTCATGTCGACTCCATTGATGCCAATGTAGGGATGCATATCATACGTTCCCGTGGTAATGAGTGATGGTAATTCTCGAAGAATGGTTGCAGACGGTATAGCAAATCCTACACCCTGAGATCCCTCAGCAGTAGCCGAAGTTATTCCAACAACCAATCCATCAGCATCGAGCAATGGTCCGCCAGAATTCCCTGGATTTATGGGAGCACTGAACTGAATCACGTCAGCGATCATGAAATTATTTGAGGTTGATTGGTATTGGATCGATCGTCCCAGCTGGCTTACGATTCCGAAAGTCAAAGTACCTGACAAACCGAACGGATTTCCGATTGCAAGAACAGGGTTACCTACTTGAAGAGATAGTGAGGACGCGAATAGTAGAGGATGGAAGTCCGCCGCTGAAGCTGAAGTCCTGACCACAGCCAAATCACTGTAGGCGTCTGTACCCACGATCGTCATCGGAGACGAATCTCCATTCCAGAAAGTCACTGAGGCATTCGTGATACCATCGACCACGTGAAAATTGGTTAAAATATAGTCTAAGTTCGAATAAACGATAACGAAACCTGAACCGAGTACTTCCTCCGTAGACGTCGCCGGACCAAAGATTGTATCGACAGTCACAACTCTTGTTCCTTGTATGGTCACGACACTCTGATTAGCAGTCTGATAGATTTGGGATGGATCAAGTCCGGCTATGGAGATGTTAGTTTGAGGAACGTTGCCAAGCTGTTCCTGAAGCATGTTATTTCTGTCCTGCAATGCAGCGGTGGCGTTCTGGAGAAGACGTACATTTTGATTAGCCAAGTTCAGAGATTGATTAGATTCATTCAACGCGAAGCTTTCATACACGGCTACAGATCCAACGAGAACCGTGAAGATCATGAAAATCGGGATCAGCCGTCGGTTCATCAAACCCTCCGCAGACATTGCTAAATTACCGACATGAGGGCGACATGAAGACACCTATCAACGTAACTATCCTAGAGTCTGAAGCAAGCTTCCAGAGATTCTTTTTTAAATGAACCCCACGGCCGATTATCGATTGATTAAATTTGGTGGAAGAGAAGACAGCTAGAGAACTGAAGAAACTGCTTAACGAACTAGTAGATCACAGCTACGGACATCACAAAGCCATCCATGGTCTCACTAAACGAATAGAACAACTTGAGCGCAGAATCAAAGCACTAGAGCGCAAACGATAAAAACATGATACAGTGAAAGTAAATTTAGTTTAGAGCTAAACCGAGTCGATCGGTTTGTTTTCAACACGATCTCGATGGCAGGAGCAGTCACAGTCCTCACCCTTCTGTCCATAGTGAACGTAGCCCTGTGCCTCTCTTACCCTCTGAAGATGAGTACAATGTTCGGTATGAGTGAAATCTTGCATATGCCATGCTTCCTAAGCTAACGACTTGAACTTTACCTGTGACGCTCAAGTACCTTTGCTATCTAGACCTTAGCAATATCGCCAGAATCGAAGACAACAGTGCGAAGAAGGCGAATAGGAAGAAAATCGGTGACGAACTCCCTAAGACATCTAAGGCGTAACCGGCAGATAATGGGCCTACGATTATGGCCAGGTTCTGGAAAGTATTCAAAACCCCCCAACCGACACTTTCGTTCCCAGCGCCCAAGATAGTTTCTGGAAGCGCGAATACAGCGGGTGGAAGGAACGCTGCCAGCAGACCAAGCATAAGCGCCAGATATCCGACACTACCCACCCCAACATACGGGAATAAAGGAAACATCAACGTCATCGAAACGGCTGCGATGAGTATGAACAATTTACGATGCCCTGCCCACCTATCAGAAATGAGACCGGTCACCGGGGTGGCCAGTGATCCTGCGACCAGTAAACTCGCCACCAAATCGGACGACCCTCCTGAGAGTCCATAAGTCAGGAAGATTGTCTTACCCCAAGTAGAGTAGCCTATCTGTGCCATATTGAATAAACACCAGATTAGCCCCAGAATCCAAATACCGGAATTCCTCAGATGCAAAGATACCCCTCCAATATTTTCACGTGAACCAGCCTTCTTTTCTTTCAAGAAAAGAACACAACATAGAAGAGCTGCTGCATCCACAACGGTAGTCACTAATAGTGAAGTTCTCCAACCAAACTTCTGCGACACAAAACCCAGACTTATGAAGGCTGCAATTGTGCCCACGGGCATATTCAAACCGTAAAACCCCATAGCCCCTCCCAATTCACGTTCTTCAAACCATTCACAAATCAGGACTGGGGCCGAGACTAAAACCATCGCTCCCCCAATCCCTAAGAGAAAACGAGACAACTGAAGAAAAACAATCGAGCCAGCCATCGAACATAACAATGAACCAGCGGTCATGATAGCTGCTCCAATCACAGCGAATCGTTTAACCCCGAACCTGCCCGTCAGCACACCACCCAAAATTGAAAGAAAAACTCCCGGTAATGCAGCAAGCCACACCAGACTACTTGCGGTAGCATGTGTTAATCCAAACTCACCTATCAAGATCGGGAGCAGCGGCGGGATCGATTGAGTAGAAAAAAGAAAAGCAATAGAGGAAAAAACCGCTACGAAGAGATTTACATGCTTTCCTGAAACCAGATTACAACAACCCTAACCGAAACATGTCAGATTGAGTCTGCGACAATTTCTTCATGAATTCATAGAAATGAAGGCTCTCGTTCGGCAATCAACTCAGGATATTACTATCCGAGCAATGTTCTGTCAGCGAATGCCTCGTTAGCTAAGAGATCAATAAGTTCCTTAGTTGTCTCTCTTTGTCGATATATTATGAAGTAATTCCAATTGTCTTGGAACCTCTGCAGCACAACATCCTTGCCAGGTTTCGGGTAATTCCAAGCAAAGGGATTAGTTGACATAAGTTTCTCGACGAACTCTTGGCGGTGACACCTTTCCTTCCTGTAAGGCGTTGGACCATCCGCGATCAGTAGAAGATAAGCGGCGACGTGACTTAACGGTGTAACTAGCGTGTTCCGGTTCTATTTCGCTTACCGACCGCCCTGAACGCTTCATCGCTTCTACTAATTCATCATAATACTCTTGCGCGAGATGATTTCTACTGCCCCAAACTCTACACTGCCGCACACGTCCATTTTCCACAGTGAAACAGTCATCGAGGATTTTCATCTCAGGTTTTTCGTTCAAGAAAAGAGTGCGAGCAAACGCGAAACTAAGCGGAGTTTTTCCATGTCGACTCTCTCCAAAGAAACCGAAACCATTCCAGCTACGTTCTGTTCTTTCCGGTTTCTTCCATACCACTAGGTTCTCATGAAATTCAAACGGCAACTTCAGCGCCCACCTGTCGCTTTACCTTGCCCTTATACTCTCATCTATATTCTATGCCGTTGAACAAGATCCCCGATCCGTCATGAATCTGATCATGAAACATCACAGCTCAACAAAGCACGGCGATCTAACAAGAAAAAATATTCTCGTCCTAGAAATTAGATGCCAAAACTCTGACGAACTCGCCTCTTGCGTGAGTAAATAAACAGAACAACAACCAACCCGACTGCAATAATTGCGACGTACACCAACGTATAATCCACATGCCACCGTGCCTCTAGAATATGCGAGGAATCCATCAGGATCGATCCGCTTCCTAGATTTGTTATCAGAGTTCCATTCTGATTATACCAACCACTGAACGACCATAGAGAATTGTTCGTATATTGGATAGGGTGAAGTGGAGAAGTTTGCAATAGACCCCACATCATACCAGCCACCACCAGTAAGGGTATTGTGATTCAATGATCAGTTCGTACTGGGAAACATATACCCCCTCCAAAGATATGTCAGAGGTTACACGAATCGTACGATTCCATGCCAAGCTGAATTCTTGTAGTAGGCGAGGTTTCTGAATTCAACCGGACCAAGATTCCCACTTGCTTGAGGTTTAGAAGTGACCTCTTCCGCAACCACATATGCTGGTTGCGATGATTCGATCGACGGGGAATTCACCACCGCCACCGAAAGTCCATCAAGCTCCAAATTCCAACCAGCCGGATCCGCTATGATCCGGTAGTGTATGCCAACTTCCCTCCAATCCAACAGATCCTCCGAACTGGTCCATCCCGAAGGAATAGGTGCTTGGATCTTGAATGTTCGGCCAGAACTCCCAAAACCATCTTGGATCACTATCCCCAACAGAAGTCGTCGGTCCCTGACAGCTAATATGACCCACAACCACAACCGAATACGTACAGTAATTCCCAAGCACCTGAAGCTCATAACCGAACTGAATGAACGCCCCATTGGCTAAATTGTCCCCAACCCAGAACACGTTACTTAGGACCGGCGTGGTGATTGTGTAAATGTGTGTTCGAATCTCCACCTGAACCCCAATATTGCCAATTGAACCACCATCCCCGAACGCTCCAACTTGCAAATTATACACACTCGATCCTTTTCCAGGCGGAATCATTACCGAGAAGCATGTGAGCACAAGCAACAACAAGACTAGGCAACATGAACTCTTCATGCGAGACTCTCCGTACCAGATCGTTACTGTATTACTTAATTGTAGCAGTCAGAATGGTTCTAGGGTTTACGACGCAGCGTTTGGTTCATAACAGGCCGACTCGGTCGTTGAATTTGGTAATCAGTTCGTCAATCTTTGGCGTCAATCTCTGTGTTGCTCCCCAGTAAGAGTCATAATCGTACCATTGGCGATTCAACTCGTTGAGGTCAAACATTTGCTGTTCAATCCACGTGAAGTACTTCAGGTTATGAACCCTCTTCCGATCGACGTAATTTAGCTCCATCATTGAGTCAGTCTTGATAGCCTTTACATGCTGACTGAAATCGCGAATTGCGTGTTGCGTGCAATATTCGCCTCGTTCTTTGCGAGCCTCCTGTAGTCTGGACTGGTACAATTGTGCTGAATCGGTGAATACGGTGAGGACGAGGTCGTTGTGTGTTAGCTCATAATATTTTGCGAACTTGATCGCCATGAGGACGTTGGCTATGCTGGAAATGCCAAGCAGATCAAGTTGAGAGACGAGGTCTCCTGACACACCGACCTCGTTCACGAGGTATTCGCGGCCCGCCGGTTCATTGAATAACCTCAACAAATTCATCGAGTCATTGTCATCAATTCCTATGACAAGGTCAGTGTTTCTTACATTATGAATCCAGGGCACATGTTTGTCGCCGATTCCTTCGATTCTATGAGCTCCATATCCGTTCAGCAATAGCGTTGGACATTGAACTGCTTCGCCTGCAGCAATTTTCGAAGTTGGGTAAACCTGTTTAAGGTAATCGCCAGAGGCAATTGTGCCCGCAGATCCCGTGGTGAAGCAGACTCCACGAAACTGACCCCCTCTCAATTCTTTCTTGACAACTTCCTCAATTGCATGCCCCGTGACATCATAGTGGAATAGGTAGTTTCCGAATTCTGCGAATTGATTGAATACGAAGATATTTTTTCGAGTGCGCTTGAGTTCCCAAACCTTGTCGTAGATTTCCTTCACGTTACTTTCGCTTCCCGGTGTGGCGATTATCTCGCCCGCGACCGTCTTGAGCCATTGGAATCGCTCCTGTGACATTTGCTCGGGAAGGATCGCTATGCTCTCACAGCCTAGGAGAGTGGCATCGTAAGCTCCTCCCCTACAGAAGTTTCCAGTACTTGGCCAGACAGCCTTGTCCACGGTTGGGTCGAATTGCCCGGTAACAAGTGGAGGAACCAAGCAGCCGAAGGATGCTCCGACTTTGTGTGACCCTGTTGGGAACCATTTTCCAACTAGGGCGATTATGCGTGCCTCAACCCCGGTCAACGCGGGTGGCAATTCTATGTAGTTGGGAATGGGTCGATACAGTCCACCCTTAGGTACGGGCTCATTCTTCCATGTGATTCTGAATAAGTTCTGAGGAGCTACATCCCAGAGCCCTATCTGCTTGAGCTGTTCCTTGATCTTGTCAGGCGCAGAATTCGGGTTTTTCAGCTGAGAAAAAGTAGGGATAATGATGTTCCGATTACGACACCGCTGCGCCGTTCTCTCGAGACGTGTTTCATTTACGCTTAGGTCTATCAACATGAGGACCTTCTGGATTCAAAGACGTAAGCGCTAATCATCCGTACGCTCATCGCTAATCACTTCAGCCGACTGTGTGACCACGACTTATGCTTTCTGTATCGGTTTCGTTGAGCATTATTTCCTAATGTCCAGTTAAATCGGTTTTGTCATCGTTGTCAGATTGACAACGCTTCGTGGACGTTCATTTTCGAGAATTCGTCTAACCTCATCCAGTGCCATGCTCTGACGGTCTCGTTGAGATTCGACGGACAGAAAACCCGTATGGGGGGTTGTGACAACATTTTCCATCTTCAGTAACGGGTCATCTGCGGCTGGGGGTTCGTTTTCGAAGACGTCTATTCCCGCGCCTGCCACTTTTTGGGATCTTAAACCCTTGACGAGAGCATCATGATCAATTACTGCGCCGCGGGAAGTGTTTATGATGAAAACGCCGGTTTTCATTCTTTCAAACTCTTTGCTACTGATCATATGCCGTGTTTCGTCAGTGAGGGGAACGTGTATCGAGATTACGTCGGAGTCACGGAGCAGGGTATCGAAGTTGACGGATTTGATTCCTAACGCTCTATCATATCCTATGGGGATGTATGGATCGAAAGCGATTACGTCTAGGCCGAAGACCTTCGCCCTAAGGGCCACAGCTGTCCCAATTCTCCCCAGGCCGATAATTCCTAAGGTTCTTCCCCTCAATCGATAAACTGGCTCCGCTGAACTCCAATCAATCCACTTTCCGCTTTTCGTAATATTGTTGAAGGCAAAGATTTTTCGCGTGAAAGCGAGTAGGAGACCGATGGTGTGGTCTGCCACTTCTTCTGTACAATATCCTGGAGAATTGGAAACATAGATGCCTTTCCTTCCGGCAGCGTTTAGATCAATGTGGTTGAATCCCACGGTTGCTGTGACGATTATTTTGCAGTTTCTCATCTCATCGATGACATCTGCAGTTACATTAGTGTTCGAGTCGACGATGATCGCGGTTGCGTCGCTAAGTATTCTTCCCAGTTCTCTTCCTGTCTTCTCTTGCTCTGTTCTTACAGCCGCAATGTCTCCTAGTCCCTCTTTCGCTATGCGCTCGAGATCGGGAAGGTTG
Source organism: Candidatus Bathyarchaeota archaeon (assembly GCA_963848755.1). Classification (GTDB taxonomy): domain Archaea; phylum Thermoproteota; class Bathyarchaeia; order 40CM-2-53-6; family 40CM-2-53-6; genus FEN-987. Next base: position 2,103 of record CAWKES010000007.1, on the reverse strand, counting down.
ACTGTGCGGACTAAATACAGAGTCGGTTTCTCTTTTGCCATGATTTCACGGGTTGGAGGATTGAATCGTGTTAAGACTTTGATCCGTTACTTTGATTGCTTTAACTAAGGTTTCATCGGACCGATAGGAAGTACAGGTTTCTCTAGACCCTCGTTCAAGACCTCTGCTAGTGAGAGGTAGAATGCAGTGAATCCGCAGACGATGCCGTCCAAGGCTGCTAGCGGGAGGAGTGGTGGAAAATAGACGGCTGCCGCAAGTAGGAAGAAGAGCGCTGCGAGTGTCAAGAACACCGTCTGCAGTCCCCTGTTTGCTCTAAGTGTGCCGAAGAACATGATCATAGTGAAGATTCCCCATAACAACAGGTACGATGCCCAAGCCGTGCTGTCCGGCGCCAATTCTGGTGCACTAATCGGAAAGACTATCGGGAAGACTATTTGGAAAACCAGCGACAACCAAAATAGTCCGTAGGAAGTGAAAGCGGTTGTTCCGAACGTGTTCCCTTTTCTGAACTCCATGACTCCTGCGATTATTTGTGCGACGCCACCATAGAAGATTCCCATCGCAAGTATCATACTGTTCAGTTTGAACAAACCAAGATTGTGCAGATTAAGCAAAATCGTAGTCATACCAAACCCCATCAATCCTAAAGGTGCGGGATTCGCGAATTCTGTAACTCTACTCAAATCGATTATTCCCTTTCTCCAAGCCTTGAAATGCGTTGTAGTTCATTCGCCGTATGGTATCCCTTTAAGAAGAATGTCAGTGATTTCCCTGTTCGGTAATCAACTAGATGATCGTACAGATCGGTGATTACATCTCGAACAGATCAAAATCAGTGGATCACAAAAATGTTAGAGTATACCCAACAAAAAAGACCTGTGCTGAAATCCCACGCCACATTTCTGAGGTGCATGGTCGAGATCGCGTCGTGTTGTCATACTCTCGGACAGTTCTTCTTATGCAATGTGAAGATTTCGTCGCTGTTAGTTTCAAACCCGCATTTATCGCATGCATATCTTCTATTTTCATCTGACAAGAATCTTAACCACGAATTGTGGCAGTAAATGCTCTCTTTAAAGTAGTCGGTGTGAAGATTCGTTATCTATCTCGCTGAACAATCGTATCCCACTAAAAGCTAGGTTGTGGGCACCATGTCGCTCAACTCAATCATTCGCCGAGATTCTATTCCGAAGCCGATCTAACGGAGTGTCAGAATCTTGGGTTTATGGAAAGTCTTCGAGTATGAGCATTATACAGCCCGTATCAAGGTTTGGCGTTTTCGAGGCTTCAATGAAGCTGAGAAGTTTCGACGAGACCGTGAAGAACTCTATGTAAAGCTTGGTCTCGAGGCAGAGCGCGGATTCTCAAAAGCCCAGCCGGAAATTTCAAAATCCGAGATTGATCTCTTCATGAAGATTGTGGAGAGCCCGGAACTTTTAGCTCAGGTCATGCGCTCCTTCAATCTTTAAGTCAACCCCCGAGTAGGTCTTAGACACTTAGATTGTGAAAATAATCGATCGTGTTGATTATAAGTGGAAGTTGGCCATGGCCAAAATCCTCGCTTGTGAGGACCCCTCCCTGTGGCGGAGCGACCAACTAACCCCGGTTAACTTGCCGATGAATTTCCGTATAAAGTCTGGCCTAATGGTTTACGATACATTAAACCAACGAAGTTAGAAAAAATGGACTGCGTCGTCTTACGGCGTGTTGTCGTTAGATGTATCTTGAGATTAGACCTACGATTCCACCTAACAGAACAAGCAACCCGCCAATTCCTCCACCAAGGAACACGATGATTATGAGCACAACCGCCCATAGCAAAACGCTCACTCTCTTCGCACCATACAACGCAACGATTCCCAAAATCAAACTAATTATGCCCACGCCAAAATAACCTAGAAGGGGCGAGTGAAATGGAATGTTTACGGCGAAGTTCAGCATCCCCGCCAAGCTAAGCAGGATCATGAGAATTCCACCGATTAAGGCGAGTATGTAACCAAACTCCCCAACCGAGCCCTCGCCCCGATTGCGGTTGAACAAACCCATTCATTACACCATTCGAAAATCTCGAGACAGATTAGCTAAACATAATTCCACCTAGAA
>CAWKES010000006.1:0-64235 GCA_963848755.1 Candidatus Bathyarchaeota archaeon | reverse complement strand
CGGCAGCTAGATTCTATACCTCATTAGCGTAGTAACGTTGGGCTCACGCTAGTAAAGATGCTGTTGCAGCGTGCGCAGAAACTTTCCGCGCGTAGCTTCAGCGGATTTTTTCATACATGTTGAAAAATGGCGACGAGTAGAGGGCTGATTTCCTGAGCTGTTATATAACAGCACGAATGTTCTTCCAATCATGTCTCTCGAAGGTAAAATTGCGATCGTTACTGGGGCTGGTTCTGGGATAGGTAGAGCAACCGCAATATTGTTTTCGCAGGAAGGCGCTAACGTTGTTCTAGTGGGAAGAAGACTTGAACCGCTGAAGGAAACTCTCAATCAAATTAATGGTCGTGGACTAGTTGTTCAGGCCGATGTCTCCAAATCTCAGGACGCGAAGCGGATTGTCGAAGAAACGTTACGGACGTACGGTAGAGTGGACATTCTTGTCAACAATGCTGGCGTAGAAGCGCCTCATAAGTCGATAACTGAATTGTCCGAAGAAGAATGGGATCGTATCATCAATACGAACCTGAAGGGTGTATTCCTCTGCTCAAAATATGCGATCCCTGCTATGAAGAAGAGCAAACGTGGTGTTATCACGAATGTCAGCTCAAACTGGGGAATTGTTGCCGCACCAAACGCAAGTGTATACTGTGCCTCAAAAGCAGGAGTAATCCTCTTAACGAAAGCGATGGCGATGGATGTCGCAGCTGATGGAATAACTGTGAATTGTGTCTGTCCTGGCGATACGGATACTCCGATGGAACACAGAGATCTTGTAGGCGCAACCGAAGAAAGGAAAGCGGACATTTTGAAGAGGATGATCCGACCAGAGGAGATAGCTCATGCTATACTCTATCTAGTTTCGGATCAAGCCGCGCTGACAACCGCGACAATATTGGTAATGGATAACGGTTCGAGTTCCGGAGAATCATCTAGACTAATTGTGAGAAACTAACGACCAACATTATTGTTGCTTAGGATAGGAGAAGTGACGCCGAAAAGATTGCGCGGCCTTCTTGTAAAGCATCTTTCCTCTAAATGCGATTAACACGATGATGAATGCGTAGAGCAAGTCTGAGAAGTAACTTGCCAGAGGAATTACGGAATATGGTGCGGAGGTAAACGTTGGGGACGGATAAGTTGTCGAGGTAGTGGTAGTTGAGAAAGCGACGTCGACGTATGTCATCACACTTGTCGTCGTACTAAATATGGTGCTGTAATAAGTCAAGGCACTAGAGCTGCTTACGACTGTTACGATATATGTTATGAAACTTGTTGAGGTTGAAAAGCTGGGAGATACGTATGTCGCAAAACTCGTCACCGTGACAAAGGTTTGCGAGAAGACAGGTTGAGCTGCAAGGTGCGCAATGGCTAAAGCTGAAGCAACCATGAGACAAAGGGCGACAAGCGCTCGCCGTGTATGTTTCAAGTCCTCGCCAGAGACGAAGATTATCAATCGTAATTTAAGGAGTTAGTGCCCAAAGGTATGGAAAATCTATTTCTGGGGCACAATTTTGCCAAGTTCTATCAATCGCACTTTACGCCTTTCCTCAGCGTCCGCCCATCGTCTTTTTTCATCATCTGATTCTACCGTCAATGGTGGTACCTGCTGAGGTTTCCCATTCTTGTCCAGAGCCACGTATGTCAGGAAGCAGGTTCCTGTATGCCGTACCTCACCAGTCATAGGATTCTCAGCCTCAACTCGGACTCCGATTTCCATGGAAGTTTCATGAACGTAGTTGACTTGCGAGCTTAACCGCAGTAGATCTCCAATGTAAACGGGATGATAGAAATCCATTCTATCGATGGAAACAGTTACGAGATTGCTACGCACGTGCTTGAGCGCTGCGATCCACGCAGTTTCTTCAACCAATCTAAGAATCGCACCTCCGAAAACGTTTCCCGCAGGATTCGCATCCATAGGCATCATAATTCTCACAACAGTTGTTGCCGACTGACCAGGAGTTTTGGCTAATTCACTCAAAGAGATCAACGGACTCCATTCTGAGTGGCGATCAATAGTTAAGTTTTGACAATCTCAGCCGAGTATCCGAGTTTACTTAATCGATGCGAGTGCGGCGTTCTTAGTCAGCAACTTTTGATTAATTTTCTCAAAATTCAGTTCACATCGAGTACAGTAATAGTAAATGATTGTTTCATAGTCAACACCCATCCAGCGTTGAACAACACTTTCCGCGAGCATATTCACATGACAAAATGGACAGTTCATATCAACCAGGAAGTTATTCTAAATGAAATCAGATTTAACTTGACGAGTGCTTTAACTGCCACAGAGTGCCGACAGAAAATATCATCCTCCCTTCCATACATGCAAGGTGCTCGGGCGGACCATGGCACGTACATAGTTCACACTTGGAGGATAATTGACGTTTCGCGGCAAGGAATTCAACAATTCAGAGTGCTAAATCGAGTCTAGAGGTTACGAGCGGTACGAATCTTCCGAGCCGACCAACCCGTTAATTAAAGGTTCGTTGCAGTGTCACGTTTGATTCCCAAATGGAAAGCGTATCGTTCACTGAATAGCCGAAATATGTGCTGAAAGTGGATGAATTTGAGTGAGCTAGTTCAGTTTAAACCACTAACTCTCATCGAATCATTCAGCTTGTGGACTATCCTTCAGGTGCGGGGACACCGCGTACGGTCGATTGCTCTCAGTGCAGCGCTTACGTGAAAGGAGCCTGCTCGCGTTGTCCTCTCTGTAATGCAGCGAAATACTTGCCTTGCACACATTGCGACTTTCAGATCGGTCGTTCTTTAACTCATCAAAGTTCGTAAACGACGCTCGATACCGGTCGAATTCGCGCCAGTAAACCGTGAGCTGAACACACGCAAAAGTAAAAGCGTCCTCGTTCCTAGTTAGCAGCCTAATGGTGTATGACATCTTCTAATCATTCCCCAATCGTTGGTTTTGATGGAACGTAAATACGTCGTCCTGGCAGTTGCCACTTTATCCTTCGTGGCTTTCGATTTAGTTCTGTTCAGTTATCCTCCTATTTCCAGTCTCGTTTCCAACGATCTTCATCTTTCCTACACTCAATCTGGCTTGATAACTTCAGTTTTCCCTCTGGCGTATGCAATTATGCAGGTGCCGGGAGGTTATTTGGCTGACCGATTCGGAGGAAGCAGGGCTTTGTTGGTGTCCTTGTTTCTGCTCGGATTTTCTCCTTTCGTTTTTGTCGTAGGGGACACGTACGTTTTCGCTTTAATTGCTCGTGTTTTCGCAGGAGTTGCTTGCGGCGTAATTTTTCCTTCCTCGATTCGTGTCCTGTCGACGTGGTTTCGTGAGGAAGAGCTTGATTCGGCTATGAGTGTATTTGGTTCAGGAATGGGAATTGCACAGATTGCGGCTTCAGCGTTCCTTCCTCTGTTAATTATTGGGATGGATTGGAAGCCACCGATCGTATTTACCGCTGTGTTTGCATTGGTTGTGGCGATGTTGGCTATTCTACCTGCTAAATGGTCTTCATCGAGCAAGAGATCTGTTAGAGTGAAGGTGGATGTAAGGGGGTTATTCACACGGAACATGTTCGCTCTGATGTTTCCTAATTTTGCTGCTCTAGCGGTGGTTCTGGGTGTTTTTGCTTGGACGCCAATCTTTCTGACTTCAACTTTGCATTTTTCTAACACGTATGCGGGGAAGATTCTAGCGTTTATTGGGGTGACGAATATCGTCGGATGTTATGCAGGCGCCTTTCTGAGTAGAAGGCTGGGGAAACGTTTTGCTATCGCTATTTCCATGGTGTTGTTGGCGTTTTTCTCTATTCTGTTAGGTTCTTCTGATTCCGGTTTGACAGCGGTGATTTGGATCTCAGGAATAGGTTTCGCTGGAACGCTGTATTTTGCTGCCGACTTCGCGCTGATTCCTTATGCTTCGAAACAAGGTGTTTCGGTAGCCGGTGTGACATTTGGTGTTTTCAATACTCTCAGTAATATTGGAGGTTTTCTATCCCCAATTCTGATTGGTGTTGTCTTGGATTATACGCACAATTTCACTCTAGGCTTTGCAACATTAGGATTTCTCGCACTATTTGGTTTAGTTGGTGCCATAATTCTTCGTCCTGATCGTTTAACATTAAACCAGTAATCGTATTTGCAACCGGCTATGTTAGATAGGACGAGTGAGTTTATTGGGTTGAAGTGCCGCGGTGGTGATCGATTTTGAAGAGTAGTTTCTGGTATTGGCGTCGCGATCGCAACCCGGACAAAAAAGATACATCGAATTCAACTCAGACCTGATGCATGCATGTGTTGAATTCGATCTTTGACGAAATGAATGTGAGATTATGTTCTACGTCTCCATTCATCCCAATCTTTCATAACGCAGTCCGTCATTTTCCTGGCAGCTGAATTCAGCCAACCAGATTTCCGTCTGGTGAGGTCTCTAAGCACTGATTTGATGGCTGTTTGGCTCCCTAAATGAATGTTAGCAGTTTCAAATCCCATGGCCTGAAGTAGATGCTTCTCATCTCTCTTCTTCGGTAACATTGTGAGGTCGATTCTCGTGCAGAGAGGTGCCAGTCTGCGCACAATCCAACGGCCACGAACTTTTAGGAATGGATCGGGCGCACGTTTCGGTATGTGATTATATTTTCATAAAAAATATGTTCGTACCCTTCGCCGTCATTAGCCCATAGACATGCCGACGAGATCACCGGTTTTGTTTCACGCGCTATTTTTCCTCCATCCCAATCTGCAATAGCCATAAAACGTTCCCGGCCCAAACTACCGAGGCCGGAAACGCGATGTGCCAACTTGTAGGCTAAGTCCGGTTCGGGAAGTGACTTCTCGAGTGCTCTCTTAGCACCCTTGGGAATATTAGCACGGATCGTCGCCAGAGCATTCACTTTAGCCCAGAAATGGGTCGGATCTCGTAATTCTCCAGTCGCCGCATCGCGAAGCCAGTCGTGATTCTCTTCAAGAACGAACGGTTCTCCTCCGGCCCTTAGGCCTTTAACGTAACCTGTAAGAATCGATTCACACGCATCCTCAAATTTGATCGCTAGGTTTTTTGTTGGCACTGCCAAATTAGCGCTAACGGCTAAACGTACCAGATCATTTGTGTAAGCCAAGGGGTAGGATTCATCGAAATCATTCACTCCCCATATCAAACGACCTTCGATATCACGCCAGGTTCCAAAGTTTTCCACATGTAAATCACCTACTGCCAAAACTTCCGGAGCTCTTGATAAGTCAGGAAGCGTATCAGCCCAGACCTGCGTCCATCGATAAAATGTTCCTCGCAGAAAAAGAAAAGGGTCTTTCGCCATCAATCTATGTTTCAGATCGAGATCAGACTTGATCAAGCTTGTGCGTTTGGCGAGCCAGGATTCGTATTTCTTAGTCGCTTTACTTATGTTCATTGCAGAAATTAGCTATCACGCAGCCGATATTAGTTTAGTTCCCCTACGTGATGACGCTCCTATCGTTTGCGGATTTTTCGAAACGGAATTTATTTTGTTTAGGAGAGGTTCAAGAATTTGTTATCGAAGCTCGAGTAAGCGTGCGTAGAATGATGTCCCTGATTCAGGCGGGTCTACCCTGAAGATGTCTGAGATTGTTGCAGCTATGTCCGCTAATGTCAGACGTACTCCAAGTGATGTATGTCTAAGTTTTTTCCCATAAACTAGGAGCGGTACTAATTCTCTGGTTTGTTTGCTGCTGCCGTCAGTAGGATCATTCCCATGATCGGATGTGATTACTAGGATATCATCGTCGTTCAATTTGTTGATAAGTTGGGGCAATTGTTGGTCGATTCCGTTTAGGGCCGCACTGAATTTCTGAGGATTTTCTTCATGACCTGCCAGATCGGTGTTTTGAATATTTGCGGCTATAAGCCCAGGCTTCGCTGTGTCAAGTGACTCGATTAAGTTGGAGAATACTTTGTTCATTGATGGCTCTGGTAGATATGTAGCGTTGTCGCATCGGATTATTTCAGCAACTTTGCCGATCAAGGTAACCTGGTAGCCGTTTCTAGTCAGTATGGTTGGGATTTGTTTTTCAACGTCTATTTGGTAGCCTAGATTTTTTGCTTGGTAATCTTTGTTGTAGACTCCGAGTGCTGGTGAGTTCACACCTGTCTGTCCAGAGGAGCGTGTTTCCACGTGTTGGAGGATAGAGTCGGTGTTATATCCTGTTGATCCTAGGACGATCACGCGGATTACCTTAACGACCTCTCTGACAATCTGACCTATAGCCAGGGCTTCTTGGAAGGATATGAGATCTAATGGGGCTGTTACATTGATTATTTTGCCAGGGTCGCTTTCAAGATTGTCTCCGATGACGACTCGATCGTCCACGAGAAGCAATGGTTTTCCTACGAATGGGTGAGTGACTTTATGTCCTTTCTTCGTTATGGCAGCTTCTAGTTCACCAATCGTGCTTAGCAATTGCGTGATTGGTTCTTTGGGCAGTGTTCCCATGATCTCTTGATGGCCGAGATAAGTATCGGCTCCGGAATGTCTGAGCATGCATGTTCCGTAACTGCCGAGAGGTTTTTTCACTGGGGAGAGGCCTTTGACGTTTCGAGCAATGTTTCCTAGCCCTAAAGATTCCAGAGTGGGTAATGTCAGACCTCCCACTTTTTCAGCTACGTGTTTTGCTGTGTTGGCTCCAATGTCTTCGGGTCTGACCAGGGAGACATCAGGCATTTCTCCGATACCGAATCCATCTATAACTACAATCACAGCCTGACCTTTTTTCACGACGAGCACAAGCTGTTTTGCCTGCAAATGATGACTAGAATTAAGAAGATGTGGATTTCATTCTTTGAATCTGCACAGAGACTTGGTTAGGTTCATGGTCAGCGTTTTACGTGAAGTTCATCTTTTTGATTCCAGTTTGTGGAAATAGCGCCTAAATATTTCACATTTTAAGTGGAAATGTCTAAAATTTGACCGTTTTTAATTGTTTCGACTAGTAACGATTCGTTGTGGCATTTAGGAAGCTATTTTGAGTCTGGTTTAATTATTTTGAGTGTATGGGACTTTTTGCCCATCAACGGTAGTATTAGTGAAGTTTTGACGGGGTTTTTTGTGGGCGTAGGCAGCTTATTGTTCGGCTGAATCCGCTTCTGCAACTAATGCTGGGTGTGATCGTCTTCTTTTCTCTGTGCGAGATTTCCCCAGCGACGTTTTATGCTCTCCAGTAATTCGGGATCGTTCATTATTTTCTCGAGCAGTTCGATCTCTTCTTGCGAAACCTCTGGTGAGGGTGTTGTGAATGATCGTTCTTTGTCTAATCCGATTGATTTGTAGAATTCCCGTCGTTTTCGAAGGAAGTCGTCCGCCTCAGCGAACGTCGGAAACGTCCATGATCTAATTTCCTGCGATGAGGTGCGGTCGTATTCGAGAACGTTCCATCCTACCAAGTTAGAGGCTCATCTCGATTACTGTTGGGATTTCACGCGTGAAGTCTCATTTCTTTTTGGTATGAAAGGTCCAACATTCTCAGGTGAGCATTTAGACCTAATCGTTCTTCCTCTGTTACAGCGAATCTTCGGATCGCTTCCTCTCTCCTCATGCTGAATTCTCTCACATGTGTCAAATGAAATTTACAGGCGCAGTTTAAATCTATAACTCGACGATCGACACATTCAAGATGGTCAACCTCCAAATCATCAGTCAAGAATCTTTTGCTTTGAATAATATTTTAGATGGTCCATTGAAGGTTTCGTTTTTTAGTGAAAATTTGTATGGAGATTTTCCATTGTCCATACTTGTTGGGAGTTTTGAGGAGAAATTTGGATGGAACAATGGTGTTTCATTTACCGAACATTGATATACTTACCTTCATGCCTCTAACTATGAGGAAAATTGGAACGGAAATTAACCTGGCATTATTTGCTTCTCAGCATGGTTCTCGTCGGAGTCTCAATTGTCGCACTACAGCAACATGGCCCAGTCCAGTTTACCGAATGCCTACTCAAGATGCCAAGATTTCCTACATCGCCTGCAAGCCAAGCGATACTAGCTCAAGGTTCAGCCAGCAACGCAACAGCAGCTGCATTCCAAAACGAGCAGGGAGACGAGTTGAAACTTGATGATCTTATCGGTAGTTTTGGAGTTGAAGCCACTATCTACAGGATATCGATCAACTGTGGTGAAGGGAACGAACAAGGAAACATGGAAATCGAGAGAAAATCTGATGTAATGCTCAAACCCGATTCAAATTCTCTTCAGATAGAAATCCTGCTTATCGTCACAAATGAAATGGTTGGCCGCAGTTTACACAGAACATAGCCCCAACTTCACGCTTTGTGCCACATGCTGTGCAGAATTGCGCAGAGTCTTGGGTTGAAAGAAATTGCATCTGCCTCCTAGTAGGAGATGTTGAGATAGCCTTCTTGATTAGGTGGGTTAGAATGAGCCAGCTGATTAGTGCTACTGTAAGCAGTCCTATGAGTCCCATTATCCCTGGGGTTGTGAATGCTATTGAATCGAATATTCCGTGCAATATGATGGCAATAGCGAGACCAGTAATGATTAGTTGTCTTTCTTTTTTCTTATTATGTTCCGTACCGAAGGGTTTCGCTAAGCCAAGATAATATCCCATGATGCCTCCGAATGCTGCATGGCTGGGGACTGAAAGGAATGCTCTCGCGATTGCCGTAGAGATTGCGCCGAAGCCCATGACGTAAAAAATGTTCTCTACCGTGGCGAAACCCAGACTTGCGGTTACGCCGTAGATTATTCCATCCATAGGTTCATTGAAACTTGGGGAGTCGTATGCCTTGGCTCTAACGGCAGCAAATTTCATGAATTCTTCTACGATGGCGGTTGGGATGAACGCGTTTAGCAACGGATTTGGCGGTTGGAAGAAAAGTTCGAGGAGTGTGGCAGGAATTATTGCTAAGGCTCCTAGAAGAAATGTGATAGCGATTAGGCGTGAGGGTTCACGTTTGTATCTGTCTCGAACCAGGATGTACTTGAGTAGGAAGGCGGCTGGAGCGATGGCTAGTAGGACTAGTATGATTAGATTTGTTATCTTTTTCTCTCTCCGCTTAGAATCAGCATTTGTCAGCGAGCTTTCTCAAATCGTCCGGAGTATCTACGTCTGTAAGAACGTTTTCAGTATTAGTCTCAACTAGCCGCATTTCGTTTCGATGTTTCGTAACTACTGTTTTCAATCCTGAAGATTCTTCGGTTATCAGCATAATTTCGTCAAAGAGTTCTCTCGACAAGAGTATAGGATGACCTAGCCTTCCATTATAGGCTGCGGAAACTATGTGTCCGCCTTCCTTCATGTAAGATTGCACAACCAGGTTGATCGAGGGCGTTTCTATCCTTGCCAGATCGCCGGGTAGGACGAGTATTGCCCGGGTAGATTTGTTGATCACTCTCATCCCGGTGATGAGCGAGCTACTCTGACCTTTTTCGTAGTCTTTGTTGATGACGATGCGGCAGGATAGATCGGCTATTGTTTCCTTAACTTTTTCAGCTTCGAAACCTAGGACTACGATTACTTCGTCTACTTTCGATTTGAGAGCTGCTTGAGTGACGCCCCGTATCATCGTTACTCCATTAATTTTTGTGAGTAATTTGTTAATTCCTTGCATTCGAGTAGATTTGCCAGCGGCTAAGATGATTAGCGTTAACACATGCGCTCACTTTGCATCGGTACGAATTTCGCTTGTCCGATCTTACCGGTGATTTGCTCATTCTCAAAAACTACTTTGCCTCTCACCATTGTTAGCGTCGGCCAACCTTTCAGTGTCCAGTCCTCGTACGGAGTCCAACCAACTTTGTAATGCAATCTATCGCCGCGAACTTTTCGGGTTGCCTTCAGATCTACTACCACAAGATCGGCGTCGCTTCCTCTTTTGAGTGCTCCCTTTCGCGGATACAAGCCGAAAATTTTTGCGGGTTTTTCACTGCAAATTCGTTGAAGTGTCGAGAGATTGATCCTTTTCTTATTCACTCCTTCGCTGAGCAAAACGGGTAGCATAGTTTCGATGGTTGGAACACCACCCCACGCCTGCCAGATATTTGTCCAGCCCACTTCTTTTTCTGCGCGTTCACCGGGTGCGTGTTCAGACGTAACTATATCGACTGATCCATCTCGTAAGCTCTTCCAAAGGCTATCGACGTCTCGTTGAGTTTTCAGCGAAGGATTCATCTTTAGATATGGTCCCTGTTTTTTCATGTCCCGGCCAGTGAAGGTGAGATAATGAGGACAAGTTTCAGCTGTGACGTGGACATGTTTCCGTTTCGCATTTTTCACGATGGCAGCGCCTTCGCCGGTTGATAGATGTGATATGTGTAGTCGTGCGTTAAGTGTTCGTGTTAAGTTGACTATGTTTTCGATTGCGCGTTCCTCTGCAACGTTAGGTTTCCACTCCAAATGGGCCAGAGGATCTTTTCTGCCGTTTGCAAGCAGTTTTTCATAATTCTGATTGGCAGTTTGTTCGTCTTCAGCATGCACGTTTAGAATCGATGAGTAATTTTCAGTTTCGCGTAAGAGTGACATCAGAGTATGATCATCAGCGTAGTATGGTTTGCATGTGAAAGTTTTGAATGAACGTACACCGAGAGATGCGATTTCTTTGATATTGGGTAAGTTGCTTAGATTCATCATCCCTGCATGAAGTGAAAAGTCTATGAGGGATTTCATTTCTCCCTCACGAATTTTCGTTCTGACTCGATCAGCAGTATCGACTGGGGTGGTTAGCACCATGTCGATTTCAGTTGTCACTCCACCCGCGGCGGCTGCACTCGTCCCGCTTGTGAAGTCTTCGCGGTTTGGAAACATTGGATCGTAGATGTGAGCATGAGCGTCGACTAGCCCGGGAAGAACAAGTTTTCTATGCGCGTCGATACGGAGATCGAAGTTTCGAGGCCTTTTCTTACCCACGGAAACTATTTTGTCATTTTCAATTACAATATTTGCGTTAACCGGTCTGCCGTTCAGGATGATTCTTCCGTTTTCAATTATTGTCGTCATTGATTAGCCGCCTTAACAGTCTGGTTTTAGCTCCTGAATCTTGATATTTGCAGAAGATTGTTTTGTATTCGGAAATTCCAACTTGATTAACACTTTTAGCGGAACCTATTTTATTCTATGATAACGCCTTCAGAGTGGTGTTCCTCGATGGTTCAACTGATAGTCAAAGACGGTATTCATGTAACTTTTGATTCCAAGCGAAGGATACTGGAGAATCATTCTTTACTTATCAATGACGGGAAAATCGTCGAGATTGGAATAACTGCTGATTTAGCGAAACGGTATCCCAGCGCAGACGTGCTCGATGCGTCCGGTTGTATTGTGATGCCTGGGATCGTCTGCAGCCATTCCCATCTTTATGGTATGCTCCTTCGTGGTGCATCCTTGAATATCGCTCCCCCCTCGGACTTTACACAAATTCTTCAAAGAGTTTGGTGGCCAGTCGACGAAGCAATGACGGTCGAAGACGCTTATGCAAGTGCTCTAATTGCATCGGTTGAATTTGCGAAGTCAGGAGTTACGACCTTTGCCGACACTTACTCCGGCCCGAATTCCATTACTGGAGTTTTGGATCACATTGCCCGAGCAGTAGAACAGGTCGGAATCAGGGGATTCATTGCATTTGAAGCAACGGAACGTCACTCAAGAGATGAGGGATTCAGAGGTGTTAAGGAAGATGTGCGATTCGCAGAAAAGGTACGGGAAACCCCTCATAGTAAAGTCCGTCCTCTCTTCAGTATCCACGCCTCGTTCACGGTCTCAGATGAGTTAATTCGAGAAGTAAAACGGCTATCGATCAAATATCAAGTCCCAATCACTATCCATACATCAGAAGGATTGGGAGATCTCCATCACAATTTGGAGAATTATGGTAAAAGAACAGTAGAACGGCTATTCGATTTGGGTCTGCTTGGACCAGATGTAATTCTGGCACATTGTGTCAACCTTAGCGACGATGAAATTGAAACCATTGCTCAGACGAGGACCGGTGTGGCTCACAATCCAATGAGCAACATGTTAAACGCAGTTGGGGTAGCACCTATCGTGAAAATGCACGAGAAAAATATCACGATTGGTCTGGGTAATGATGGTTACATTTTCGATATGTTCGAAAATATGCGCTCAGCATTTCTCCTTCAACGTGTACACAACCACAATCCAAATGCCATCGACCCCTATACTGTCCTAGAGATGGCCACGATTAATGGCGCGAAACTCTACGGTTTAGAGAACCAAATTGGATCACTGGAAGTCGGAAAGAAAGCCGACGTAATAGTGATAAAACCTCAAATCCTCCCGACTCCGCTGACTGTAGGAACGGTTGTAGGTCATCTGATCAACACGATTGATGGAGACGACGTAGAACATGTGCTTGTAGATGGAGAATTCGTTGTAAAGAAAAGACGGTTGGTCACCTTCAACGAAGCAAACGCCGCATCAATATCGCAAACTGCTGCATCAAAACTCTGGGAACGAATGAAAAAATTTGGACCACAAATAGATCCAATTCGAAAGTAACCGATCCATCACAGTGCAAATCACAGTGCAAATTTTGAATTACAAAAGCGTAGTAGCTTCATTTATACAGTCTGATCAAAAGATTCTGTTACTTCAACGCAGTGCGAAGGTAGGCACGAATCAAGGCAAATGGGAAGCAGTAAGTGGATATTTGGAGGCAAACGAAACTCCGTTTACCAGGGCTAAAATTGAGATACAAGAAGAATTAAGCCTGACGTCTGATCACATAGCTCTGGTAAGATCAGGCGTACCGTTACGAGCTCTTGACGAGGAGAATATGACTGTTTGGATTGTGCATCCTTTTCTATTCACAACTTCCAACTCAGCGATTAGCATCGACTGGGAACACACACGCTACGAATGGGTCAGTCCGAATGATCTCGATTCGTATGACACTGTTCCGAAGTTGAAGGAAACATTCGAACGTGTTCAGTGGGATCTTCAAACCACGTCCAAATCACAATCGGCTGCTTTTGAACGAACTCTTGGACTTGGTGAGGACAGAGTTAGTGGAGCAAGTTCGCTTGGGCGTCGCGCAGTCCAGATCATTGCACGTATAGCAGAATCCCCAGAAATTGAATCAAAGGATGATCTGTACAAGAATATGCTTACGCTTTTTCTGAAGATGCGAACGATTCAGCGCAGTATGGCCACTCTACAAAATATGACTGGTAAATTCTTGTATCTAGTAGATTCGAAGAGAACAAATTCAACATCACTTCATGATTTTCGACAGTCGGCATTCGAATTCGAACGAGAGATCCTTTCAGCTTCTGAAGCGGAAGCTGAAAACGCGGCTAAAAATCTTGCAAATATCATTCCGAACGACGCAAGGGTTCTCACACATAGCTACAGTAATACTGCGAAGCGTGCGTTCGAGTACATCGCGCGTGGAGGTGGGGAAATCGAGGTGTGGGTGACAGAATCTAACCCTGGTTACGAAGGCAGAGTACTCGCTAGTGACCTCAATGAAACGGGTCTACAGGTAAGAATTGTACCAGATTCGGACGTTCCAGTGATTCTAGAAGATGTTGATGTTGTCGTTGTTGGCGCGGACAGCGTACTCGTTGACGGCTCAATTGTAAACAAGATCGGAACAAGGAAGATGGCCGTAGAGGCTGAAGCAAAGAACGTACCCTTCTATGTAATTTGTGAAACGAGTAAGTTCAGCGCCGCAAACCTTCTTGGAGAGGAAGTTGAAATCGCACAAATTTTTGACGTTACTCCTAGCAAACTTATTCGAAAAATCATAACTGAACTGGGACCCTTGGAACCTGATGATGTTGCTGACCGAATCAAAATCATGCTGAGGGAACTTTATACTTAGCAAAAGAGTCGTTGGTTTCGTTAGGTAGTACGTCTTGAGTGGTATTCCTGAGGTAAACATCAAGATAAGAAGACTTGTCCAGTCCATGTTTCGTTCACAGGGAATGCTTCGTGAATATTTCACAGATCTTTTTCCATATGTACGTGAAGCCTTACGCAAATTCGACTTAGAACCAATTTGGGATAAAGTATACGCAGATGTCGTAATGGGAGATTATGAACTCGACAGGTTATCACTCTTTCTGAATCATCTTTACACTGAAAATAAAACTCTGTTTGCTTCTTTTCTTAGTTACGTCATCGCGGATATCATTAACAGATTCCACGAACCGAAACAAAACTTAGTTTGGTTTTTCGATGAACTCAAAGAACTAGATTTCAAATGGGACGGAAAAAAATTAGTCCCGTACGCTCAGTAAGCACCAGGATCCATGAATCTGGATACTTGGTGTAAGGAGTTTTCTGCTGCAGCTTACTGACAGATCATCATACAGTTACCAACACGGTGTTCACCGCGAGGGAACTGTGAGGCTACCTCATACATAGGAAAAGTGGGGTAGTCGTATACGTATCCATAGGGTAGTCCGTAGTAAGGCATAGCGTACGAGTATAGCGGATAGGCGTAGGTAACGGGATAGAATCTGGGCGAGTAATATGGCGAGTAGTATGGATAGCCGCCGTATCCACACGAACATCCACAACCTGTTGAAGACATATTCAAACACTTGAAAGTGCCTGAGCGACAGCGATAAAGATAAAGGGTGTCCCGAGAAAACAGGGATGTGCTAATTATTGTGCTGAATATTGCTTCAAGTTAGTATGTGCTTTGCGTCTAATATGACAAACATCAGGTCATTGACGAAGCCCCCAATTTATCTTCCGAGTTCGTTCTTTTCAAGGAAAATTTTTTCGAACCGTGTGAATTTTGGCAAAGAGAAAACTCGCTATTTTTTCTGGTTAATCTGCATGAGTGTAAGGTATTTTCGTCTTTTTCCCTCGGATTGACATAAAGATCCAGGCTTTTCTCTTGTTTTCAGTTGTACCAGCATATAGAATTGGGTTGTAGCGAGTAAAATTCCAGTACTTATCAAAAGAACTTCTCGGAGGCGGATAAGACCTCTCCCACAATCAATTCATGAGTCCCGACTCGGTAATTTTGATTTAGTCGGCATTCCAAATTTGCTGAGGATTGCTCAATGAGTGGTTGCGTCGTCTTTTTTCCTTTAAATGTTTTCAATCCGACAGAGGTTAGCTTATTCGTGAGCCCTTTTGCGGATGTTTCACCTAGCCGCGCTAGTTCTTTTGCGTAACCGTATTCTAACCAGTTAATTCCAAACGTTCTTGCGCCCATCAGCATTTTGAAAGTTTGGTGATCCGGCGCTAGCGCTACTCCAATGAGAGGAGGATCGAAGGAAAGCGGCGTGCACCAGATGGCGGGCATGCCTCCTATTTGACCCTCAAATTCAACTGTAACGACTACAGGTACCTGTGGATAAAAGAGGCGGTGTACCTTTGATGTTTCGATGTCTCTCCATTCTCTCATTGTAATCGACCTCAAAATACTAGTTTCTTCTTCTGAAATATCGGTACTTGGCAATATGCGTAATTGCTGAGTTGGAGTAGGGCTGGAAAGAAAAGTCAGAATTAGGGGGACTACATCTGTTTTTGATTTTAGGCTTAGTAGTTCAGCGAAACGATAATCGTATGCCCTAGACCGACGTTATCAGGATCTATCTTCACACTGACAGAGCCGACGGTAGCAATGCTGCGTGTCGCTAAATCCTGAGAGATGAACTTCGAAACGCGAGAAACGAACTCGGGTATGCGGTTTTCGTCACTCGCCCACCAAACAAGGTCTGAAGCATGTATGCGTACACGATGTGTCTTTCCGATCTTTGGTGGGCTAATTGTCAACGACTTTTGCAGAGCTTCGCTTATGTTAGATTCGAATTGTTGCTTCTTACTTGAATCGTTAAACACATCTAAGATACTTCCCATGCCAACCATCGCCTTCTTTACGTGACTGTCATGCTTGGAACTGCTTCAAGCCTATTTCTAAATTTCGTTTCTGTGGTTAGTTTTGATCTGAGTATGGGTCTGGTCTCGTACCATTTTAGACGCAGTGTATCTTTAGTGGGCTTTCTGGGTTAAAGCGGATCCGTAGTCTAGTCAGGATTAGACTGACGATTTAATACTAGTTATTGCTCAAGAAGGTCTGGACGGTACGAAGTTGGAGCTCAAGGCGGTCGTGTTGGATATGGACGGCACAATTACGAATTTCAATATAGACTATATGGAGGCCCGCAGGGTGGCTTTGGATTTACTGGCTGAGATGAACCTTCGTACTCCCGATATGAACGAACAGTTCAGCATTTATTTGATCCTGAAACGATTGAAAGTCACTCTTGATGCTGATACCTACGCTTCTCTTCGGAAGAGGCTTTATCGTCTCCTCGAAGGGGTAGAGACGAAAGCCGCCCGAGAAGTTACGATCTATCCGGGCGTTCTGGAGACCCTTGATCGTCTTCAGAAACGAGCATTGAAACTCGGATTGGTTACTAATAATGGACGTGTAGGAACTAATTTGACTCTTTCACGCCTAGGGCTCTCGAATTTCTTCACCGCTGTTGTGACGAGAGATGATTGTGAAGAGATGAAACCTGATGCTGGTCCTGTTCGTGAAGTTTTGCGAGAACTTTCAGTTGAGGTAGAGAATACGATACTTGTTGGCGACGGTGTTATGGACATCGAGGCTGCTCGAGCTACGGGAGTGTCGTCCGTGGCTGTTGCGACTGGACCGTTTTCCGGTGAACGTATAATCAAAGCCGGGCCGGATTATCTTTTGGGCTCGGTAAATGATGTTCCCCAATTGGTTCAGTTGCTAGATGGCAATTTAGATGGCCAATAGAAATGTAATCCCATAATAGACTAAGATCATACCGAACGCAAAAAGAATCAGTCGGTAATATCGAGATCCAAGGAATGCTTTCCCCTTTTTCCCAAAATGGGCCAAGGCAGTTAGGAAGGCGTAGTCCATCCATACGTGAGAAAGATACATTACGAGAACACCGAGGAGTGCTGCGTATGTTAAAGCCTGCAGGATTAGTATTGAGCCAATTGTGAACCACCACAGTATGAAGTAAGGATTTAGGCCAGTCAAGACAAGGCCGAGCAGAATCGAGCTGCCTGGTAGGTTCGATGTCCAAGCTTTGCTGGTTTTTTTCTTGAGAGTTTCGTAAATTTGCATTCCCCCGAAACATATCAAGCCTACACCCCCGATCAGTCCAACGATCGTTTTGATCGAGGGTTGGCTTATTGCCGCTGTTAACCCAAATGCTAGTGCGAGGACCAAGGGTAATTCCACAATCATATGCCCTGTCGCGCAGGCTATTCCTGATCGTGCACCACCTTCAGAGCCATGTATTATCATCCCGAAAGTTAATGGTCCTGGAGCAAGTGCGCCTGACGCAGTCACTATCACTACAGTAACCACAAAATCGATTAAATTCATTCGGAAAATATTCCTTCAGCCAGGAGAAGATACTCCTGACTTCCTATTCCGAAAAAAGGATTGCGTATCAGCGTGAGTCTAGGACTGCTTTGATGTGTGGTGGTATATTCGGCTCGTAGGATACGCGGAGAACCCAACGCATCAAGTCTTTCTCAGTAACTATCCCTATCAGCTTGCCGTCGTCAACAACAGGCAGTCTGCGTATCTTATTCTTCAGCATTGTTTCGAAGGCTTCTTGGATGGTTGTGTTTGATCTGCCTGTTACAATGGGTTTTGATAATTGCTGTTTTGCAGGTTTTTTCAGAGCATCATTTGCTCTGACGACTTGTTTGACAATGTCTCTTTCTGTAATTATTCCTACTGGATTATTCCCTTCAACCACTATGACCGCGCCAATTTCGTTTTTCACCATGATCTCGGCAGCAGTTCCAACGGTGTCGCTTGCGTTAATCGTTTTGACTGGGCTACTCATCACTCTGCCTAAAATGTCCTCGTTTGGCATTAATATCCCAAACCCGTAGTTCGCTAGCGGTTTAAAAGCCCTCTTGTCTAGTTTTCATTCCTGGTGACTTCACCTAACGGAGTACATGAGCGACATGATAGCCCGTTTGACTGGAGCGTTTATGATTATTTGCGGTGGGGTTCTCGGTTTATTCTTTGGGATAATCTCATTTCTGAGCACCCCGCTGATGGCTAACACTTTGGGTCATGGATACGTGAGTGTATGGCAATATGCAAGTTTGCTCGGTAAATATGGAATGATAGGATATCCTGGACTAGGGGTGGCGCTTTATCAAATCATGGTGTATTGGAGCGTCTTGTCCTTAGCTGGTGCGATTTCAGCTACTTGTGGAGGAATTTCAGTGGCTCGATCTCTAAGCCTGAAAGCAATCCTGCTCTCTGTTCTAGGTGGAATAGCACTATTGCTGGCATTTTCGTGGTTACCCGCTTTCATAGTAATCGCAGGTTCGCTCGTGTTGATCTTCTGTAATGTGTAAGTATTGGGAGCAGCGTTGTAGGCTTTTGACAGTTCTAGAAACACAAAAGTTAGCTAGTCTCGGACTAATACTACAGTTAGGGATAAATGGTCACCATCGCAAAGCCTTGGCGGCGCGGGCAAAAAATGAACAAGCCGGTAAAAGTGCTTGGAAAGTTTGTTGAAGTCTCAAAGGAACCTATGAAGAAAAGTGGAAAGCTTTTCGTTTTCTTTATGGGAGCCGAATACGATCCTTACTGTGCCGCTGAAAGATGGGCAATCGTAAGGGCATTACAGAAATTTGGCCAATGGAGTGGACTTAAGCAGACCATAAGTGCGGCGAAAGATGAGCCGTTTCTCAACCTCCCAACTTACGACTTCACCGAAGCCACATACACCAGTCCTCACATCGAGTTCGTCGCGAGAGAGACAAAAGATCGGGAGTTCAAACCTCTACAGAAACTGTTGAAAACAGAAGAGAAAATAGTCCATAAATGTGACCCGCAAAAGCAGATTCCATTTCTATTAATCGGAGGTAGATTCATGCAGATCGGGGCTGGCTTTACTCCTAAGATATTCATAGGACATACATTCCGACAAACTGAGACTGAGATGAAAAAAGTCGAATCGGAAATTCGGAAAACGATTGACGATGAAGCGAATATAATTTCGGCGCTGCTTTGTTTCTTAGGCTCGTCCAGCGACGCTTGCAAGGAACCTGCAATCGCCCAGCTCATCTCCCAGATTAGTGCCAAAGTAATTTCATAATTACTCATTGATATTGGCGGCTATATGCTAGATTCTAGCCTTACTACCGGTTGATGACGAATACTCTAGTGTTTTATGCTGCTTCAGGCGCCGAAGCTATCTGTAGCAGTTCCTGCTTTCTGTGTTCTAGAAATCCTTCACGAAGGCCGCGTCTGATGTAATATGGATTTCGTTCTCGTTTCTTCTTGTTGCATAGTTTGACAACTATTGGAAGTCCCGGTTGGACCTTTTCAATTGGCACAGCCTCGATCGCTTTCGCCTGCACGGCGCTATCGAACAATTTTTGACCTAATTCAGATCGGATTATGACGGTTGTCCACCCGTCTGGTGAGCCAACGGCTCCTACCGAAATGTCGGCAAGTTCAGCTACGTAATCAATGCAGTAGTTGCATGGTTGACTCATGTAAGGTTCCAGTTCTTTTAGACCTACGTCCAAGACCATTTCGGAACCAATGTAGATCTTAAAGCGATTTTTCTTGATGACCGTTCTTGTTATTTTGGTTGGATCAATTCCGTGTTTTTGCTGAATGAATTCGGTTACGAGTTTATCGTGGGTGTAAACCTTTGAGCAGAATAGGCCAACCGTAAGCACTGGTCTTCCACCTCTGATCCAAGAGCCGCCAAACTTGACTGTAGCTTGCATCGCCGTGTACATACGCCACAATCCCTGCAGCTCACAGGGTAAAGCAACCAACCCAACGTGGCCGTCGGGATAAGAGGTGGCTGCGTCTGAGAGCACTCCCAGTACACCGCCATGGGTGTATTTCGAACCCGCAGTTCGAATAAGATCGGCTGCTGTATCTCCCACAACTGGGACTGTCTTCAACGCCATTCCGTTTCCTAGAACGAAGACAGAGTTTGATTTTGTGAAGTCTGATGTTGCGAAACAGTTAATCAGACCGATTTGAAGTGCATGCGTCATCAGGGCGATAACAGTACCACCGTCTTGGCCTGCATGCCAGATTTCTTCGTCGAGGGCTCTGGCAGAGTAAATGTTCTTGTAAACGCCAAGCGCCTCTTCCTCAGGTTTTCTTGTCCTTCCGAAGAGGTAATATTCTATTTCGTCAATCGGCAGCTCGAGTCGCGGACAACTATAATAGCACACTTGGCATGCTGCACACGGCCCCTTTATGACCGGTTCCTCGTTAACGTTGACATTTAGCACATTGATAGGGCACGAGGCAACGCATGCTCCGCACATCATGCAATGGTTAGCGCGCACCACTTCGTTGAATAGGTGACCCCAAATCTTCGCGCTCTTGGGTGGAGACCAACCATCGCCCATATTTTTGGCACGACTCAAAGCCACTACGATAAGTCAAACATATGAACGCTTTCTTCTCACTAACGGAGGCGTCTAGCCATGTCCCGTCCCGGTTACTTCACGAATCGACTTATAGTCAGATCTTTCGAGCAATTTGTAAAGTCCGCGATTCACATTGGCAACTAGACCTGGCCCTCGGTAGATTAACCCCGTGTATAGCTGGATTGTTGTGGCACCTGCTTGTAGAGCGCTCCAGGCGTCTTTGGCTGAGTAGATTCCGCCACAAGCATTAATTGAAATTTTCCCATTCGTATCCGTATAGATGTCTCTCACTGTTCTTAACATGTCACTGAAAATTTCCTTTCCACTCACGCCCGCTGTACCTATGCTGGCTCTTGGTTCACTAATCGGTTTGGTGTTGATTGCGGTTACAGCGTTTACCGATTTTCTTCGGCAAATATTTACTAGTTCCAAAACGTTCTCTCTCGCTTTTTCATCGAAGTATGGCGGAATTTTTACCCAGAGTGGCTTGTTTGCTCTGCGTTTGCTTAAGATGCCATCGAGAAGTTGCTCAAATATCACCGGATCCTGAAAGATCCGAACTCCAGCAGTATTAGGTGTGCTTATGTTCAGTTCTATGACGTCAGCACATAGTTCTAATTTCAAATAGCAATCGAAGACGTCATCGAGGCTAAGCCCTGATATGCTCAATACGATTGGAACAATTCTTCTGTTATGCGGATCCAAAAGTCTCTCACGAATTTTGTCGGCACCTTGGTTGGGAAGTCCCATGGAATTGACCAATGATTCGTTTGCATATCTCCAGATTCTAGGTTTCGGGTTGCCTTCACGAGGGCTAACTGTTACCGTGCCTAGCGTCAAATAACCGAATCCAAGAAAAGACAATGACTCGAACATTTCGCAGTTCTTATCGAAACCCGCAGCAAGTCCTATCGGATTTAACAATGTGATTCCCCCGGCTGAGACTGCGAGACGTTCGTTGTCGACATTGAAGTGCCAAGCTAACTGGCGCCATACCCACGAATACTTGAAAGATTGTATGGCTATCTTATGAGCAGTTTCGGGCGGCGTCAAAAAAATGATCGGTCTTACTATTGATTCGTACAGATTGCGCAAATGGGACCGGTCAGCTTGATTGAGTTGGTTGGGATCTCAATTTTAAGATATGCGAAACCGATGCCCCATGTTCATTGCGTTACTGCACGAACGATGTCTGTCTTGGTAACGATACCGTGAAGAATTCTTTTTGAATCGACAACCGGGATCCCACTTATGCGATGTTCGATCATCAGTTTCGATGCTTTGGTTAGAGGGTCTTCCGTAAGTACGGTTATTGGATTTGGCTTCATTATGTCGGAAGCTGTCATCGCTCTCAGTTTTGCCGTAGACACCGTTCGACACAACTCGTCCGAGCCGCCCGAGCCTTCTAGTAATTCGGGTCGCATGACAACGGCACTGCCTGCCATGTCTACGAGTGTAATTATCCCCCTAAGCGTCTCACCGTCGACTACGGGAACTCTTGAAATGCCTTGTCTAGCTAAAAGAGATGCTACAAAGAAAATTGAATGTGTAGGTCTCACCGTGAACACTTTGCGCGTCATGACGTCCTCAACCCTAAGCTTCGAATGTCCTTGGCTAAAATGATAACAGATGTCGGTTTTCGTGACGATACCAAGAACCTCCTCGTCTTCACCAGTTATGACGACTGAGCTTATGCCTTTCTTGTTCATTGCAGAGGCGGCGTCCACGAGCGTGTCTGATGGCTTAAGTTCAACCGCTGGTGTTGACATTATCTCTTTGACAGATATCTCTTCCAATGATCTTTCGCTCTTATCTCGGCCAAGGAATCTGACGATGTCTCTCTGAGTTATCATTCCGCGTAGTTTCCCATTGTTGTTGGTTACTACTAATCTGGAAAGTCGAGATTCTGACATCAATTTCTGAGCGTCGTACAGCGTAGCATCAGAAGCTATTTTGATCACGTTGCTGGTCATTATTTGCTCAAGTCTGTCCTCTCGCCAGGAATCCTGCAATATGTTTCACCAACCTGAATAAGTCAAGGAATTAATTAAGAGAAAACAATGGTTATCACTCATGAATAATACGATTGACGTTTGTCTTTCTCACAGTTGATAACCATCGGAGTCGCTATTTAACCACGATTGGATGGTTGTATCCGATCTTTGATGAGCAAAGTGAGAGAGAAAGGCCTTCTCTCAGAAATCATGACCTCGAAAGTTGTAACAATAGGCCTAGACGAGTTTGTCGAAGAAGCATTACGACTAATGATTAAGTTTGATGTGGGAAGCGTTATCGTGGTCGACAAACTAAAGCCGGTCGGTATCATAACCGAGCGTGATGTGACACGCGCGTCACTTCGTGGGGATAGCTTGCTGAGGCTTCCCGTTAAGAGCCTAATGTCAAGACCATTACAAGCAGTATCCCCCTCTACTGAGATCTGGAGAGCTTTTGAGTTAATGCTGAAATTTGGCGTCAGGAGACTCCCGTTAGTGGACAACGATAGACTTGTCGGTATGGTGACCGAGAAGGACCTTACAAGATGGGTTCTGCAAGTGTTTTACGAACCAGGTCTACCACCGGAAATTAAGGAACTCGTTGAAAATCCGCGTATTGAAGCGCTAACGGGTCGCGCAAAGTGTCCAAATTGCGGATTCTATCAGGATGAATGTATCTGCGTCAGAACTATAGTTGCTCAAGAAGAATGATCCGTCTACTTTACCGAGTAAATCGAATAAATTATCGCTACCAGGCCGATCACTGTGATACTGGCGCCTGCGATGATTGCCACCAGCAGGTCCGAGATGAAAACCACATAGAGAATTCCTTCCACAACAGTCCCGGCTGTTATGAAGGCGAATCCTAAGGAAACATACAGTAAGGGTTTGCTTGCATTTCTCTTGTATCCTTTGTAGGCTAAGTACACAATGAACGTTCCGAGTATCAGAGCAGCCACATTTACTATCGTAGCAATCCAATCTAATCCCGTAAACTCTCTCATCTGAATCTCCTTCTTCTACCCTTGCGGAATCAAGGTCCACATGCGAGTAAACTTGTCGGAAACATGTTCATTCACAACTACGTCGACCTTGACGTCTCCATTCTCGAAGCTCACGTCTATGCGTTTCAGGAGACTCCTATACAAATCGTACCATTTGCCATCTGCCGTTCGACCTGATTTTACCGCAGCTATCAACCCTGCTTCAACGAGTTCTTCGATTCGACGATAAACCGTCGTTATCGGTATGTCGTAAGTCTTGCTCAAATCTAATGCACTCACCGGTTCATCTACCGTCGCGGTCAATATCTTTCTTGAATATTGATCAGCCATAGCAGCGAGTATTTTCTGTTTTGCTTGTTCGTCGCACACAATCAAAGTCATTCGATTCCGATATCACAGCGTGAACTGATGCCAGTTAAGAACCGATGATGTAAGATAAATCAACCGCTCGCATAATCGTAGCCAGCGCACTGCATTTGACTGTCCTCTATCCAGGATGTCTCTGAGTGCCGCTCACCAAGAAAACTTGATGAAAAGTTTTGAAGCTCCAGCAGAATTTGCCAAACTAATTGCATTCCTGATTATTGATGAATTATCGTTTCTAAATGAGCAATAGTCGCAGACAGCTACCATGCTGCAAAACCCGCGAGCCTGTCAAGGCTATCAGAAAACCCGAAATGTTCAGCGGTTAACGTTCATCTACCTTTGAATACAGGCCGCCGTTTCTCTAGGAAGGCTTTCAGTCCCTCTCTGCCGTCCTCTGTCGAAAATAAGGTATAGAACATCTTTCGTTCAAATTCTAAACCAATATGCATTGTTGTGTCTTCTGCCTTCAATATTGCTTCCTTCGCAGCTCGCACTGAGATGGGTGGCTTGGATGCGATCGCGACAGCGATTTTCCTGGTTTCATTCATCAGATCCTTGACCGTTGAAACTTTGTTGACGAGCCCAATCCGATAAGCTTCTTCCGCAGAAATCGAATTACCGGTTAAAATCATCTCCATAGCTCTAAATTTACCTGCGATTTTTGTCAGTCTTTGAGTTCCACCTGCACCGGGCATTATGCCAACATTGACTTCAGGTTGGCCAAATATCGCCGTGTTAGACGCGATTATAATATCGCAATTCATGGCCAACTCGTTGCCTCCACCCAAACAGTAGCCGCTGACGGCAGCGATAATCGGTTTACCGATTTTCCGAAGCCGATCCCAAAGCTCGAAACGTCTGCTGAGGATTAGATCGATATGGTTTGCTTCAGCTATCTCCTTTAGATCAATTCCAGTTGCGAAAACTGTTTCTCCCCCGGTTAGAATCAGCACGGATATGGTTTCATCTTTATCGAGTTTCTCAAACGCATCAACCAGTTCTTCCATTAAAGCGGCACTTAGGGCATTGAGAACCTTTGGACGATTTAACTGGACTATTCCTATTGGTCCGTCCTTATTCACAAAGATGTTTTGATAGGTCAAGTTACATCTTCCAAAGATGGCTGGGTCAGCGAACTTAAGCCTGCCCGTAGCCAGTACATCAATCGAGAATTGCGTGGTGAACTAAACGTTGTTCTTCAATAAGTAAGGGCGGCTATAACGAACGTTAAATACAACTGTCTTCACAAAAAAAGACAGATTATCTTGGGCTCTGCGACAAGCGCGTCGGAACAACAGATACTTGATGTTGCCAAGACGCTCTTCACTAAACGCGGATTCTCGAATGTCTCAATGCGTGACATTTGCCGCGAAGCCCGCGTGACACCGCCCACGGTCTATTATTACTTCAAGAATAAAGAAGCACTCTTCGAGACAGTTGTGCGCAAACCATTACCATGACCGAGTTCATGAAACTCCTGAACGACACATGCAAGAAATCAGATGACTCTTCAGCACAAATCAGGGCCTATGCAAGAACATATCTCTCCTCGTTCCCAAATAATCTCATTAACGTTGGGTTGTACGTACGTCGCTCCACTCGTCTCGATCCTGTTGGAGCTAAAACGTTGATGAACGAATTCGCACGGATCGAATCATTGTTAACTCGAATAATTCGGAACGGGATTAGAGTCGGTGAATTTCGTGATACTGATCCGAATATGGCTGCGGGATGCTTGCTTGGGATGATGAATCGATTCATCTTCCAACAGATTCATTTTCAGCGGAGCTACCGTGCGTCTGAAGCTGCTTCCTATTTGACAGATTTCTTCTTGAGATCTATGCGACTGACAAGAGAAAAAGTGTGAGCGAATTGTTCACTTCGAAGCAGCTGACTGTTGTAGGCACTAACCATAAGCACTCACCTGTTTCAATTAGAGAAAAATTGAGTTGCGCAAACGGATCCATGGAAGCCCGACTACGAGCGATAATGAACACCTGTAAGTGTATCAGTGAAGCCGTAATTCTTTCGACTTGCAACAGAACGGAAGTATATGTCATCTCTACAGTTGACACAGACGCTGCCACTCAAGTTACTGGTCTGATGAGCAAGTGGAGCAGCATTCCAAAGGAAGAGTTGAGCAAGCAGGTCTATACTTTTCGCGACAACGAAGCGGTAACGCACTTGTTCACCGTTGCCGCAGGGCTCGATTCGTTAGTGCTGGGAGAACAGCAGATTCAGGAGCAAGTGAAACTTGCAGCGAGAGAAGCTGCGGAGATTGGAACAACTGGACGTATCCTTACGGATCTCTTCCTGCGAGCATATCGAACAGCGACTAGGGTGCGGAAGGATACTGGTATTGGCCTAGAAGGGGGGTCAATAAGTTCTGCCGCAGTAACTCTTCTGAAGACAATTTCGGAGAAGGATCCGATTCAAACAATCCTCCTCATTGGAGCGGGCAAGATGATGAATCTCGCTGCGACGGACTTGTCATCGCTGGTAGACCAAATTTGGGTAACCAATCGAACTGCAGAACGTGCAGCCGTTTTGGCCGAACGGTTGAACGGAAAACTGTTACCGTTTGACCAAGTCCGAAATTCGCTTCATCAATTTGACGCAATTTTATGTTTCACTTCTTCACATGATCATCTTATATCCGCTGCAGACTTGAAGGGGGCTGTTGAGAAGTGCAAGAATCGAAGACTAATTCTGATTGATGCGTCGGTTCCGCGAAACTTCGATCCGGAGAGCGCCCAGATTCCAGGCATACAATTATACAATATCGACGACCTGGCCACTCATGTCACAGATCATATTGCCTTCCAGAGTCGAATTTTGAAAGCTAGGGGCTTGATCGAAAAAGAAGTGGAAGATTTTGAAGCACACGCTAGGATCTATGACGTCAATGACACGCTGAGGAATTTGCGAAGGATGGCCGAAGAAATTCGCGCAAATGAACTCTCAAAAGCATTACTGCGGATGCACAATGCTTCTGAACGAGATAAAGAGATAATGGATCTTCTAACTCGACGAATAATCAATAAATTCTTGCATGAACCAACCGCTAGGCTCAAAGAGCATGCTAGCAATGGAGACGGTGAATCCTACGAAGCAATCATACGCGAACTTTTTGCGATGGGACAGCAGAAGCAATGATCGATCAAATCGCCGTGGGCACAAGAGGCAGTCTCCTCGCAATCGCACAGACAAATCAGACAATCGAAGCATTAAGAAAGATTACTCCGGGAGTTAGATACAAAGTAGTTACAATCCGCACAAAAGGAGACAAGGCAAACTCCTGGAATGAGGCAACACCAAGGAAAGAAATGTTCACAAAGGAAATTGAAGAGTCTCTGATTAAACGTGAAATAGATGTCGCAATTCATAGCGTGAAGGATTTAACAACAGACATTTCGACAGGACTAGTGATAGCGGCTGTCACAAAGCGCCTTGATCCCAGAGACGTAATGATAACTCGAAGCAAGTGCAAATTTTCGCAAATTCCTGCAAG
The DNA here is from genome assembly GCA_963848755.1 of Candidatus Bathyarchaeota archaeon. Taxonomy (GTDB): domain Archaea; phylum Thermoproteota; class Bathyarchaeia; order 40CM-2-53-6; family 40CM-2-53-6; genus FEN-987. The sequence continues at coordinate 36,999 of CAWKES010000006.1, read as the reverse complement.
AGCGAAAGTTGGAACAAGCAGTGCTCGACGAAAAGCTCAACTTCTCGCGGCCCGGGCTGACCTAGAAATTCTAGAACTCCACGGAAATGTTGACACGCGGATTCGCAAGATAAGGAACGGAGAATACGACGTGATCGTTTTAGCCTCCGCGGGACTCGCAAGACTTGGATTGCAAAGTCACGTTAGTGAAGTGATTTCGACCGACGTCATTCTACCAGCAGTTGGTCAAGGAGCGCTCGCCATTCAATGCCGAGAAGAAGACGCAGAAATTAGAGAATTAATGGCACAGATCGAACACCGACCAACTCGTGAAGCTATCCAAGCTGAAAGAGCCTTCGCGAAGAAGCTTGGAGCAGATTGTCAAACACCTGTTGCAGCATACGCGAGATACGAATCGACCGGATTCATTATTGAAGGAATGGTGGCGGCACCAAACGGCAGAATTCTCGTACGCAGTCGTCTAACATCGCGGACCCAGAAACCTGAATCTGTCGGCGAAGAACTAGCTTCAAGGTTACTGGCGCAGGGAGCAGAGACAATCATGGAGACGTCATGATGCAAACCACTCTTGAAGCGCTTACGGGAAAGAGAATTTTGATAACCCGTCCAGTCGGAGAGGCTAAAGTGCTTTCTACGAAACTCAACGCGTTGGGAGCAACAACAATAGAAGTTCCCACAATAGAAATTGTCGACCCAATAAATTCAATCCCGCTCGACGAATCAATCCGAAATCTCACCAAATATGATTGGGTGATCTTCACCAGTGTTCAAGGCGTAAGATTCTTCGTTAACCGTATGGCTAAATTGAAAATTTCAACTGAACTTCTCAATGGCCTCAAAATTGCGGCGATAGGGTCGGCTACTGCTGACGCTCTCGGACTAGTAGGTAAGAAGGCAGATTTCATCCCAGACGCATATCTCACAGAACGAATCGCGTCCGACCTGGGAGATGTAGGAGGACGATTTATCCTGTTACCGCGAGCAAATATTGCGTCGGAAAAACTCCCGCAACTGTTGCGACAACGCGGCGCGATTGTAGAGGAGGTGATCGCATACCGAACATTAGTTCCTTCAGAGCTAACGTCTGATCTACTGATCGGAATCCTTGAGTCAGGGATAGATTTGGTCACTTTTACTAGCCCATCAACCGTGCACAATTTTGTTCAAATTTTGAACGAAAAAAAATGTGCGGAGAGATTTTTGAAGAATATTAAAGCAGCCTGCATTGGACCCGTTACTGCGAAAACGGCTGAGCGACTAGGAATTAATGTGTCCGTTATCGCGAATACACATACTACTGAAGCATTAGTGGAGGCGATAGTAAATGAAATCGGAAACGTATGAGATGCCACAAAATTTCATACCCGATCAACGCAGCCGTCGCCTAAGGCGAACAGAGTCTTTACGTGAACTAGTGCGAGAAACCAATTGTCCACATCTGGCCTAATCTATCCAATTTTCGTCGACGCACGAATCACGGCTCGAGAAGAAATAGTTTCAATGCCTGGCATCAGTCGTCTCTCTCTTTCTGACCTATCTGAGGAAGCCAAAGAGATCTCAGATCTGAATATTCCTGCCGTCCTTATTTTCGGACTACCTCAACATAAGGATCCGAAAGGAACCGAGGCATACGCTCACAATGGAATAGTGCAAAATGCCGTACGAATCATAAAGAAAGCTGTGCCTCAACTAACCGTTGTTACCGATGTTTGCATGTGTGAATACACGGATCATGGTCACTGCGGAATAGTAAGCAATCAAACAGTGGTAAATGATATGACATTAGAACTGTTATCGAGGACCGCCGTCTCACATGCGGAAGCTGGTGCTGACATGGTGGCCCCAAGCGCTATGATGGATGGGCAGGTCAAAGCAATTCGTACAGCACTCGACGAGAAGGGGCTGACAGAAATCGCAATAATGTCGTACTCCGCAAAATATGCTTCATCATTCTATGGACCATTCAGAGAAGCAGCTGAATCTGCACCCCTCTGGGGAGATCGTCGCGGTTACCAAATGGATCCTCCTAACCGCCGAGACGCAATGCGCGAAATAGCTGAAGATATCAAGGAAGGAGCCGACATAGTCATGGTCAAACCCGCACTCAGTTACCTAGACGTGATAAGGGATGCACGCGTAACCTTTCGCACTCCACTAGCAGCTTACAATGTTAGTGGCGAATACTCAATGGTAAAGGCAGCAGAACAACGAGGGTGGATTGACGGCAAACGAGTGGCTCTAGAGATTTTGACCTCCATAAAACGCGCAGGGGCAGACATCATAATCACCTATTTCGCAAAAGAACTTGCACGTAGCCTAAAGGAGACAAGACTGTGAAATCAGAATTCACATCGGAACCAAAGTCAACGCAGTCAACACAGAGGGAGTTTCTGAAGTATACTTTTTTCAAGTTAGACTCCGAGTGGAAACGACTCGATGAGCGACAGCGAGAAATCGATAAACGGAACTTCAGCTTACTCGTCCAAAAATTTTCCGCTGAAAACGTCCTCAAGAGCTACTCCTTGATTGGCATCCGTGGGGACTGCGACTTCCTGTTATGGACGGCCAGTCGACGCTTAGATGACATACAGCAATTCATCGCCTCACTACTATCTTCCAATTTTGGTAAGTACCTCACCACGCCCTACTCCTACTTAGCAATGACTAGGAAATCTGAATATCTCGGAACTCACCAGCATGAAGGTCAAGAAGGTTTCGAATTCCAGAATCCAGTTGAGTCGAAGTATCTTTTTGTCTATCCATTCATAAAAAAACGTGAATGGTATTTTCTATCTCATGAAGAAAGAACCTTAATGATGGCGCAACACTTCAAAATAGGGCATAAGTATCCTAACGTGAAAATTCATACCGGTTATTCCTTCGGATTAGACGACCAGGAATTTGTACTTGCATTTGAGGCTGATCAACCATCTGATTTTCTCGAACTTGTAATGGAGCTAAGAGGCAGTGAGGCTAGCCGATATACCGCTCTCGAAACACCCATCTTCACCTGCGCAAATATGGATATCAAAAATATCTTGAACATGTTCGGCTGAAATTGCAGATCGCTATTACTCGTGACTACCTTGAAACATCGAAACTGCGAATCACTGTATCGCCAAGCCTGCAAAGTACTCGTAGGCGGAGTCAACAGCCCCGTTCGCGCTTTCAAAGCAGTCGGCGGAACCCCACTCTTCATCAGACAGGCTAAAGGCTCAAAGATTCAAGACGAAGACGGCAATACCTACATTGACTATGTTTGCTCATGGGGACCATTAATCCTAGGTTCCGCTTATCCTAAAGTCGTCAACGAGTTACGGAAGTACCTACCGAGAGGAACAAGCTACGGAGCCCCTACAAAGCTTGAGATAGAATTAGCTGAACTTATCATCTCAGCGATGCCATCAATTGAAAAGATCCGCTTTGTCAACTCCGGGACAGAAGCCGGAATGTCAGCCCTTCGAGTTGCTCGTGCATATACTAAACGCCAACGCATCCTGAAATTCGAAGGCTGTTACCACGGACACGCAGACGCTCTCCTAGTCAAAGGCGGTTCCGGTATGGCGACGTTTGCCGTACCTGATTCAGATGGCGTAACAGAAGCTTCGACAGGGAATACCTGCGTCGCTGCCTACAATGACATCGAATCGGTCAAAAAAATCTACGAGAAGTATGGTGACGATCTAGCCGCGATTATCGTGGAACCAATAGCTGCAAACATGGGGTTGATCCCACCTAACCCAAGATTTCTTACCGGTTTACGAGAGATTACGAAGAGGTACGGTTCATTGCTAATCTTCGATGAGGTAATTACTGGTTTTAGAGCATCATACGGTGGAGCGCAGAAACTTTACGAAATCACTCCTGACTTGACATGCCTTGGAAAGATAATAGGAGGAGGTTTACCGGTCGGAGCTTACGGAGGAAGACAGGATATCATGGACCTTGTAGCTCCGTTGGGACACGTCTACCAAGCCGGTACACTATCTGGGAACCCTATGGCTATGATCGCGGGGCGCGTTACACTCCGTGAAATCAGAAAACCTGGGTTCTACGAAAAGCTGGAGGAGAATTCAGCGTTACTTCAAAATGGGTTCTTAGAGGCCGCACAAACAAACCAATGTTCAATCCGAATTAACCGTGTGGGTTCAATGATTGGCGTATTTTTCACCGACAAGAATGTCGTCGATTACGGAACTGCGAAGTCTTCAAACGTCAAAAAATACGGAGTTTTCTTTCATTCGATGCTGGCGCATGGCGCATATTTACCTCCGTCCGCATTCGAAACAATCTTCGTCTCAGGAGCACACTCTAAGAATGATATCGCGAAAACTGTCAAAGCTGCTGATGCGGCGTTTCGTGCGACGAAAAGCCACGCGGTCGCGTCATAAAATTGAACAATCGATTTCTGGCGGCATGCAACCGACAACCCGTCGATTGTACGCCGGTTTGGTTCATGCGCCAAGCCGGGCGTCATCTTTCCGAATACAGAAGAATTCGGAAAAAGTACGATATAATGACAATATGCAAAACGCCGGAATTATGCGCAGAAGTATCCAGTCTACCTGTTGACGTTCTTGGCGTTGATGCCGCGATAATGTTCGCGGACATAATGTTGCCCTTGGAAGGCATGGGAGTAGCATTCGAAATCAAAGAAGGCCTAGGGCCTATGATACCTAACCCTACACGTGATCTAAAATCAGTCATGTCGTTGCAGGATTTTCATCCTAGTGCCGACGTTCCGTTTATTCTAGACGCTATATCTCTAACGAAGAAACGGCTAGATGGTCGGGTACCTCTGATTGGTTTTGCTGGAGCACCCTTCACTATAGCCAGTTACCTAATCGAAGGCCGTTCGACGAGAGATTTTGTTAAAACTAAAACGCTCATGTATCGAGAACCCGAAACATGGAAGCTACTGATGGATAAACTTGCAATCGCCATGTCCGTGTATCTTCGAGCTCAGATTCATGCCGGCGTTGATGCTGTTCAACTTTTTGATAGTTGGATAGGCTGCCTAAGCCCAACGGATTATCATCGTTACGTCTTACCGTATTCACGGCGGGTACTTGATGACCTGAAAAACACAGAAGTACCTCGAATCCACTTTGGAACCGGAACAGCAACTCTCTTAGAGGAAATGAAAGAGGCTGGAGGAGACGTATTCAGCATTGATTGGAGGATCCCAATTGATCAAGCATGGCAGAGATTGGGAGAAAGTGTAGCCATTCAAGGGAATCTTGATCCCGCGATCTTACTCGCTGACACAAACATAATCAAGACACAGACGACAGAAATCCTAGAGCGAACTTCGGGAAGGCGCGGCCACATATTCAGCTTGGGGCACGGCATGCTTCCTGACACACCAACTGAAAGCGTAATCGAACTCGTGAAATTTATTCACGCTTACACTAAGAAAGATGATTCCTAGTTAGTTCCTTACTTACTATCACACGTACTTTAGATCGGAGTCTTGTCAGTCGTACCTACGGACTTGTAGAATGGCACGGGTTCTGAGTTTCTAACCCGAGTAGTGCTACTCTTCGAAAACTCGTTTATCCCATCACATCTGGCTTTTCAGAGCTATTATTACGTGAATCGGATAGTTCAAATCTACTCAAGTAACGGCACAAATATGTCCATGTAGGAATAGGGCTTCAGATTCGGTGCGGGAAAAATGCTTGACATAAAGTTCGTTCGCGATAATCCAGAGATCGTTAAGGAAAGCCTAAGGCGACGAGGTGATCCAGAGAAAAGTAAACTCGTTGATGACGTGCTGAGAGACGATAGGGATTGGCGCAGGATCCAAACTGACGCAAATAATCTACGAGGTAAGAGAAACAAGCTCACAGAAGAGATAGCTAAAGCAAGAAGAATGGGCGAAGATGTCTCCGCTTTAGTAAGTCAGGGTGAGATTGTTCCGACAGAAATTAAAAGGCTCGAGGACGAATCTCAAAAACTTGAACACAACATTACCAATATTCTGCTAACGCTACCCAACATCATCGATGAATCCGTTCCTTACGGAGTAGACGAAAACGGAAATATCGAAATAAAAAAGTGGGGCGACCGTCCTGAATTTAACTTCACACCTAAAGACCACATCGATCTTGCAAGTAAACTACGTCTTATCGATTTCGAACGAGCGGCAAAAGTTGCAGGTGCTAGATTCTATTACCTAAGAGGAGACTTGGTTAAACTAAACTACGCATTGTTAATGTTCGCATTAGACTTTATTGAAAAAAAGGGGCACGTTCTCATCCAACCACCGTACCTCCTTAGGCGAGAAGCTATAGGCGGAGCTGTAGCGCTCTCCGACTTCGAAGACGTAATTTACAAAATAGAAGGAGAAGATCTCTACCTTATCCCAACAGCTGAACACGCACTGCTCGCTCAACACATGAATGAAATAATCGACGGCAAGAATCTGCCATTACGATACGGCGGAATAAGTCCATGCTTCAGAAAAGAAGCAGGAGCGCACGGCAGAGACACAAAAGGTATTTTCCGAATACATCAATTCGAAAAAGTAGAACAATTCATATTTTGCAAACCAGAAGACTCACCGAACGAGCATGAAAAACTGCTTGCAAACGCTGAAGAGTTCTTTCAGGCAATGAAAATTCCGTACCGCGTCGTGAACGTATGCACAGGTGACCTCGGAACCGTTGCGGCTAAGAAATATGATCTCGAAGCTTGGATGCCTGGACAAGGAAAATATCGAGAAGTTGTCTCCTGTAGTAACTGCACAACATACCAAGCCGTCCGTTCAAAAATTAGATTCAGAGATAGGCCTGACGAACCGACAAAGTGGCTTCATACATTGAACAGTACATTGACCGCATCCGAACGAACCCTCATCGCAATTATGGAAAATTATCAGACTGAAAATGGATCAATTGAGATACCGAAAGCTCTTGAACCATATATGGGTGGAATTACGAAGATACGACCTGCACCTTGAAACAATCGCTCAGGCAACTAATCCGGACTTCGTAACGTAGTCTCGCATTCCATCCCATCCTCCGTCAACCTTGGCCTTTACCACTGAGAAGGCATCGCTGCCCGTCATCTGTTTCGGTTCTTTCCCAAAGAGTTCGCGAATCATAAACCGTGCAGCATTCAAAGTTTCCCCGTTCAACTTTGCTTCTGCTTCATCTGCGAGATGACAGATTAGTGCCTCTATTGTCATCGGACCAATTGGACCAAACTGTCTTCCATGGCTGGCGGCAACAACATGAACAGCATCCAACGGAAATCCTCGCCTCATCATTTCTGCACTAGCTAAAGTGAGATGATCAACTCGCTCCGCTAATCTAGACGGAACATAGCCGCCTTGTTTCTCCGCGTATGTTACAGGTTTGAAAATGTCATGCAAAAGAACTCCGCATATTACCAGGTCTTCGTTCACTTTGCAATTGTAGATCGTTCTAACAATCCTTGAGAGACTTCTGCTAAGCTCGTATAGCGCCATCGTGTGTTCGATAAAGCCGCCTGGATAATTGTGATGATGTCTTATGCTCGCGGGTGCATTATTGATCGGTATTCCAGAGAAGGTCTCACCGCCAATTTTTATCGTCGGATTCTCGAGAATTTCGAGAATCTTCTTTCTTAATTTCCTATCCTTAATTTTGTCAGTGATCTTGAGCAAGCGTTTGTCCAATGGGATCGCTCTAATGCCTCACCTACTGAATTTAAGTTGAATTCCGTGAATTGGGTGGCAGGAGCGTGCACGTTACATCGTGGATGTGGTGTCAATGTTCCGAGAGTATGTTGTTAATTCGTTTTCGTTTGGTTAGGAACAGGCGCCCCAGCCGCATTCAGGGCACATGTAGCAGCCTTCTTGGAATACTACTTCTGTTTGACATTGCGGACAAACTTTGATGTGTTCGGTTGCGCTTTGTGAAGCGCCGACTATTGGCATAGCCAAGATCTGAGGCGAACGGACGGCTTCTAGTTGGTTCTGTTGATTCGTAGTTTCCTGTTTCTTGCCTGGAGAGACTAGTACTTGGCCCTTGATTGATGTATCTCTGAAAACTGTAACGTCCTTACATCCCAATTTGTACGCGAGTAGGTATGATTCGCGCATATCTTCCACGGTTGCGTTAGCGGGAAAGTTATTTGTTTTTGAGATCGACGAGTCCGTCCATTTCTGGAATGCCGCTAATGCTCTGATGTGATCCTCTGGTCTGATGTCCATTGCCGTGACAAGGGTTCGCTTGAGATCGTCGGGTATGTAGCTTATCTTTTGAATCGACCCTGTATGTTCATTTACGTCTCGTAGTAGGTCTTCTCCAAAGAGGCCTTCCTCTGTCATGATTCGTTCGAAGACTGTATCGATATAGTAGAAACTTCCAACTTTCACATGCTTTTCGAAGACGAGTGAATAGACTGGTTCGATTCCGCTACTGCATCCCGCGATCATGGATATGCTACCAGTCGGTGCAATCACAGTGGTGTAACCGTTACGTACTCCATATTGCTTAATCATTTCAGCTATTTTATCCCAGTCGAAGTGCCATGATTTTCTATCCTGGAAGCCGCTGATGGGCAATCGTCCTTCAGGATAGAAGCTTTTGTCGAAATATTGTAGGGGTCCGCGTTCTTTCGCGAGTTCGATGGATGCGATCTTCGAGTGATAGTTGATGAATTCCATTAGCTCCTCCATGAATTTTCTACCCTCATCACTATTGTAGCCTAGTTTCATTTCGTAGAGCAGGTCGGCCAGCCCCATGACGCCAAGCCCAATTTTTCTAGTTGCAATGGTCATCTCTTCGATTGCTTTCAGAGGGAAGTTGTTTACGTCTATGACGTTGTCTAGAAATCTTGAACCGGCATAGACTACTTCTTTCAGTTCGTCCCAATCATAATTGATTTTTCCATTCTCGTCCCGCTTAACGAACGACCAAACGTTCACACTGCCGAGATTGCATGATTCATTCGGGTAGAGTAATACTTCGCCGCAAGGATTAGTTGTTACGATTGGGCCGAGATTTTTGAAGAACGGATTATGTTCATTCACGTGGTCGAAGAAAATCACTCCAGGTTCAGCGCTCTCCCATGCCTGATAGACGATCATGTCGAAAAGAAGGCGTGGGTTTACCTCGCGGACAATCTCTTTGGTTCTTGGGTTAATCAGTTTGTAGGGTTTGTTGCTATTGTAGCATTCCCAAAATTCAGGCATTACAAGGACTGATATGTTGAAGTTCCTGAGGGCTTTGTTGCCCTTCTTGGCTGTGATGAATTTCTCAATATCGGGATGATTGCTATTCAATATGCCCATGTTGGCGCCTCGTCGAATTCCACCTTGTTTTATGACGTCTGTCATGGTATCGAAAAGCATCATGAAACTGATTGGGCCTGACGCGACGCCTGATGTTGAGCTCACAAAGTCTCCATCTGGCCTAAGCTTGGAGAAGTTGTATCCCATCCCACCTCCGGCTTTGAATACGACGGCAGTCTGCTTCAATGTCTCCATTATACTCTCGATTGAGTCTTCTACGTCAAGTACGAAGCAGGCTGAACCCATTCCCAAGACATTTCCGAAATTTGCGATTGCAGGCGTGTTAGGCATGAATTTGCGGGTAACCATCAAGTTGTAGAATGATTCAATTCTTTTCTCAACCTGATTGAAGCGCCCTGTTTTCAACATCTCGAAAAATTGAGTCCAAGAAACTTTCATGTTTCCTTCGTTGTCGAAGCGATCGTACATTCGCTTGAGAGCTTCGAGATGGTAACGGTTGAGCCGATATTTTCCGATCGAGATTTTTTCGTGAAACTCAACCGGCTCAAATCCTTCCGTTTCATGTTTCTTCTGTTGCTTCTTTATGTCAAAAACTGCGTTGTCATAGAACAGATCGGGGAGAGAGCCGTGCACCGCTATTCGCGTGAAGAGTTGTTTCGGCGTTTCGATGAGTCTTCCTGTCGAATCCTTCTTCAAGTAGCGTGCTTTCAAAACCTTCAGAGCGTTTAAGTCAAAGACCTTGTCAACCTCATCAATTACGTCCTTCTCAAGAACTCGCTGTTTCTCACGCCGGAGTTCAGTGCGCTTCTGTCTGTAGATGATGTACGCCTTAGCTACCTTCGCCTGCCCATTCTCAACCAAAACTCGTTCAACTACATCTTGGACATCCTCGACTGCAGGGATTGCCTCTGAACCATATTTTTCATCGAGAATTTCGACCACTCTTTCCGACAACGATTCAGCTAATGATCGATCTCTGCCACCTGACACGACGATGGCACGGTTGATAGCGTTAGAAATTTTATCTATGTTGAAGGAAACGATGCGTCCGTCACGTTTCCTAATCTGCTTTATTTTAGAGTTTGAAGTGACCGACTTTATTGAAGGCTTATTCTCGTCTAGCATGAAGTTCACATCTCAGAACCGAGTAACCCAGGCAGTAATACGGCGATGGCTTATAGGATTTTGTACTGTCCTATCGACTATTATTGACTACAGAAATCGCTCTTCATGTTCACCGAAAACTAATGGAAATTAACACAATACTGACACTCGATTTCGAGTACGCTACGTTCTCTTAGATAGGCACGATCGTAGCGGATCTCGGATCCCAAGTTTCGTGAAGGCTTGGTATCTAGTCTGGCAACCGCGACACTTACCACAAGGTTCAGCGACGTCCTCGTAACATGACCAAGTCAATTCAAGGGGTACCTCAAGCTTCATCGCCAATCCTAAGACGCCCTGTTTATCGAGATTTATGAACGGGTTTAGGATTTCGCATGGGTTACCTTCAACTCCCATTCGAGTTCCCACTCGTAACAATTCGTTCATTTGGTCGGATGAATTCGGGCGTCGCATCAGGTAATACCGTTGAATCATCTAAGTTGGAGCCGAAGACTATTGAGTCTGCGTGAATTGCTTCGGCGTAGGCGGTTGCGATGCCGTAGAAGACAAGATTTCTTGCTGGCACGTATGCTGATGACACTTCCGCTGACGGATCTGGATGATAGAGAGATTGTATTTCATTATAGAACGGAAGCTGAACTGTAATGTGCTCTTTGATCTTTGCCGCTTCCGCTATTCTGCGTGAAGCCTCTGCTTCACGTATGCTTGCCTGTGCATAGAGGACATTTAGTGAGTGTATGTCCGCCGTCATTCGCTTCGTCCAATAGAGGGCGGTTGCAGAGTCGATTCCGCCTGACAGGAAAACAATAGCTCTCTTCAACGCGTTTCAGGCTCCACTGAGTGCAATGGGTTCCTTAGGGATTCAGGTACGTTCCAAAACGCGTTCTTTCTATACGGATAGGCTCATCGCGTGCTGTGCCAGAATTGGTACTCTGGCCTTTTTCGCGAGTTAGCCTTCGAATATTCCGAAATGGAGCAAGGATAGGAGAAAGCGAAGAGTGTAGGGATTAATGTGCCTTCATGAATGCGGAAACTGAATCTTTCCGGCACTGAGGGCAAATCTTGAGGTGGTACCGATCGTTTGGTAACGCTTGATGGCACCATTCACATCTTCGAACCTTAGTGGTCTCCATTTCAGGAATTTCTTCGAACAGTAATCTTTCCAGATCTTCAACCAATCTTGTTTCAACTCTTTCAATTGTTTCCTTGCTTGCGTGGCAAGCGAGGCAAACAAGTACTACATGTTATGGATGTAAAAAGAATTAACAATGTTTATAAGAAAGATATGTAATCATTGTTAACTTGATATCAAGTATAGCGGAGTAACTTTGTGAGCTGGCTAACATGGCAAACAATGCTGTCCTGATTTGCGGGTTGGATTGCGATCTCTACAACACCACCATAGCTAGCGCCAAGCAGCAAGGTAAGAACGTGGCCGACGTGGTAAACGATGCCTTGAGACAATACTTGAATCAATCTACCACTGCCCCAAGCAACGTATTTGACACGAAGAAGTTAGTGTTCGCTGGATCGGTAATGCTTTCCAAATCGGATATTTTAGGGCTGCATAAGGAGCTTGGGAATTTCCACTTGGAGAACAGCGGCGAGCTAACCCTGGATAAGGACGTTGATCGAGAAGCGTTCGACAAGATCGATCACATCCAGAACACAGGCAAACTTAGAGTCCCGGCAGGTGTTCATCATTTCGCCCTTTTGAAGGCTGGACAGGCTGGTCATGTCCGCGGGGAAGTTGAAAAATACTAAATGATCGGTCTAATCTTGCTGAGTTTGCGGTAGTTTTTACATTGTCTCTACGCCGAATTTTCCAGTCTCCCATAGCTCAATTTTGACCATGCTCTTGAACTCGTTTTTGAGCTGTTCTTGTATCTGACGAGCTAAGCGTTCGCAGGTCATGTTGCCGATATCTCGATGATCATACTTGCTATCCACAAGTTGATCAACCGTTTTTTTGATCTCTTCGAAGTCTAACCACTCTTCGCTTTTACCATAAACCTTGGTCAGCAACATGTAATTGTGGCCATGCATTCGGCCACATTTCGGGTGACCTGCGATAATGTGGGCTGCCGCGAATTCTCGTTTGTATATCCTGACGATATCATCAGGCAAGACTAAACTTCCTTGCGCAGCATGTTGAAGAATTCGTTGCGTGTCTCAAACTTCTCGAATTGGCCTCGAATCTCAGAAGTAATGATGTCCGCGCGGCTTCTAACACCTCGCATTTGCATACACAAATGCTTAGCCTGAACTACCACGACTACTCCATGCGGATGCAGGTTGCTATAGAGCGCATCACAGATCTGTTTTGTCATTCGTTCTTGTAGTTGAAGACGTTTGCTGAAACAGTCAACCAAGCGGACCAACTTCGAAACGCCGACAACTGCCTTACTGGGGATATATCCGATATGCACTTTCCCATAGAAGGGAAGCAAATGATGCTCGCAGAGGCTGAAAAAATCAATGTCCTTAGCCACCACCATACCCGTCACCTCGCTCCACTCTTTCGACAGAATTTTCTTAGGGTCTGTCCCGTACCCCTCTGTCAATTCCTCATACATGTCCGAGACACGACGAGGAGTTTCGCGCAGTCCTTCTCGTTTCGGATCCTCGCCCATCTCCTCCAACAAACCACGAGTCAGTTGCTGCATCCTATCTTTATCCATGCAAGACCCACACCTACAACTTTCTTTGAACCGAGATGAATGATCGCCTATCCTAGGTCGAGACTTAAGCCTTGCCCGCATCTGTCTACGGGAATAGAACGTCACATTTCCATTCGATCAAATCAGAAACGCTACGAAATCAACTCCGATTATACCCTTACTAGAAGCAAAAGACCAGACTGGAAGTCATGCCGCGCTCGTCAAAAAATTCAGAACACAACCTACTGCTACGAAAACCCGGAAATCAAATCCGCTGCGGTATGAGCGCTGCTCGCTTCGATATTTGCGCTGAAGTACTTTTATGAGTGCGGCAATATTCTTCGCAACCACTCGCAGTAACCTCTTCTAGGTACCCAAAACCGCAAACTTCACACAAATAGACTCGTTTTCCTATGTAGCTGATTTCCATAACCAACCGAATTCTCTCCCCATTTACATCCTATACCTCACCAAGCAGTTGATAAGATGTGAGCATTGCAGTATCCTAGATCCTCCTAAAAGAAATTAACCGACATTAGTAACCGTTATATGCGATCCTCTAATGGAACGGGGCAGGGCGTCGTTGTACTTTGGGTAGAATGTATATTGTACTTTCAGATGAGGTCGAGCGAAGACTGCGATTGGCAGCGGTAACCGTGTACGGCGGGAAAAAAGGAGATCTAAGTGGAGCAATTGAAAACGCTGTGAGAGAATGGCTCGACAAGCATGCAACGCAGGATAACATATCGAAGTGGGTTAACGACCAACTAGGAAAACCTAGTAGCAAACCCGCACACAAACGGCGACGGTAAATCAATTCAAAACTGAAACTGGCTCTCTTGGTGCAGTCTCACCACAATTTTTCGGGCGAGACTATCCGTTAGTAGAAGAGACTACTATTACGGCACCCTCCATCCAGTGATGATAAATGCAAACATATACATATGTACCTGGCGTGTTGAACGTGTGTACAAACGACTGCCCCGGATCAAGGTTTCCTGAATCAAAACTTCCATCCACAGCCGTAACCGTATGAGGCATACTGTCATAATTCACCCATTTCACCGTATTATTGAAACCGATAACTACTGTAATCTTAGGAGGGGAATACCCCGGTGAATTAGGATTAACTCCAGACCCATTCTCTATACTGACCTGTACGATACTCAGACTTGTCGAATTTGTCGAGTTGGTATGTAATATTCCGGTGAAAAGAATTACTGATGCTACTGCGATGACTACGATTGCTAGGGACGCAACTACATTGTGTTTTTTTGCCAGACGACTCTTCGATTTCGAAGCTATTTTAGCCTGTTTTTTAGAGTTTGACAATCACACAACCTGATTTGGTTTCAGTGATCCAGGTGATCTTATTCCAACTCTGGAAGCTAGACACCCCTATTTTTTTCTCTTATGATTTTACGGATCATCAGACCATTACATTCGCTTAATGCAACTACGTCAATTCGCATCCTACAAGATTTCAGCAATGCCAACGAGAAAGTCAATTCAACACAAGTAACATGAGCACCGAATTATTATCGGACAACCGCAATGACAAGTAGAGTGCTGATTCTGGTTTACGCTGTAGTCATCATTGGACTAGCTGCCCAGTTAGGGCCTTTTGCTTACGCATGCTTTTCCATTTACACTCCCAGTACAGACGTTCAACTTCAGTGGCCATTGAACAATAACTACTCGATCAGCATAGACCTGAAGATAATCTCCTCACCTACGAACAACACTTCTGTCTTCTGGGGTCACATGTTCAGTTTCATGAACACACAGCAAGGTTACGTAGGGTTCGGATTGGGCGGGGATGTAAAAGTAGCTACTGTAGCCGTTTTCGGAGCCCTTAACGGCACAACAACTAATCCTACTGGATACTGCGGCGTTGGCGTACCGTTCTCAACCAGCGGCTTGGGCTGGCAGTGTTTCATAACCTACGATTGGACCATAGGTAACGATTACACTCTAACGTTCGCGAAACAAGCTACAGATGGTCAAGGAAATATCTGGTGGCAAGCCACCATCCTAGACCATTCAAATAATTCAACAACCGTAGTTGGAAGTATAATTGCTCCATCATACTTCGGTCTACTCGGCTCAGAATCATCTACATGGGACGAATATTCGGCCGCCACAACCTGCAGTGTCATCGACACGAGTGCAATTTTTTCATCACCCTACGAAATGAGCGCGGCAGGAAACCATGCTCCAATAAAAGCACTCGCTACATATGGAAACGCTACCTGCCCAGATTCAAATGTAAAATATCTAGGTGGCGGAGCGTATCAAATCAATGCCGGCGCAAACGTAAATCGCACCACTGCTAAGCAAACTTATCTGTGGACGCAGGAGCCGACAACAATCTCAGAAGCTTACACCTCAGTACCTGAACTTCCAACCACAAATTACACAAATTAAATTCTCTGCCAACATTTGCAGGAAAGTACCATAGGGCTCAAGAGGTAATTGAGCTACCAAGACTAACTATCGTCAGACGTAACGATATAACTGTCAACTGCGATATTCTTGGCATGAATAACGTTAGCTCACAAAAAGGCTGGTACGCGTGTAGAGTGCCGTGCACATTTCATGACGAATAGAGGAATACTACTTTTTTGTGTAGGACTAATCATTGCTATCACAATACCATTCGGATATCCTGCTTTCGCAATCTCGCAGGTCGATAACTCAATTACCCATGTTCAACACTTCTCGATTTACACACCTGACACTGATGTTCAACTACTATGGCCCTTGAACAATAGTTACTCGACCAGTATCGATCTGAAAGTGATCAACTCACCAGAGAACAACACATCAATCTTCTGGGGTCACATGTTCAGTTTCATGAACACACAGCAAGGCTACGTAGGATTTGGGATTGGCGGAGATGTTAAGGTGGCAACGGTAGCAGTATTCAATGCACTCAACGGAACAACAAGTAACCCAGCTGGGGGGTGCGACATAGGTGTTCCATTCTCAAAAACTGGTACGGGTTGGCAGTGCTTTATCCTCTACAACTGGAAAGTCGGTTCAGATTACACTTTGCAAATCTCAAAACGGAGCACAGATACATTGGGCGATAATTGGTGGCAAGCCACGATTTACGATTATTCAAATAATTCTTCAACGCTAATCGGAAATATCCTAACACCGGCATATTACGGTCTGCTTGGCTCAGTATCATCTACTTGGGACGAATACTCCACCGCCACTACATGTAATGTATTGGATACGAGCGTCATCTTCTCATCTCCGTACCAAATGAACACCGCCGGGAATCATGCTCCGATGAAGGCTCTTGTCACTTACGGAAACTCAACGTGCACTGATTCAAATGTCCGATACCTAGGCAGCGGCGCATATCAAGCCGATGCGGGAGCTGATGTGAATCGCACAATCTCGAAACAAACATGGTTATGGACAGAGGAACCATCAACGATCTCGGAAGCATACAACCCGATTCCGGAATTTTCTACGATCAATTCAATTACAATATTGATTGTCACGATTTCATTCTCTAGTATCTTAGGCTCACTTGGAAACTTCTCCGCATCCGATCGAAGGCCTCGCAGGACATGAAAAAGTCCAGGAAAAATAGTCACGAATCTATCTAATTAATTCAAGCTCTCGTCGGGTGACCAGTTTGGATAGCAATTTTCGGTCATCTGACGTTTCGTTTAGCTAATTGACGCGAACATGTGTGCGCAATTCGAATCTTGTCCCAAAGGGCTTATCATCAACGAGTTCGTGATGATCGCTTATGTCCATGAAACCTAACTTGGTTTTGCCGTCTCTTGTTCTCGTTGCATGTCTCATTCTTCTGGCGACCGCTCCTTCAGCATGGGCCCATACACATAGGGTGGTAACGATCAATGGCCAACAAGTCGAGTTTGTCATAGGATGGGTTAACGAACCATCTTACGCTAATGAAATAAATTTCGTTGACTTCTGGGCGCATTATATCAATGCAACATGCCCGCAAGGTACAGTTAGCACCGTCTGTCCGGTTTATGGGCTTGACCAGAGTCTCCAGGTTCAAGTTCTATTGGGCGGACAGTCGGAGGTTCTGCAGTTCTCTCCGAATCTATCAAACGATGTACCTCCATTGTTCTATGGAGAATATACTGCTCCTCTTACACCGACGGTGCCAGGCACAATTTCATTCAGAGTTTTTGGAAATGTGAATAATACTGCGGTGAATGAAACGTTCACATGTGGACCAACAACTTTCGAATGCGTAGATCCTGCCTCTGAAATTCAGTTCCCAACCCAAATTTCCTCTGGAAGTGACCTCCAAACCTCTCTATCAAGTGCACAATCGCAGATCACAAACATGCAAACACAGATCACGAATCTGCAAAACCAACTTCAAAGTGCATATCTTATCGGAGGAGTAGGAATTGTTGTGGGTGTAGTAGGAGTAGTTATTGGTGCTGTAGCCATGCGTGGCAAGAGAAATACTAGAAGAAAAAAGTAGCTAGCCGAACGTAGTCGAGTATGTTGCACCACTATGAAGACTAGCAGACCAGCAGTACTGGTTGCAGTTACATTCCTGCTGCTGGTAGGGCTCATCATTCCGGTATATGCGCACGCTAATTTGATTAGATCAGATCCACCATCAAACAGTGTCCTTCCAACTTCGCCACAGCAAATCAAGCTTTACTTTACGGAGCAAGTTGATCCTAAACTAAGCGGAGCTAAGGTGTACGATTCTACTGGGAAAGAAGTTGATACAGGGTTTTCTGTTGATCCATCAGATGCTACAATTATCATCGTAACTCTTCCAACTTTGCCGTCTGGAGTGTACACGGTCTCTTGGCACGCGATCTCAGCTGTTGACGGGCATCACACTAGTGGCTCGTTTGCTTTCGGCGTGGGAAATGTTACAATAAACATACAACAGACGAGCAGCAGTACGGCGTATACCTTTCCTTCTCCCTTAGAAGTCATAGAGCGTTGGCTTAACATACTTGCAGACACGCTTTTTCTTGGAGGGAGTATCTTCGCGATATTCGTGTGGCTTCCCACCGTTTCCGATCAGCAAAATGACTTGTCAAATGACGTAAAACAGAAAGTGTCGCTACGTTCTTCACGGCTGCTCATATCATCTACCATTATCGCTGTAATTGCTACGATATTATTGTTGATTGTCGAATCTATTGCAGCAGCGCCGACAAATTCCTTGACAGATATTATTGCTACCGCCTATACGATTTTGTTATCCTCACGGCTCGGCCAATACTGGATTTTCAGAATGGTAGCGGTAACTGCGGCAATTTCCGGTTCGGTTATCGTACTCAAGATAAAGAAACCTTCGAAGAACCATTGGAAACTGATACTCGTGATCGGGCTCGTGCTGTCACTTTCCACAAGTCTCACTAGCCATAATGCTGCAGCAACAGAATACGACCCGATAATCAATCTGCTCGCCGATTGGATTCATCTATTAGCAGTAGGTATCTGGGTTGGAGGATTAGCTTATCTGGCCGTTGCGGTTGCGTCGCTAAGCAACCTGAAAGGATCAAAAGGAAAACTCGTATCCGAATTACTCAGACGTTTTTCGTCCGTTGCCATAATTGGCGTAGGAGCTGTGGGGTTAACAGGAATCTACAATTTAGTGTTAGAAGTAGGTAGTATCGCTGCACTGTTCGGGACTGCGTACGGAAAGATTCTGCTCGTAAAACTATCCATCTTCGCTCCAATGTTGGCCTTCGGCGCCATTAATCAATTCGTACTATACGGCCATATCGTCGACGCTAATTCTAAATCAAGTCGAAGTCAACGGCAACTCGGGCGTTGGGTTAGACGATTCAAATTATCGCTTCGTTCTGAACTGACACTGGGCGTTATCCTGCTGTTGGTAGTCGGCGTTCTTACGGCCAGCTCTCCTGTTGCACAGGCACCCACAACGGCTCCATCCTATCAGCCTCTCCCAACAATTCTTCAGGGATACTCACTTCAAGGAGTCAATGTAACCCTGAAGATCTATCCATTACAGGTTGGCGACAATCATTTTGAGATCGATTTCACTAACCCACAGGGTACTTCGATTACGGATGTTAGCTCGGTATTTGTGAAGTTCAAGTACCTTGACAGAATCTTGGGGGTGTCTATCGCGAATGCCACCGCCTCAACAACCACAGGAACATATGCGTTTGACGGAACTTACCTAAGCTTCGCCGGCAATTGGCAACTGCAAGTATGGGCTCAGAGGACATCCGGACCTGACGTAATAGTCCCATTCCAAGTCGATGTTCCGCCCTTTTCGCTAAGATTCTCGGAACTCCCCCTGGCAAATGACGTTGGTCCGTATGGCATAGCTGTCGATAAGAACGGTGTAGTCTGGTTCGCAGAGACAGGAACAGGGAGCATAGGCCGCTACGACCCAACAACAGGGGTTCTAAACGAATATCCGTTACCTCAAACAGGATCGAGACCATTCTATATCGCAACTGGCAATAACGGCACCCTTTGGATTTCTGAAACCCAATACAACCAGATCGTAATGTTCGACACGTCGACGAATACGTTCAAGACGTATTCGATCCCAACATCTGGATCTGTTCCAGGCGGGCTTGGTTTAGATAATCTCGGAAACGTTTGGTTCACGGAGGAGATTGGTAACAACATTGGACGATTGAATCCAACCACTGGAGTAATTACTGAGTTTCAGATCCCAACCACAGATTCCATACCTATCCAAACCGCGGTCGATCAGCGCGGATTTGTGTGGTTCACTGAATCAAAAGGAGAAAAGATCGGCATGATCAATCCTTCGAATGGAACAATAACCGAATTTCAGCCACAAAATGGAACATTGCTAGGGCCCACAGGAATCACAATTGCGCCAGATGGGTCAGTGTGGTTTACTGAGCATGGCGGGAATCGTATCACGCAATTCATTCTTGCCAATGATACTTTCCATCAACACCCACTTCCGACCGAACGGGCCTTTCCTTTCGGCATTACTTACCAATCCAATCGAGTTTGGTTTGTGGAACATGTTGCCAACTCGATAGCAACATTTGACCCAACTACAGGTTCGTTCAACAGTTTTCCAATCCCAAATAATAGTTCAGATGTGCAGTTGTTGGCTGTTGATCAGGCTGGAAATGTGTGGTTCACTCTTCCCGCAAGCAATGTACTTGGCGTGTTGACCCCGACTACATCATCCCTCCAACTCACGTCGAATGCAAATAATAACAACTTTATCCAGATTGCCGTTATTGCAGCAGTAGCAATAGCCGGACTCACAATCGCGTCTCTTCTTCTTGGTCGGAGAAGAATGAAGCACAAGATTCGCAATCGATAAGGCGATGTCCCGGCGATGTCGAGTTCAAGGAACTTGAGAAAAAGAAAATCGTTAACGAAAAAGCCGAGAAGAAGGAAGGCTAGTAAAAGAAAGAGTAGGAAGCCACTCATAATCGGTTTGGCATTGATTGCTGTTATGGCTGTGGGTTTCGTGCTGCTTTACGGCGGCCAACTACCAATTAATCCCACCAGCCCAAACATCGTCGAAGTGGTCGTGACTATTCCATCAGGAGCCGGAGACAATCCTAAGCTTGGCTTTGAGCCTGCGGTCATTACCATTGTGATTGGTGTAAATAATACCGTAGTTTGGAAGAATGAGGACTCAGACTGGCACACAGCTCACAGTAACATTCCAGAGTTCTACTCTGGAATAATTCAGGCGGGCGCTAGTTTTACTCACACATTCGAGAGGCCTGGAATCTATCCGTATCACTGCGATCCTCATCCATGGATGACTGGACTAATCACTGTAGAAGCCCCTTCATCCTCTACTGGAGGCTTCACCTTTAGCGCATGGAGATTTATTCCGTTTAGCTCTCCAGTTATGTTCCCAACTTCAAAGGTCTACTTCAACCAGAGATACCAATTCATTGCCACGCAAGTAGCTTAAGCAAATCGCTTCGACTTCCTGGATCTTTTCGAACGCTTAGTTCCTTCATCTTTTCGTCTACCAGTGTTCGATAATCGCAATCCATACACCACCACAACAAATCCTGCTGCAACGAGCAACCAAGCAAATTCTCGCAGCATGTCAAATGTAATTGGCGTAGCTAGAACGATCGATAAATATTCCACGCGTATGTAGTCCGGATGTAATACAATGTTAGTGAAAATATCAGTCTGGTCAGGATTTAGTGGAGGTTGATGTTCTTCAACTAACGCGGATGCAGTACAGCCAGCACAAATCTTGACTGGATCGGACATCCGAGGGCCGCTATCCAAATCATTCTTTATGACAACTACAACAGTGACATTTTGGGATCCATGATTATGAAGAGAAAACTGATCAAAGTAAACACCGCCTATTACCGTTAGGCCGCTCTGATCAAGTTGTACATCGACAGGTGGTGTACTTTGGTTTGTGGTAAGATAGACAATCATGATACCCAATACAATAATGAAGATTCCCGCGAGTATGACATAATGAAACTTTTTCATAGCTAACTGGCGCTTAGGACGTCAAGGAGAACGCTTGTAGTCTTGTCTCCATAACCTTTTTTGTTCGCCTGTTGCCGCCAAAATAACTGCGACGGAAAATTAGAGCCTAATTATGCTATTTCTTTAGTATGCCTGCCGCTAGAAAGACAACAGTGCAGAAGCTCACTAAGTGTATGATTTCGATACCTAGAAACGGCACAGGAATATTCACGTAGAATGATCCAAGAGATTCGGAAAGTTCTAGCAACTGATGTAAAGTCAGGAATACGAAAGCGAAGGCGAGAAGACCTATCTTAGGACGTCGATCTCGGAAATAAGAGGCCCAAGAGAGTACAGCAAGAAGACCGGCAAGCAACACTCCCACTATGTGAAGAGATAAATGAAGATCAAGCCTCGCGGTGATACCTAAACCGATACCGGCGAAAGAAGCCAGGCATATCGCACTCAAGTCATCAAATTTCAGATTGACAATAAAGCGTGACGACACATCGTAGGTCTTCTTCGATACCATGGTCATTGTTTAGCATGGCCGGATGTATTATGGGCTTTGGGACAAGCTTCGAATAAGATACTTCAGCGAAAGCATAGCTTCTGAATCTGAAGTTCTATAGGCTGATTTTAATATCTGTCTGATCCGGCAGGCATTTGTGTCTTGGGGATTTGTAACGTCTTGCCAAGTTTATTGAGATGCTTAGTCTAGGCGCTGTTTTAGGTATAGTTCCATTGATTTTGGGTTTCATTCCTGCTTTTCTAATGAGTGGAAGAAAGCAGTTATGGGTTCAATTTTCTGCTGGGGCAGCTCTGGGGTTTCTTTCGCTCTTTTTCACAGAGTTGATAGATGATTCAGGTTTTCTGGGTATGTCGTCCGGGCTTCCCGTTACAGAGGATCAAATTGTGTTGGCGTCGTTATTCGTTTTGGGGTTTGTTTTTCTCATGCTGCTTGCTGGGAGGAATTCTATTGCTAAGTCTTCTCGTTCGCGATTCGGTGCAGCTTACTTGGCCTACTTGATGGCTGTGGGGATTGGCTTGCATTCTTTTGGTGAAGGGATGATTATTGGTAATAGTCTTGCAAGTCAAGTACCAATTTTTGAGTTGTCATCAATCTTCCAGGGATGTGAGCTTTTCCATTCATAAGTTCCTCGAGGGGTTCACGCTCGCGGTGTTCTTTGAATCGCAGCCGCGTGTTAAGACAGCGTTGATTTGCACGGCCATTGCGAGCTTACCTCTTCTGATCGGTGTTCCGTTTGGAGTATCAACTTATCCTGCGGTTTTTGCTAACTTATTCTTTGCAGCAGGAGCGGGCGCGGTTATTTTCATGATACTTCAGCTTGCACCTTTGCTGAAAGCAAGCGGAGTTGGTTACGCGGCGCTTTTTGGCTTTATCGCAGGATTTTCACTCGTATACGTAGGTACTCTAATTCATTACACCGGATTCTTCTATTAGTCTTAGGATGAGAAAATTTCGAAACCCAACAATCACCTGCATAATTAGGAGAACGGACGATAGATGACAGATCCTGGCATGAGTTAATGCGGCAGGGCATTCACTCGATCAAACTGAGTACCTGCTTCAGCTTGGTACTGACGTGCATGTTGATTATCGTACTCTTGAGTCCGACCAAAGCATATGCGACGACACCTGATACGCACTACATAACTGAGATTGAAGTTCCTACACCTCAGTCGGGACCGTTAGCTGTAGCAGTGGATAGCAAAGGCGATGTTTGGTTTACAGAATCGAATGCGAGCAAAATCGCGAAATATGATCCGATCTCACATCAATTCGAAGAATTTCAGCTCCCTCAGGGAGAGGGCGACATGTGGGGAATTATAGTCACACGTGAAGGCGAGATATGGTTCACACAATACGGAGCAAGCTCGGCGTCAACGTATGCCTCAGGAGGCTTCCTGCCAGGAGGACGCGGAACTCTTTGGAATTTTGATCCCCTTAACAATTCATTCCGCTCATACTCATTGAATAAACTCGGAACTATGCCTTTCAGATTAGCAGAGGACGAAAGTGGGCGTATATGGTTCACCGAACTCCTAGGAAACAGCCTTGGAGTATTCGATCCAAAGACACAACGATTCAGCCAGTTTAGCGTACCGACCGAGAATTCTGGTCCAGCCGACTTGTATATTGACTCTTCGAATCGTATCTGGTTCACAGAATCAACTGCACGAGCAATAGGTGTCTACGATCCGAGTAACTCGACATTCAAAGAATTTCGGTTCGATTCAATTCTGGCTCCAGTAGGAATATCGATAGATCCAAATGGGCTCGTGTGGATCGCTGACCACGGTCTCAATCGAATAGGACAATTCAATCCTGCGACAGGAGAACTCATAACATTCCCTACGTCGAATCCAGCAAACGGAATATTCCCATACTCATTACCCAACGACCTATCGATTGATCGTTACGGCGACGTATGGTTCACTGAACATGTTGCCAATCGGATCGGAAAGATAGATCCAGTCCATCACACATTGACAGAATATCAAATCCCAACCGGACCAATCTCAACAGCGCTATGGCTAGCAACCATGCCGAATGGAAATATTTGCTTCGCTGAATACTCCGGAAACAAAATCGGAATCTTAGATCCTACAATTCCGATTTCTTTTGCGTTCACCCTAGACCACGATTACGCGCAGGTTCGACAAGGATCAGCAACACCAGTGGAGTTGACAGTCAACGGACAAGCCGAAAATTTACAACTCTTCGTAGCCAGTACATCAACCAGCCCCGACACACTGAACGCTTCGTTTAGCAGTAACCCAATTAACGTTGAATCTTTACCAAACACCAAACCCGTTGTCGTCGTAGATATCGAAGCGAGCCAAAGTGCGATTCCAGGACAATACGTTATGGCCATAGGCGGTTCGCTGAATCAAGTTTCAGTTTCAGTACTCTTGCCAGTTAATGTTACCGAACAGTCTTCGGTCATCATAGTAATTCCATATGTTTTCGCCGGACTCGGAATAGTACTCTTACTAGTGTTCACCAAGCGAAGACGAAACCCGCGACGTAGAAGAGCGACGCAATCCAAGTCACCTCTCAAATCCGATAACAAGTCTCCGAAATTTCACTGAGGAGCATAAGATTGGATTCCTAATCCTAGGCGTCGCTGCAACTAACTTATTTGGGGCGGCGGGAGGGGGATTACATCTACTGATACTAGAAGCGCCCACGAGAATCATTCCGTACTCGAACGCCACACTCACTACCTACGGATTCTTCGCTTTTTGGTTGGACGTCGCAGAACTAGCCTTCGGATTACTAACCGTCTACTTTGTCTTACTTGCGTGGAAACCTAAAAAACGGATCGCTGTGTCTATCATGTTAGGAATAATCCTTATCGCGTCAAGCCTATTCATAGTTACTTCAATTCCCAACGCGAGGCCTGCCCATTGCGATATAGTAATCAAGAACTCATTGTTCTACGGCGGCTACTACCCAGCGAGCTTTACAGTCACCACAACGAATAATGTTGCAACCGTAACCTGGTGCGTAGATAGTAACAGTATCCACTCAGATACGGTTACGAGTGACACCGGAATATTCAACTCAGGACCAATCGCACAGAGTGCCTCGTGGAGTTACACCTTCACCCTGCCCGGAGAGTATCACTATCATTCACTCTTGCATTTCTGGATGCACGGCACAATCATAGTGCAAGAGACCCAGAGCATATCGCAAACTACACAGACGTCTCAGTATGAGAGTGGAGCAATAATTTTTGCAATCGATCAAAACCAGAAAGTAGGGGGCTTTATCCGCGGCAAATTGACGTACACTTTCTCGAATGAGTCAATCGTGTCAGCAGCTTCCGGATGCAAACCCGTACGCTAACGTATCGACATGCTGCAGAACATTTATTCTAGGGTATAGAGATGGATGGCTAATCGGTTAAGTGACTGTCGTGCCAAAAGAAGCTAAAAACTCTAAATCTAACAAGAAAACCGACGAGGTTAAGCGTTATAGGCTAAGTAAGGCTGAAAAGATCGCGATTCCCATTATTATTATAATTGCGATTTGGGCCGCATATTCGTTCACTCAATCTTCACCCACCCCCGCCTCTTCATCTCTCTCCGTTACATACTCATCGACCTCTCTTTCATCTGGTAATGCGCCAGACTTCACGCTACCGATCGTAAGTTCGAATGGCCCGACAGGGCAAACTGCTACACTGTCTTCGTTTCGCGGAAAAGTTGTGCTACTGGAATTTATGGAACCGTGGTGTCCGCATTGTCAACATATGGCACCGATCCTAGATACTCTGTATGCTCAATACGGCGGCAACGTCGTATTCGTCTCAATCGCCGGACCATGGAATGGTGCGACGGCAGATGATACTGCGAACTTCATTCGCACTTACGGTACAACTTGGACAACTCTATACGATTCCTCTGGTATAGTCTTCAGCAACTACGGAGTTCAATCAACCCCAATGTTCTACGTCATCGGCAAGGATGGATCGGTATCAAGCTCATTTACTGGAGAACAGACTTCCGATACATTGGCCGGTGCGATATCCGCCGCCCTCTCGAGCTGATTTGACATCAAGTTTCGTTCACAAATTCAGAAACGTGAGCTCGCACCGCTCATGTTATGACCGTGTAGTATGGTGTCCCAATAGCAGTGGATACTTGAAGAATGATCCACATTCCTGATTCTGCGTGTGGTGTAGGAAACGCCATGGCGCAGGCTATCCAATAAGTACCTGGCGACAGATTTGTGACGAGTACTGATCCTGATTGGCCGGAGACTAAAAAGTTCCCTTCTATTGCATTCTCAGGGATCTGGGCGATAATAGTTCCGTCATTCACTAAATCGTAAGTTGGGATGGGCACATCAGGTTTTATGAGCACAGCATTATGTGTGATCCCTTCCTGATTTGTGAAGACCAAGTCAATCGTCCAATTCGCTGGAACGTAGACTACCATGTGCCCGTACTGAGTATTATTGAAATTATACGGGATTGACGATTGCGTCTCCGCTACGAGTGAAAGGAAAACTGTTTTGTTTGATACGTCATACGGAATTGTAAAATGGTCGATTGGGGGAACGACCATCTGCGTATATGCGCTTTCGGAACTACGCGAAACTTGTGAAAGATATAGCGGTAGAAGGATCGGCCTAAGTCCCATCACGATGATTCCTATCATTAAAACTGCCAGTACCGTTTTCCAAGTTGGCAACGTGGCCCAGTTGAACCAGAAACGATTCGATGGAAGTAGACAGAGAACGGAAGCTATCGCGTATAACGCGAACAATGCAGACGTACCTAACGGAACAGAATTACCATTGAGCCCCAAGAATAGATATTGGAAAGCTTGAACTGGTGTGATGCTAGGATAACCTTGGGGGAGCTGCAGTCCGACGAAGACATCGGCAATAACTGCTAGCAATGAAACGAGCGCCCAAATAGCTGCAAGTCGAAGAACAATTCTATCCCAGACTCGGAGAAGACCTGTAAGAATAAGCTGCATAGCAAGGATAAGATCTACTGCAGCGAATCCGACCAGAGCATACCAGTGATAGTTAGGAGTCAGTTGAAGAAGATAATCGTACCTTAGAATGTATATGCTGACCAACGAAGAGAAAATGAACAAGATGGCGATTATGAGATTTCTAAAGCGAGGTATGACAAGCCTCCGCTTAGCCCGATGCATTACGTGATGGTGAGTTACCACGGGCGCACATACGGATGGCCGAAATAAATTCTTACTGACGAAGACGTTGCCATTTTTCTTATTCTGATCAGATCTCAAACTGCTGCAACTTTCCCCATTCGGCTAGCACTAAAATTTTGAATAGTGTTAGAATATCAAGAATTGAGTAACGTTGTATGATTACTGTTAATACTTGAGCAAAAGTGTCACAAGCGTGGACGTCCTTATGATCTAAACGCTTTATGAAAAATTTCGGCCGGGTTGGCTGTTACAGGCGCTTTGCGAGAGAGAAACGCGGAGATAAGGTATGTGACCAGTATTTACAGAACACTTTCCATTCTGCTTCTCTTGGTCGTCATCGCGCCCTCTGCACCCGTGTTTGGATCGCATCGAAATCCTATCGTAGCCGAATATACTCCGATGCTTCCTTCGATGTCTCCGGGCATCAATTCTACTCATACCCCAAGTTATGGAATGCCTTTACCAGCACCACCTATCATTGGTTCAGCTCCACAATTTGCTCCTGTAAGTGGTGTGCTTCGTGTGGCCGTGATAGCGGCTCAATTTTCTGATATCAATGCGTCGGTCAGTATCAGTCAAATCAAACAATCTTGGTCGGTCGTAAATCAGTATTACCAAGAAGCGTCGTACGGGAACGTCAAACTTCAGGTCGATGTATATGGCTGGTATACGTTGCCCTATCCAGAGGCATATTACGGCAAAGACTGCCTCGGAATAGATGACGCGGATTGCAGTGGATCAGACGGTTCTTGGCATATTGCACAAGATGCAATGTCCCAAGCGCAGCATGATTTCAATGTCAACAATTATGATTACTTTTCATTCGTTCATTCCGGGAATGGAGAAGAGTCTAGTGGAGTCAAGAATGATGTCTGGTCGGTTACCTACTTGGGAGGCGTATGGATTCAGACAACCAGTAAGTCGATCACGAAGTTTAGTATAATCCCAGAGATGGAAGCTGGCGGAGCAGTACCTATCGGTGTATACGCTCATGAATTCGGGCATCAGTTAGGGTTGCCTGATCTCTACAACATACAAACCGGACGAACTATAATGGGGCCGTGGACGTTAATGGACGCTGGTCTATGGAACGGCAGTCCACCCGGATCAAGTCCAGCGCATTTCGATTCGTGGTGCAAAACTCAGCTAGGATTCATAAGCGGATCCACACTAGCGATAGCCGATTCTGGATTAACCTCCACTTACACTATTGATCCGTCAGAAGTACCGTCGACAAACATTCATGCGGTTGAAGTCCCAGTATCGACCACTCTACCTCCGAGCCAATATTATCTTGTCGAGGTTAGAGAGCAAATTGGCTTCGATCAGGCTCTTCCTTCAACCGGAGTCCTAATCCTGTATGTCGATGAAACATTAAGCATTGGAAGGATTCAAGTCATGAACGCGAATCCAACTGTGGCAGGTCTAAATGCCGCCACTTGGACTACCGGCCAAACTTTTACCGACTCAAAGCACAACATAGCGATCTCAGTGACGGGCAAAGTAGCTAACTCATACCAAATCAAAGTAACCGAGGGGACGTCGAGTCAAAACCAAAATCAGAACCAGAATCAAAATCAGAATCAAAACCAAAATCAGACACAGAGTTACGCTCAGCTCTCGATCACAAAACTCTTCACTCAACCTAGTGACATAACTCTCCCTAACACAACCGTAACACTATACATCGATGTCTCGAACCAAGGAACGCTAAATGTAACTAACGTACCAATCGAAATCGACGTTGACGGACAACAATATGCTACAACCCAAGTGAACGTGAACGCAAATTCGACTGCTGAAGCTTCCACCGTTTGGACATCAGTCTCAGGAACTCATCTCTTCAAAGTGATAATTGATCCGAACAATACTATCAGTGAACCTAGTAGGGCTGGCAGTCAAGCCACATTCACCGTTTACGTCGGTCCAAGTCTGGGACCAACGCTCACCGTTAATGTACCTACGGATTTGATTTCGAATAACGCAAGTGTCTGGGTAAAAATTAACGGAGTGCAGTACTATCTAAACTCGACAGACCTGCAAGAAAGCGTACCCACTGGCAAGATAACCGTGCAGATGGAATCAACTGTGAACACTATGCCTGGCACACGCGAATCGTTCGTAGGATGGTCCGATGGCAGTACCGCTAATCCTCGCCAGATAACAATCACCAATGATACTCAAATCTCTGCCATCTTCAATCCTCAGTATCTACTAACTGTTAACGGCAATCGTGGTAGTACCTCGCAAGGCGGATGGTATAACGCGAACAGCACAGCTACAGTCTTTGCAAACACTCCTTCGAATGTAACCCAGAACACTTCAAGGCTACTTTTCACTGGTTGGTCTGGTGACTATAATTCAACTTCAACCTCCCTCACTATCAGCATGTCGAGACCAATAACAGTGCAAGCAAATTGGTTGACGCAATACTACGTAACAATTGTTTCGTCAACAGGTTCCCCCTCTGGAAGCGGATGGTACAATGAAGGAACCACAGCGAATGTAACGGTTCAACCCTTGGTGCAATTCACAAACGGCACACGGTACGTGTTCACTGGATGGAATCAAACCTCATCCGTGCAGACTCCAAGTTTACAGGTCAGAATCAACGCTCCTACAAAACTTGAAGCTAACTGGGAGCGCCAATACTTGATCCAGATACAATCCTCTTACGGTTTGGCGCAAGGATCAGGATGGTATACTGCCGGGTCATTCGCAAAAATATCGGTTCAACCGGTAATTGACTTTAACAACAGGACACGGATGTTATTCAGCGGTTGGACGGGAGACTTCTCAAATCCAGATGCAAATACAACGGTTCAAGTCGAGTCTCCGAAAGTCATCAATGCTAGTTGGACGACCCAATATGAATTGACCTTTAGCGTCAAAATAAACGGAGTTCCAGATTCGACCATTGTAGCATTGAATATTGAAAATCACACCTATGATGTAAGAAACAACAATGGCTACTACTCGGGTTGGTACAATCGGGATGATTTGATCACTCCCACGACCAACAGTACCGTAATTTACTTGATTTTCGTATACAGCTTCTCGGGATGGCAAGATACGAACAGCGCAACGATCCAAACGCCAATCACTGTATCTGCTCCTGAGAATTACACGGCGCAGTACACGCTTTCGGGTATCTCGTTCAGCTGCTTCCCAGGCTGCTTGTCGCAAGCTCCAGCTTCAAATAACGTTGCTAACAAGTTGCAAAGCGTTGAATCGCCGACAACGATAGATCGATCTTCCTCTATTCAACATCTTGTCAATCTACCTAGTCGTATTCAGAACGCAAAGCGTCTCCGCAATTTATCTGAACAATTCTAATCTTTTAAACCTCGACCATTGGCTAGGAAGATATTCGCGATAGGTTCCTGTAGCGATTATTACCTAGCTGAGCCTGGCTCCACGTCATCTAAACTTGAAATCAAGATGCCTTCCAGTTAACAAACGATTGTTTATCAAAGTCGAAAATTTATTGCTCTCAATTCTATCAGAATGAATAGAAATAAGAAGAAAATCTTAGATTCTTTAGCAAAATGTGACCGTTATTGTCCATTCAAAGTACTGAGAAATTTTCGCGTATTGCGTCACTTGATCCGGCCGCGACAGAAATGCTGTTTGCATTGGGTGCTGGTGACAGAGTTGTTGCGGTCTCGCATGATAGCGATTTCCCTGAAACTGTCAAAACAAAAACGATTGTAAGTTTTAGCAAACTTGGTAATTTAGAGGACAGCAAGCAAATTGATGATCGCGTAAAAGAATTCGTTAATCGCGGTGAAAGTCTCTATCAAGTAAACAACGAAATGCTAAGTGAGCTTGATGTCGACCTTGTAGTAACTCAGGATCTATGTGGGTTATGCGCTGTATCAAGCGCAGACGTCGAGGACGCTATATCTCGAATGAAAAAGCGGCCGGAAGTCTATTCGATGGGTCCGCCCAAAACTCTTGAGGACATCTTAGAGCTCGCAAGGAAAATTGGTAGTTTGGTTAACGCTGACATGGAAGCGGAGCGTCTGACTTCAGCCATGGAGAAGAGAATAGAGCGAGTTCGACGTCTAGCCGCTGACGCGATTACTACGCCTAACGTGGCTTGTGTCGAATGGCTTGAACCCTTCGAGATTTCACCGAGTTGGGTTCCAGAAATGCTAGAGTATTGTCATTCTGTCCTTCGGCCCACTAGATCGGAGATAACGCGCTATCCTGATGCTTGGTCTTACTTGATCGAATCCAAACCGGATGTTTTGGTTATTTCTCCTTGCAGTTTCAAAATCGAACAGACTCGAAAGGAGTTGAACAAATTGTTAAGTAAAGTCGATTGGCGTCGAATATCCGCCGTTCAGAACAAACGAGCCTATTTCGTGGACAGCGACTATTACAATCGTGCGGGACTCAGACTTGTGGATGGATTAGAAATAACTGCCACGCTGGTACATCCACATATCTTCAAGAGATTATATGAATTTCCGAAGAACGCAGTCGAAAGGATCAGCTAGTCACGAGAGCTACTCGTAATTGATCTGAGCGTGTGAAATTAGATTGGGTAAGCTCCGCACGTTCTACAAAAGTTGATCTCGCTAGCAACGTGCCCTCCGCATCCTGGGCAAGGCTTCGGCCCTTCTCCATGGTCTCGTGGCGACCCGTATTCATTCTTGTAAATTCGGAAATAGAATAATTGCTCCTTGTCTCGGATATGAACTCCGTCGCCTTCGAGAATCGCTTTTCTATCTCGCTCGAAATCAACATCCTTAATTTCCTTTTCTAAGCATTGCGAAAATGTCGCTGTTCCGGAGCCCCGTTCAATAGGTACCTTTGTCCTCCAAATGATTTCTTCGGGCAGAATTCCTTCAAAGGATTTTCTTAAAATCCATTTCCCATATGTTTGGTTCCGTTCTTCACGAATCTTCAACTCCACTGGAATTTGCATAGCAAAATCTTTGAAATCCGAGTCGTCGAGAAATGGGAGTCTCGCGTCCATGCCAAGACTCTCAGCTAACGGTTTGGAAGCAAAGCGCATTATTCTCCACATGCTCTTCAGGTTTTTTTCAAGTACATCACGAGGTAGGTTGAAGAAAAAACTGTATCCTGCGAAAAGTTCATCCGCAGCGTCTCCCGTCATCACATCTCTGAATCCTAATCGGTTAGCAGCGCTCAAGCCGATTATGATTGATGCATCGTTCCGAACTTCCATCGGATCAAATGACTTCATGATACGAACTATATCTGCGACCGCTCCTTTTACATCCTCTTCACCAACTTTCACAATTATGTGATTCATTCCGAAGTTTTGCGCGATAAGTTTCGCATAAGGGACGTCCGGGGCATCATGAAATGAAACCGTCACCCCAGTCAACTGAGTGTACGAACTGGCTACGGCAGCTATCACAGAAGTGTCCAAGCCGCCCGAGAATAAAATGCATTCCGCCAGATTTTTCTTAACAGAAATGTCGAGGAGTTCCCTCAGTTTTACTGAGCTCTCTTCTACCTCCTCTGTCATCAGCGATCACTTAAGTTCTGTAATTTTCTTTAATGTTAGTTTGGTTACCTGCTTTATGATGCTTCACGACGGTGATAAGCATGAAGAGTAAGCAAACCAAAGTCAGACTTAGAGACGATGACTCGTTGGTCAGACCAAGTATCCTTTGCAGGTCTTTCTACGAGCGAGGTACTATCACAGTTGCCAAAGAGTTACTCGGGAAATTCGTGGTTAGAGTAGTTGGGCGAAATCAGCTTGTCGGTCGGATAGTTGAGGTCGAGGCCTATCGAGGATTTGATGATCCGGCCAGTCATGCCTTTCACGGAATAACTCCGAGGACAGCTCCGATGTTTGGAGAGCCAGGTCATGCGTATGTATACTTCACTTATGGAAATCACTACTGTTTCAATGTGACAACGGAACGGACAGGTGTTGCTGGTGCGGTGCTGATTCGAGCCCTTGAACCTGTGGAAGGGGTGAACGTCATGAAACGTTTTCGCCCCCACGTTTCGACGTTGGACATAACGAACGGTCCGGGCAAGTTGACGAAAGCGCTTTGTATCGATAAATCTCTGAACAAGATCGATTTGACCAAACGTGGACCGCTATTCTTGAGAGGTAACAACTCGGAACGTGTTGAGGTAGCCTGTT
This sequence comes from Candidatus Bathyarchaeota archaeon, assembly GCA_963848755.1. Classification (GTDB taxonomy): domain Archaea; phylum Thermoproteota; class Bathyarchaeia; order 40CM-2-53-6; family 40CM-2-53-6; genus FEN-987. The sequence goes on along the minus strand of CAWKES010000006.1, from coordinate 3,653 downwards.
CCGTCCGAATCGGTATTACGGCGGGAACCGACCGATTATGGAGATTCTTCGTTAACGGTAATCCATACGTTTCGAGGTTTAATCGCAGGCTAAGTCGGACTTAATTTAGATCCTTTAGATCCATACTCTGGAATTGTTCCGGGGACATGTCTTTCACTATGGCTTCTTCTTTCTTGCGAGAGAAACCGACATACACTCCCCTGGTAACGTGTGCTATGTTCATCATTAGGTGAGTACCCATGACCATATCGGCCGGTCCATTATCTGTCACGTGAGCCATGTTCGCTACAACCGTCTTCCATTTATTCGATGCGATTGATTTCGCCATCAAGAGCGCATCACTGGCTGGGTCGGGTATATCGCGCATGCGGCTGTTCCACCGTGGGATGGAGACGTTGGTCACGCCGTCAGTTGCCATAACTACAATGGGGGCGTAGCCTCTCGCTTCTTCTGTGCGTGCCACTCTTACCGCCCGCATTATGCCTGCCGCTAAAGGTGTGAAGTCACTTAGGCCTACGTTCGCAAGCTTCTGCATGATCAAATTGAAGTTAGTTGTTGGATGTTGTAACACGTGCGCCTCTTCACCCTTGAATACGATCAATCCAACGCGGTCCCGCATTCGAGTCGCGCTTTTCTTAACCGCCCGAATGGCGTCGCGGACTTTGCTGAGGGAATCTATCATTGATTCGCTTGAATCCAAAACCAGAATCATTGATGCTTTGATTCGGCCTTCTCTAATGTTGGTGCGTAGATCTTCCCTTCGAATCTGAAAAGGTAGTCCTCTGCGTGCGGCTAATCTTATTGATGTTGCTATTGCGATGTCACGGTTTGTTTCGTCAGAGAAGCTCTTGTATGAAACTGGTCTGCCTCGTCCAATCAAACCTTTTCTCCTTCCCAACAATCGCGCTTGGGCTATGATTTTGTCGAGTTCAAATCTTGCTCCTGTAGATTCCATTGGTGCCTGTTCGATAAGTTGTTCTCCTTCGGTAATTTTTTTCCCCAAAATCTTTCGAGCACTAGGCCATGCCAGTATGGAAGTTGTAGCCGCAATTTTCTCGGCTCTGGTTCCCTGTGGTTTCCTATTGTTCGAGTATGGGGAGAAGCCTCCGTTCTTATTTCTACGGAGGATCGACATAAGAAAAACGAAGAGAAGCACGAGACTCATCAGCGCTATGAAAACCCAAAACTGTAGTATGAGGTATAAGTACACGAGTCCACCTAAGAGAAACATATATCCAATTATCCTCAGCTTCCCGAATCTTCTTTGTTTGTCTTGGGCTGTGTTCGTGGCGTCTGGTGATTGCGCATGCCGTAGTCTTTGCAGGAAACTCTTCTTCTGTTGCTGAGGTACAGCTGAATTCTGTCCTCCTGAACTTTGAGTCGAGTTCTGGGTTGTAGGTTTCGCAAGCTGAATGGTTTTTGCTTCCTGGAACTGCTTTTCGATCTCCAGTTGCGTTGCGGGTGGTTTCAAGCCTCCAGCTCGTGTCCTATGTGCTAGGGCAAGTTTCAAGCCTTGTAGTGCATCATCAAGTCCAATTTCTCTCCTCCCATCAATAGCTGCTAATGCTCTCGAGACTTTAGTTGCCACTATGTCAGGGCGATAGCCGTCAACAGATAATTTTCCGCAAACTTGAGCGATCGTAGCAATTATTTGATTTGAAACGAACACTTTTTTGATGTTTTCACGTGCGCTTTCGATTTGCGCGCGCATCTTGTTCTGTGTTGGCATCCACGTTGAGTTGAAGAGGTCGCGGTTCGCTTCAAATTCAATATTTCTCTTTACGACCTCTGCTCTAAGTTGCGGGTCAAGAACCGTCTGAATCGGTAGGCTTATTGCAAATCGATCTAGGAGTTGAGGTCTCAACTCTCCTTCTTCGGGATTCATTGTTCCTACGAGGATGAATCGTGCTGGATGCTTTAGCGAGAGTCCTTCACGTTCAACGATGTTCCATCCATACGCGGCGGCGTCTAGGATCAGATCTACGATGTGATCTGGGAGCAAGTTAACTTCGTCGATGTATAGAATATTTCGATGTGCGCGAGCAAGGAGACCTGGTTCAAAGTGGATCTTCCCGTCCTTCAGAGTTAGCTCTACGTTTATTGAGCCGATAACTCGGTCATCGGTAACGCCGATTGGTAAATCTACGATGCTCATCTTCCGAGTTATCTGTGGGAGTTTTTCTTCTGCTTTGAGTCGTTCTGTGCAATCGCTGCATAGTTCCTCCACGCTTTTCGGTGAGCATCCAAAATTGCATCCTACGACTACCTCGATGTCTGGAAGGAGTTCAGCAAATGCCCTGACCAGGCTTGACTTTCCAGTTCCTTTAGGACCTAGGATTAGCAATCCGCCTATTGACGGATCGACAGCCAGTGAGAGTAGAGTTTTCTTAAGATCCTCGAGGTCTACGAACCCGGAAAATGGGATCAAGCTCATGGGTAGCGTATTGTGTGTGCTGCATGATCCTTATCACAATTGCTCAGAGAGGGATTTGCTGAGTTCGGATCTGCTTAAGAGACTAAGAATTTAAGAGCAAAATACAAGTTCCTCATCCGCAACTTGAAACTGAATTTGGTATGTCCTTTTCGTCGTCTGAATCCGGCTGGAATTTCGATTACACACATTCCCATTTTAAGTACTGTAACGAAAAGTTCAAGTTCAATTTCGAAGCCGCGCGATTCAATCTGAGGATACAGGCGTTCAACAGCGTCCCTTGTGAATAACCAATATCCTGTCTGCACGTCAGTGAAGATCCGTTCGAATTTTATTGCCAAAAGGAAAGATACAGTCAAGTTAGACGCTAAACTCAAAAGATTCATGGCTTTCTTATCGCGGTGCCCTCGAGTTCGGGAACCTAGTACGACGTCAGCCTTTTGCATCTTAGCGGCGGAAACCATATTCATTAGATATGAAGGCGCGTTGGAGCCGTCGCCATCTATCATGCAGAGGTATTCGTAATTTCCTTTCAGAAATTCCTTCATGCCTGTGCGGACTCCGCAACCTTTTCCGTTTCCGAATTCTTGGAAAATGACTCTCGCGCCAGCTTTTTTCGCGATTTGCGAAGTGAAATCGGAACTGAATCCATCTATGACCAATATGTTTGAGAATCCAATCGCACGCGATTCTGACACTAATTCTTCGATTGCTTCGTGTTCGTTTTTGGTAGGAATTACGAGCAGAGTATCAGACAGGTCGGTAGAGCCATTCAACTGAACTGTGGAGTCCGCGGTTCCTGTGTTGTAATAAGCCAATAGAGTCCCGAACAAAGTGATCTAGATATGAGCTGTTATTCTATGTTGATCTTTCATTAGAACTAGTGAAATTTGAAAAGAAAAAGAAAAAAAATTCTTAGAAATTAATCGCAGCGGTAGGCTGCTTTCAATCTAGTATCGGTCGCGTCCGCGATCTCTGTCGCCGTATCCTCTGCCGCGACCTCTACCGTACCCTCCGCCACCACCGCCGTAGCCACCGCCTCCTCTGCCGTAGCCTCCTCCACCGCCTCGTCCATAACCTCCTCCTCCGCCGCCTCTACCTCCTCCGTAGCCGCGTCCGCCGCCACCATAAGGTCTGTACGGACGTTCTTCTTCAACGACTTTGTCGGAGAGGTTGTTCTGCGTATTAACGTCGCCGAGCGGAGTTTCTGCGGGTTCGAGTG
>CAWKES010000005.1:0-12977 GCA_963848755.1 Candidatus Bathyarchaeota archaeon | reverse complement strand
GCTTCACTGGCAGCACTACTTTCTCTAAGCCTAACTTTTCAGGCACTCCTAGTTCCTGGGCTACTTTGGATGTGAAGGTGAAGCAAGTTTTCTTCACAGCTCTTCCTATGCCACCGAACATGGGTCGGTAGAAGACTGGCTCTGGTGTCGGTAGCGAAGCGTTTGGATCTCCCATAATGCTCCAAGCAATGAATCCACCCTTGAATACCATTTTTGGTTTCACCGGGAAGAAGGGAATTGGATACATAACTATATCCGCATATTTGCCTACTTCCAATGAACCCAAGTAGTCAGCAACACCATGCGTAATTGCTGGATTTATTGTAGTTTTCGCGAGGTATCTCTTGGCTCTGAAATTGTCGTTGTCGCCAGTTTCCTCAGGCCGTTTTCCTTTCATCTTCTTCATCTTGTCGGCGGTTTGCCAACAACGGATTACGACTTCTCCTATTCTTCCCATGGCCTGGCTGTCAGATGAATACATGCTCAATATGCCTTCGTCGTGGAATACATCTTCCGCTGCAATGGTTTCACCCCTGATTCTCGAGCCCGCGAATGCGACATCTTCTGGAACATCTGGATTGAGGTGGTGGCAGAACATTAGCATGTCAAGATGCTCATCCAGTGTGTTCACGGTGAAAGGTCTTGTTGGGTTCGTAGATGAGGGGAGAGCAAATTCCTCACCCGCTATCTTCATGATATCCGGAGCATGTCCTCCTCCTGCGCCCTCTGTGTGATACGTGTGGATGGTTCGGCCATCAATTGCGTTTATTGTGTCCTCCACGTATCCGCATTCGTTGATCGAGTCTGTGTGTATTGCTACCTGCGTATCTGTCAAGTCAGCTGCTTTCAATGATGCATCGATAATCGCTGGTGTAGTTCCCCAGTCTTCGTGATCTTTGAGACCACACGCACCTGCTTCGATTTGTTCCATCTGGGTTGCTAGCGAGGGATGCGAATCGTTACCTTTCCCAAGGAACCCGAAATTCATCGGGATATCCTCAACAGACTCCAGCATTCTGCTCAGGTTAAACACTCCTGGCGTGCATGTGGTAGCGTTTGTTCCATCTGCCGGTCCAGTTCCTCCGCCAATCATGTTGCAAATGCCATTGCTAATGGCATCGACTGCTTGTTGCGGACAGATCATGTGAATGTGCGTGTCGAAGTGTCCTGGAGTACATATCGTGTGTTCTCCTGCCGTTGCTTCAGTGCAGGCGGACACAACCATGCGTGGATCAACGTCATCCATGATCATTGGGTTACCCGATTTACCTATTCCCGCAATTTTGCCGTCTTTGATACCAATGTCTCCTTTTACAATACCGAGCACAGGATCCATTACCAAGGCATTTGTGATGACAAAATCGAGTGCGCCGCCTTTATTCGTTACTCCAGGTGCCTGCCCTAGGCCATCTCTGATTGATTTTCCACCGCCAAAGACCATTTCGTCTCCTGGATGGGTTAGATCTTTTTCCACCTCTACGAAGAGGTCTGTGTCCCCTAACCTTACTTTATCGCCTTTCGTTGGGCCGTATAGATCCGTATATTGTTTTCTTGTTAATTTCAGTACCATTTTTTTTATCTCCTTTTTTATCCTCTTACTTTTCCCCTTTCTTTTGTCCGCCTTACGCTCCCTTGAAACCGAGTTTCTTGGCTTTCTCAAGAGCCTTTTGCTTTACCCATGGGGAATCAACGCTACCCATTGTGAGAGCATTGAAACCGTAGACCACTCTCGTTCCTCCTAGTTGGACAAGTTCTAATTCTTTCTCGTCCCCTGGTTCAAACCTAATAGCGGTTCCAGCAGCAATGTTTAACCGGTAACCAAAAGCATCAGATCGCTTAAAGTCTAAAGCTTTGTTGACTTCAAAGAAGTGCGTGTGAGATCCGACTTGAATAGGCCGGTCACCGGTGTTCTTGACTGTTAGTTTTATCGTCTGTCTCGGATGTCGTGGGTTTTCATTACAAACAACAGATTCAGCGGATAGGGCGTATTCGCCGGGAATCATTCGCTTTTGTGACAATTTCAACACCTCATTGGACTGGATCGTGCACTGTCACAAGCTTGGTACCATCAGGAAAGGTAGCTTCCACTTGAACAGTGTGGATTAATTCTGGAACACCAGGAAGAACATCGGTTCTCTTCAGAACATTTCTACCAGACTTCATCAGCTCTGCGACGCTTTTCCCTTCACGAGCTCCTTCGACGATATAGTTTGCGATAACAGCCACAGTTTCTGGATAATTCAGTTTTATGCCTTTGTTCTTCCGCTGCCCCGCAATTTGCGCAGCAGTCCATATTGTCATCTTTTCCATTTCTCTAGGTGCTAACATCATAAAACGATCATCGAAATTGATTTGCGTGAGGCGTGGGTAATAAGGTATCTACTTACGGACACCAAGTGAAAATTGTTATAAGTAATTATGAATGGTGCTGCCTTTTCGCACTATATACGCTTTATATACGCTTTTCCGCATTAATATGCATGATAACCATGATTACCAATGGTTATTAATCCAATTCTAAATATCTTTTTTGCTGTGTTTAGTATGGCGGCAGCAAGTTTTACGACGGGCAATCCTCTTCTGGATTTCCTATACATTTTGTTTAATGGAATCTCGGAAGTGCCGCTGATAAGTTCTCCACTGGCCGGTCTCTTGATACTGGCAGGCGTGACAGTGGCTTCGCGAAAAGCAGGCTTCATGATGTTTATATCAGGTCTAATTGGAGCTGCAGTTGCCTATATCTTGGGAGCCTCCTATGGGCTAATTACATTCGGTCTCTTCGGGTACAACTCCATACTTACCGGAATGGCTTTCTGGTCTGGTCCATTCACCAAGAGAACCAAAGCAGCGCTTGCGATGTCAATCATTGGCGCCGCAATCACGGCCGTCGTGTGGATGGCCCTTTCACACGTAATGGGAGATTGGTTTGCTGGACTTGGTCCAGGCTACGCTATTCCTGGATTCACTGCGTCTTTTATTTTCACAACATGGGCTATGATGTATGCAACAAAATTATATGGTCTTGATATATGGCCAGCACCACCGCCCTCTGGGAGCAACCAAACGGAGCAGCCATTCAAATGGACTGCCAAGGAATTCATGAGAGCCACTCTCAATGGTGTATCGCAAGTTACATTTGTTGAGGACTGGCGCACAGGACTATTTTGGGTCGCGGGTTTGACGCTGTCTTTCCAGTTAGCACCCGGGGCACTCTTCACAAACGCCTACACAGCAGGTTGGGATGCCACTTCACTGCTTTACTTGGGAGGTTTAATGGCGTTAGTGGGCTCGGGGGTAGGAGCTGCAGTAGCAATAGCTGCAAAATTACCTGCCGCCGAAGTGAGAAGTGGGCTGCACGGATTCAATCAGGTGCTGGTGATGATTGCTCTAACTAGTTTTCTACCATTGACCCCTATCACTTTTCTGTATGCACTTTTCGCGACAGTTGCATGTACACTCTTCACAATGCCAGCTCTGCAGAATTACTTCGGAAAATGGGGTTTACCCGCGCTAACCGGTCCGTTCGTCTTCACCACATGGATATTCATGCTGGCTGTTGTGGGATTCGCACACGTACCTGCAGGAATAGGTTGGGCTAGGCCATAAGGGCCTTCCCCACTTTCTTTTTTCACGCCACCGCGCTTTTAGCGGTTCCTTAACTGGAAGTGAATAGTCAGATCACCACTAACCCCCCCCAAAAAAATAAACGGATGCCAGTTTGAGGCTTGTACAATTGTAGTAAGCAGAACGAAGCCGACTCCGGTGCACCGGTCCGTTTGTTGCCTGTTCTATCTTTCGTTCTAGGACTTTCCGCTTCTTCTATTCTGTCTAACTGCATAACAGTATTTGCGGTTTAATGCCTCGGCGGCTGTACCAGAATCAGCCCCGACAGCCAAGTGACGAGACGATCCAAATAATACAAACAACGCCGAAGGAATTAGGATAGCGTAGAGACCGGTGATCACCGGCGTACCAGCAATCTTAGTATACCCAAGTGCCTGAGGAATAGACACAGCTGCCAAGCTGAACTAAAGGTAACTTAGAGGTCTTCAAATCCTTAGATTTGCCAAAAGAATAATCCGGGATCTTGCGCCGACTCAATTTGTCAACCTCACTATTCTCGTCTTTGCGTGAGCAGCCACGCTTCAAGAGATTGTTTCGAGTTTTGAACTGTCACCGAAGACTAGTAGTGTATCACCCTCTTTAAGAGTAAAGTTCCCGTCGAAGATGTGATCGTCATTCTTTCCATCACGCGTCACGCCTATAATCCATGCCAGCTTTGCCGTGTCCTGTAGTTTTTTTCCTATGAGTGGAGAGGATTTGTGGATCGTGGATTCTACTATACTTTGCGTGCCCATCTTTTCCGAGAAGACCACGCCGATTAGATTTTCGGTTTGTCCGGCGGAGAACGCGAGCAGTTGACCCAATGTAACCGATGCGGGTATGACGATGTTGGCGCCAGCATTTTTAGCTGTTTGAATTAATGATGGGTCATGAACTACCGTATGTATTTTGATGTCGGGGCGGAGTGCTCGTGCGGTCAGTATGAAACGCATGTTATCGGAATCGTCAACGTCTGCCACTATTACCAGGGCAGATTTGTCGATACCAGCGGTCTCTAGAGCCCCGACAGGATTGGTTTTGTTTTCCAGAACTACGAAGACATCGTCCCTCAGCAGTTCATCGTAGGTGTCACGGTTCTTCGTAATTACTACATAATCATACCCGAGCTCTCCGAGCTTATTATCCGCGTATCTCCCAATGTAGGTATAGCCGTACACTATTACGTGGTTCTTCAGCCTAGAGATTAATCGTCTCCTCTCTTCAGCTCTGGCTTTTTCACTCGTCTCCACGCTTAGCGTCCTCTGGAATAATGATACTCCTGCAACAATAGAGAGGAGCAACAGCACGGTTACTAATATGGCTTCGCCGCTTTTCATCGAAGCGTAATGGCCGCTGTCGGGGTCATATAGTCCAATGAATGTAATTGTCGAGACCGACGCGAAGAGCGCTAGGATAGCTGAAACGTGATCATAGTAGGCGTAAATTATCATTCCAAAAATGAACGTTGCGAGCAGAAGGAGCAACTGCCTATGGCAGACTCGAATGAATGCTACAGGGCCATAGAGAAGCCTATAAAGAGTAAAACTTAGCTTCTTGCTTTCGCGCTTATCTTTTCGTTTAATCGATGATCGCACCATGCCTCATACTCATACTTGGCACTTTTAGAACAAGTTAGATCAGTAGCCTACAATAAACACTCGTAGCGATTACCTACATTTAGCTCTAATTGGAGCTGCAGTGGCCTATATCTTGGGAGCATCTACGGAGCTAATTACATTCGGTCTCTTCGGATACAACTCCATACTTACCGGAATGGCTTTCTGGTCTGGGCCATTCACCAAGAGCACCGACAATGCCGCCGGAACGCAACTAATCACAGCCAAATCGTACCGTGGAGCTGCTCATGAAGATTTATTTTTTATGATGCGTCCATCTCGGTTTTGACAAATGTTGTTTTGAGTTGCATTACGCCCTTCAGGTTTCGTATCGCTTTCTCGAATGTCGTGACTTCGCTGACATTTCCTTTGAGTACGATGATTTTGAGGCAGTGAGTGGCGCCGAGATGTACGTGTGAAGATGACGTTATCTTGTCTGCGCTTTCATGTTCGATGTCGGTGAGTGTGGCGTCTATGCCCCTGACTTCGTGGTTGTAGACTACGATTATTACGGCAGTTACTCGTTGGTTCGGGGTGAGCGAATGCTTTTCGTCGCTAATGAAATTGCGAATTGTTGCTTGCACTGCTTTGGAGCGGTCGGCGAAGCCTGATTTCTTGGCTATGTCGTCGAAGCGTTCTAGAAGTTCGGGGGGCAACGATAAACTTATTCTGGTTACAGTTTCCTTAGATCTCATTCTCAACCAATTATTACTAATCTAAAGCCGCATATTAAGTCAGTATTACTGACGAATAGTTTTTTATTACATAGGTGGCCGGTTTGAGTTAGGAGTTTCAGAGTGACGCTGGTACGCGAAGCTAGTGGCTCAATGAATGTTCTTAGCGTGGTGAGAAGGTTACGATAGTGACGATTTATTCGGTCATTATAACGGCGACGATTCTAGGATTTGTTGCTTCTACGATCGTTGGTAGGCTTTCAGTTCTTCTTGCTGGGCTTGGTATTATTACGTACACGTTTGGTTTGCGACATGCGGTCGATGCTGATCATATTGCGGCTATTGATAATACTACTCGGAAGTTGATTCAAGATAATCAGCGTCCTCTGACTGTGGGGATGTGGTTTTCGTTGGGGCATTCGGTTATCGTGGTGTCACTGATTGTGGGGTTGGTGTTTGCTACTAGGACAGTGATTGGGCAGATTCCAATCTTGCAGAATGAGGGGGCTATCGTTGGAGCTACGGTTTCAGGAGTGTTTCTATGGGTGATCGGACTCGTCAACTTGGCAATCGTATTCAGCATTTACAAGATCTTCAAGGAAGTGAGGCATGGGAAGTTGAGACAAGATGAGCTGGAGAACTTGTTGGATAATCGTGGGTTCTTGAACCGTTACTTCCGTCCATTATTCAAGATCGTGCAACGTCCGTGGCAAATCTTTCCTATCGGTGTTCTGTTCGGGTTGGGTTTTGATACTGCGACGGAGGTTGCATTGATTGCGATCAGTGTTGGTATTGGGGTTTCTTCCTCTGTTCCTATCTGGATGATTCTCGTTCTACCATTAATGTTCACGTGTGGTATGGTTTTGGTTGATACGACGGATGGGGTTACGATGCGTATGGCTTATGGTTGGGCGTTCATGAATCCAATACGCAAAATATACTACAACCTCACTGTAACCATAATCTCTGTTCTAGTAGCTCTAGCGATTGGCAGCGCTGAACTAATACAGGTTGTAGCTACTGAACTTAAGCTAACAGGAGAATTTTGGGGTTGGCTCAATAATCTTGATTTCGAAACGATAGGTTACGGTATTATTGTCATCTTTGTTGCAACGTGGCTTGTTTCAGTAGCAGTATGGAAAGTCAGACGGTTTGACCAACTATATCCGCCGAAGCTTTCTTGAACTAAATAAACATGGGTCGATACTAAATTACCTCATTAGCATAGCGTATTCTCAGCACAGCAGAATACATCACGTCATTAAATTCTCCCCGCGCCAATTTACTCGTACATGAATATGTGCATCAGTTAATAGGAGATCGGCGAAACTTTCAACTGAATCTGGGCAGTCGCAGCATACCACGTTGTCCAGATTCTTAATCTAGCGAAGATTTATGAATGATATCGCCTTCATAGAAGGTAGTTTTCTTCTGACTGTCTCGAATCCGGTTGATCACCAAAATCGTAGAAATTTGTGGTGCCGGGAGCGGGGTTCGAACCCTAGCAGATTCCACTTCGCTGCGCTTCGTTACACTTGCCTTCGGCAACTTCATTGGCCCACAGCTCTTCGAACTGCCATCCTCACTCATTGAATCTTAACCGTCTTGTACATGTTGCAACGCTTACTGTATTACAAACTAACTGAAAAATATTGCAGGTTCTTTAGTTACCATTAGAGAATCCTATCAGGACTGTAACGTTATGTTATCTCCTAAGATAGTGCTGAATTGTGTTATATCCCGTAACTGGATGATATAATCTGGATTTCTTGGGGTAACGCTTCGTTGTCGTTTGGTGCTTGGGACTGTTTACTTTCGTTTGGTTGGATTCCGGCTTCTCCACACGTCAACACATATGCCAACAACCAGTGTGAGTAGCACTATGACAGTTACAAACTCAGGCAGAGTCAACGTAATTCTTCCTCCCGCAAATTGCGAATCCCAAGTCCATCCATGAACTGCGTACACAACAAGCGTGGAAACACAAGCAACAAAAGTCAATCCGACACAATACCTTACAATAAAGTTACGTTTTACCCATTCGAATTCTTCCATTTCCCTCACTCACCATGCGAGTATTATGCAAGGAAGCTCTCTTACGGCTTCCCCTTGTTTTCACGTGGCGAAGCTAGTTCTTGTTCGAGTGCTTGCTTGCATTCTGGATTATTGTCATCCACTTGTCTGTACCCTTAACCTCTATTCCTGCAATCTTTGAGGGAGTCTTGCCTTCTAGGGCTTCGTGTGGTCGAATGTAGTTATGATAAATTTGATACCCCCGTAAGAATTGGTGTATCAGTGCGTTTCAGCGTTCGCATAACCTTCTCCCTCTGTCTTACTTCTCCGTTGAAGCGCTCCATCCGATTATTGTTGCGATCTCCCGCTAACCGAATATGACGAATGTGCTCGGTTCTAGTGTCCAGTCTCAATTCACCAGAACCTAACGTCTATGACCGTATGATATTTGGATACTGGGATTGATGATCTTATGGTGTTGTAGAGTAGTCGGTCGACGAATTGCTATGAAATTATATACCAAGAGCATAGTTGCTTTCGGTTAGGTTTCAGTGTTGCGTTCTGTGTTTGTGGTTTCAATTGTTCTAGTAATATTATTTGGATCAGTTCTATGTACGGCGGCAACAGCTGGCGGGTTGATGGCTACTGTTGGGGCAACTGTTAACATTTCGACAACGCTGGACTCCACAGACTTGTCATGTGCACTTTCAAGTCCAATTCCGGGCCTGATTACGGCTTCGACCTGTATTTTGACTGGAAGGAACGTTGAAGGTAGTTTCGTTGTTGGCAATGTTCCGAGCGGAACATATCTGATTCAGGTTACCGGCGACACCGGTGACTTCGCAACCCTAACATTCACAGTACTCGCCTAAATGATAGAACACCACCCGAATACCGTTAAGGTGTTCTGGGTAGGGATTTCTCAGTTCTCTCTGTAACCATGTTTCGATTCGTGAAAAACAGGGGAACCTGAATGAGCGAGATGCCCCTTACTTACCCTAACGAAGGGAAGAAAGATGAAAGAAACAAAAAAGATATTCGCATTAACGATAGTGATTGGAATGGTGATAACTATTGTGATAGCGGATTTGATAGTTAACGCACTAACCCCTATGAAGTCTCTCGCTTTCACCTATCGACTAATAGTTAATGTCTGTACGGTCATAATATTTGCGTTAATCTATCGGTGGAAGAGATGAAAGGATTAACGAGCAAAGAACGTCTGTTCCTACGGGTTCTTTCCGTGGTCGCTATCATAAATGCCGTTACATTCTACGCTGCCTCACGAAATCATGCAAACATTCATCGCCAACTTCACTGAGGTAATCACTCTGATAACCGTCCTCACTCTCTTCGTCCTCACGATCCAATTGGAGTACTGGTGGAGGTACTCACGAAGACTGGATAATCAGCGATTTTGGAGATGTGATGCTCTGTCTTCTCGGAAACCAGAGAACTCGAATTAGACTACTCAGACTTACTTACCCAAGAAGGTGAATTGAATGAGTGATGCAATAGAAAGATTTCTGCAATGGAAAAGAGAACTTGATCAAAAACTATGGCCCCTCCCACTTCTATCTCCCTTATACGATGCTGGACTTGTATCGGACTGTTTAAGGCCCCAGCTCAGCCCTACCTGTCCCCGCAATATCAGCAACCCCAATACCGACAACCCTTCTCCCCGCAGCCACAGCCCGCACCTCAGCTATACCATCCTCCACTTCAGACAGATTTCCAGCAGCCATCTCCCTACGGCATGGGTGCTTGCCCTAATTGCGGCAGTCCGCTTCAGCCCTATGTCAACTTCTGCGATAGGTGTGGAACTCGCCTAAGATAACTCGATTAGCTAGACTGATCTACTTTTTGCGGATAGCGGCTGTCATGAAGCTGCTTCAATGAACTACTTTCGAGACAGTCTCCTACCCGTTCGGGTATCTCATTGAATTATGTTGAGTCTAGTGTCTGTTGACGTATGGTTCTCGGAGATAGGATGGATGATTATTTGGTGTATCAATATAGGTGTGGCAGAATTGCAACCTTAGAATTGCGCTTGCCGAATTATGTAAGAATGTATTGCTGCGACGTATGCGAGAGATCACATCGTCGAGTTCATCGTGAGGCAGAGCTCAGACCATGATACGGTTGCTAGGAATGTCTTGACCGCTTCCGTATCTAGTAGGTTGACTCGTCTTCTGAGTGCCTTAACTGCTGAATAGCAGGTGGCGTGTCGGTATCCTTGACGTTCCATCCATAATCCGAAGGTTAGGATTTCTCCGTCGTCAGGCCGGGAGTACGGACGTGGTGCCGGGAGCGGGGTTCGAACCCGCGGCTTCTGGGCCCACAGCTCTCCAGATTATGAGTTTCGTCCCTAAGCCTGGCTGGCGCTCTACCAGCTGAGCCACCCCGGCGCGAACCACAAGGCCTCAGTTCCATGTAAAAATGTTCTCTATTTTATTTTTGATGAGCAGAGATTAATTCAACAAGTGTCTAGGTGCAGCCGAGGTTCTCTTCACATGGAATTCAAGTATCTCACCCTAACCGATTTCAAGCTACGAGACAAGAGAGTGCTCCTGAGACTTGACGTTAACAGCCCCATAGAACCGGGTACTAGTAGAATCCTTGACGATACACGAATTGTTGCAGCCAAACCCACTTTGGCCGCGTTAACTGATTCCAAGGTTGTAATCCTCTCGCATCAGAGTCGACCTGGAAAGGAAGATTTCACTTCACTAGAACAACACGCTGCTTTGCTTCAGAAAGCTTGCACTCAACATGTCAAATTTATCGACGACGTTATGGGCTCGGCAGCGAGAGCTGCAATTCAAGAAGTGAAGAACGGCGAAATCCTGGTTCTAGAAAATGTCCGATTCTGTTCAGAAGAAATTCTGGAAGATGATGGCCGGAAACTTGCGAAGACTAATCTCGTCTCTAGACTATCCCCACTCTTCAACGTGTACGTGAACGACGCGTTCGCAACCGCTCATCGATCCCAAGCGTCTCTGGTCAGTTTTCCATACCTACTTCCCTCAGCGGCTGGCAAATTGATGGAAAAAGAACTCGCTGCACTCAAACGGTTACTGACGGAACCAGAGAGCCCCAGCACCTATATTCTCGGCGGTGCAAAGGTCGAAGACAAAGTGCCCGTAATAGAGAACATCCTATCCATAGGAAGAGCAACCCACGTTCTCGTAGGAGGAAACGTGGGGAAAATATTCTTGAAAGCTACCGGCGTCAAATTCAACGAGAGCGATGAGACATGGTTGGCGAAGAATAGTGACCAGGTGACGAAAGCACTAGATATACTCAGAAGACACAAGGATCGTGTTGTTATGCCAGCGGATTTCGGCACAATTTCCGGTAACCGACGTCGAGACGTCAACGTAAATGAACTCAACCAAGCCGGAGTTGGGCTTGATATTGGCACAAAAACCATAGAAAATTTTACACAGATCATACAGCGGTCCAAGACGATAGTGGCAAGTGGTCCGATGGGGGTATTCGAGCAAGATGGGTTCGAGCTTGGGACCAAAAAACTCTTGGAAGCAATGGCTGAAACCAACGCATTCGTGGTCATAGGCGGGGGACATCTTGCAGGGTACGCAGGGATCTTACATATCGGTGAAAAATTCTCACACGTCAGCACAGCAGGCGGCGCAATGCTTTCGCTTCTTGCAGGCGAGGAACTGCCTGCCATAACCTCACTTGAAGAATCAGCTAAGTTATATGGGAAGAATTGTTAGTGAGAATTTTAAGCACCTTCGACCAATGAATCTCAAGATGCCTCGGTGGCTCAGCCCGGTAGATGTCGAATGACTGACACTGGTAAGCAGCCGCCTTGTATCAAGGTCCAAGAGAGCGGCAGGTCGCGGGTTCGAACCCCGCCCGAGGCTCCAACCAAATTATTGCGGTAGGTGCTGCGAGTTGAAAATGGACTGTATCCTCTTTGACAGCGATGGAACCCTGGTTGATTCACTGAAATTAATCGTTACTGCTTACAATTACGCCGTCGAACCCGCATTACACAGAACCTTCCGGGACGAAGAAGTTGCATCTCTATTCGGGCCTCCTATGGAGAAAATCTTTTCGACAGTCCTACCTGCGAAGTTTTCAAACAACGCAATGCTTCGTTATCACGAATACTACCGCGAGCACTTCCATGATTATGCAAAGGTCTACCCGGGTATCCCGGAGCTAGTAACTTCTCTTCATGACTCCAACCAACCTTTAGGGGTCGTAACTGGTGCAGGTAAAATGGCCGCCGAGCTAACTCTCGAACTATCCGGTTTATGCTCCTCCTTCAAAACCGTCGTCACAGGGGATGATGTTAACCGACCAAAACCTGATCCTGGCGGCCTTCAACTAGCAATCCGCAATATGTCAGCACTGCCTCACAGAACAATCTACATCGGCGACAGTGTAGTCGACATCCAAGCCGCAAAGAATGCAGGAACCATGTCGGGAGGTGCACTTTGGGGATCACGACACCCTACAGAACTGCTCAAACTAAATCCGGACTTCCTATTTCACAAGCCCTCAGATGTCCTCGAATCGTTAAGCATTTGACCTGTTTCCGATTGGAATGGTGGGGGCGGCCGGATTTGAACCGGCGACCTCTCGGGCCCAAGCCGAGAATCTTAGACCATGCTAGACCACGCCCCCGTTAGATTTTAGTAGGCTGCTGGCCTCTGCCGCACCTATTGTCAGTGTCTCTGTTCCTTGACGGTTTGATGATCTTAGGCAACTATGGTTGCTGACTGGTCCGTTGCTTTGAGGCTGAGTCAGGCACCTTAGTTGGCATGATCAAGGCTGCGCAGCTAGAGGCTTACAGCACACTAGATAAGTTTGTTTCTTGACTGATGATGTGGTGGCGCCTAATCGATATTAACTTGACAAATTGGGCGATTTTTCTTCGCATAGTTCTACGGTTATTCCGCCGGTTGTTTCTGGTCTAGTGAGGATTATTTTCACTCCGTGGGCTCCAATTCGTGGTTTCTCCTGATCGAATAGGACGCCCTTCTTTTTCAGTCTTTCAACGTCTGCATCAATATTGTCTGTGGACAGAGCCAGGTGG
>CAWKES010000004.1:0-19499 GCA_963848755.1 Candidatus Bathyarchaeota archaeon | reverse complement strand
TAACGATAGCCGCATCGACGCTCGAAATTATCTGGCTCTTTGGTGATAATTTGTCTTCTACTGGATACATGAAAGTGAAAATGTTGTTCTCTGTTTTGCGGCTGCACATGACAATATCGCTCTCCGTGTTTTTCTTTCCAAGCTCGCGGCCAAGCGCATCGTCATGAAAGATCCCGACGGTAAGATGCTTCATGGCGGGACGAATACTATGGTAGCATATCAATTCTTACTTGAGCAAAGCTGTAAGACGGTAACCGGAACGTCGCGTTTGCTAGACCGGAACAGGTGCCATGCTATAGCTAGCATGTGGTTTGGGTTTGTTGTTTCGTGGCTAGGCTTTCTCGGGTACTTGTTGTGTTTGTTGTACTTGTTGTGGTGGTGGGTTTTCTCGTCGGTTTTTGGTTGTGTAGAGTAATGCGAATGCTGCAACCGCTATGACGGCTATGATGGCGCCTACTGTTATGTATAGTACCGTGTAGTCTTGATGCCACGTAGCGGTTACCGTCATCGGCCCATTCATAACGACGGTTGCGGATTGGGTTGAAGATTGCATGGATCCTTGCCACCCATCAAACACCCAGTTAACACCAAACATTGGTGATGAAGGTGTGGAGACGGAGATCTGCGCGTTACTACCCGCATTATACCAACCCTGACCGGACGTTACTCCCTGTGGGGACTGGACGGTTAGGTAGTATTGTTGCGTATACTGAGCAACCACAACATGTGGTGAGTTCATTTGTAATGATAACGTAGAACCGCCCTGGTTACTGCTCCCGTCAACCATCCAACCATTGAAGACTAGTTGTGAACCAGGATTCTGGCTTACGGTTTGTGATGGTACGGATATTGAGGCGGTGCTGCCAGAGTTGAACCAGCCACTTCCTTGTGGTGATGGAGCACCTGAGGGTTGTGCGGATAATGTTAGCAGGTATTGTGGTTGATACACGGCGGTTACTGTGCTGGATGAGGTCATGGTAATTGACCCACTAGTCGCACTACCCGTATACCCACCAGTCCAACCCTGAAACACGTATTGTGTATCCGGAGCCGTCTGAACAATAGCTTGACTTACAGAGAATGAAGCGGTGCTACCGTAACTATACGAACCTCCACCAGTAACCTGAC
The DNA here is from genome assembly GCA_963848755.1 of Candidatus Bathyarchaeota archaeon. Lineage (GTDB taxonomy): Archaea > Thermoproteota > Bathyarchaeia > 40CM-2-53-6 > 40CM-2-53-6 > FEN-987. Next base: position 18,371 of record CAWKES010000004.1, on the reverse strand, counting down.
TCGCCAAACTAGACGGATTAGCACTCACCGTCAACGTATACTGAGATGATGAATATGCTGAGTTTGTCCCATAGTAGTTTGAATAGGATCCATAATAGTACGGAGAGGAACAGTAAGTAGAGTATCCGTAACCGCAGTAGTAACTGGAATAGTATGGATAATAACTAGAATAGTATGGGTAATACCAGGAAGAGTAAGAGTAACTACAGCAATAACTACCACCCCAGCCTCCACTCCAATGATGTCCTCCACTCCAACTACCACCCCAGCCTCCACCACTCCAGTGACGCCGCATATACAGGATTGGCAGCAGAGCCAGTAACAATTGCAAACGAAACCGCCAACAGTATCACGCCTATGGCAGCTTTTGCCCATAGGGATTTTTGCCTCATATTTGTTCCATATCTAGTAGCTACGAGTAGCATATAAACTACACTATGTAGTTTATATTTGATGTCGGATGATTTACGCTGACAAGTGATCTTACCCTAAGAAAGGAAAATATAGTTGGACCAACTACATGACATAGTTTGCAATGCAACATAGATTGAAGCTAAGCCAGATCACCACTGGTCGGATAGATTATAACCTGAATGCCTACTGCGCCTGTTGTGATGCAGTAAGCTCTAAGAACTTAACAAGGTGCCCGATTTGTCATCGTATAATGAGACACCATGCTCGCAACAGAGCGAGAAAACGTAATCAGGAATGATCGGTTCGCTGCTTACTCTATTGTTGTGAACCACATCTACTGCAGAATCGCACACCCGGTTGTAGTCCAGCTCCGCATCTTGTACAGAACTGTCCAGCATTAGGTGGCGTTTGTGTCGGGTTAACGGTCTGTTGAATTGGCGTCGGACTATTGTATGGGTTACCGGATGACTTGTTTCTTATAAGTAAAAATAGCGTTGCTAAGAACAGCGCTGCGAAGATTGCTGTCAATGCACCGAATAGAGTTTCCATGGTTGTGTCAGTTGTGGACGTTGTGCTGGTGAAAGTGGTTGTTGTCATAATTGGTGGAGGAGTTTCTGTCATAGTAGCAAAGTTAGTTTGCGTTACGGTTGCGTAATTTGTACTGGTCGTAACGGTTTGGAGTTGATTCGGATTGGAGTAATTTATGTTGCAACCGTTTGGATAATTCTGGTTCGAGCCGGCATATGGATAGCAGGGGGTTTGTGGTGATTGATTATAGCAATTGGAATAGCTACAGTTGGATCCGTAGTAACAATTGGATCCGGAATAGTTGCAGTTTGAACCGTAATTGTAGCAATTGGATCCGTAGTTGGAGCAATTAGAGTAGCAACTGGAATAGTAACAGTTGGATCCCCAGAGTGTTTGATCCCCAAGTGTTGGATCCCCAAGTGTTTGATCCCCAACTGTGATGTGATGAAGTGGACGCAGTGACCGAACTAGTAACAACAATCGTCGTGCTGACCATTGAAGGAGATGTTGTCGTAGTTATGGTGTTTGTGTTAGACGGAGTTGAAGACGAGATCGTTGTGAAAGTTGAAGATGTACTACTGAGCGCTGTTGTCTGAGAGAAGGATGATGTATTCACCGTCGAACTGCCGGTATCGGTAACGGTCAGACTTGGAGTCTCTTGCATGGTAGAGCTTGTACTTGCCGTGGACATTGACGTAGTTGTTGAGATGATCGGAGTCAGAGAACTCATCATAGTTTCAGAACTCTCGGTTTGAGAGGTTTGAGCAGATGTGATAGTAGACCCGGTGTCCGTGGGCATTGCTACGGAAGTTGTGGCACTAGGTTGAGACATAGTTGCGAGAGAGTTCGTATCGCTTGACATAGCTGACGATGTAACTATGTTTGTGTCGCTTGGAAAGATAGCAGAAGTGGCGGAAATCATAGTGGAGTTATCCATTTGAAGAATTCTAGAGGCGCTCGCGGTTGGTCCGCTTGTGACCAGACCTGCAACAGCCAGCACGAGAATTACTATCAAAGTAACTCGCTTGTTCCTCATATTAGTGGCACCACTCCTTCCATACTATGAATGTCGTCTTGGTCACTACCTACACTTAACTATGTTGTGTAGTTGGTATAGATGAATCAATCATCCTCAACATTATTAATTGTGCAGGTGTAACAATTTTATGATTGGTTTTCATTCACTTCGGATGAACAATTGGGCAGTTCTTATCCATATCAGTCTCAAGCCATATTTATCCGGCAATTTCAGTTCGTTTCGCTTTCTCCGCCGTCTATCGACGGTTGCTGAGCAGGTAACTAGTAGTAGGGAGAGGCTGATCAATGGGAATGAAATTCAGTAATGGTTAAGCCTGAAGGATCTCGCGCCAGTCCGATAGCGCCGGTCGTTATCTGGGTGAAATCATTGCATATAGGTAATTGACGCAACATTTATTGAGACTCATTCATGCACATTATCCGTGAGTGAAATGAAAAAAGTCTCGTATCTAGTTGTGTTTGTAATAATCGCCATTACTACACTGCTGAGTACGGGATTAGCATTTGCGCATACTCAGACCGATAGAAATTCTCTACCGACGCAGTATGGCGGAAGTGGCTATGTGTATGGGCAAGTGTTAGGGTTTGATCAATATAATTACTTAGTTCCGATTTCCTGGGCCAAGGTCATTGCTACGAACGGCATCTCTGTGTTTGGGGCATCGACCGGCGGTGATGGCAGCTATGGTATGTATCTACCGGCTGGCTATTACAATGTAACTGCAGTAGAGCCAGGTTTTGTGCCGCATACTATCTTTGTGGCTGTATCCGACGGTTCGTCAAGTTCAATAAACTTCTATCTTGAGCAATCACATATTCCTGTTCCAGAATTCCAACCTCAAATGATTTTGATAGTAATGGTGGTCGCATTGACAGCCACCTTGCTAGCCAAAAGAATGAGGAAGCGAACCAGATAGGGGCGTAGAGGAGACATACTCCTCTACTGAAAATGATCAAGCTATAGTCAGGCTGAGGGGAAGGCCGATGAAACCTGATTTAGGTATATACTACGATATGCTTGACTCGATCGCCACAAAGCCACCCTCACTCTCATTTCTAGCCAAATCATGGCCTGACGTGGAAACATGGCGGAACGTAGCTCGTTCTAGGGTCTTTGAGTTGCTCGCATTCAATCCACCGAGTATTCCACTGAATCCTGTAGTCCACTCTAAAAGTGAAGATAATGGACTTGTCACTGAAGAAATTTCCTACGCAATGCCGTACGGTCCGCGAGCTTACGGTTTTTTCCTCTATCCGAAGGCACGAAGTGGAAAATTGCCTGCTCTGGTTGCTCTTCATGATCATGGCGGGTTCTTCTATTTTGGAAAAGAAAAGATCACGACAGTCAAGGATGAATTGAAGATTCTGAGCGACTTCAAACGTCAGTATTACGGCGGCAGAAGTTGGGCTACAGAACTTGCCCGGCGCGGATTCGCTGTGTTGGCTATGGATGTATTCTTGTGGGGTAGTCGAAGGATACCCTTAGAGAGCGTAAACGAAGATTTTCAGAAACCGTTCAAAAATGTTGAGCCAAATTCTGAGGAATACATACGAAAATATAACGAGTTTTGGGAAATGAACGAGTGCCCTCTCGTGGCTGATAGTATCTTGGAGGCTGGAACAAGCTGGCCTGGGATCTTCGCATATGAGGACAGACGTAGCGTGGATTACTTGATAACACGGCCCGAGGTGGACACAAACAGAATAGGATGCGGTGGACTTTCAGGAGGCGGGTTACGAACCGTTTTCTTAGCGGGTTTGGATCAACGCATTAAATGCGGAGTCTGCATAGGGTTCATGAGCACTATCCGCGGTGTACTTAAGAACCACATAAAATGCCCACCAGGACATGGACTACTAATGTACGTTCCACAACTTCTTTCATACCTAGATCTTCCAGATGTAATATCGTTGCTGGCTCCCTCTCCACTCATGATTCAGTTTAATTCTGAAGACGAACTCTTTTCTCTCGAAGGCCAACAAGATGCTGATCGGAAGATCGCCCAGATCTATTTGAAGATGGGTTGTTCTAATAATTACGTCGGCAAGTTTTATGCTGGCCAACACAAGTTCGACGCCGTGATGCAGAAAGAGGCTTTCGAGTGGCTAGAAAACTCGTTAACTCAGCTTTGAATTCAGTTGGGTTTGACCTCGCTCAATGTTTTGCCGCTAGTCATCTTATAACGAATTAAATCATAGCCGTCAAATTACTAATTTTATTCTACGGAATTATCGCAACTTCTAGACTGTTCATACTCATGGCGGTCTTTACCGCTTTTTCAGCTTCATCGATTTTGAATTTATGTGTGATCATGTCGCTGAACTGTATGTCTGATTGGAACTTTTTAATCAGTCTTAAGGATGCACAGTATGAGCTTGCTGTTTGTCCGTTCACGCCGATTATGCGAACATTCTTACTGAGTATTTGCCGTTGAGGATTAATGCTAGTCGGACCCATGTCAATGTAATTTCCTGCCACCAGTAGAGTTCCACCGATCCTAAGCATGTCAAGACCTTGAGATACGGCTTCGGGGATGCCTGCACATTCGGCCACTAAGTCGGCTCCTCGGTTATCGGTTAGGTTGAGAATTTCATGCAGTCTTTCATCAGGATTCAGAGTCTCAATATTCAAAACTTGGTCAGCGCAGAGTTTCTCTGCTAGCCGTAACCTGCTTTCTGGAGCTCCTACAATGATTACTTTTTCGGCTCCCGCAATCTTCGCCATAATCCCGTGACAGACACCAAGAGGCCCAGAACCTAATACCACAACTGTGTCTCCTGGGCCGAATCCTTCCTTGCCGATAGCGTAAGGGCTCATCGCTTTTTCAAATCCGCAGTACGGGACGCTCATAACTTCAGTTAAAACAGCTGATTCAGGTGGAACACCATCTGGCACTTTTGCTAACATGGCTTTCGGTAAAATGTACATGTATTCGGACCATCCACCGAAGAGGTGGGGCGGATCTTTGCAGCTGATAGTTGTGCCATATCCTCGATCTCTTTCGCATGATGCTGTGAATCCGAAGCTTGTCCGACAGACGTAACATTCTCCGCACACAACATCGCAGACTGGCACGACTCTATCTTGTGGTTGAAGCGATTTCCCTTCGACTTCAAGTGATTTCGCTTCCTGCCCGATTTCTTCGATGACACCAACGTTTTCGTGTCCAGGAATTATCGGAAATGTCGATTCAATTTGTCCTGGATGCGTCGTCTCTCCTTTGTACATGTGTTTGTCCGTTCCGCAGATTCCGGACATTTCCATCTTCACTAGCGCGGAATCAGCTGGGATTTTTGGGTAAGGGAATTCTTGCAACTCGATTTTACCCGGTCTAACCATAACCGCGGCTCGCACTTTGTTTCGCATAATGACCATCGTTCTTGGTTATAACAAGGGCTTATTGCGCTCATTATTAGAGTCTGTTTAGTTACCTATGCGAATCGAATTGGGTTTATGATAAGTAACTCAAAGAGCGATAGTTACTAATAATTAATTCACTTGAAACTTGTTTAGCGTTGTTCATGAAGCTAACTCCACTTTACAATGTTCATTTGTCGCTCGGCGCGAAAATGTTCACGACGGCAGCGGGCTACCAAATGCCCGCGTATTATTCGAAGATAGAGGAAGAGCATAGATCGGTTAGAGGACGAGTTGGGATGCTCGACCTTTCTCTGATGGGGAGGATTGATATCAAGGGTAGGCAAAGTTTCCAGTTGATTCAACAACTTTCTGTTAACGACGGAGAGACTTGCCGACGGACAGGCAATGTATACAACCTTCTGCAACGAATCCGGGAATATTGTTGATGATGTGACTGTTTGGAGATTTAACAAGGAACATTTTCGCGTCGTAACTTCTTCTGTTATGCGTCAGCGAAGTCTTAGGTGGATTCAAGAAAATCTGAATGAGATGAACGCTTACGTGACGGACATTAGTTCAAGTCTTGGCTGTATCTCGGTTCAAGGACCACTATCCCGAGATGCTCTGCAGAAGATTTGTGACACAGATTTGAAGCAGCTACGATTCTTCCGATTTGCCTCCACGAAATTAGCAGGGATCCCGTCCATCGTAGCCCGAATCGGGTTCACTGGAGAGCTTGGATTCGAATGCTACTTTGGGGCTGAGGATACTGTTGAAGCGTGGAACGTAATAGCTGAGGCAGGAAAGGAATACGAGATTTTGCCGTATGGATTGGATGTTCTTGATACATTACGTTACGAAAAGGGTTTCATTTTTTTTGGATACGAGATTACAGAGAGGAATAATCCATTCGAGTGTGGTCTCGACAGATGGATCAGATTCGAGAAACCAGTTTTCTTTGGAAAACAAAGCTTACTTTCAATTCGGAAAGAAGGTCCGAAACAAAAATTGGTGGGTTTAGAAATGGAAAGCCTCGGTGACTTTGAGCAGCCATCTGAGGTTAGATACAATGGCAAAAAAATTGGTGAAACATTGCTTGCATTCCGTGGATTAACGGTTGGTAAGAATATTGCGTGGGCTTTTGTGGATTCAAAGAATGCAGTATATGGAAAAAGGGTCGCCATAGCATGTAAGAAACGAGAGATAGGTGCCACGATGATTGATACACGATGTTACGATCCAACAGGCAAAAGGATGAAAATATAACAGATTTGTAAAGCAAATTTCAACGCGTGTTTTGGATGGAGTCATGTTTTACGTGACAATAGATTTACAGACGCATTTCCTAACCAAGTTTCGAGATTGGCATATCCCATCCTTCCGGAATCGTACAGCTTATCCTAGAACCGTGCCATATCACGTGAAGGCGTATGTTACCTGTACCGTGACACTGACTTGCAGACTTGATGGAGGCTGGATCTGTGTACTAGGAGTGTTTGATGTGAATGCTTGTACGTATGGTTGGTATGTGAAACCTGGGCTAACGTCGATTGGTCCGATTAATTGTACGTTCAGGGCAGAGGCAATAGTGGTAGCTTTGGTGTTTGCGTCTTGCACGGCCCTCTGTAATGCCTGCGATTGCAGATTTGCTAATGTTGTATTTGAGAACGTGAAGGTTACGCTTTGTATTTGGTTTACTCCCGCATTTACAACGGCGTCGATGGTCACTCCGATTTTCGTGAAGTTGCTAGTTGATACTTCCATATTGTTCCAGACTTGATATCCAACTATTGCGTTTGACTGTCCTTGACTAGAGTTGTAGAGAGGTTGGAGGCTATATGACGTAGTGCGGATGTCTGCTCTACTGTAGCCAAGTGTGATCAGGGCTTGCATAACGTCTACCACTGCCGCAGAATTATCACTTGACGCTCGAGCTGCAGTCTTCGCCTGACTTGTTACCGAGAAATCGAGGAGCGAAAGATCGGGTGATGTTGATGCAGTTCCAACTCCGGTAACCTGCATCGTCTTTTGAGTTATAGCATTGTTCTGTGCTGGAGCCGTTTGGTGTGTGATAGCTAGTACTCCGAGCAGAACGAGAGCAACAATGGCTATAGCGGCGATTGAGTTTACACGTTTACCCATATCGTCGTTCACTTATCTCCACTCTCCAATCGATCCATATCTGTATCGTCAGAATAAGGTTATGTTCTAGAACATTCGTTGGAAAAATATGGCAGATATCAGTTCACGCAACTGATATGTATCTACGGCACATATCAGTTCATGCGATGCGTTTGGTTTGCTCCATGACAACTTGAGCCCTTGACCTGATCTCTCTTGGTGTGCCAAAATTTGCTGGGCCGAAACCTTCTACTACGAATGAAGCGACCGCAGTTCCTAACGCGGCTGACCAGAGCAAGTCACCTGTTTTCTTCCATGAAAACAGAAAGGCGCCCACAAGAGCATCTCCTGCTCCTGTCGGATCAATAACGTTTGTCTTGTATGCGGGTAGGAAGAATTGGCCTTCCTCACGAGATAGCAAGGTTGCTCCTTCTTTTCCTTTTGTAAGAAAGACAATTCGGGGGCCAAGTTTGAGGAGTTTTCGCGGTGAGGGCTTTGCACCCAATATCCCAGTCACTTCACTCTCCGAAATCTTCAACACGTCAGTTTTTCGCAACATAGATACTGTACGCCAACGCGACTTCTTGATGGTTCCATTCCGAAGTCGCGTTCGAACGTATCCTTGTGGATCAACGCTCATTAGTTCAGTTCTCTCTCTAAGTTTCAGTGCAAGTTGTAAGGGTACTTCTTGAAGCACCGGACCGATGTGCACCGAGGTTGATGTGAATCTGGATACGTCGTTTTCCTTCAATCTCTCGCAAACCGGATCAACCCTCATAGTTCTGTCACCGTTTCGGTAGTGTATTTTGAAAGAAGTAGTAGGAAGCGGGCTTGTGCGTATGTTAGTCGTGGGAATTCCATGGCTTCGAAGCCATTCAAACTTTTTTTTGTCGAAGTCGTAACCCACTGTGCTTACGACAAGTACGGAGGCTCCGAGAGCGCGAGCAGCTAAGCTTGCGTAGATGCTTGGACCTCCCAGAAGTGGGCCTGTCACTTTGCGGCCGTGAGAAATGTAGTCCAGTACTATGTATCCAACTACTGTTAAGTCATACTTCAAATTCCTTAACCCGTTATCAATTGTTACGATTCAACTATGATTTGTGAAAGCCTTCAAATACGTCTGCCATATTTGCAGCCCGTAGTAAAGTTACATGTTTGCCGTTTCAGGTAGAATATCCTTATTCCTATTTGGTCTAGTTTTACTGGTTTGTCTATCATCGTTTCTTCCTAGCGCACAAGCAAACCAGTTCACACAGATAGTTAACTTAGTGGCGCCACCGCACTCTCCTCAGCAAGTAGCGTCAGCGCAGGGAGTAATTGTCACTTTCACAATAGCGTACAATAACTTAACCCATGGTGAATCAATTGCTTCAGCAATTATCACCACACAGTCATCTACACCACTTGCTGGAGGTGCAGCGTCTAATCCCGACCCCTGTTTATTCACTAGACAGAACGCTTCATGCATCACACAACCCCATTCCAGCTCTGGTAGCGAGTCAATGACGTTTGTTATTATTCTGTCTTCTTCGCAGCAATACAATCTTCAGGCTGTTGCAGGTTTTGTTGATTCATCGCAGCATCTCATCGGTGCTACAGTTAGCAACGTGAACTTTAACATCAACGTGGATAGTAATATCCTACTTACCATCTCAGTGCCGAACTCAGTTTCCTCATCAGTCGACGGCGCCAACCGAGCTTCAGGAAGTGTAACCGTTCCGTTACAACCCGGAGTTCATGAAATATCTGTCCCCCAGACGGTCCAATTTGCTAACGGCACAAGGCTAAGATTTGATCATTGGATGGATGATTCCACCCAACCTAGTCGAACGCAAGACATAGAAGATGATCTGACGTATACTGCATATTACAACACTCAATATAATCTGAATGTGCTAGACCTATCAGGTACAGTAACTGGTGGATGGTTTGACAAGGGAACCACCGCTCAGGTCTCTGTTCCGTCTAAGGCGCCTATCCCTGGAATTATGGGACTTCTAGGAGGCACACTTACTTTCCAGGGCTTGTACACGAATGGAACCTTGATTACGACCTCGACAAACTATTCTCGAGTAATGGATTCACCGTATACTGTAAGCGTCGAATGGAGTCCAGACTACACAATGCCAGAAGCAATCATAATAGCAACTTTTGTTGCCGTGACTGCGACAGCTTTGCTAGTTTATCGTCGCAGTAGGTCTCACGCTGTCGCAAATTAATCAATCAAAATCCAGCCAATCGTCTCTCAACGTCATTCAACATAGGTTAATTCCTGACTTTGCAATGATGCTTTCGGAATAGAAACGTTCTCTTATATTCAGGAACGTTATCGCAGCGTGTTCTAAACGTTCGCTGGTAGCGCGCCATTGCTGCACGATGCAAAGCTCTTTCGGCTATACATTGCTGTCTTCGTCGCAAACTTAGGATTGGGCATGTACATGTATTTCATACCAGTCTTCGCGCAATCATTAGGCGCGACCTTCTTCGATTTAGGTCTGATAGGAACAGCTGTGGCAGTTACCTCTGCGTTGACGCCGATGTTCGTTGGAAATCTGGCGGATAGAGTTAATCGTGCGTGGCTTTTCACCTTTGCATTAGCGATAAACGCGCTAGCAACACTAGCACTCATCTTCTCTCATTCAGTTGCTGACGTTGTAATGTTGCGGCTTGTTGGAGGACTGGCTTTGGGGTTCTATTATCCGACCGTGGAGGTGGTAGTAACAGACCTCGCTCCTCTTGATAGACGCGTTAAGGAGATGGCCTGGTATAGTGCCGCTTCAACGATAGGGCTTCTTGTAGGTCCGATCGTTGGTGGAATGATTATCCAAGAGTTCGGGTTCCTGCGATTATTCGTATTCTCCTCGGTTATACTTGGATTTGCGTTCATCCAAACTATCATTTGGGTTGTGCCGAGTTATCCGAAAAGGGATAGTGTTGCTCCTAATTTTTCCGGAATTATGAGGACTTTTAGAAAGTTGTTACCCTGGTATCTTATGATCGGATGTTACGGGATTGTGTACAGCGTTATGACGACGATTTTCCCGGGCTACGCTAACTCGATCGGAGTAAACACTACCTTAATCGGAGTTCTATTTGGTTCGTTTGGATTAGGTAGGATTTTCGCTTATGTCACATCAGAACGGTATGTAATGCTAGGGGAGAAGAAAGCACTTCTGTTCGCTTCCTTGCTGATGGCAGTAGGAATCGTTGTCGTGGGTGTGTATCCGACTTTCATTGTTTTCCTTACGGCAATTTTGGTTATAGGCGGGTCTTCCGGAATCGTTTTTCCGTTAACGATCAATTTAATCTCTCGTCACTATCCTGAAGATAAGTTAGGTGCTGCTGTGGGATCATATGAATCAACCGTTGGTGTTGGGCAAGCTGTTGGACCCATCCTCGCTGGTGTGGTGGCATCAGTCGCTGGCATAGAATCTAGTTTTCTGTTGACTGCATTCTTCGCAGTACTAATGGCAGTATTCACAATCAGAGGACAAAAATGCTTGCATCCGTCAATTTGAAAAAGTTCGTTATCCAGAGATTTACTTCTTATGAACTGATCTTGGTGACATAATTAGATTCAACAGCCAAGGTTCTTTACGGGGCTAATCCCGAAATAGCTGCGGTCCACTATTCGGCTACCTGAAAGTTTTGATTAGGACTCGTCCGTTGGGTTCAAACGTGTTGGATTAGCTTAGTCAGCATGGTTTCTACTTTTCAGTAACAATTTTAAAGACGCTCTGCAGCTTTTACGATACTTACAAAGGTTATTGGCTGCAGAAATTGCGCCGGATATCTAAGTTTCAAGTGTAATTGAATGTAGTTTCTTATTGGGTGAACCAAATTGGCTTGTAAAACGTGCAATGGAAATGGCGAGGTTGAATGCCCTAAGTGTAATGGTGCGGGTACATTACCGGTGGAATGTCGCGAATGTAAGGGCAAAGGGAAGATTCCAGACGCCGCAGGTAAAATGGTAGAATGTGACATTTGTAACGGACGAGGCATCGTTGATAATCAATGCGAGGAATGTTATGGGGGAGGAAAAGTTGCATGTGATGCCTGCGGCGAATCAGGTTGATCTACGTTAGATTAAGCAGCTTTGAAGCGTCTTTGTCTGTCCAGAAGATCACTGACGCGTTTTTCTGATATACCCCTGCGGCGGGACAACACTGCACTTCGACATTTTGAGTTAGGGTTCTTTCCAACGCATTTGCTTTATCGGAACCAGTCACTATGAAGAAAACACGCTCTGAATTTGACAGTACAGGCAATGTTAGCGTGAGACGCTGTTTTGGATCTGTCGGCGCTTGAGTAGCAACTACCCACCTTTTGTCCTCGAAGGATATCGACCCGGGAAAGATAGACGCTGTATGACCATCGCTCCCCAATCCGAGGATCATTAAGTTGAAGCGCGGCCACATGGAATGGAAATACTTTCTTAACGTAATTTCGTACGCGTAAGCAGCATCATTTGGATTTTCATAATTCGTGGGCATCGGATGAATCTGGTTTGTTGGAATAGGGACATGGCGTAGCAATGTTTCTTGAACCATACGGAAATTGCTTCGCGAATCACTGATCGATACGTAGCGCTCATCTCCCCAGAACAGTCTCACATTGGTCCAAGCGATTTTGTCAGCGTAATCCTCGGCCAGGAGTTGGTATAAAGCACGAGGTGTATTTCCTCCTGCCAATGCAAGGAAGTATTGTCCGCTACTGTCTGTCTGGTTAATACTTTCCTTCATGCTTTGAGCAATACATTCTGTTAAGTTTCTTATATCTGGAAATATTCGCACATCGGGATTCATGAACTCACACTTCATTACAATGACGATATTTGACGGAACGAGGAAGATCGGACGTTCCGAGCTAGAATGTTCGATGCTCTGACCCAGATATAATGACTAGGCCAGCATTTCGGCCAATCGAATGAGTCGATTTACACGCTCGCGTATTGGCGGGTGTCGCTTTCCTATAGTTGAACCGACGCCTAAGATTGAAAGGCCAGTTTGGGAAACTATGTGTTTCTTCGGAAACGCTTCATAGATCTTAATTAGCGCCATGGCGAGAGCGATTGGTTTGCGAGTGACCGTAGCCGCGGTTTCGTCAGCAACCATTTCACGTTCTCTATGAAACGCGGCTTCTACAATCCGGATCAACGGATCAAATGGCAGGACGGTTCTGTAGGCGGTTACTAGTGCTTTCAGTGAAGTATCTGAATTTTTGATATGTGCAAGCTCGTGGGCCATCACTGCCTCTATTTCGTCCTTCTTTAGCAACGTAAGCAGCTTTTCTGACATAACGACCGTAGGTCTGGCTATGTGAACGGCGAAGGAGAGCGGCATGCTCCCTCTAGAGAATCGAATTTCAGCGGAGGAGACGCCCATCTTTTTTACAAGCGAATCGAACATATCTCCGAATTCTCTGGGGGCACGATTGAGTTGCTCGACTCTCCCCAAAACGATTCTCGGTGATAGGTTACGCAAAGCTAGAGAGAATGGCAGACCAGCAGCAATCGCGAATAGTATTGCGCGCCCGAAAACTTCTCCGATTCCATCCGCCAGCTCGAATTGATATTCCTTAGCAAATGCAAAGCAGAGTATCAAACTTGCCGCGATGAACAACCACAAAAAGATAGAGGAAAGTAACATGAGACCTAAACTCCAAGACCGGTATCGCGTGCTACTGCTACGCTTGAAGAAAGCGAATAGGATCAGCATACTCAGTAACGGAAAAAGTACCGACATGATAGTTGGGAAAGCACTGAAGTAGGCACCGTAGAGCGATAGAATCATAAGTCCTACTTTCTCTGGGCTTTACTAACTTTCCTTTTCAGGTCGGAAACTTCATCTTTCGATAACTGTTCGAGGCTGTCATAGATCGTGGGAACTATAGATGGACCGAAAGCGCTCACTAGCTTACCTAAGGCTCTATCAACCATACTCGCACGCATGTCTTGAGGGGCCGCTGACAAGTAGAGGTATTTTACGCCACCACGTCCGATAACCTTGAACCGACGTACCATATGCTTATGGTAAAGACGATCTAGAACAGTACTCACAGTCGTGTATGCGAGTCGCTTCTGCTTGCTAATTTCACTCATGACGTCCCTAGCAGAGGCCTTACCCAGTTTATTTAGCGCACCTAAGACTTCTGCCTCTAACTCGCCTAATGCCAAACCTACCACTGAACTTACTATCTATGTAGTATTTAATTAAGTTCTTCCTAGAGGTTTAATAAATCTATTCTGTGAGCAAATATTTTCAGATCTTAAAATTGGCGCTTGTTGTCTCAACCATATTCATTGGACACTCATCCCTTTTTGTGTTTTCTGACTAAATCGTTCGAAATTTTTACTTTATACACTGGATTTCCTGTAGCGACTGTATAGACCGGTTCTCCTGCCTGGCCTTTGAGCTTGGTCCTCGCAATTCCATTCACTTTTGGCTTAAGTTGCAACGTCGTTCCATCGGTGAGCGCATAGACGTTCCATTCATCATTTTTGCTTACTTTCTCGAAGTCAACTTCGATGTCAATGCTGTCAGCAATACGATCTGGGGTCATCGGTGTGTTGGTTGGTTGACTTCTTAGGCTGTTCGGACAGGATACAATAGACAAGAAAGTTGGCGCATTCCAAGAGTAGATTGGTTCTCCAAGCTCATTCACCTGATTGCGCGATCTTAGGACCTGTGTAAGTACCAACTTAAGCTTCAATTTAGAACCATCTGACAAATCGTAGTACTGCCAGTGTTCGCTCTCAACTTTGAAATCTACTAGTTCAGCATCCACTGTATTGAACTCCTGCGACATCAACTATACCTCGAGTCTTCGGACGATTCTCACTGGAATTCAGAAAGTTAACGTTACCGATTCTCCTACATATGAGACCGCAACTGTAACCGGAAATTTATTTTCGCTGCAACTCAACAGATAATATTATGCAAGATTCATTCAGGAGTTATGGGTTTACGGATGGAAATCCCGCAACTGCAGGACGTCTTTATCGCTAGAAGAGTAGTAAACCGCTATCTGAGCCCAACTCCACTTATCTATTCACGACAATTGTCAAATCTTCTAGAATGCCAAGTGTATCTCAAACTGGAAAACTTGCAACCCACGCGAGCTTTCAAGATCCGTGGCGGCATCAATTACATGGATAGAATGAAAGACCAAGCAGTCAAATCAGGAGTGATAACTGCTTCCACAGGTAACCACGCTCAATCAATAGCTTACGCCGGCTTCCTCTTCGGTGTGAAAGTGACCATCGTGATGCCCCGCGGAGCTCCCCAAATGAAAATCCAGGCAATCAAAGATCTCGGAGCTAACGTGATTTCTTATGGTGACGTTTATGATGAGGCCCTAGACTATTCACAAAAATTGTCAGCTGAGAAAGGCTATCTTTTCGTTCATGGCGTGAACGAACCGCTTCTCCACGAGGGAGTAGCTACTATGCATCTTGAAATTTTTGATCAGAAACCGGAGATAGATGTTGTCATAAATCCGATCGGCGGGGGATCTGGAGCATCAGGAGCATGTATTGTCTACAAGACGCTAAATCCGTCCATTAAAGTGATTGGCGCACAAGCGAAGGGAGCACCTGCCTTCTATCTTTCATGGAAAGAGGGCAGACTCAAATCTACCGCCGAACCTGTAACGACGGCGGCCGAGGGTTTAGCCACTTCCAGAGCATATGAGCTCTCACTCAGCAGTTTACGAGGAAGATTGGATGATATTATACTAGTTGACGATGACGAGATGAGAAGAGCAGTTAAAACGATTTTTCTCACAACAGGACAGGTTGCCGAAATGTCAGGAGCAGCCTCAACAGCAGCGGCATTCAAGATCAAGGATCAGATACGGCACAAAAATATTGCGCTGCTTGTAAGCGGTGGCAATATTGAATCTGAGCAGTTGGTCAAAATACTTCAACAGCAATGGAGTAAATTGTGAAGTTCTAAGCCTGGTGTATAGATAGAGTAGGAATGCGAGCACAACTCAACTTGGGTTTGTGAAGAATTGAAAACAGACTGGCGGATTGTTGATCGTGGCGTAAACGGAGAACCGTTTCTCTGGAAGAAGAGGACTGATAAAAAATTTCTCATGATTGACATCTTCAATCCAGATCCTTCGAGACGTTGCTACTCCATTTTGATATTGCCAGGCAACCCTAATTCAGATGAGGATTTGACTCGCAAAGTCATCGGAGTCGGATGCGCCAAAAGACCTGACGAAACTTGGATCGATGCTTATGAGCATGCTCTAGAAATTGCTGAAAAATACATGAAACGAAATTGAACAAGTCCGTAGATTAATAGCATCGAGGTAGAGAATTTTGAAGGTTGTTGTCGTCGGAGCCGGAATCGTGGGTGGATTCGTTTCTTACTACGCGAAAAAAGCGGGCCATGAGGTCACAATAATCGACAACTCGCCAGAGGCTGGACGCACATCGAAAAGCAGCGCGGGTCTCATTGTTCGAGCTTCGGCACCAGAGCCGCCCGTGAGCATGCTGAAAGTCCTGGCAACTTGTCTCGGCGGTCAAGGGTTCATCTACTTATCGCCAAAAGAAATGCTGAGACATCGACGTTGGCTGTTCGGAGCTCTAAGAAAACAGTCTACGGCTTGCGAGGAAGCCGTTATCGAACTCGCGGGGAAAAGTTTGGATCTATATCGAGAGTTCTTCAGAGAAGAACCGGTGAAAGTCGATTCAATCAAGGGATTAACAGAGCTCTATGTAGACGGTGAAATGGCTCGAGATACTGCGTTGTCGATGGATGGCCGATTCCTTGGTAGGGCAGACGTATCTTCTCTTGGTTTCAAGAATTTCGGTGGAGGAGCCGAGTTTGTTGAAGAGTTATCCGTTGATCCCGGTCAACTGTTCAGCGAATTGCGCGAGTTGCTTACAGAAAAGGGAGTGGTCAGTCTCTATGGTGAGGCGCGATTGGCTCGGAAACAAGGCTCATGCGACGTCCTTGTTGATGAAACGAAGGTGCCGGCGGATGCAGTTGTTGTTGCGGCGGGTGCATGGAGCGGAGAACTTTGTCGTAGCTTAGGTTACGATCCTCTTATACTGCCAGCACGAGGCTTAGCAACAATCTTTGACACCGGAGGTGCAAGAATTCTAGAGAGCCCCGCAATCTTCGAGGACTACGGTGTAGCTATTGCTCAGCACGACCAAAATACTCTCAGAGCGACTTCATTCTTCGAACTGGTTGGATTTGATGCTGATTATGGTGAGCGAAGAAAGTCGTGGACGTTGGAAGTGCTTGAGAAACATGTTGCCCGATTTAGTGAGTTAAAACTCGTTAGAACATTAGTGGGCCACAGGCCCTGCACGCCAGATAGGCTCCCAGTCATCGGGAAAGTGCCTGGTTATGATAACTTGTACATTTCCTCAGGTCACTGCCGAATAGGAATAACTCTAGCACCAGTGTCTGGTTATCTGATCAGCAGCATGCTTGACAAGAAGCAAGTTCCTCTGGATGCTCGATGCTTCAATCCTTCGAGGTTCGGATGAAACAATACGGCAATCTGATCGTTGATGAATAAGCCACTATTGCGGAAGCTTACCTAGCTTATCCAGCTCTTGAGCTACGTAGTCGAGCCCTTCTGCTTCGAGCTTTGCCTTAGTGGGTATACCGGTCTTCTTATCCCAGCCTCTCAATTCATAGAAGTTATCCAGTAGCGTGTCTAGCATTTCCTGCGTGAATGGCTTACCTGCGAATGTGCCATCCGGAAGGGGTTCCATTATTCTCTTTGGCAGATAATCGTCTTTTCTGTTAAGATTTTCTCGAGCGTTGAAGGCTCTTGTAATGTCGAGTGCCCGTTCGCCAACCTTCAAGTATTCTTCCATCGTCATATTCCACCCTGTGGCTGCATTCACCATCCCCAGCAAAGTCTTGTGTTCTATACCGCCTCCTGGGTAAACGTCGAAGCAGCAGACAACTAAACTGTTTAACGTCGCCCACAAGTCACCACAGATTTTCCCAATCAATGCCTTGCTTCGTCCATAATCCAGTAGTCCTCGATCTGGAACAGTTTCAGGCGTAAGGCCTAGTTCTGCTCTAAGATTTGCTGGTGGGTCCCAGAGATCGTCATGCTCCCATTCCATGTGGTTCGCGCCGTGATCTGCAACAGCATACATCAGTCCAACTCCTCGCTTACCTCGAGGTTCATGCATAGGAAGCTCTCTACCCTTCACATGCATTGCGAATTCCTCAGCGCCATGCCCTAGTTTCGCTGAGGCTCGGTAGACTCCCTCCGCCAATAAGTCACCAATTCCCTGACGCATGGCTATCTGCTCTATCAGCTTCAGTATCACCTGTGGGTTTCCCCATTTTATTGCCAGCCCCCCAGTATCCTTCTCAGAAATGAGGCCTTTTTCATATGCTTCCATGGCGAAACTGATGACGACGCCTGTGGAGATCGTGTCAAGCCCGTAGAGATTGCAAAGCTCGTTGGCCTTACCAATCGCGTACATATCATCGTTGAGGCATAATGAGCCTAGAGCGCCGTTTGTTTCGTACTCTTGTACCACCGAGTTCCCGATTTACTTCATAGGGTTCTTTTGACTCGACTACACGTTTGCAGTTAGTTGAGCATGCCCAGCATGTGTCTCTTCCGATTAGAAATCCGCTGCTGACGATCGTCTCACCTGTGATTTTGTCCGCTCCTTCGAATGTTCCGCGCTGAAAGTTCTTAGTGGGCAATCTGCCGCTTCTGCTGAGGTCGTCTGTGTCGCCTACGGTGCCAAATGCATGAAGACCATCGATTCCTGGTCCCTTCTTTACCTCTGTTACGCATTGTCTTACATATTCCATGAGTTTCTTCTGGTCACTGATTGGAGCCTTCAGATTTCCTTTACAGGCCCAGGCCTTCAATTTCTTGGAGCCCATAACTGCTCCCATTCCTGATC
>CAWKES010000003.1:0-23178 GCA_963848755.1 Candidatus Bathyarchaeota archaeon | reverse complement strand
CTGTTGGTTTAGCTACTCGTTAAGAAAGAATTCGCACGGTCGCTTAATCCGCGGATCTTTAGCGGTCAGTCCGAGGTCAGCGAGAACGATAAGACACCAAATCGTCGCAGTATATTTCGGTCGGTAGAGGTCTTTGCGTGATTCCCAGAAGCCTCCAGGCCTCTGCGACGCTAAGATCTTATGCGCCCACCCGATTCGAGTAAGACGTGAATAAGCGGTCCGAACTTCCCAATCATCCTCCTTACGATCCAAAAGCCGTAACAATGCATGATACCTAACGGCAGGCTGCCTAGGGTCCAGTAACCAATTCAAGACGCCTTGTGATGGCTTCAAAGAATCATCGCATATCCACCTGATCCAATCTTGCTTAAGAGAAACGCGGACCTAGATTCTCACCTCACAAAACTAAAAGATCGCACTTAATGCGTCACGGAAATCTTGGACACAAGAGTATCTAAATAACAGACATTTGTATCCGAACTCGTTTCAATGAAAAAACATCGTTTTTCTGGCACTCAGTCTTCACGACAGGGATAAACCACCGCTGCGGATACGCGTGAACTCAAAGTACGTTATGACACCTTCTTCATTGACCTGCCTGCTCGCCGAAAACCTAGACGTGCCCAGAGGATCAGTCGTGGCAGACCTAGGATGTGGCTGTGGGATTCTATCTATAATTGCTGCAAAACTTGGCGCGAAGCTCGTCTATGCGGTGGACATGAATCCCCACGCGTTAAGCGACACCAACTTCAACGCGACGATTAACGGAGTGTCGAGCATTGTGCGGCCAGTACTGTGCGATATTAAGAAGAGTAGCCTTGTCCTGGAGCGCAAGCTCGATGTTGTAATCTCTAATCCACCACAAATGCCGGCTAAGTATCAGGCTGGGACTGGGAAATGGTTATCAATTTCACGAGACGGTGGAGTTACAGGAAGAGCATTCCTGAATGCCATTGTTGCACAGTCTCCACGACTTTTCAGAGAGAAACAGGGTTCAGCCAAGTTAGAAATTGTCACAACTTCACTTCTAGGGATACGCGCGACGCTAAACTATTTGGAGAAGCACGGGTTCTCTCCATCAATCGTAGCTAACAGTCTTACACCAATTTCAGCGGCTTGCAAGCGTTTGAGCGCTAAAGACAGGGGCACAAGGATTTGTGACCTGCCTTACGTGAGATCGGTTGTCCTGCATGCTACCTACAATCGTCGTCATCGAGGCAAACATCTTAACGGCTCGAACGACGCCTAACTAAATGATTGCATGGGTTATGAAAATGTTCGAGTAAACCCGGATTAATTTTTCACATTAGAATAGCACATTACCCTTTCTCTCAGTCGGATTCAACTATTCCTGAGCGTCTCCAAATAACTCATAAGTTTGAGAGAGAATCTAAGCGAAAGTGTTACTTGATTGGAAATTCGTGATTTTAGAACGCATTTGGTAGGCAATCCGTGGAAACGTTGGGTATTTCTTGAGCTTGAAACTAGCACTGGGTTGATTGGTTTATCCGAAGCAACACTTTACCTAGAAAGTTCAGCCGTAATTTCAGAACTCGAAGAGAAGAGGAATTTCTTCATTGGAAAGGATCCTGTCCAAGTTGAAAAGATTTGGAATGAGTGGTACAGGGATTCGTTTTCCCGGAATAACTCTGCTGTTAACGTTACAGCAATGAGCGCTGTGGAAACTGCCTGTTGGGATATTATTGGAAAGATCCATGGGGCACCGATATACGAGCTTCTTGGAGGTGCTATGAGAAATAAAGTTAAGGTCTATGCAAACGGCTGGTACACTCACGCTGTTAGTCCAGACGATTATGCAAGAAAAGCAAGGACAGTAGTGGCTAAGGGTTACAAGGCGCTAAAGTTCGATCCGTTTGGAACAATGTATCTGAGCGGTGATGTGGCTCAGATAAGTCGCGCAGTTGCGATAATCAAGAATGTTCGTGAAGCTGTTGGCGAAAGTATTGAATTACTGATCGAGGGCCATGGGCGATTTACTCCTGAAACGGCCGTGCGTATCGCGAAAATGATTGAAGAATACAATCCTAGATGGTTCGAAGAACCCGTTCCACCTGAAGACTTGCGGGCCCTAAAACACGTTGCAGACAAAACGAACATTCCAATTGCGACTGGCGAAAGGGTGTTAACAAAATATGGTTTTGCTCCGCTGATAGAGAGTGGGGCGGTGGACATAATTCAACCAGACATAATTAATTGCGGCGGATTAATGGAAACGAAGAAGATTAGCGCCATGGCGGAGGCACATTACGTGCTTGTTGCTCCGCATCAAGCAGAAGGGCCATTGGCAACTGCTACTTGCCTTCAATTAGACGCCTGTATTCCAAACTTTGAGATTCAGGAAAGTTTCGACGAATTTGATATTGAATGGAGAAAAGATCTCTTGACGAATCAATTCTCGATTCAGAACGGCGAGATGGTAATTCCCAATCGGCCTGGTTTGGGAGTAGAGCTCAACATGAAAGCAGTTGAGGAGCATCTTGCGACGAAAGTGACTGAATTTGTTCTCTTCAAACAAGGATGGGAAAATAGGAACATGCAACCATGATTGTGAAAGCCCTTCAGGAACAATTTCATGCAACTATACAGGATCAAAAAAGTTCAGATGTGTCACGGAATTGATTTAGATTTCATCTTCAAGGAGATTCCTCAAGAATGAAACCTGAAAGTCGCAAATCATCAGACCATGATCTGAAACTGATTTTGAAGTCTTTGAGATCGCTAAGAGCGATTGACGCTTCTCCACTATTCGAAACTAATATGCCTGGATGGTCCACGCATCCCACGATGAGTATTGTTGAAGACGCGCGAAACTTCCGGCAAAACGGCTATTTTGCGCAAACGCTCGTGATGTCGGAGCATACCGGCTCCCATGTGGACGCGCCAGCGCACTTAATCCGTACGATGCCCGAGGCCACTATCGACCGATACCCTGTTGATGCCCTAATTGGATTATCAAAAAAATATGATCTAACGCGTTACAAATTCAAAGCCGGCGAACAGGTACCACTAAAGACCATAAAGGAAACGGAAAAGCAAGCAGGATTCAGACTTGAAAGGAACGATATCATAATTCTTCAGTTCGGTTGGGAAAAATACTATCAAGCCAATTCCGCTAATCCTACGAAAAGAGAGTGGTGGGGCAAGAATATGCCTGGCTTATCTGCAGCAGTCTGCAAATATTTTGCGGACGCCGGAGTCAAAGCTGTCGGATCCGATACAGCAGGATGCGATGAATGTGTGATCGATGGACAACTAAAACACAATTTCGGACACATGAAGTACTTCCTGCCGAACCACATATTCATAATTGAAGGTCTGAGGAACTTAGAAAAGGCACCCACAATCGGCATCTTCATCGCACTCCCACTCAAGATTAAAGGCGGTTCAGGTTCCCCCATAAGACCAATAATTTTCGGGTAAACTCAAACAGGCCAAGACAGTCTTGACATGAACACCGCCTGATCTGACATTCATGATCTTGGCAAGTGCGTACAAGAAACGGTTCACTAACTACGACATGAGAAGCAGACCAAAGGTTTTAGTTGACCAGTGGCAAAGAGAACTACAGATTCGTCTTGCAAATCTATGATCAGCTAGGAAAACTCCTACCTCGCGTTCAAGTTGATCCTCCGGGACCAAACTCCAAGAAAATTGCGGACGTATTGGGTGAGTATGAGACACCTACCCTGTCCCCCGTTCGAATGGGTGAGATACCCACATCTTGGAAGCAGGCACGGGGAGCAAACGTCATTGACGTTGATGACAACGTCTACGTTGACCTCACAGCAGGTTTTTGCGTTGGTATAGCGGGGCATTGCCATCCTAAAATCGTTGAGGCGATAAGAAAACAAGCAGAATTCCTTACACATACACCTCCCGCTCAAGCACCTCATCCTACAAGAGCTGAACTTCTAATCAAGATCAGCGAAGTAGTTCCACGCCCCCTGAAACGTACTCATCTACTGAACACCGGTGGAGAGGCTATTGACGTAGCGCTTAAGCTCGCTAGACTTCACTCTAGAAAAATAGAGATAATGGCGTTCGAGGGGGGTTTCCACGGCAAGACATTGTTCGCATTATCGGCCACTGCCAGACGACATTACCGAACCGGTCTACTACCACTCGTACCCGGAGTCTTTCATGCTCCGTTCCCATACTGTTACAGATGCCCCTTCGGCGACAAAGTTTCATGCGAAGACTGCTCAACACAATGTCTGAACTACATTGAACACATGATAAAGGACCCAGCGTCAGGCATTACAGAAGTAGGAGCGATGATCCTGGAACCCATCCAAGGACATGAGGGATGGGTAGTCCCACCAAAGGACTTCCTTCCTGGATTAAGAAGAATCTGCGACGAAAACAACATTCTATTAGTGCTCGATGAAATCATCACTGGATTCGGCAGAACCGGGAAATGGTTCTGCTTTGAACATTACGGAATCAAACCCGACATCCTCGTATGCGGCAAGGGGTTAGCAAGCGGATTCCCAATATCCGCTGTCATATCCACAGATGAGATCATGATGTCTTGGGAAGCATTCAAGCATACAAGCACATTCTCCGCCAACCCATTGGGATGTGCGGCAGGCCTAGCGAACCTCGAAGTCCTCAAGAGCGAAGGACTCGTTGAACGAGCGGCCAAAATGGGCAAAGAGTTCATGAAACGCCTGAACGAAATGAAAGAAGACTACGATGTTGTTGGAGACGCAAGAGGGCTAGGTATGATGTGCGGTCTTGAACTCGTAAAGGACACCAAAAAGACACCTGCGGTGGAGGAAACAAAGAAGGTCGTCGAGTACGCGTTGAAGCACGGAGTCATTCTGCAACCGCCTGGAGGACGATTCGCAAACGTATTGAAGCTCTCGCCACCTCTAGTCATAACTGAAGAACAACTTGACTTCGGACTAAGAACACTAGCGGACGCACTCAAGTCAGTAGAGAAGTAAACGGATGAACCTACACCTCTAATGAAGGCACCCGCCTGATTCAAGAAAAAAGTCCAAGAACAGGGTTTCACTCACTACTGTTTCCCATTGTGTAATCTATCTACAGTCTTGTGGAGTAGTCAACCAGTTGAATGCAAGAACGCATATCCCGTTATTTCCCGTATTTTCGAGTCTATCGTAACAACGATGGATAAGAATCAATTGAATTTCCATCCTGAATTTGACACACAAGCTTTACTACTCTGATATTTGCGGGTAGTGGCATTAGTTGCGGTGTCACATATGCCAAAGTTACGGGCCGGAAAATTTGTCGTCGAATCACTTCTCAACGAAGGGGTAGAGTACCTGTTCGGAATACCAGGTGGTGGAGTTGCTCCATTCTTTAACGAATTCTATGACTACCCGCAGATCAAAACGATTCTGACTCAGCATGAGCAGGGAGCAGGTTTCATGGCGGACGGCTATTTCAGGGCCTGTGGGAAGGTGGCTGCTTGCGCGGCGACCGTCGGTCCAGGTGGAGTAAATTTGGCTTCTGGACTTCACCCTGCGTTCCAGGACAACCAAGCTGTTCTAGCATTCACGAACAACGTCCCAACTGATCAATTCGGTAAGGGAGGAATTCAAGATGCAAGCGGTTGGGGTCCACGATCAATATCCCACGTGGGCATCTTTAAGGAGGTTACAAAATGGAGTGTACTTGTCACGAAGCCCGACAGTGTTCCGGAAGTGATGAGACGAGCATTCAGAATAATGTTGACTGGAAGAAAAGGCCCGGTTCATATCGATCTAGCGCAGGACGTCATAAGAGCAGAGATCGAAGCGGAGATCCGCCCGCCCGAAAAATACCGGCCGATGGGGAGAGTAAGAGGCGATGCTGAACTTACCAAACAAGCCGCAAACCTTCTTGTTAAGGCAGCCTCACCTGCAATAATGTCTGGAGGAGGAATCATCGCTTCAGGAGCGACTTCAGAACTTCTCGAGCTTGCAACATTACTTGGTACTCCCGTAGCCACAACTGCAATGGGCAAGGGCTCGTTCCCGGAAGACCATCCACTCGCAGTTGGCGTGGTTGGTCTATTTGGCCAAGACGTTGCTAACTCTGTTTTCCGAGAAGATAAAACCGATGTTCTTCTTGCAATAGGATCGATATTTCATCAGATGACCACAGCGGGTTGGGTCAGAGACTTCGGCGGACAGAAGATAATCCAGATCGACACAGACCCAACAGAGATTGGAAAGAACTACCCGTTCGAAATTGGTATTGTTGGAGACGCCAAGGCGGTTCTACAGGATTTGATTGACCAAGTGAAAGCTCTCATGTTGAGGCTGCCGCCAGCAGAGCTGAAGGAACTTGAGGAGCGGAAGAAGGTAAGACAGAGAGAGGTACTCGCACTCAAAGGCGAGCTTCAGTACTACTCAGAGGCGATAAGCCTCTCCGATGCTGTCCCAACAAAACCGCAGAGAGCCGTCAGAGAACTTCGAAAATTCTTGGACAAGAACGCAATTGTGCTAGCTGACTGCGGAAACAACCTAGCGTGGGTGGAGAAATACTACCAGACGCTGATGCCGAAAGGGTTCATTGCAGACGGGGGACATACAGCAATGGGATTTAGCGTTGCGGCCTCGATCGGTGTCAAGCTCGGAGCACCAGACCGCCAAGTTGTGGACGTCGTGGGAAACGCAAGCTTTACGATGCTGTGCAAGGAGGTCAATACCGCTTCAGCCTACAAGATTCCGGTTGTCTGGTTCATACTGAATGATGGAAATCTCGGCATGATAATCCAGGGACAAAAATTCGGTTACGGTGCGTGGGAGCCTGAAAGATACATCGTCACTCAATCATACGTGATGGACTTCGTAAAGTTCGCCGAAGCTTGCCACGCATACGGGCAATTGGTTGAGAGACCAACTGAGATAAAAGATGCTTTGAAGAACGCATTCGACTCTGGAAAACCGTCAATAATAGATGTCAGAATAGATCCTGAGGAGGTTCCCGCCGGCGCACTGAAGCGCTTCGAGACTCTCGTGAAGAAACATCCAGAATTGAGAGAGAAGAAGTTACCGACTTCTCCCTTCCCCAGCGACTAATGAATTGGCATGTAACAATGGGGCCCTAAGTGGATTTTTTCACTTCCACTTTAGCAAGGTCCTCGAGCAGTGTAATTACTGCTGAGTGGTCGGTTTCTCCGCGACCTAAGACCTTCATCGCACCCATCATTTCGTGGATGAGACTTGTAACGGGAAGAGGTGCACCGTACTCGGAGCCTGCAGCCAGTGCGATACTCAAGTCTTTGTAATGGAGTCTTGTCTTGAAGCCTGGTTTGAAATCTCTCTTCAGCACTAGCGGTCCTCTCACATCGAGAACTCGCATTGCGTATCCTCCCGCGATCACTTTGAGCACTATCTCAGGATCGACTCCGGCTTTTGCGCCGAGTACTAGTGCTTCGCTTGCTGTCTCCAATACGCCTGCGACAAGTATCTGGTTACAGGCTTTCACCACTTGGCCGGATCCTATCTTGCCACAATAAACAATATTTTTCCCCATCACTTGGAAGACTGGAAGGTAGTCATCAAAGACCTGTTTGTCCCCACCAACCATGATGGTGAGTGTCGCATCAATAGCGCCCTTTTCCCCACCACTAACGGGAGCGTCGAGGACGACGGACTTGTTTTGTCGTCGCAGCTTCTGCAACCTTCTTAGTTGTGACCGGTGAGATTGTGCTCATATCGATGTATGTTGATTTTGGTTTGATTCCCTCGAATATTCCTTCAGATCCGAAGACAGCCTTCTCCACATCTGGCGAATCAGGGAGCATCGTAATTACCAGATCGCCCTTGGATGCGGCCTCTTTCGATGAACGCGCCCTACTCGCGCCCAACTTTTCCAGCTCCTCGACGGCTGGTTGAACGATGTCAAATACGGTTAGGTCGTGACCGGCTTTGATCAGATTCTTAGCCATTGGCTTACCCATTATTCCGAGTCCGATGAAAGCGATCTTCAAGTCTAATGCACCTGGGGGTGCTGCGTTCCTTCGCTTTCTTAAGAGTATGTCATGGATTCCATCGTTGCATACTCATGGAAATTTCGTTTATTCGGTGAGATGCGGAACTTCTATGACTGATTGTTCTTCTGACGATTGCCGGTGCGATTCAATGATGGTTAGATGTCGAAGTATAGGTAGAATTCGTATGGATGTGGACGGGCAGATATCATCCTGTGGCCTTGCATTCCTATGTCAATTATTGTTTCGATTAGGTCGTTTGAGAAGACACCTTTGAGGAATTCTGAATCACTCTTTAGACTGTCTATTGACTCAGAAAGGCTGCCGGGTAAGTCGCCTACTCCCAACTCCCGTCTCCTCTCTGGAGTTAGTTTGTAAATATCCTCATCAACCGGGTTTCCAGGATCTATTTTCTTTTTAATCCCGTCAAGGCCAGCGCAGAGTATTGCTGCGAATGCTAGGTATGGATTTGCGGATGTGTCAGGGGTTCTGAATTCAGCTCGCTTTGCCCCTTCCGCTTCTTTTCCTTTCTCGTATATGGGTATCCGTACGTTTGCCGAACGATTTCTCCTGCTCCACGCGATATACACAGGGGCTTCGTAACCAGGAACCAATCTTCGGTACGAGTTAGTCGTCGGAGCAACTATCGCGCATAGCGCTCTGCTATGTTCCAAAAGCCCTCCGACATAGTACCTGCCGAGTTGGCTCAACTCCGCGTATTGATCTTGGGGATCGTGGAATTGGTTGCGGTCTCCCTTCCAAAGACTTGAGGCCACGTGCATCCCTGACGCGTTATCTCCGAATATCGGTTTGGGCATAGTTGTGGCGATAAGTCCGTTCTTTGATGCTGTGTTCTTTATGACATATTTGTATGTGA
The DNA here is from genome assembly GCA_963848755.1 of Candidatus Bathyarchaeota archaeon. Taxonomy (GTDB): domain Archaea; phylum Thermoproteota; class Bathyarchaeia; order 40CM-2-53-6; family 40CM-2-53-6; genus FEN-987. The sequence goes on along the minus strand of CAWKES010000003.1, from coordinate 14,329 downwards.
GGATGCTGTCAGCCATCGCGATGAGGCTGTCCCTGTAAAGGTCGATTTCGCACTGGCCTGCCGTTGCGACTTCATGGTGGTGGGCGTCGGAGGCTATCCCGAAGCCTTCCCACAGATACAATGAGCATTGGCTCCTGAAATCCATGAGCGTATCGACAGGTGGAGCTGGGTAGTAGCCTTCCTTGAAGCGAATAGGAAAGCTAAGCCCTCTCGTCTCAAGCGCCGACTCCTTTGATGATATCTTATACGATGCACCAAACGGGTCGTTTACGTCCCATGTCACATTATCGAAGACGAAGAACTCGACCTCCGGACCCCACAGTGAATCGCTGAAACCTTCTTTCTTGAGCGCTTCCACAGCCTTCTCAGCGACATATCTAACGTCCCTTGAGAAGCGTTGCTTTCCAAAACCCCAATGCACATCGCAAATCATTCTGCATGTTCGCAAATTCTCATCCGACCAAGGAACGAATGCCGAAGGTTGAGGGGTCGGGAAGCAATAGCATGTCGGATTCGTAAATTTCCGTGAAGCCTCTGATCGAGGATCCGTCTAACTTTGATACTCCCTCTGTGAATGTCTTTTCACTCAGCATTTCAGCGGGGATTGTTACGTGTTGCATTCGACCCGGAACGTCGGAAAACTGGAGGTCAACAAACTTTGCTTTGTACTTGGAAACTAGATCTAGAACTTCATTTGCCGAAAATTTCCTTTCAGCTAAACTGCCGTCTTCTCTTCGAACGAAAGGGATCTGTTACACCGCCTTTATGAAAACGGGCCAATATCTCTGAACATATATAACATTTAGGTCGAAAAATATGATTAAACGTTATGAAATATGTGTCATGACTGTACTTTTATTCAGTTGCGACCTTCAAAACGTGAAGAAATATTGAAAATCGACGAAATTGACAGCAAGATATTGAATGAGTTAACCGCCGATTGCCGAATATCATACCGTGAACTGGCGAAGAAAGTCAAAGTTTCCGTTGGAACCGCTCTAAACCGGATTAGACGAATGGAAAAGATGGGCGTGATAAAGGGATATTCAGCAATAGTGGACCAGGAGAAGATCGGATACCAATTAACGGGTATCGCTGAAATAACTGTGTCTAAAGGAAAATTGTTAGACATGGAACAGGCGATAAGTAAACTACCAAACACCTGTGCGGTATATGATGTTACAGGGTTAACTGACGCAGTCGTAATTGCTAAGTTTCACAACCGCGAAGAACTCAGCAAATTCACCAAAGCTCTACTCAGCATGCCCTTCGTCGATAGGACCAACACTCGCGTCGTTCTGACAACAATAAAAGAAGACTTCCGAATTAATGCCCTCTGATAACCAGCACAAGCGCATGCGCCTGACAATCTTCTGCTTGGATGGCATGCTTGAATTATAAATCACACATTCTAATCGGAATATTCTTCGTATCTAATATTCTGTTAGGAATCTACTGATCAAGCATCGATTAATACTGGTTCTGCATGCTGTTGGGTTATTCGATAAGACGTGATCCAACATGGTAGTTGCAAACAGCATTACCGACTTGATCGGCAAAACTCCTCTCGTGAGAATAAATCATTTAACGGGCCCCGATGACGCGACCATATACGCGAAACTTGAATGGTATAATATCGGAGGCTCTGTCAAAGACCGATTGGCCTTGTACATACTGGAGTACGCACGTACTGCCGGTCGCCTGGACCCTTCGAAAACAATCCTGGAAGCAACGTCGGGCAATACAGGAATAGCCTTAGCGATGATCGCGGCGGCAAAAGGTTACAAGATTGCTTTGGTGATGCCCGAGTCAGTTAGCACGGAACGACGAAGAATAATTAAGGCGTACGGAGCTGAACTGATACTCTCACCTGGGCCGAAGGGAACTGCTGGCGCAATCGAGCTAAAGCAGAATATTCTCAAAGAAAAACCAGACACGTATATTGATGTCGATCAATTCAAAGACCCGGCAAATATTCTCGCGCATTATCAGACTACGGGAAAAGAGATACTCGAACAGACACACGGAAACTTGGATCTGATCGTAATTGGTGTGGGTACAGCGGGAACCGGCGTAGGAACATCTCTGCGCATAAGAGAGACCAGACCTGACGTCAAAATTGTCGGTGTCACTCCAAAGTTAGGAATTGCGGTTCAAGGACTCAGAAACCCTAAGGAACCCTTTCCAACTCAACTCTTTAGACGTGAATCATTTGACGAGATCGTTGAGATAGCGGAAGAGGAAAAACAAGAATCGTTCAAAACCGCACGTGAAGTAGCAAAGAAAGAAGGACTACTAATCGGCATGAGCGCGGGATCGATCATGTACGTGGCGTTGAAGAAAGCTAAGGAGCTTGGAAAAGGAAAGACGATTGTGGCAGTGCTCCCTGACAGCGGCGAAAGATATTGGTCAACGCCTCTGTACGGAGAATGATCGCACGAGCAGTGCATTAATCTGAAAGGTCTCTAAGCTGATCCAGCCGCGATTTTCAGTTGCTACCAACCATCAGGTTGGTTGTAAGGAAGTCCAAGAGGAAATCTAACGCGCCCTTTTGTAACTTCATCGTACGACATAGATTTGCCGCCGACGATCTTGAGTTTTGCATCAACTCTTTTTCCATCAAGTTTGATTATGTTGTATGAATTGGCAAAGAAGCCTCTGAATCGTTCACTCGATAGTGTACCTGCATGAATAATTTGCGTATCTCGGAGAATCCATCTCCAGGGCCGATGTCTATGGCCTGCGAGAACCAGGTTTACATTTGATTCTAGGATCCCTCTGAGCGTGTCTCCGGCATCGATAACTGGTATGTTGTCAGGTCCAGTGTCGGGGACTTGGATAAGGTGATGATGAATTATGACTATCTTCGTAACCTTCCTATATCGAGCCAGAGTGTGTTCTAGCCAAACGACTTGTCGGTGACCCACCTCACCTTCGTTTCGTTCTGGACGGGCTGTGCTTACTGTTGCAAAAACGCAATTACCAAGCCTGACTATCGGCTTAGATGGGAAAAATTTTTTGAACAGTAGATAGCCGGTGGATCGGTAATCGTGATTACCGCTGCAGAATAATTTCCTATCACATTCGATTAAGTCTATCATTTCCCGTGCCAATCTGAACTGTGATAGAAGCCCGTTTTCGGTTAGATCTCCTGATACGACGAGAACATCCGGTTGAATGTCGTTGATTTCTCCAGCAGCTCTTTCGAACACGGATCTTTGAAATTCGGGGCCGCAGTGAATATCGGAGATATGCACGATCTTCAATTCTGATACCCTTTAGTTGAACGTACAACTCCTCGCCTAATAGTGGTTCTGGACTCCGTCGAAGTAATTCCGCTATGTACACGTATCTGCAAACTTCAAAATTCAGAAGGAAGCGGGGTTGCGTCGTATATCAAAATGAGAATATATACTACAAGCAAGCCTTATTGGCTCTGTTCATCGCGCATTAGTCTCGGATCAGAATTGTCGTACATCTACGTACCGAAACCACCCGTGGCCTACACCTGTCTAGTACCAACTACCTGCTACACTCAAGCACAATGCCTTGCCCCTCAACCACCTGAGGTTTACTACCAACCGCCCCCGCAAGCTTGCGCGTACCAGCCACCCCCAGTAAACTATATGTATCAACCTCCTCCAGTAGCTTACCAATATGTTCCACCGCCTCAAGTCTACTACACGCAGTCGCCACCAGTCCGCGTTCAGTAATCCTTAATCGTGTCCAGTCTACGGGTTGTGCCATAACCCGATGGGCGGCAGCCCATCCCAAGTTTTTTCTCTACCGTACCTAATGAGAGGCTTTGTCAGATGCCTGTGTGCCTTTTGAGTCGGAAGATATATTCCGGGGACTGATCTTCCGTTCCGTGATTGTGACTACTTTCTTCAAATCTTGAGTCTTCAAACCGCATCTGGTACATTTGAAACCTTTTCCTCTACCTGCGGATTTTAACCGCTTGTTACATCTTCGACATGATGGATTTCTAACCAGCAGCGATTTCACTAGCTTGTGAATGATGATCTTCTCCAAGTTGATCGTGCCATTTGCGTCGGCATGAACACCACCGAACACTGTTACTTCGTCGCCTGGCAATAGTTCGGCTATAATCTTACGAAAGCCTCCGGTGGGCTCGAAGGCTGCACAATTCAACTCTCGCATATTTCTGGTTATAGAACAGAAGACGTGTCCTCCACGTGTTCTTCTTGGGACTCCATTGATGATTCCTGTGACAATTGCGGGCGAGTGAGCGTGAATCATCTGGTTCTTGATTTGAAAATGAGCGTCTGTTCCATGATTTGTCCTGAAGATCATCCACCGCTCAACCGGCTCCTGAATCTTGATCATTCGAAATGCCCGCAATACTGCTTCGGCAGTCTCACCTCTGATTCCAACGAGAACTGGATCGGGACCGTGCGGCGCTATCAGTACCCGTTTATTTTCCTCGTCATAACTGTTGAATGTTTCAGGCGCCATTATTCTGTGCATCCGTTTTACGGACTCTTTCTCCAAACGCCTGCGGCTGCCGCAATACCGCTTTGTCCTGTAGGCTATGAGTTCGAATGTGTGATCACCAGGAAGAGTATGCCCGATGGCGGCTGTTGCACCGACAACTCCTAACTTCGCGCCGTACAAGACGGCGACAGCGCCTGATTCTTCAATTGCCTTCACGACTGAATCGGTCGATACTACTTCATTCAATGCTGATCGTGCTATTCGCTTGATCTGATTTCCTGGAGCACCTCGCAAGATAACGAGGGCAGGATCCGTACCATCCTCACCCAGTCTACTGAACTTCTCCACAGTGTCTATCGCAACGTTCTCTATCGTCTGATACATCTCATCCTTAGCATCAATCCGGATCGCGACTGCAGCATTACCTCGTGTCTTGTACGGTATGTTCGGATTCAAGCGAATAATGTTCGGATAATCGATAAACCTGCAACCGAGCAAGGAAAGTTTCTCAACGAGAACTGCGGCTGCGTATGTTGTGCAGCCGCCACCACGAGAGTCCGTGTCATCTAATCCTAAATGTAGTCGCACTGTAGCATCCTAGTCGGTACGCCTTCGATAGAAACGACCGGGGAACCTAAGTTCCTTCCACAACAATCATTGTAAGCGTCGATCGAACCCTATCGAGTCTTCGAATTTTCCAAGTTACAATTTCTTTGAGCTTATCCATGGAGTCGGCTTCGACTTTAGCGACAATGTCGTACACGCCGTATACTACGTATGATTCCTTTACGTTTCCGATCTTACGTAGTTCCGCGACTACTTCGTCTTCAGAGCCAATCTCGGCGTTTATCAGAACGAAGGCCAGTGGCATTGTAACTCCTCAACGTACCCCTGATGCGTGCAGTGCCACTAAAAACATTTCCTAAAGGCAAGAAGGGTAAACTTGACCAATTGGCCCATATGAGCAGGTTTTAGAGCACAATCGACACGAAGTACCTGAAGGCTGATGGGTCTAGGCTCGCTTGCATCCACGGGGCCCAGAGTCTACGTTCTTCTCCTCCAACAGGATGATCCGAAGAAGTGCACTGCAGCTAAATTATCGAAATTCCGACTCGCCACGCCTCTACACAGGCTTCGTCAAGTTCCGCGACAGGCGTTGGTGCTAAGCCCATTCGCCGATAATGTCTTGCTTCCTAACGATCGCGTTCACAGCATCAACTTCGGCTTAGTGGCCATCGACTGTTCATGGGAACGAGCAGATGACGTACTTGCATCAAGACTCCCAGGGTTGGGAAGACGCCTACCCACTCTCCTAGCTGCAAACCCAACAAACTACGAAACAACACAAGCTCTCCTCAGTCGAGGCACTAGCAGCAGCACTCTATATCGTCGGATTCAAGAACGAAACCACAAAACTACTTTCACTATTCAAATGGGGCGAAACCTTCCTAACGTTAAACGCCGAACCCCTAGAAGCCTACTCACTCGCAACCAGTCCGGAAGCAATGCAACTCGCGGAATCACAATACTTCTAGGACTATGCGGTTGCTTCGTATCATTCAGAGAAAACCTGGATTTCGTTATCTTTCTTTTTGCGTTTTCTGCTCTGCGAGAATCTCGTCCACGTGGGAATGCCTTCGCCTGCCATCCGTTCGCTGTGTCTAGCAATCCATTAGTTTTTCGCAGCACGGACTTCAGACTTTATCATTTCATATTTCTCTTTGCTCGGATGACGCATCGAGACGGTATCAGAATCGTCTGCGTAATCAACCCAAGTCATTGCGCCATGGCACCAAGGACACTTCATGATAAGTGAACCTGACTTGATCACGTATAGTCTGATGAGTTAGGAGAATGGCATTCGGGAGAGAACTGAAAATCTTGAGACTAATCTAACATCCGAAGGTGGTGAATAACATAATGAATGAACAAAAAATTCGTTTACCCAAGCCAGACTTCCCAACTAATGACTATTCATCAAGTGGTATACAATATGGATCAGGCTCACCCGTCTCAGCACCGCCTGACTACCATGATCAAACAGGCATTAGCCAGACACAGCCAGCAACCAGCCCTGATGCTTTCAAGAAAAAGCAGCCGACCGGCGCAGACTCCTATAGCTCACACTACAACGAAAGTACCTAATCCAGTATAGTATTTTTCCTCATGCATACATGACTCAGCGTGAGCCATGATCTAGCTAGGCTTGTGGCCAGTCTGGATTTCGTTTGCGGAATAATTTTGTGCCCCCGATATCGGTTACGTATTCATACCCATCCTCGATGAGTAAGCTGGCTTCTCGGATATTCTGGGTGGACTTGCATATATAATCGGTTTTCTTATCAGACATCAGACATAACCATGAATTGTTAGGCGTGGCTGCTTATAGGTTCATGATCCGGTCTAGAGAACAAATTGTACATGAACGCCATCTACGACTGGAAAGAATGTTACCTCTGTTGCAGGGACAATTTGACTGAGCTTCTGCCTGAAAGCATCGACCTCAAACTGGGTTTCGAGGTCTAGTTGAAAGAGCATCGCAGATCATTCGGAATTAACATAAGTAGACTGACGGAGGAAGCGATCAAAGTTTCCATCGGAAATCGTACGTATACGTACGTACGACAGTCAGAAACTACTCAAGACGAAAAAATATTGAATCGTCGCAAAATGAATCTGATTCAGAAAATGGCGGCAATTCTTCTAGGGATATGTGTGGTTGGCGTGTTGGCCGTAACCCACCTTCTGTTTTAGGCGACATTCATCTAATCGGGATACCCGCGTCTCTGGCGGCGGTCATTGACGCCTATTATCCCTTTCACAACGTGGGCTGGTTTTTCACCCTTACCGTTAGTCTCTTCAGCGCAAGCGCATCATGGTCGTCGACTAACGGAGGTCTGTTTCTGCTCCTTAACCCGATCTCTCGACCGACATCTCGCGATGCCACGTCTCCGCCTTGTGGATGGAGTTTCCTCAGGTCCTTGAACGTGAACCCGGAGTCGCCCACCAACTCGCCAACCCTATCATCTTAACTTTCACGCGCTAGACAAGCGTTACGCAGTTTTCTTAAATAGCCGACGAATCACCATGCGACTAAGTTCGGTGAATAATCTCTGTTCCCCTATCAATACGATAGTAAGTGGAACTGGCTGACGTCACCGACGATCATTTTGATTATCGCGAATATTATAGTGTATATTATTTTGCAGATAGGCGGCGACCCCGCATACTTAATCCTCGGACAAACGAGTCAACTAGTTTTCCAAGGTTGGGTCTGGCAGTTGTTTACTTCAATGTTCGTGCATTTCGACATCCTTCATATTCTATTCAACATGTTTGCGTTGTACTACTTCGGTAGATTGAACGAGGCGCATTTTTCAGATTCTCAGTATTTCGCAATTTATTTCGGATCGGGATTATTGGGTAATGTAATGTCGTTGTTTCTACTTGGTCCAACTGATCTTTCCGGTGGAGCGTCAGGAGCGATTTTCGGTCTTGTAGGGTCCTATGTTGCGATTGCCAGAAAAGCTCAGCATATGGGTGTAGCATTACTTTATGCGGCAATCATATTCATTGAGAGCAGCGGTGAAGGCGTTAACATTTTCGCGCACTTATTCGGATTGGTCGGTGGTTTGGTTCTCGGGATGTACTTCGCTAGTAGACGGCCGCGAGAATATAGCACCGGTTACAGTATCACGACATAGTTTTGATTCCGGCACGATCCGCAATCAGTTCAAGTGGAAAACGTACGGACACATTTAGATGTCCTTCGATCTGCATTCTGCATGTTTCGCTTTCAGTGAGCAATGTCTGGTCCTTGGTGACTCTCTGTGCAAGTTTAGCGGCGATTTCACCGCTCATTTCATAGTTTTCTTTGAAAGTTCCCCAAACACCGGCCCCTCCGCAACATTCTTCGATTTGCGTTTGAGCGCAGCCAGCAGCGTCTAAAAGCTTGGAAGTAACTGGACCTAATGACAATGTTTTGGAGAGACAACAGTAATGGTACTGAACATCTTCCGGTGCCCTATGAGTAAATTCTAGGTTTCCGTGATTGTATTCTTCAAGTAACAGTTCAGCAAGATCAACGACGGAATCAGAGATGCCGCGGAACTTTTCATCAAGAATTGTCGCATATCCGGATTTGAGAAGAAAGGTTGCGGCTGGTGAACTACACACAATTCGGCAACCATTTTGAGCGAATGGTTCGAGCTGCTTAAGATTATATTCGGCTAGTTGCCGAGCTTCGTCAAGCATTCCGTATTCGATAGCCGGCATTCCCGATTCGCGTTGGGGTGGCACGATTACTTCGTAACCTACGTGCTGAAGTAATTTCGTCGTTAATTTTCCGATGGAAGGTTCGTTGTAATTGGCGAATGAATCGACGAAATACACAATTTTCTTGTTACCGTTTGAGGTAGGTTGTTTCTTGAACCATGACTCGAAAGTCTCTCTGTGAAAGTCTGGTAGATGCGCACGAGAATCGATATGAGTGGTATATTGCATGAATTGACGGAAGAGTTTCCGCTTTAACGTCCAGTTTGAGAAGGGTGCAAAGGTGCTGCCTAACTGGTCGAATTTGCCGTACTGGGAATATATTCGATGTCCAAGGGTGAGATTCGAGTGTCCTGTATGCTTTAGGTACGCATATCTTGCATGGGACATTAGATCGGGAATTGGGATTCCTGCTGGACAGGCCGAGATGCAGCGTCTACAGGAATAGCATAGGTCGATTAAGTCTTTGAATTCCGAGGAGTAAGGATCAAGGTTTCCAGCATTCTCCATGATTGACTGTAACAGAATCACTCGTCCTCTACTTGTTCGCGAATCTTTGAAGGCCGATGTCACGTTCGAGGTTGGGCAGGCGGAATTACAGAACCCGCAGCGAATGCATCGCGCCACGTCTTTGGTGTTTGAACCAAAATCGTTTAGGAATTGATTTCGAACCGATTGCGGATCCAAGTATGTTCACCTAGTCGATGTCGAAGAATTTGCCTGGGTTCAGAATGTTAGTTGGATCAAGGAGGGTTTTGATAGATTTCATTACTGCCAACGAGTTGCCATGTTCGAGTTCCATGAACTGTTTTTTTTCAATTCCTATGCCGTGTTCACCGGATGCAACGCCGCCTAACTTGATTGCGTAAGCCACAATCTCCTGGTTCGCCTTCACTGCTCTCTCCCAAAGATCCTTGTCGGCGTGGTCGGTCATAATGTTCGGGTGAATGTTTCCGTCGCCGCTATGTCCGAAGCATGCAACCTTCACACCATATCGCTTCGTTATGGCGTATGCCTGAGTAATCGCCTCCGTAATTCTGGAGATGGGAACTACGATGTCACCGATGATCATGTTGGGAGTGGATCTGACGAGTGCAGGGTAGGCACCTTTCCGTCCAGCCCATAGCTTCTTACGTTCAACGTCGTCTTTCGCAATATGAATGTCAACCGCGCCATGTTTGCGGCAAATCTCCATAGCGGCGTTCAATTCATTTGCAGAGGTCTCTTCGTCGCCGTGAAATTCGGCAAGTAACATTGCCGGTTTGTCTCTCAATCCAAGATTCTCCGCCCTGTTGACGGCTGAGATAGTCTCGTGATCCAGGAACTCTAGGGCGGCTGGACTCAAGCCTGATCGCATGATCTCGCTGACCGCATCTGTTGTTGCTGAGACGGAGTCGAAATATGCAATCGCCGTCTTCATAGTCGAAGGTACGATTCTGAGTCTGAGAGTAATTTCAGTGATTACTCCAAGAGTTCCTTCCGAACCAACAAACAGTCTAACTAAATCGTAGCCGGTGGATGATTTGATGGCGTTGGAACCCGTTCTGATAATTTCGCCGTTCGCTAACACTACCTCAAGCTTCAGAACATAATCGCGAGTTACTCCATATTTTACGGCGCCCATTCCTGAAGCGTTGTTTGCCACCATTCCTCCTATCGTGCAAACGCTGGAGCTTCCGGGGTTAGGTGGAAAGAAGAGTTTGTACGCGCTCAATTTGGAGTTGAGTTCGTCGTAAACCATTCCTGGCTGTACCACAACTTGCATGTCCTTCTCGAGAATTTGGATTATTTTGTTCATTCTTCTGAAGCTGATGACGATTCCAGCATGGATCGGTACCGCGTTCCCTGAAAGACTGCTGCCTGCTCCTCTCGCAACGACTGGTAGATTTCTGCGTCGTGCGTGGCGCATGATTTGTGAAACTTGTTCAGCGTTTTCAGGCCATACTACGATGTCTGGTTTGACCCATTCGCTGGGATATGCATCCACTGCGTAGATTAGGAGTTCCTCTTCCTCGATACTTAGGTTGTCTTTTCCAACAATTTTTCCTAACTCCACTCTGTCGTCGTCATTAAATTTGGAGTATTGCATAATTATCGGCACAACTTGTAATCTTGGATTCATGCGTTTGATGCGTTAGTCGAGCATTGGCATCTTGATTCCTTTCTCTTTCGCCACTTTTACTGCTTCTTCATACCCGGCATCCGCATGTCTGACAACTCCGATTCCAGGGTCGGTCGTTAGGACTCGTCTCGCACGTTTCTCTGTCTCTTGTCCTCCATCGAGTACAAGGCACATTCCGGCGTGTATGCTGTAGCCTATACCGACGCCTCCTCCGTGATGCACTGAAACCCATGTGGCGCCAGCAGCGGTGTTGAGCAGAGCGTTCAGTATTGGCCAGTCTGCGATCGCGTCTGAACCGTCTTTCATGTTCTCAGTTTCCCTTCTTGGCGAGGCCACGCTTCCGGTGTCAAGGTGATCTCTGCCCACCCATATGGGACCTGATAATTTGCCTGACGCCACCATTTCATTGACTAGTTTTCCAAAACGTGCGCGTTCTCCATAACCCAACCAGCAAACTCGTGCTGGTAATCCTTGAAATTTTACGTTGTCGTGCGCCTTCTCCAACCATCGAACCAGATCTTTATTGTAGCCGAATTCGTTCGTGATCATTTTGTCGATTGTGAATATGTCTTCGGGGTCTCCGACTAGTGAGGTCCAACGGAATGGACCACGTCCTTCGCAGAACATTGGACGAATGTATTCAGGAACGAATCCAGCGAAGCTGAAAGCGTCATTCAAGCCTGCATCGAACGCTTGCTGTCGAATATTGTTTCCATATTCGAAAACAATCGCGTCTCTTTGCGAGAAATCAATCATTGCTTTTACGTGGATTTTGATACTCTCTTTTGCTCTGCGAAGATATTCTTTCGGATCTGTTTTCCTTAATGTGTCTGCGTCTTCTTTGCTTAGCCCTGATGGGTAGTAGCCATGCAGAGGATCGTGTGCAGATGTTTGATCGGTGACTATGTCTGGGATTATTCCGCGCTTAACCAGTTCCGGGTGTACTTCAGCCTGCGTTGCCGAGGAGGCCGACGCTGAGCGCTTCCTTCGCATTCTTTGCGGTTGTAACCATGCTTAACGCTTCGTCGAGATCGTCGGTCCATTTTTCAACGAAGCCATGTCTGAGCCTACGGTCGATTGCGGTTTTGTCGATCTCGATAACGAGGGCGATGCCTTCGTTCATGGTCATAGCGAGTGGTTGGGCTCCGCCCATTTCTCCAAGTCCCGCTGTGAGCATAAACCGTCCCTTAAGTGAGCCACCGAAATGTTTCCTTGCAACTGAGGTGAGGGTTTCGTAAGTGCCTTGGAGGATGCCCTGTGTGCCGATGTACGCCCAGGATCCAGCTGTCATCTGTCCGTACATTATCAACCCCTTCTGTTCTAACTCGTAGAAATAATCCCAAGTTGCCCATTTGGGTACGAGCATAGCATTGGAGATTAGAACACGTGGGGAATATTCATGTGTCTCGAAGACTGCTACTGGTTTTCCGCTTTGCACGAGTAGAGTCTCGTTGGGTTGTAGGTTTCGGAGAGTTTCAGTAATTTTTTCGAAGCATTCCCAGTTCCTAGCGGCTTTTCCTGTTCCGCCGTAAACGATTAGATTGTCGGGATCTTTAGCGACTTCAGGGTCCAGAACATTATGGAGCATCCTGTATGCGCCTTCGATCTGCCAGTTCTTACAATGCAGCGTTTTTCCGATGATGGAGCTGACAGATGGTTTTGTCTGCAACAATCTTAGTCAACCTCATTCATCAGTGACGTGATTTTAACTTTCAGCATTGGTGAGGAGGTTGCCTTGGCTCACTTCCACTCTTCCGTTCTTTATCACAGTATCAACCATGTTAGCGCCGAACCGATACCCTAGAAATCTATAGTCGTTCACATCGAAGATTACTAGATCTGCTTTCTTTCCAACTTCGATACTGCCAATCTCTTCTGCTTTTCGAATTGAATGTGCTGCGTTGATGGTGGCGGCGACGATTGCTTCGGCGGGAGTTATTCTGAGCTTGTAACAGGCCAGCGCGAGGACTAATTGATAGTTTTCAATCCAACAACTTGGGTTGAGATCGCTTCCTAGCGCAATCGGAATCGATCGTTGAATCATGCCTCTCGCATCCGCATATTTGTCCGTCATTGCTGTGAGTGGTGTCGCGGGTGAGAGGGTCGCTATGGTTCCGGAGGCTTTCATTTTTTCAAGTCCAGTGGCTGACGCTTGAAGAAGATGGTCGGCGGAGATTGCTCCTACTTCGCCTGCTAGTTCAGCTCCGCCCAATGGGTAGAATTCGTCTGCATGAATTTTCGGCAGAAGACCGAACTTCTTTCCTGCCTCTAATATCATACGTGAGTCAGAAATTTCGAATACGCCCTTTTCGCAGAACACGTCGCAGAATGTGGCAAGTTTGCGTTTTGCAATTTCAGGGATCCAACTGTCGCATATTGTTTTCACGTAGTCTGATGTTCGTCCTGAAAATTCTGGAGGAATGGCGTGAGCTCCAAGGAAAGTTGCAATAAGCGTCAATGGGGTCTCGTTGTTCAGTCGCTTGATGACTTCTAGTATTTTGATTTCGTCTTGTAGTGTTAATCCGTATCCGCTCTTTGCCTCGATGGTTGTGGTTCCATACTTGAGAAGGTTCAGTCCGCGGCGTTTACAGATCTCCAGTAATTCATCTTCAGATGCAGCCCGAGTGTCACGAACCGTTCTGAGAATTCCTCCTCCGCTTTGTAAGATTTCCATGTAACTCGCACCTTTGATCTTCAACTCTAACTCGTTCTCTCGAGAACCAGCGAAGACGAAGTGTGTATGTGCGTCAATCAAGCCGGGTAACACGACTTTTCCGGCTGCATCAACGCGAACCTCCGCGGTATAGTGTGAGAGTATTTCGTCGGATTTTCCGACGGAAATTATTTTATCACCTAAGACTGCGATTGATGCGTTTTGGATTATGCCCAATTCTTCCATTTGCGATCCGATAGCTGGCGCTGAGCTGTGCCCTTGCACTGTTACTGCTTGCTTTGCGTTCTCTATGATGAGGTCTGCATGTTTAGTTGGCATTGCGCATACACCCTTCTAGTGAAAAACTTCATCGTGGCTCGTGTGTCTTTCTCTTATGGTTTGACATCGATATGCTTATATCAACGCCGACGGCCTACTCAGGATTTGTCAACGCGTCGATCGAACTCGATGTGGTGACATTTCCCGTGATTTACCCGGCGGCGGCGTCAACTAGACGTATCGGGCTTATGCCCTTGGATGAAATGTTGACCTCCAATTGCGGGAACAATAGTGAGGGCCTAAACAAACTTGGGGGCGTTCATCGCGTCCATGAAAAGTTTGGGTCTAATGGAGGCTTGCAGTCATTCTGCCAAATTCCAGTCCGTTCAATTTCCTTAAAAAACGGCTGTGTTTCCAAAAATCGTCCTAACGTAACTCAGCTGATCAACTTGTTAACTCCGCTTGATCCTGGCGGACCCAACTGCTATCGGGATGAGACTAAGCCATGCGAGTCGAGCGTCCTCTAGCTACGGTGAGGGCGCGGCGTA
>CAWKES010000002.1:0-6336 GCA_963848755.1 Candidatus Bathyarchaeota archaeon | reverse complement strand
AAATTGAAGGCGAAACTATCCCAGGAACCGAATTCCCTCACAAGGCCGGTTGCGTCTCGAACGAAAACCCTTGGTGAACTCTTTGCCACGCAAAAATCACGGCGGTCAAGTGCGAAGTGAACAATATTTAAGACTTGACGCTGAATTCCAAGACTGATCTTAGACTTGAAACTGCCCCTTCAGACGTGGATACAGTTTGGATCTTGAGGCTTCAGAAGGATTGTTTTGCTGAGTCAGTAACCGTCGGGAAGGTTGATAAGAGCCTTTTTGGTCGTCAAGTCAAATTCCAAGTGATGAAAATTTTTGGCCGAATGCAACACTTCACGATCAAAATCGTATTACGAGAGAATTAATCCGCACGTGCCCGGCGGCATTCACTCTAACATTCGGTACATGAAGCCATATCCACTCTGGTTTTCGCATGCTAAGGGTGGGCAGAATTTGGGATGTTGATGGAAACGAGTATGTGGATTGCGTGATCAACATGTCCGCACTGATTCTGGGACATGGTGACGAAGCCGTTGCACGCGCCGTGAAGGAACAGATCGACTCGGGCTTAACGTGCGGCGTCGAGACTGAGCTAAGCGTCAAAGTCGCACAACAAGTAACTCGTATGGTGCCTTGCGCGGAGGCAGTGAAGTTCTCAAACTCCGGTACAGAAGCAGTAATGAAAGCGCTCATGATTGCACGAGCTTACTCCGGAAAGCAGAAGATACTGAAGCTTGAGGGCGGATACAACGGATGGCAAGACTCTGTAGCGGTTAGCAGCAAACCGAATTTGAGAAGAGCAGGACCCAGGAAGAAACCAGTCTCAGTTGCTGAAAATCTGGGGTTGCTGAAAGCTAGCGTGGATGCAACTATAGTGATGCCCTTCAATGATCTCGAAGTCGCAGAGAGCATAATCAGGAAACGTAGAAAGGAGCTGGCAGCCGTGATAGTGGAACCAATCATGTTCAATCTTGGGTGCGTTCGCCCCAAGGAAGGCTATTTGCAAGGATTGAAGGAGATAACCGCGCGTAACGACGTTTTACTGATTTTTGACGAAATAATCTCAGGATTTAGAGTTGCCCCAGGTGGAGCACAGGAATATTATGGAGTGGTGCCCGATCTCGCCACGTTCGCCAAAGCGATCGCGAATGGCTTCCCAATGAGTGCGGTGGCTGGAAGAGCCGACATCATGGAAGTGACAGCCCCAGACGGTAAAGCCGGCTGGGCAGGTGTCTATAATGGTAGCCAAGTGTCTCTTGCTGCTTCACATGCGACATTGGAACGATTGGCTGATGGGGAGGTTCAGAAAAGACTTAACGCGGAATGCGTACAACTTGAGAAGAGATTCTTCGAGTTAGCACAGGAGGTTGGCGTCCCAGCTCAGTTGGCAGGCCTCGGCGGACAATTCCAGGTCTATTTCACTGACAAAGAAGTTAGTGACTACAGGACAGCATGTAGGGCTGATTCGACCCGATTCAGAGTATTCCAAGGAGAAATGCTGCGCGAAGGCATATACACACTCCCTATTCCATTATTCCATCACGGTCTAGTAGCCGCTCACGATCGTGAGGATATAGAGAAAGTAGTATCTGGCATGCGCGCTGGACTACAGAAAGTGCGTGAAGGCTAAACCGCTACGCAAGTCAACGTTCGAATTCGTTCAAAATCCATCGAGGCAACTGAAAGTTTGCCAATGAACACTAGGTCTCCAAGTCTATGTTAAGCAGTTCACTATTTGTCTCATTGATCCCTGCAAACCGAACCCACCAGCTTTCGTGACAATCTTCAAACCAGCTGCCTTCCCCGACATCACTCTACCCAAGGGGATCCCTGGGAGTATTTCTTGTTCAAGTCTAAGTCCTCTTGCTCGAATCTTCCTAAGAAACGCGGCTGCCATGTCGCCTCCCGTCAAGAGAGCCCCACTCAAAGCGCCTGATAGAGCCAAGGGCGCGGTCGCTGCTGCTAGGCCACTCGCGATTGCGTTAGACCTCCCCACACGTTCTGAGTGCTCAAACTTTGGTTGGATATCTTTCGCGTACAATGCGGAGCATACGACAATGACGTCGTATTTCTCAGCGGCTCGAGTAGTTAGCTTGTGAATCCTGATTATCTCACGGTTTCTCGATTCTCCAGCAAGAGCATCCACTCTGGCTTTGAGGAGGAAAACTTTAGGATATTTCGCCGTTCTTTGAAGCTCATTTAACGTCGCTTCATTAGTAGTGGCCGATAGAATCATGATCTTCGGACGGAGAGATTGTTGAATTCTAGCAATTTCCTCTGCTAATCCCGCTGATCCACAAGGGATCAGGTTACGCTGAAAGCATGCATTCGCGATTCTCTTCAGATCATTCCTGTTTTCCGCATCTGCCCAAATGACTCTGGTTCCTTTCTCGACCAATAGTCTGATTTCCGAACTAATCTTATCAGACCCCTTACGCACGGTCGCTAACCGAACGCCGTCCACCGACGCAGAAGTCTGCGACATTACCAGGGTCCTGATGTCAGATGACCTCACTGGACTTGATGGATCCTTTGCGAACTCTGTCTGGTCAACGGGAACTCCGTTGACCAATAATTGCCCGTTAACTACCGTCCGCTTATACTCTGGATATGCGGGACAAATAAGCACGAAGGACTTTCTGAAGCGGTCAAGGATAGCCTGTAGCTCAGCGCCCAGATTTCCTCGTAGCGTGGAATCAATTTTCTTGTATGCGATGTCGACGCCAGCTTTCTGGCATACAGAGCAGAACCTCTGTACACTACGATAAGCTTCTTTTTCAAATTCATTCCGTGTTTCAGTATTATATACAATCAAACCAGCGGCTTTGAGATCCCGTGCAGAAGGTTTACGAAAAATTACTGAGGTTGAGATGCCGCGTTTTGCAAATTGAATTCCGACGTCGCATGCACCCGTGAGATCATCCGCGATTATTACTCGTTGAGAATGCGATGTTGATCTTCCAGTCGAATCACGGTTCGTGATCCTTTTCCTTTCAACGCGCTCTGACCGCCATTTGCTCTTTCGCATTTTGAAGGCGCCGGGATTATTCCTCAACGACGCCTAGCGTCTTGTCCTACTCTTAGCTATTTGAGCTGCCAGTCGAGTTGCCTCGATAAGGCTTGTAGGATCACCGGTCCCTAGTTTGAGACCGGCACGACGATAAGCTGTACCATGATCAACCGATGTCCTGATGATAGGTAATCCAATGCTAACGTTTACTCCAAGCTCGAAGCCTAGCATCTTAATTGCAACATGCCCTTGGTCGTGGTACATTGCGACAACCACGTCAAATTCACCTTTCTTCGTTCGCAGGAAGATGGTATCGGGAGCAATCGGACCTGATACGTCGATTCCCATTTTCTTCGCAGCCTCAACAGCAGGTGCAATTGTTTCTATTTCCTCATTGCCAAACATTCCATCCTCTCCCGCGTGAGGATTAAGACCTGCCACAGCAACCCGAGGATGAGCGACTCCCAACTCTCTAAGCGCCTGATCGGCCAATTTGATGACAGTCGTAACTCGTTCTTTCTGGACTCGTCGTATAGCCTCCACGAGCGAAACATGCGTTGAAACATGGATGACCTTCAAAGGCCCAGTCACGAGCAGCATTGCAAAATCCTTCGTGTTGGTTAAGTCCGCCAGCAGTTCGGTGTGGCCAGCATACTTGTATCCACCCATGTTCATCGCTTTCTTATTGATCGGACAGGTTACGATCGCATCAATTTCACCAACGGTTGCGAGTTCGACAGCTTTCTTGATGTATTCTACGCAAGCCTTTCCCGCCATGGCTTGCGGTTCGCCCATCTTCAAGTTCTTGATGTCAACGTTATGTAGATCGATGACGTCGATGGTTCCAGGAACGAATTTACCTTCACTAGCCTTCTTGATTGAATTCAACTGAAGGGATACTTTGCTTACTTTCATTCCTTCGTTTAGGCATCCACTATCTCCAATAACTAAGGGCCTCGAAAAGTCGTAGACGGTTTTGTCAGCAAACATCTTGCAGGTTATTTCAGGACCGACGCCTGCGGGATCTCCCATCGTTATGCCGATGACTGGTCTTGCGTTGTCTGTCATTCGAATCTGCCTCGACGTTTATTGGGCGACGTATTTGAATCCAATTGCACATCCTCATCGTCGACAACCACTCGTTGCTTCGCGTTACTTCGTTACTTCCCGACCGGTATATCTTAAGCTAAGATAATCAATGAAACTTTGTAGACAAGCGGGTTCAAGTAATTGAGGAGTAAGGCTGTTGAAAGCAATTAGAAAGACGGTTCCGAAGCCGGGTGTTGAAGTCCAGGAAATCGAAGATCCTAAAATTAAGTCTTCAGAAGTTCTCGTCAAAATAGAGGCTACCGCGATATGCGGTTCAGACCTCCACATATACCGCTGGGACGAACAAACAACGCGATGGAAGTCGCCGCTACCAATGACGATTGGTCACGAGTGGGCAGGTAGGATCGTGGAGGTCGGAAGCAACGTTAAGTCTCTGAGACCGGGCGACAATGTTGCTGGAGAATCCCATATCCCTTGCGGCTATTGCTCCTACTGCCGAAATGGAAACATGCATATTTGTCAGAACATGCTGATCTACGGACTCCAAACCGCTGAAGGCTCATTTGCTGATTATGCTGCGGTGCCAGAGATAGTTGCTTACAAGCTGCCTTCAGGCGTGGGTTTTGAGGAAGGTGCAGTATTCGAACCGTTCGGTGTGGCGGTCCATGCAATTGAACGAGTGGGGATACAGCCAGGTGACGTAGTCCTCGTAATGGGATCGGGGCCAATAGGAATTTTCGCACAGCAGATCGCAAAAGTGTCAGGTGCATCAACGGTGATAGCCGCCGAACTCAAACAATTCAGACTAGACTTAGCAAGAAAGATCGGATCAGCCGATGTCTACGTCAATACCGAGAAAGAGGACATAGTCAAGCGAACCATGGAGTTAACGAACGGCAGGGGCGCTGACGTTGTGATTGAGCTCGCGGGAGCCCCGATAACGACCGTTCAGGCACTTCAGGCAGTGAAGAAATGTGGCCGTGTGGTCTTGGTCGGCCTTTCCGACAAGCCGGTTCAGATTGAACCAACCTCGATGATAATCTACAAGGAGGTAACCGTATTCGGGAGCACGGGCCGAGCGATGTTTGGAACATGGGAACGCATGGTCAACCTTGTTGCCAGTAAGAAAGTTACACCTAGTGCCGTAATCACGGATAGACTCCCGCTCGAGAAGGCGGAAGAAGGCTTTCAGCGAGTGATCAGGGGAGAGAGCGGCAAGGTCATCTTCATCCCAAAGTGATCAACGTTCGCTGACACTGGACTCACCGGCCAGCTACACCGATCGGTTAAGCTCATCCCAGTACGGACCTGACCTGCTCGACTCCCGACCTTAGACTTGTGAGAATAGGAACTTTGAACTGATCACCCAGCTGTGGTATAATTCGAGTCATCGACGCTTGTGCCAAGACAAGCAGATCCGTAGTTTGAGCAGTGCGCCTGATTCCTTCCAAGACTAGCCGGTCGTGAGTTACAGTGTCTTTGTTTGAGAGAGCTTCGAATGCACCCTTGCATAGTTCTGCTGTCACCTCGACTTTCTTGCCCTTGCTCTGGGCCTTTGCACGCAATAATTCCGTCGTCGGTCCGAGAGTAGCCGCGTTGGTCGCAACAACTCCAATTTTCGATGCTTGTTCAACAGCGATATCAGTCATAGGATCATCAATCTTGAAAACAGGCACAGAAACCAATGGTTTGACAGTGTCCACGCAGGGCGATATTGAGGAGCAAGTTACCAGTATAGCGTCGGCACCCTCGTCTTCCGCTGTGCGAACATAGTTTGCCACGACTCTGTGAACCTTTGGCGTCAGGCCGCCGCTTGAAAGAATCACTGAAATGATTCGGTTATCGATGATGTCGAATTTCTGCACAGACGGCATGACATCAAATACCGTCTTCGTGACCGATTCAACAATTGCAGGCGCCGTGTAAATCAGACCCAACGTCTTTGTCATTTTTCGCCCTTCGTGCTTTTTGGATGCTTGCTTAATTTATCAGTTTGTTTCGCTTCCGTTTCGAAAAAACACGCGCTGTGTTTTAATGTCGACGTTACTGGTACTGAAAAGACAATGCAAATGCGTTGTCACATTAAGTTGGGTGCACTAAATTGAGCAATCATTTGTTCTATCGAGACATGTTTTCTGAGCATATCCGTATCGTTCGCGGCGAGGGCGTTTACATTTACGATGAGTTTGGAAAGAAGTATCTTGATGCGTCGGGCGGGGCCAACGCGTCTATACCAATAGGGCACGGAGTGAAACCCGTAATCGACGCTATGGTAGAGCAGGCACGGA
>CAWKES010000001.1:0-4745 GCA_963848755.1 Candidatus Bathyarchaeota archaeon | reverse complement strand
TACAGGAAAGGATAACATGGGCGAGCTAAAAGCATAGGCGTCAGAATACTTCAAACGCGATCCCCCCACCCAAATAGGCAGAATGAAATGAGAGATCCCGAAATCCCATTTGAACAGCAAGCGCGACGACGTCGGATTGAACTTCGTAAGAGCTTGAAGATCCTTCAACGGTATCTGAAGCCAACCAACGTAGTCAAAAAGCTGCTCAGCAAGAGAGGGTACTATGTCTACTACGTGAAACTGTCTGATCACAATGTGCAATCATTCGATGGCGTATCTTTCAAGACGTATGGGCATAAAAGCTGGCTCAGGGTTCCTATGTATAATCTGATTGACGATTTTCTCTCGACAAATCTTGGTAAGCGATATGGATATGGAAAGAAGGCAATTGAGCTTGGTGGGAGCGAGGGTACACTCAAGTCGATCGGCGAGGGCATCGGGTACCAGGTGGAAATCGCGAAGAATTATCCAGAGGTAGACATTCATAACCTGCCATATGATGATGAAACATTTGATGCCGTTTTACTCGATCAAGTCTTAGAGCATGTTGCTTGGCCGTGGGTGGCTGTCGATGAAGCTTGGAGAATACTGAAAGTCGGCGGGCTAGCCGTAGCAACAGTCCCGTTCATTCTTCAATACCATGCTGATACGGGTTGGAAGGATTATTGGAGGTTCACGCCTGATGGATTAGAATCATTATTCCAAGATTTCGAAATTCTTACAAGTGCAGGCTGGGGCAATGCCGACGCCGTGCGATCCATGTACAATCAAGATGTAGTATCAATACACAATACCCCGCTGTCAATCGCCGTCGAAAAGAAACTTTTCGATAAAGCGAACGATGGCCTGAACTTCATAATGGTGTGGATCATAGCGAAAAAGACGCATGTTGGCAATAGAATACGCAAATAGAATTCAAAACCCAATATGGCGCGTAGATTGACACAAACGACCAATCATCCGAACGTAGTTGCGCGGGTTGCGAGGAGAGCTTCTCTGCTAAGTGAGAGAATCAAGCTTGACATCAATAGTTATCGGACTAGGATGCGTCAGAGAGAATTGCTGAATGTGGACTATTCTCCTGACGTGCAGAGGCTGATAATGTTTCTTACGCCGGGATACGACAATGTGAACGGGGGGCTGATTTCTATTACGTCGCTTTACAATGAGACTTTCAAAATCAGAAAAACCCTTGGCGCAGAGGTCATAATGTGCACTGCACCGGGTGAACCGAACCTACTTCGATTTTCTAAATTTGACAATCAGAACTATCTATATGATATGCAGCATGCTTTTTCTTATTTCACTAACCTGAAGCGTCTAATGATTCACATCCCAGAATATGCGGTCGGTAAGTTTGTCGCGGCGATGGTGAGACAAAGGCGAAGACGCTTTCAGGAGATAGGGGACATCCGATTTAACATACTGTTGCAGAATATCGGATTTGCGCCCAGAAGTCGAGACGTCGGCGAATTGAAGAAGATCGGTAGGGTCACCTGTACTACTGCACACGAGAGCTATTCGAATGAGGAACTGCAGAAAAGTTTAGGCATTAGTCTACGGTATCTTTCGTGGTACGTTTCCCTTCAAGATTACGCAAAACAAGGTTACCACGAAAAGTCGAACCTGCTCCTGGTATCGAATGACCCCCACCCTCGAAAGGAGAGAATCTTATCCCTTGTTGGTTCAACTTTCCCCAATCTAGAGGTCAGAGTCATCGAGAATACTCCATACGCCGAGTATCGGAAGCTGGTTGCCCGAGCTAAATGGTCATTGACCTTTGGGGAAGGATTGGATGGGTATTTCCTCGAGACGGTATTTGCAGGCGGGATTAGTTTCGCTGTCTACAATACCGAGTTTTTTACGGAGGATTTCAGAGGATTACGAACCGTTTATGGAAGTTGGCATGCATTAGAGAATGATATCTGTAATGACATGAAGAGCTTGGACGCCCCCCTCGAATACGCGGAATATAACGCTCAATTGTACGAGGTCTGCAATCGACACTATAATCCTAAGATCTATCGAAAGGGTATTGAAGACTTTTACGCGTCTGAATGGACCGGATAATCATTCCGAAGATTCCTTATAATCCTTGACGATAACGCCAAGGTTGACGTGGCTGAACTCGTTTGAGGATTCTCATAATAGGAGGATTTGGTTTCATAGGGAGACATCTCATCAAAAACATTTCCCCCTTGCATAACGTCACGATATTCTCAGACCCAATAGGAGCCGAATGTAGCGAGGAGTTTGCAAATCAACATAGACTCAGAGTAATAATTGGCGATGTTACTAATGCAGCGGAAATCAAGAGAGCTTTTGCCACTGAGAGACCAGATAGCGTGATACATCTCGCCGCGTTGACCGGCTTGAACAAATGCAACCACAATCCATCTCTCGCCTTCTCGATCAATGTTTTCGGCACTTATAACGTGGTAATGGAGTGTGCAGCTGCAAAATCCAAAATGATATTCATTTCATCACGTGAAGTCTACGGAGAAGGCAATGTTGGGCGCACGGCTGAAGATGCAGAATTGGTACCGAACAACGTTTACGGTACGACTAAAATGCTCGCCGAGAAACTCATCATATGGGCAAAGTCCAAGTTCGGGTTGAACTTCACGATCCTAAGGTTGACAAACGTCTATGGACCCGGAGGCCAACAATACAACATTCAAGCGATGATCAAAAGCGCAGTGAACGATCGAACGATCCCCATATTCGGTGGAATGCAGATCATGAACCTAGTGTACGTTACTGATGTCGCTGAAGCGATTGCGAGAAGCCTGACAGACTCACGAACAACCGACGGGATATTCAACATAGGTTCGGAAGAAGATATGACAGTAGAGGAAATCGTAAACCAACTAATACTCCAGTTGGATGAACATGTGACAATTCAGAGAATGCCGATGCGCATAGGAGAGACGCTGAACTTCCGTCCAGACTTGGGGAGAATGAAAATCGCCTTTCCAGGCCTTCCAAGAACCTCGGTCAAAGAAGGGTTACAGAAGACCATCTCCTGGTATCGGAACAACGCAACGCTTCAACGTTAGCAATCGCCTCCGATCTAACGAATGCAATAGTCTGCATTATGCATAGTGGAATTTTGAACTTTAATGCTCGCCTGATCTCAATTCTGACCTTTGGTCGAAGGATCCGCGACGAATTCCCCTATTTGTAGCACAAACATCGCGAGACCTTTTAAGTAGATAACTCCGGCTCGCGGATTGTGTCTCGTGATAAGCCTGCCGAGAATGTTTCTAAAGCATATGCCAATGAGTAGCGTTCGGAGGAACATAGACCGATTCGTGTTACGCATAGTGTGGATCAGTGAATTTCTGACTATGATGGCGGCAATTTTGTCATTCTGCTTGGACGATGTTACCGTCCCACATAGTTCATGTCGCACAATTGCGCTAGGACAGGTATACGCTGAGAAACCGAGTTTAGCCATCCTCTCTGCCAGATCGACGGCCTCGTTTCCGAAGAAGTACCTGGCGTCGAAGAGGTAAGTTTGGTCTAACAGGTCCTTGCGGAACATGAATGCTGAGCCGTCAAATGCCTGCACTTTTTGAGAGACACCGAATTGCCCGTAATCGTGTTCCGAATACCCGATATTAGTGTACAGATTCTCTGATGGCCGAATGCGTTTCATCCCTATCGAGTTGATTGCGTCACTATCACGAATCAGAATCTTAGGAACGAGAACCATAACTTCAGTGGGTTGGGTCGAGAAATCTTTTACGAGTGCTTTGATTGCATTTTTTCCGACAACCGGGATTTATTATCGGATATTATCAACACTAAATCCCCGTTCGCATGTTTGACACCTCTCACGTTTCCCCCAGGGTAACCTTCGTTATCATTTGGCACGTACACATATCGCTGACTGCATTTAGCTCCAAGGGACAGAACGAACTCTCTAACTGCACTGTTTCTAGCATTATCTACTACAATAACCTCAAAGTCCTGAAAGCTCTGCTGCGCTAAGCTCTAAAATAGACGCTTTAGATGGTGCAGGTCATTGTATGAAACGCACACAACACTGACCAAGACCATTTCAGACGATACCTCTTTTCTTTTTAGTTCGAATTCAACTCGATTCGAGTTTCGGGTTTCGTTTCAGTATTGCTCCACCGATCGATCTCTTTACTTACTCATGGACATATGTAAGATAACTTGTATTGATATGGAATATGATAGGATCTTAGTAACCGGCGGAGCCGGCTTCATAGGAAGTCATACGGTGGAGGCACTACTCAAGTCGAACGTGAAAACATGGATTCTCGACGACCTATCTTCAGGAAGTACCCGTAATCTATCAGGTTGCAAACACAATTCAAGACTGCGCTTTGTCCGCGGGAGCATAGCGGATTTCCAGAAGGTGCAGGCGTTAGTGAGAAAGGTTGATGCAATAGTGCATCTTGCCGCCCAGATTAGCCCATTCGTCTCGATGACTTATCCTCAAACCACCAATGCGACAAATGTTGATGGAACATTAAACATCTTAAGGGCTGCCGTAAAGGAGAAGATCCAGAAAGTTGTATTCGCCTCTTCATCGTCAGTTTACGGTGACGTCAAATCGCGATACGTAAACGAAGAACTGCCGACGAACCCAATTACGCCATACGGAGCCTCCAAGCTAGCAGCAGAGAAGTATTGTGGAGCGTTTTACCGATCGTATGGAATCCCTACCATATCACTGCGATACTTCAACGTCTACGGGGAACGACAGAGCT